>DATGZX010000049.1:0-2622 GCA_035296965.1 Gemmataceae bacterium
CTTCCTGAGACCACCGTCTGCTATCGAGGGAAAACCGGAAACCATATGCGCGATGTGAGTTTTTCAGCTTGTGACCCAAAGCGGACATTCACGGAGCGCCTTCGAAGCCGAAGATGCGTTTCCAGTCATTCTTCATGCTGATCACGGTCCACCCGTCCTTCTTCGCCTCGTCGAACAGCTCTTGAGTAAATGTGCCGACCTTGGTGTCCGGCAATCCCTCGGCCGGTCCGTACGCATATTCGCGCGCCGGATCGTCGTGGAGGACGAGCATTTCGAGCCGCGCGCCTTCACCGGCCCCGGTGTATTCGAGCATCTGCTGGTCGCCTGTGGAGTTGCCAAACGCGGCGATAGGCCGACGCCCGATCATGAGGTGAATGCCCTCGGGCTTGCCGGCGTCGTTGTCGTTGAGGAGCAGCTTCGGCTCCTTGGCCAAGATCGGTTTGCCGTCCTTGTCGTGCTGTACATAGTGCCGCCAGCGGTGCCGACGACTTGCTCCGGCGGGATGCCGTAGACGCGCTCGGAATAGGTGCGCACGAAATCCTGGCCGCCGCCGGTGACGATGTAGGTCTTGAAGCCGTTGGCGCGCAGGTAGCTCAGCACTTCCTGCATTGGCTGGTAGGTGAGCTCGGTATAGGGACGCTTCCAGCGCCCGTCTTTGGCCGACCGCATCGGGCACGAGGGCTCCAAGTTCATGGACTACCTCGCCATGCAGAGCTGCACCTCCGGGCGCAACGCCTTCTTCACCGGCATGTATCCACTGCGCACCGGCATGATCCCGCCGCAGCTGCCAGGCAGCCCCTACCCGCAAGCTCCCGCACCTCGAGCCGGATCATGCCGTTGTTGATACCCGTGTACCTGTGCAGGAGCTCAATGAGCGCGTATCGGGCAGGCAGGCCCAGATCGTGCCAAGCAGGAAAACGGGCGATCGAGTGGCGCATCGCCTTTTACCGCTGCGACGTCTCAGGAGACCTCCCCAATAAGTCCTGGCCTGCTCATGACGATCCCTCAGCGCTTTCTACACCGACCGCCAAAGGTCAGCCTCGAAAACACAAGCACCCTAATCCGCGCGTGACGACGCCGCGACCGGCCAAGTCGTTCAACGCGACCTTGCCGATGCCAAGCAACCCGCCCACACCGACGGACGATCGGTTCGCTTCCGTTCTGTCACGTCTACGCCTCATTTCAGGTATTGACCCCAGTGTAGGGATTTGAGGCATAGCCGATTCAAGCGCCAGCCGGAACCGGGTCCCGCAAAAACGAGGAAAGGTCGATATGATCGGGTCGATGGATGGATGGAGCGTGCTCCGCCATATGGGCCGGTCGGTCTTGCTTGCGGCGTTTGCCTTTGGATTCGGAACAACTCTGTCGATCGCCCAGCAAGGCCAACACGTACCTAAGACGGCGCCAAAGTCGGCGACAAATGCAGCGCCAGCCCCCGTGGGCGGCGCTGCCGCCGCTCCAGCGGGCGGGACTCAGGGCGACGACAGCGGCTGGGTCAAGGTTTGCATGACGAATGAAAAGACTGGCAACAAACAGGTTTGCCTCGTCAGTCACGAGGGGCTTGATCCTAATACCGGAATCGTTCTCGTGGGGGCCGCCGTGCGCACCATCGAAGGCGAGGATAAACCATACCTACTCATCAACGTACTGACTGCCTATTCGCTGGTGATGCCCGCCGGTGTGCAGATCAAGATCGACGAGGGCGAGCCGATTTCGCTGCAATACGCGGTCTGCCTCCCTACGAGCTGTGAGGTTCAGATGGAGCTGACGAAAGAAATGTTAGACAAGATGCGGACGGGTAAGCAGATGGTCGTTTCTGCCATGAACGTGCAGCAAGAGACGATGGCCTTCCCGCTTCTGCTCACGGGCTTCGGCAAGGCCTCCGATGGAGCCCCGGTGGACAACGCCAAATATCAAGAAGCCAGACGTCAGATGATGGAGAAGTCCCGTCAGCGCCAAATTGAACTCACCAACAAGGCCGCAGAGGCGCAGCAGAAAAATCAGCAGGCAGGCGGTCAGCCTCAGGCCGACGGGACTCCGGCGCAGCCTGCCGGGCCCAACGCCACGATCGCGCAGCCGAAAAGGCCTCCGGCGCCAGCACCGCAATAGGCCAAGTGCGGCGTAGATAACTTCGACACCATCGTCGTCAACCATAAGATAACTGGTACGCAGGAAGTGCGTATTACTCATTCATCGGCCCAGACTAGGAGGCCTTGACCTTCAAGCCAGCCCACGCTTCCGCGACCGTAAAAATCCCAGAATCAGCGACCGAGGCATTGACTTTGACTTAAGTGCGGGGCTCCAGAGCGACGGTGCCTAACCCGTGTTCCTCTTCACGTTTAGGGTCTCGCCAACCACTGGCCAATACTAGGCCAGAGAGAATCTGAATCTGGTGGCGAGTCTAAGTGAGCGGCTCGTCTGCTGCCACGCCGTGAGTTTGTGAAGGTGGCGACATTGCCCGAGTAGATCCAACCGCTCCCTGAAGTCGCGGGGTTGGTCACCTGCACCCAACGTTGTTTGCGCCCTATAACGGAGAGTTTGGCGCCCTTTGCAACCACACTGATTACTGGCGCCGACGGTGAAGGTCCTTCCCGAAGGTTGACGAAGGCCAAAGGCTTGATC
>DATGZX010000050.1:0-2198 GCA_035296965.1 Gemmataceae bacterium
GTGGAGCGGGTTTCCAACCTGCTCTACTTTTCTTCGGGCTCCAGGGGTTCTCGCAGATTCCGGAGCGGCGTTCGGTAGATCGGTCTTTCGCTTCTTGCCCTAGGCCTTAAATAAGCGAAGCGTCTGCGCCAAATCAGCGATCGACGGCGTTTGGCGGCGGGCGGATGATGAGCGTGCTGCCGTGATCGGCGGCAGTTCCCGTGTTCGGGTTGTGATTTGCTTCATGCCGTAGGGTTGTCCTCTCTGTGCTGGATGCCGCGGCAACTTGGTAGACCAAATGTGTCTTTTGGATGGCTCACCCTGCGTCGGCCGCACGACGCCGGCGAGCCGGGGTCAACACCGGAGTGGTGGCCGGCGTCCCGTCAGCCGCGACGCCAGCCGCAGGAACACCTCCTGCCACTGATTCCACGCCAAGAGACGAATGACCAGCCGACGGCCGGTCCGTACGATCTGGGCTGGCACGCGCATGATCGAATTGACGAACGTGCGAAACTCCATCGTCAACAGGCTGCGCTTCTGTTCGGCATGTTTCGCCTGCTTTGCGCCGCGCGGTTCCGGCAGGCACAGTGCCAGCCAGGCCTTGAGGTTCCACGCCAGCGACGTAATCAGCATATAGGCATGATTACTGAGCAAGTTGTCCAGCGGTGCATGGAGCGCTCGAACGGCGCCGAGTTGAGCCAGGATGTTCTCCTGGTGGCAGCGATCGTTGGAGTCAAACACGATTTGGGCGGCGGTACTTTTCCAGTCGTTGGTCAGGTAGAGGCGATACTTGTAGTCGTCGAACAATTGTGGCTGCCGCGGGTCACGGATTTCCAGGTTCTTGCGCAGAATGATCATCCGGTACGCCCGCTTGCAGGCCACCGGCTGATGCGTGGTTTCCGCCACCAGCTCGTCCACCTGCCGGATGTCTTTGAAACCGCGCTCTTCGACGATGTGCTGTTTCACGCGCTCGCGGCGGCCACGGGGAGCTGTCTTGACCGTGTATTTTTCCGGGCGTTTCAGCGTTTCCCAGTCTGTTTCCAGATCGTCGGCGAGCAGGTGCTGCTGGGGCGTGACATCCATGCCGAAACAAAAGATGACGCCGGCCTCGTGCCAACGGTCCAAATGCTTAGTTTGCGTGAAGTCCGTGTCGCCGCGAAGTCGAATCGATTGGAACCCGGCGGCGCGGCAGAGGGTGATGCTTTCATCGAGTTTCTCGGCGGCGCCTTCATAAGACGGGCGGTTGCCGGAACGATTGACCAGCCGCAGGACTTCCCCCGTGTTGGCCAGACTGACTACCAACGGGTGATATCCCCACTGACCCTTATAGGATATGTCCATTCCCTGTTTGCACTCACCATCGGTTTCCACCATCGTCCCATCGGCGTCGAGGATGGCCTGTTCGAAGAACGAGGCCGGCTGACAGGCCCAGGCCCTCCGCCGGGCGACGTCGATCGCCTCTTGCAGGTCCCGCAGGTGGTGCGATTGGAAGCGGCGGCAGAAGTCGCCTGCCGTGGTGGGATCGGGAATCCGCAGGGTGCCCAGCGCGTTCAGATACGCTTCGTCTTGCCGCCGCAGCTCCAGGTCTTGCAGGCAGCGCGCGTCGCAGAGCGCGTTATACGCCATGTTCAGCACGTGGTCGGATTCGTGATACGGCAAATGAAACTTGAACAGGTGCAGCCGCTCGTCGATGGCCGCCGGCAAGCCAAGTGACTTCGCCAATTGATGCACAAGGCCGATGCCGCCATAAGGCGTGCCGACCGATCGCTGCGCGACTTCGTAATGAATATTGCCGGCCCGGAACATCGGTTGCTCCAGATCGTCCGGGAAATTGAACTTATCCAGCCGCTCCAAGATCCTCCGCTGGCGTGCCCAACTGCGATTCGTCATAATTCCATTCACTCGAAATCCCTCCGTGAAGTTGGTGGTTCCTTTTCTTGACACAAAAGAAACACCGCACAACGCCGAAGGATTTCGAGTTTTTTGCGCCTTCCCTCTGCGAGCCGTGCTCGGCTGTGCTTATTTAAGGCCTAGGCGAAACAGGATCACCCCGCATTGCGCCGGCAACCCGCGTCGAAAAGCCAACTCCCCGAAATCCTTGTCCTGTGTGACAACGATCCGGGTCTCGGCCTGCGCCCGAGCCAGGATTGTTGGATCATCCTCGCCCCGCAACGTCTCTTTGACTGCCAGCACGTCATGCCCGCGATCGCGGAGAAGCT
>DATGZX010000051.1:0-4524 GCA_035296965.1 Gemmataceae bacterium
AATGGCGAGCACGGCCATCACCAGCGTGATCAGCGGGTAGGCAATCTTCTTTTGTAGTTGCACCCGCAGGCGCACCACGTCAAAGCCGCTCTCCTCCAGATCGTGGATGTAGCGGCGTAGTTCGTCGTAGTTCATTTCCGATGATTGTTTGATTTCCTTCTTGAAGTAGGCGGGCGCTTCCGACAGTTCGGGGTAAGTAGCTACATCGAATTTGCGATCGCTCACGTGCGCCGAGCCGTTCAGGCTGCGCTCCCATCCCTGCTCGTAAACCCAGCGGCCCATGGGGGCCGACCAGTGCGCGCGGTCGGCGTCGATGCGGTGCGTGATCTGGAAGCTGTGCGGATCGAACTGAAACACCGAGACGCCGCCGAAAACATCGCGGTCGGGATCGAAAAATTGATAGTAATAAATGTCGGAGTGCTGGCCGAAGATCCACTTGCGGTCGGGACGAAGATAGGTTTGCGCCGGCTTGCCCTTGATTTGGTTGCGGAGCGCGTCCTGACGCTTGTTGGTGTAGGGAAGATAGAACTGGTCCGACAGGAAGAGCACCCCGGCGACCAGCATGGAGGAGATCAGGACCGGGATGACGATGCGGTAAAGGCTGATCCCGGTGGCCTTGATCGCCGTGATTTCATTCGACCGCTGCAGCAGGCCGAACGTGACCAGCACCGCCAGCAACATGCTGAGCGGCGTGGTGGTGTAAAGAAAGAAGGGCGCGACGTTGAGCAGGTATTCGCCCACGGTGAGCGGCGACACCTGATTCCGCATGATGTCGCCCAGCAACTCGAACAGTGTGAACACCAGCAGCAGCATCAGGAAAGCGGCAACGATCATGGCGAGGTAGAGCACAAAGCCGCGCAGCACATAATCGTCGAGGATGGTTGGGAAACGAAGATTGAACAAGCGCCGGCGCCTGGGCCGGCGCGAGGCCATGCCTTCGCGAAGGGCCGGACGGGACGACTCGCCGTTTAGTTGCAGAGCTGTCGCCGGCAGGCTGGCCGTCGAAGATGGGAGGCCCGAAGCCTTAAGCCTCCAACTCTTAAACCAGGAGCGGAACCCAGCCAGCTCGATCGGGCGGCGTTCCGATTGCCAGAGCAGAAAGACTCCTCCGACCTGAAACACGAAGTCCGCGAGCCAAACCCCGGCGGCGGGAGAGAGGCGTCCCTGACGCGCGAAAGACACTCCGATCACAGAAATCGAATAGTACACAAAGACCAGCAGAATGGTCAGGACAAATCCGCTGGACTTGCCCCCTTTCTTCGACGAAAGGCCTAGAGGAATGCCGACCAGGGCCAGGACGATGCAGGCCGTCGGCAGCGCCAGACGGTTATGGTATTCGATCAGGTCCCAGCGGCGCGTGACGGGGTCGGCGGTTCGTGCGATACGGAGGAGGTCACCAATTTTGAGCTCGTGCAGCGATGTGGGTTCGTGTTCCTGACTGTTTTGTTGGGGGACCTGAATGGGGATGTCAGTGGTCTGGAAGGTGGAGATCTGGTACTGGTCCGGATTCTTGGGATCGGTTTCGTGAGTCGAACCGTCGATGAGATGCAAGTCCAGAGTATCGGGCCCCTGGCTGACCAGCAGGCCCTGCCGCGCCAGGCTGATGCGCGGCGCGGCGGGGTCAGTCAAATCGGCGAGGAACACGCCTTTCCAGAGGGCTCCGCCAGACATGGCTTTGACGTCTTGCACGTAGAGGATGATCTTCGGGAATCCCTCGTAAAACACACGGGGTTGGACTTCGAAAGAAGCCTGAGAAGACTTGAGATTGTCTTGGAGCTGTCCCAGGGCGGCGAGCGAGCGGGGCGCGATATAGACGCTGTTACCGAGAGCGAGCAGCCATGCTACCACCACGAAGATTGAGATCACACGCAGGAAGGTCCATACGCCCAAGCCGCTGGCGCGCATGGCGGTAATTTCACTGTCCGCGGCCAGACGGCTGAGTCCGATGAGGATGCCGACGAGCACGCCCATGGGAATGGTGTAGGTAAGCGCAACCGGGACGGTGAAGAAAAAGATCTGCGCAACACTAGGCAGCGGGGCGCTGTTGCGCACTACCAGTTCGAGGATGCGGCCGAGATCGCGGGTGAAAAGGACAAAAGTAAAAACGCCCGCCCCGATCAAGGCGTGGGAGGCCACTTCGCCCAGAATGTAGCGGGTGAGGATGCGCATCCGCAAGGTTGGTTGACTCATTGCGAGTCTAGCATGAGAGCGGTAGCGCCGGAGTGATGGGGCCGATGGGAGTGCCGGGAGTGCAATAGCTAGCAGGCTGCGGAAAGACCCAGGTTTTGACTTTGCTTTGAAGGGGCGCGGCTTCAGCCGCGCCGTACGTGTAGCAAAATCAATGGCGGCTTTACAGCTTGCTGAAAAACTAAAGTTTCGTATCAGGGCATCGCTCAAGCGATGCCATAAGCTCTTTGAATTCGGTGCCCCTTTAGGGGCTGTGCAATGAATTCCGCGAAAGCAACTCTAAGGGCGCTGCGCTATCCTCACAGCCCGCCCACTATTGCCTGAACCAGCAAGAGCACTCCGATGCTTGCCAATCCAAAGTAAAGGTACCTAAGAAAAACCTCTCCGCGAAGGCGATGATTGATCACTCTGCCAAGGAACACGCCGAGTACCGTGAGCGGCAGTGAGAGCAGATAATAGTGGGTTACGGCGGGAGTCCAGAGTCCCGCTAACCAATAGCCACCCATGCCAATGACACTGGCCGGTAGAAAATATCCTTGCAATGTCGCCCGGAAGTGTTGCGCTGACCACCGCCGCATGGCTCCATACACCACCAGCGGTGGCCCATTCATTCCATAGGCTCCGCCGAGCACGCCGGCGCAGAATCCACATGCTAAAAGCCAGGCTCGACTGTCGCGTCGTAGTTCCAGCGGTGTGCTTCCGATCAAGGAGTAGGCGGAGAACGTCATGATAATCACGGCCAGCGTGGCCTTCACTACCCTTTGATGATGACTCGTCAGAAGCAGAAGACCTAACGGTATACCAAAAAGGCTGGAGAGCACGAGCCATCCCGTGCTACCCAGGTGGATCTTCTTCCAGTCCTGCACGACGACGATGGCAGCGACGGTAATCGACACCAGCACAGCCAATGGGGCGGCGATGCCCAGCGGAATGCAGAAAGCGAGCAGCGGAACGGCGATTAGCGCCTCCCCAAAGCCGAACGCCGATCGAATCAGGGTGGCAACAAACACGATGAATAAAACGCACAGAGTAATAAGGTCGATGGTGATCTCCGAGGCGAGCAGCATTCGTGTCCGACAGCGAGCGACTCGCCGGTGGAGCGACGGGCGTCTCGCCCGTCCAGCAGTCCGGCAGCCGGGCCGCGGACACTCGGCTCCGATTCCCGTCTATGCCCTCTTTAGAAACAGCGCTGCCAACGGTGGCAATGTCAGCCGCAGCGAATAGGGGCGGCCGTGGGTTTGTTCTGGGAGGGCCTCGGCTCCTCCCGCGTTGCCGACGTTCGTACCTCCGTACTCCTGGCCGTCGCTGTTGAGAAGTTCTCTCCAGTACCCGCCCGCCGGCACGCCCACCATGTATCCCAGTCTGGGAACGGGCGTGAAGTTGCAAACGACGAGCACGGGATTCTCCCCCGCCTTGCCTTTGCGCAGCAGCGATACGACGCTCATGGGCGCGTCATTGCAGTCCACCCATTCAAAACCCTTGGGATCGTTATCGAACCAGTGCAGCGAATTTTCACTGCGATAGACGCGGTTGAGTTGCTCGACCCAGTTCATGAGCCCGTAGTGCACCGGGTATTGCACCACGTCCCAGTCGAGGCTGCGATCGTGCGACCACTCGCTAACTTGGCCGAACTCGCAGCCCATAAAGAGCAGCTTCTTGCCGGGCTGGGCGAACATGTAGGCCAAGAGCAGGCGCAGGTTGGCAAACCTCTGCCATTCGTCGCCGGGCATTTTTCCGATCAGGGAACCTTTTCCGTGCACCACCTCGTCGTGGCTCAGGGGCAGCACGAAATTTTCGTGGAACGAATAGAGCATGCGAAAGGTCAATTTGTTGTGGTGATACTGGCGGTGAATCGGATCCTGCTTGAAGTACTCGAGCGTATCGTGCATCCAGCCCATGTCCCACTTCAACCCGAACCCCAGTCCACCGAGATAGATGGGCCGCGAAACCATGGCGTAGGAGGTGGACTCTTCGGCGAAGGTTTGAATGTCGGGGTGCTCTTTGTAGGCTTCGAGGTTGAACTGGCGCAGGAAGTCTATGGCTTCCAGATTCTCGCGGCCTCCGTACTTGTTGGGAATCCATTCGCCCTCATTGCGCGAGTAGTCGAGATAGAGCATGGAAGCGACCGCATCCACGCGCAGGCCGTCGGCATGATATTTGTCCAGCCAGAACATGGCGCTCGACATCAGGAAGCTACGCACTTCGGTGCGGCCGTAGTTAAAGATGAACGTCTTCCAGTCGGGATGGAAGCCCTGGCGAAAGTCGGAGTGCTCGAACAGGTGGGTGCCATCGAAGAAGGCGAGGCCGTGGCCGTCGGCAGGGAAGTGCGACGGGACC
>DATGZX010000052.1:0-3664 GCA_035296965.1 Gemmataceae bacterium
AGTAGTCCTTGCGTTGGCTGTAACTCAGCTTTTCCCACAGTGCTTGTCCCAGGCACAACAGCAGTTCCAACGCGATGTCATGGTCTTCGCGGCCTGCCGTCGCGAGTGAAATCTTCAATTCCAGGTCTGTCGCGGTCCACCGCGAAGCTACTGAGGGTCTGCCCAGATCTTCAACAACGGACACCCGACAGCGCCCCAGTTGGCGAGCCATCCGGGGAGGGACCGAGTGTACCGCAGGCAGGATGAAGTCGGAGATCAATGTCTCGGAAATCTCTCGGCTTGCGCACAACTGCCAGCCGTGAGCAATACGGAATACGCTTTCGCTACGAGTATTTCCCACCGCCGTGAGTCTAACCCGACGAATTGTTAGGCAGTGTCAGGCCCCCGTACTCTTCGCGGCCTTCTTGATCAGGGGTGCGGCCTTCTTCGCGTCCTCCTCCGTCTCGAAACCGAGTACTGCGGCAAACTTGTTCCCGATGACCTGCGCGACAAAGAAGGCGATATTGATTCCGGCAGCACCTATCGCTTGTGCAATAGTGTAGCCCAATCCCGGCTTATTGTCGCCCTCTACCAGCAGCGTCGGAATAGCTGCAGCGCCCAACCCCGCCGTCCCGGCAGCGGCTGCCAATTTCTTCCCGGTGATAGGGAAAACTTCAATCGCCGCCTTTCCTTTGGCGGTGGGGTGCCGATAGCCCATGATCACCTTGAGGTCCGCACCAGCCTTGGCAGGCGGTTCGATGGTGCTGGCAAGCGCTCCCGGCTTGTTGTCGACCTCGCTTCGCCACAAGATGATCTTCTTAACGGTGATTGGCATGTTTTGCCTCCAGTGAATTCTTCAGGCGCCGAGTCCCGTTTTCTCCGAGCCGGCACTCAGGGTAGGCCCGCAGCGCTCAAGCAGGCGCTCCACCAACGTCAGCCGGTGGCGCAATTCGTCCCGAAAGGAGCGGTGATGGGTGTGTCGGATCTCGACCAGCAGCTTGGCGCGTTCCGATTCCAGCAGCTCGGCCAGGATCGCAAACTCCTCGCTGGTAAGGTCGAGAGGCTCATGAATCGTTGAGTTCATAGGGACCTCCTTTTCGCGGATACGCTACGATTCCATTGGACGCCGACTGTGGCGGGGCGTCAAGCATGGTGTGCCGTAACGTCGATTGCACAGGCAGTCGAGATTCGCGGGTACTCCATCGCCGGCGCATGGTGCCGATCATTTCGAAGACGACTTAGGACTGTTGTTGGACATCCACGAGCGCAGGCCAGAGGAATCCCCCGCCGCTTGACAGATGCGGCTCACCTGCTCATCGATATCCTGCAATTCCAAATCAAGTAGTTCCCCCCAAACGATCCTGTCCTCGGTGGTCTTCCCGAAACCTGAGTCGCCTCGACATGCCCGCTCGGCATCCAGGTGTTCCAGACAGGCTTTCTCTTCAGCCAGCCGCTGCCAGTTCGTCTGCGCACTGCATTTCTCGGATTTCGCATTGCCGGTTCCAAGCAGCCGACCCGGTGAAGGTCGATCGGTTGAGGTCCGCGTGTTCGGGAAAAGGGCATCGGCGATCAACGCAATAAGAAGCCCGACTACCAGCCCTCCGGTAATCGCGGCGACGCCATAGGGCGCCCACTTCAGTCCCAGCGCCAGCGCGCCGAAAGCGGAAGGGATGCTGAAAACCAGCCCAAGCACGAACCCGCGCTTCCACCAGCATGTCAATCCTGCGGTCACGCCGACGCTGAAGCCCAGGAACACCTGGCTGAGCAAGATCCACACCGGCCCATACCAAGGAAAGGAGACTGCGAACCCGTACTTTGCCAGCCGCCAACTATGGAGACCAAAGATCGCCCCCAAGCCGGTGGCCAGCAGGATTCTTCGGATCGCCGATTGGTCCGCTTTTGACTCCAGAATCGGCATGGCGTCACCCATGAACCACCAGTGGCCCGGGAAAAGCAAACCCAACCAAGCGCCTGGCCAGCCCAAGCCGCCTTTTGCGAACACGACATCAACGCTTGGTCGCAGGGTTTAAGTGCGGCCCGTAGCAAATATAGGCCAACGGGCTCCGAAATGCAACAGTTCGAGGCGGTCGGGGCGGTCGGGGATGCCGTGGCCCTCCGACCCCGGCACAAAGGCCAAATGGTCTTGCCCGTTTTGGGTCGTGGAAACGAATGGCTGTGAATTCCCGGAGCGCCAGCAGCGGACGCACTACGGGCGCCGTGGCCTGGAATATATGGCATTCCTCGAGCATTGTGATCGGCGCACCCTGGTGGCGACGCCGTGGCCCGCCGACCCCGCCAAGAGGTCAACTGGTCTTGCCCGTTTCGCGTCCCTGGAGCGATCGGCTGTGAATGCTCCGGCGCGCCAGCCGCGGACGCACTACGGGAGCCGTTGCCTGCAAGATGGGGCAGCCTTGGAGCATATGGAGGAGCGTATGTACGAAAGCGGCGCGCGCCGCAGAGTGGATGGAAAGCGCGCTAAGCTCGGATGGAGAACGCTTCTTTCGGCTAAGGAGAGACTGTGAGCGATACAAGAGCGGGCGACCGTGCGGCATTCTTCCTGCTGGGAGCCGCAATCGGCGCGGCGGCAGCACTGCTGATGGCACCGGCGTCAGGCGCACGAACTCGCCAGAGATTAGTCCGCAAAGGAGAAGAAGTCGCGGATTACCTGATCGACGCTGGCAAGGAACTGGTAGAGAAATGCGAGGATCTTTACGAGCGCAGCGGGGAACTTGTGGGGGATGCGACGCGCGAGTTGTCCGGGAAGTATCGCGCGCTGCATGAGCACAGCAAGCAATTGCTGGACGAGGCCCAAACGATCCTCCGCCGTGCAAGAAGCGCCGCCACGGGCCGATAATTGCGAGGGCGCGCCGGCTGGATAACATTTCGGGCCTGGCAGCGGTGGCAGCCGCCCAAGCCGGTGGGTTCGTGTTGAGGATTCATAGCCCCGCATCGGGCGACCTCAAGGACGCGGTGCTGGTGGCGGAATCCCACTATTGCTCGCCGGCCGGGAGCGTGGCGCGCCGCGTCCTGGAAAAGACGTCCTGCAAGTCGCCGATCACGCTGGGGTCACCCTTCGCCAGTTCCGCCGTGATCTTGTCGCGCGGAGGCATGAGATCCTCCAGGGCTTTGCGGGCGGACGGGTCGGCGGCCTGGTTGGCGAGTTCCCGAGCGCGATTGAAGAATCGGGCGGACGTGGCGGCCGCGAGGCCGTAGTTTTTCTGGCTGGCCTGAACGTAGGACAGCCCGACGAGATCGCGAAGCTCGGCATTTGCGTTGGCTTGCTGGAGCCCATGCAGTTCACCCTCCAGGCGCCGGGTTTTGATGTACTGCGGAAGGAAGCCGACCAAGAAGGCAACGACGACCGCGATGGCCTCTATGAGTAATCTGTTCTTCACTGCGTCCTCATCTTCAGGGTAGTCCAAGGCCGCGGTCGAGCGGGCCGGCCCGTTTGGAATTACGGGGACGCAAAGTTGGCGTCTCGGCGAACCGCCAATTCGGGCCAGATTGCTGGCGGTAACAGCCCTAACCACCAGGAACGGGCATCACGACGCCAAAGCGGTATCTCCTCGCAAGATCAACCTGGCCTCCCCACGGTCGCACCTCCATCCGAACCCCCCTGTGAAGACGGCCAAGCCCCTCCCTCGATGGCCTCGCGGCGCGCGTCACTCGGAGCCCCACCAGGTCC
>DATGZX010000053.1:0-3098 GCA_035296965.1 Gemmataceae bacterium
GCTAACCGTGCCGAATGCGCACGCACTGATCTCCGACCTTGTGCAGAATGTTCCCGAAGTCATCGTTGGTGCGGGTGGCGTCCCGGATGTGGAAACGGCGCGCCGCTGCTTGGATGCCGGAGCCAAGTTCCTAGCAAGCGATGGGCTCGATCCTGAGCTCCTGACCTTCGCCGTAAAAGAAGGTGTGGTCATGATCCCAGGAACATTGAGTCCGAGCGAGATATTAACGGCGTGGAAACTGGGCCCCGACTTCGTAAAGGTTGTTCCCTGCGCACAGGTGGGCGGCGACAGTTACATCCGGGCTTTGAAGGCCATGTTTCCAAAGGTGCCGCTGATCGCCGCAGGCGGGGTGACTCAGCAGACAGCGTCCGGTTTCATTCTGGCGGGCGCCATGGCACTCGGCATTGGCGCGGATTTGGTCCCCAGGGAGTCCATCCGAATGCGGCAAGCCGATCGCATCGCCGAATTGGCGCGTCGGTTTATCGGCTTTGTCAGCGCTGCCCGCAGCCAGCTACGAGGTCGGTAAAGGGTCCGACTGCAAGCGGGCCGCAAGCGCGGAACGTTGCTCTAAGTAAGTGACAAGGTCGGTGGCAGCACCCAGCAGCTTAACTGAGTTAAACGTCGGGAGGAGGTATAAGATGCAACGAGAAGGAAATGGGCGTTCACCAGTGGAAACGCACGATCCAGCGGAAAACCCCTTATTTGCGACCCTGGCACGTGTCGAGCACGATCTGAAGGACGTGATCGGCGCCTTGGCATTACTCGGGGTCAAGCGCTGTTCGCAGTGCAAGCAATTCTTCCGCTCCGCCGATCCCGGCGCACTCTTCGACTACGGCCAGCTCGTCTGTTACACCTGCGTTCCAGATTGGTGGCCCTCCGAGTCAAGGGGGCTCGGCGTTGAAGAGCGCGAACGGGTTGAGGGAAAGCTGGCATCGTGGTTGCGAAAGTACCACCGGGCCGAGGTCGTCAAGGTGACTCCCGGCAGCACGCCTGACGCCACCAACACCGAATTCCAGATCGCAGCCAAATGTCAGGAGTGCGGCGGGTCGGGAAAACTCATGGAGGGTGAACGCTGCCGGTTCTGCAACGGACTTGGGACGGTGCGGATCGTTGTGCCGAGGTAAAATCACGCCACTACACCATGCCACTACATCATGAGCAGTGCTGCGCCCCGCTTGGATAGGGCATAGCCCGTCCCCACACAAACCTAGTCCACGTGCTCGCCCTCTTCTTTGAATTCCAGTTCTGACGGGGGCAACTTGTCGCCGGGGCGCGCCCAGAAAACGTAGAGGGTGGGCATCAGGACCAGGCTGACGACCAGTTCGACGAGCAGCCCTCCAACGATGACTATCGCGAAGGGGCGCTGCGAGTCGGAGCCGATGTCATGCGACATGGCAGCGGGGAGCAGGCCGAGGGTTGCGACCAGCATGGTCATCATGATGGGGCGAAGACGAAGTTCAGCGCCTTCTTGGGCGGCTTGCCGCGGGTCCATACCGCGGGTGCGGAGCTGGTTGATGTATTCGACCATGATGACGCCAATTTCTACCGAAACGCCGGTCAGCGCGAGGAAGCCTAGGCCGGAGGAGACGGAGAAATGCGTGCCGGTGGCGAGTAGAGAGAGCACTCCGCCTAAGGGCGAGAGCGCAACTACGGCGAAGATGAGGCCGACCCATTTCCAGGAGTCGAACATGGAGTAGAGGATGAAGGCCATGAGCAGCAGAGTGACGGGCACGATGATGGCGAGTCTCTTGTTGGCTCGCTGCTGGCTTTCGTATTCGCCGGTCCAGTCGAGGTGATAGCCCTCTGGAAGCTTGACTTTTTCGCGGACCTGCTCGATGGCCTCGCGAACGGTACTGCCCAGGTCGCGGCCGCGCACGCTGTATTTGATGGCAATGTAGCGCGAGTTGCCCTCGCGGTAGATGGTGGAAGCGCCGTCTTCGAGCCTGACGTCGCAAAGCTGGCCAAGCGAAACGCGCTCGCCGGAGGGCGCGAGAATGCGGATGTTCTCGATCTCTTCGACGGTCTTGCGGAATGGTTCCTGGTAGCGGACGGTGAGATCGTAACGCTGCTCGCCGATCAGTATCTGGCTGACGGCCTTCCCGCCGACCGCGGTTTCGACCGCATCCTGCACGTCGCTGACGTTGATGCCGAAGCGGTCGGCGGTGGCGCGGTTGACGGCAAGATTGACGTTGGGCTGGCCGCGTACCTGGAAGGTGCCCAGATCGGCCACGCCGGGAATCTTGCTCATGACGTCCTGCATCTCGTCGGCCTTCTGTTCGAGGATCTTGAGATCGCGGCCAAAGAGTTTGACGGCAAGCTCACCCTTGACTCCGCTGACGGCTTCCTCCACGTTGTCGGAGATGGGTTGAGAGAAGTTCCAGTCGACGCCGGGAATCTGGCCGAGGGCTTTGTCCATGGCGTCGATGAGTTGCTCTTTCGTGTGGAACTCGGGGCGCCATTTGGAACGGTGCAGAAGGTCAACGAAGAATTCTGTGTTGTAGAAGCCGCTGGCGTCGCTGCCGTCGTCGGGCCGGCCGACCTGGCTGACGATCTGCTTCACTTCGGGGTATTGGGCGAGGATGGAGCGGGCGCGTTTCGTGACTGCGATTCCGGTTGTGGGGCCGGTGCTGGGCGGCAGCGTGCCGCGGACCCAGATCGCGCCTTCATCGAGGTGAGGGAGAAACTCGGAGCCGACGATTCCGCTGAAGAAAAGGAACAGCGTGAAGGCTAGCGCAGCCACTCCCAGGCCGAGCGTGAACTTCATGTGGTCGAAGCACCAGCTAAGCGTGCGCCGGTAGGCGCTCTGCATGATGCTCAGCATCGGGTTTCGCCATTCCTTGACCTTGCCTTCGCGGAAAACGAGGTGGCAGAGCACGGGCGCGATCAGAAGAGCGAACAGAAGAGCACCCAGCAGGGCGAAGGCTACGGTCCACGCCATGGGGCGGAACAGGCGGCCTTCGACGCGCTGCAGGGTGAAGATGGGCAGATAGGAAACGATGATGATGATGCGGGCGAAGAAGACCGGCTTCTGTACTTCGTGGGCGGCAGCGGCGATTACCTCGAGAAAAGTCTTCTTCCCTTGGGAGAACTCGACGTGG
>DATGZX010000054.1:0-8448 GCA_035296965.1 Gemmataceae bacterium
GCCAGCAGGCGCCATGGCTCAAATGGGTATTCATTGCGGCTGGCTGTTTGGCGGCGATTGATGGGCTAGGAATGTCGTATCTCGCAATTCGCAAGAGGTGAGCCTGTCAGCGATCACCTAAAAGCCGTTCTCCCGCGCTAAGAGCGACCGCAGACCAGCGGGGCGGTGCCAGCGTGGCTGGCTGGATAACAGCCCCGCGGACAACCGGATCAGCGGGCAGATTGGGGAACGCATTGAACTGATCCGTGGTGATGAGGCCACCGAAGTCGACGGTGGCGCCGTCGGCAACATTGATCGTCCCCACATGGTTGAGATTCAAGGCGTAGGCACTGGCGTCGGCGAACAGCGGTATCGGATTGGGATCGGAGAGCGTATTGAATCCCAGGGACAATATGGACAAGGAATCGACGCTGATGGTGCCGTGCGTATTGTCCCAGTTCCCCAGGAGGCGGACTTCACTGCTCACGCCGCTGATCGAACCAGCGTTGGTCAGGCTGCCGCTAAGGATCAAATCGGAAGATCCCGTCACCATGATCGTGCCGGTGTTCGACAGGCTCACGGGAGGAGTCGCCGGGAAAGTCTGCTCGAAAAATGCAGACATATTGACCGTAGAGCCGGAGTTCATCGTGAAGGCGCCGGAGTTGGCAATGCTTCCGCCGGTCTGGAAATACGTTCCGGTCAAGGTGAAAGCGCCGTTGTTGGTTATGTTCGACTGGGACTGGAGAAACGTTCCCGTCAAAGATACGTTGCCGTTGTTGGTGAAGCTGCTTCCTGAAAGGATGCTGATTGAGCCGAAGGAGTTGGTTAGCGTGCCGTTGTTGACGACCGTCCCTTCCAGGTCAAGAGTAGATCCATTCACGTCGATGACGCCGTCATTGATCACGCCATCGAGAACAGCGGCGCTCGCTCCGAATGGACTAATGAAGAAGACGACATTCAGGGAGCCGGTGCCGCTGCTGGTGATCGTACCCTGCGAGATGAAGCCGCTGGCCAAGTTCACGGCGCCCGTCGCCGACGTGAAGGCCAGAACACCGCCCGTGCCTGGATTATCAGCCGGGCTGTTATCCAGCCAGCCATCCAGAAGGACGAAGTCCTGGGACAACGAGACGGTGACGCCGGGCAAACTGGGGAACGCCGTGAACTGATCCGTGGTCATGAGACCGCCAAAACCGATGGTAGCCCCGTTGGCCACAGCGATCGTCCCAACCTTGCTGAGATTCCAGGCGTAAGCGCTGCCGTCCGCCAGGGTCGGCGGGGAATGAGGATCGGTGGAGGCGGGCGTACCCAGATAGAGAGTCGAGGAGGAATCGACGCTGATGGCGCCGTGCGTGTTATTCCAACTGCCCAGGAACTCGAGTGTGGAACCTGTCGCCGCCGCGACGACCCCGTCGTTGGTGGCGTTGGAGAGATCGAGAACCACGCCGGTCACGTCCACGGTGCCTTCGTTGGTCACGTTGTAAAACCAGCCGCCGGCGAGCCCGCTGGGCCCAAAAGCACCGGTGGGAATCGTGGAAACTTGAATATCGTCACTACCGCTGGTGGTGATGCTTCCTCCACTGATGGTGCCCCCGGCCACCAGCAAGGGTCCGGTAGCAGCGTTCAGGGCCAGGACGCCTGCGCTCACTGCATTGTCCGCCGCGCTATTGTCCAGCGTCCCGTCCTGAGAACTCGAATCGAGAGCCAGATTCGCAGTGACACCGGGTATGGCGACGGCGCCCTGATACTGGTCCGTCGTCAGGAACCCGCCGACTATCACGGTCGCGCCGTTGCCGATGGTGAGGGACCCCAGATTGCTCCAGGCGTAAAAGGGGGCGCTGGGACTGCTCGCGGTCTGGCCGAACGTCTGATTGCCCAAATAGATCGTGGATGTGGAATCGGCGCTGATGGTGCCGTAGTTGATCCAACCGCCTAACAACGCCAGGGTGGCGCCGGTCTCTCGGATCACGCCCTCGTTTGTCCAGCCCGTGGTGGAGGACGACTCCCCGTCAGCGAGAGCTGGTCCGATGGCGTCAATCTCCAGGGAACCGCCGTTTTCCACAATGGTCCCTTGGTTATCGAGACTTCCCGTAAAGCTCAATTGCTCGAAATAAGCCGTCGAGCCTGGGCCTCCTCCCAGGATGGTGAGGTGTGGTCCGATCGTAAACGTGCCGAGGGTGCCATAATTATAGAGTGCATCGCCGTTAAAGCTTTGGCCCAGTTGAATGGTGCCGGTGCCGCTGATCGTCTCGGGGCTGTTGTCCAGGTTGCCTGCATAGAAGTCCGCGTAACCAGCCATTATCGCGGATGACAAATCGCTAGTGCCGCCCAAGTTGACGGTACCATTGAGGATCAGCCCGTTCTGGACGAAGAACCCGTTAAAGTTGCCGCTCTGATTGGCGTTGAGCGTGCCGTCGAGTTGCACGTCGTTGAGTTCGGGATATTCTCCGTTGCCGGTGCTGGTGGCGTTCAAGGTCGTGCCGGAAGTGACGTGGGCGCTCTTGAGGACGCCGCCGTTCATGTTGACGACGTCGCCTGCCTGATCGACCTGGAACGTGCCCAGCGTCCCCCCTCCGGATAGATCCAGATTGCCCGCGCCTATATCGAGGGAAACATTGGGAGCCGTCACTGTGAAGCTGCTGATCGTTTCGTAATTGGTTGAATAGTGCAAGATGGTGGCCCCGCTGAGGTCGACGACGACATTGTCGTTGGGGGCGGGCAAGACGAATTGTTGCACGTTGGTGACGAGGGGATCTACCGTGGACCAATTGCCGGGGGTGTCCCAGTTCTGGTCGCCGACATCACCCGTCCAGTAAAGCGTGGCCGGCGCCGCCGGCGCTTTGAAGGCGGCCACAAGGTCGGGGACGAGGTACTGGGCATTGGGCGAGCCAAGGCCGGTGGCCAAATCATAGCCCGGCCCAGCAGGGTAGCCGTTATTGCCTTGAGTGATGTCCTCGAAGGCGTTCGGGTCGGTCGCGGCAATTTGATAAATGGCAGGCAGCAGTTGATTGGGGCCATCGAGCGTGCCTTCGCCTGCGGCAACGCGCAACTGATTGGCGATGGCTATCATCGAGGAGACTTGCGGGGCGCCCGCACTGGTGCCGCCGACCTCGATCCACGGCTCGCCCGGAGAGACGGCATTCGCCCGCAACGTGTCGTAAACGGGCACGCCCGTGGCCGGATCCGCGTTGTAAGCCAAGTCTGGTCCCGTGCGGGATCCGGTTGACTCGACGCCTAGCTGGTAGGCCGGCTCGCTTTCATAGGCGCTGATGCCGCCGCCGCCACCGCTCCAGGCAAACTCCAGGGCGCGGTCCGGATTGCCCGACGCGTCCGGGGGCAGAGTCGTGCCCCCGACGCTGAGCGAATTGGGCGACACGGCTTGGTACGACGTGAAGAACCCCCCGTTATCACCCGCGGCACTTACGAAAGAAACCCCCTGATGACCGGCAGGCGTCGTGAAGATACTGTCAAAATAGTACTCCGTTGGATACTCGCCGGAGCCGAAGCTCATGGATACGACGGAGACACCCGATTGGCGGGCGGCATATTCGATGGCCGCGTCCCCGTCGTTGGTATTCTCGGTGCTGGCCTCCACAAGCAGGATATTGGCGCCGGGGGCCATCGCATGCGCCCACTCCACGTCGAGCGAAGTCTCGAGCCCGTAATTCGAGGTGTCCGTGGGCGGGAGAGTGCTGCCCCCGGTTTCGTTGACTACCTTGAAGAAGCTGGTGCTCGTCGCGTTGCCGGCCGCGCCGCCAATGTCGAACGTCTCGTCGAACGTCTGCAAATCCGAAGTGATGTAGGGATCGTCCAGAAAGTCGATGATGGCGATGGTCTGGCCGCTGCCAGCGTCGTTAAAAGTCTCACCGGCCGGCAAAGTAATTTGATTAAAGCCGTAAGCCTGCTGCATCTGTGCCGGTGTGTAACCCTGCCCAACCGGACTCGAGCTTTGGTCCGGCCCAACCGCGAGCGGAAAGCTGACGGTCGAAGTATTACTATTGGCCGATGGCTTCTGGAGGGGACCGAGTGGCTCATGAAGAAGAGCGGGCAAGGGCAGACCGTTGAGAAGGTCACGTTTTTCCAGCTGCTCAACAAAGAGCTGAGCGCGACAGCCTCGGTGCCACAGCTTGGGGGATCGACGCAACGGCCGGTGCGGAGAATCAGATGCCATAGGGGTTACTCCTTGTGTTCTGTTGTCCGCATTAGTGCAAAGACCTGACCTCCTGACACTAGACGCGAGAATGCCGCCGTCCGCGCCTGCATTTTCGGCGATCGGCGTAATGAGAGATTTGCCGGGCCGCACGACGATGCTTGGGAAATAGAAAGGGTCGGGAATTAGAGTATTTTCATATTGATTGGGGGAACAACAAAGGGGACGTATCTCCCTGGCCAGGAACTCCCTACGACCTGGCTCGCCATAATGTAGGTTCACCTGTTACCGTCCGATTGCGTCCTCAAGCGTCCCAGGTTCTTCAGACTGGCTCCCAGGCCAGTTTGATGCTCCTGGATACTCGGGAACTTCCGAGCCAATTTCTCAAAGATCGCCACGGACTGACGATAGTCTGCTTCCGCTTCGGGAAGCCGTTGACCGCTTTCGAGCAAGCTGCCCAGCGCGTTCCAGCAGCCACCCAGCTCTTTTTGGTAATCCTGCTTGGTTGGTTAGTCGGCAACCAAAGGCTGGAACAGCCCCAACGCCTGCGTGCAAGCTTGTTCTGCAGCCTTGGCTTGCCCTCTCTTCGCGAGCACGACACCCAGTTGACACTGGACTGAACCAAGTTCCTCCTGCAGGTCCGGACTGCCCGGCGAACTGGCGACATGCGCCTTCAAAGCCTCCAAAGATTGCAAATGTGCTTTTTGCGATTCTTCCAGCCGACCTTCCTGGTGCAGCAGACTCCCAAGATCTTTGCCAGCGATCGCCATTCTCAAGGGGACGCAAAGGTCCTCATACATCGAAAGGAAATCTGCCGGGATAGCGGCGCAGAAGATCCGCCAGCTTGGATGCCAATATCCGCCGTAGCCAGGTCACGAACTCGGCCTCGCTGTTCCCGCGAAAGAGGGCGAAGTGCTGGTGCACTCCCAGGAACGAGTCCTGGACCAGGTCCATAGCATCCACCTTACGCTGAAGCCTGCGGCCAATCTGCACCCGTGCCAGCAGCGTCAGATAGTCATGATAGCGCTCGAGCAACTCGCCGAGTGCCGGCACGCTTCCCGTCTGCGCCAGGTGGAGAAGCTTTTCAGGGTTGGCGCTGCAGTCGGCAATCATGGCTCTTCCTGAAAGTTTAGACGCATTGCACCGAGAATCGCGCCGTCCAACTGCCTCGCCGAACAATGGCTTCGATGCGGGCGCCGATCACCTAATTTGACATGCTCCGTGGATGCCCCCCGAAGAGCAGAGATTCCTCGATCTTTGCTATCGCTGACGACCTGGGCAAAGCTCACACGCTGCTGCTGGCAACCAATGCCCTGCTGCCTTCAAGCCTCAGCGGGGGGTGAACCGTAGAAACGCAAGGACGTATTGGAAAAGACCGTCCGCGTCGCAGAGTTGCTACTGACCAGCTTGCAAGGGCGTTAAGATACCAACTCGAGGCAATGACCTGTCGCATCCAGCGAATCTATGGGGAAAAACGCGGCTAGCAGTTTTGCATCCCTTTTGGGTACTCGGCGCGCCGCTGCGAACTGATCGGGCGAATAAATCTTCCTTGATGATCGTCAGGTTTGAAGGGCTTCCTCGCTGGTCGGAAAACGGAACGCAACATTGACGGTCCCCGAGTGCTAATCCCAAGGGAGTCGGAACTATGTTGCGCAGAATAATGACATTGGTGTCCACCTCAGCGTCGATCAATCTTGCACGTCGGAATTCTGGGCACGCCGATCAGGCAAGACTGGGCATCACGAGCATCGCCGTCCTTCTGACGTTTTCAGCGGCCGCAGCATTTGGCGCGGCCGAGGGGACGGGTGATGCCGGGACTGAACTTGTCGCTCAACTACAAAACGCCGAGAAAGCAGGCGATCGTGTCGAGCCGGCCAAGGACGATGCCAAAAAGACCGACTCATCCAGCGCCAAGACGGGCTTGACCGTGGGCATCCTGGTCTTTTCGGGTGTGCAGATCATTGACTACACGGGGCCCTATGAAGCTTTTGGTCAGGCCCAATGCCGCGTGATTACGGTGGCGGAAAAACCCGGGCGCTTGACCACCGACATGGAGATGACCATTATTCCCAGCTTTTCCTTCGCTGATTGCCCCGAGCTTGATATTCTGGTTCTCCCCGGCGGTCGTGTTCGGCCCAACCCGACCGTCCGCCAGTGGGTGCGCGAGCGCGCGGAAAAAGCGCAGTATGTCCTGTCGGTCTGTAATGGCGCGTTTTTCCTCGGAGACGCCGGCTTGCTCGACGGGCTGACGGCGACCACCACTGCCGGCCTGATCGACCGCCTGCAAAAGCTCACCCCTAAGTGCCGGGTTGTTCGTGACCAGCGCTTCGTGGATAACGGCAAGATCATCACATCCGCCGGCTTGTCCTCCGGAATCGACGGCGCGCTGCACGTGATCGAAAAACTGCGCGGACGGGGCTTTGCTCAGGAAGTCGCCCTGGGAATGGAGTACCACTGGCAGCCGGATGTCCCGTACGCGCGAGCGAATCTGGCCGACCGCCATCTACGCGCGCTTCTCGGGGTGCGCGGCCGGCGGCTCCCTCTCCCCGACGGCGTGAAATACACCCTCCTGCGTACCAATGGTGGGACCGACTACTGGGAAAAAAGTTGGACGGTGCGCACCGATATGACTGCGGAGGACTTGCTAAAGGTCCTCGAGCCGAATCTGCCGAAGAGCTGGAATAAAGTGCAGGACCCGAATTCGAGCAGCCTTGCCGGGGGCGCGGCGAAACGCAGCTGGGAGTTCACCGATGACGAAGGACACAACTGGCATGGCGTAGTCGAGGCGGTTTCCATTCCGAGTGGCGGGCTCGAGCTAAGCTTCCGGATCCGACAGGGCGCGCTTCCAACGGCTGCAATAGGCAGCGCTTCTCGTAGGAACCGTGAGACCGTGAGCGGGATTGTCGTGCAAATAAAAAAGGCCGACTATGCGGGTGATCGTACCGAGCTCAAGCGGCTTTTCGATGCGCTACAGCCTTTTGTGATGGATAACGAACTTGCCTCCCGCGTGCGCTACTGGCGTGGCTTCGCGATGTGGCGAAGGGCTTTAAACGGATTCAACGACGCGGTTGACCCGAAGGAGCTGGAACAAGATCTCAATGCAGCCGTGGATGAGTTCAACGCGGCCACTGCTGCGGATGCTGGTTTTGTGGACGCGAAGATTGGAAACGGCTCTTGTCTGTTCAGTCTCCTTTTCTTGCACCGCAGTGACGGTGCGCGCATGAAGAAATTGCTGGGCAGGGCCATTCCATTGCTCAAGGAAGCCCAGGCAGCAGCGCCCGAGAACCCGCGGCTTCTGTGGGTGCTGGGACCGAGTCGCTGGAATTCTCCGCCGGAGCGCGGGGGAGGGCAGGACAAGGCGCTGGCAACTTACCAACAGGGCCTGGAAGTCATTCGAAAAAACCCGGCCCAAAGAGAAAATCTCCTGGAGCCGTCCTGGGGGGAACCCGAATTGTTGATGAGTCTAGCTTGGTCGAATTTGAACAAATCTACACCGGACCTGACAGCCGCCGAGAATTTTGCGCTAGCAGCGCTGAAACTTGTGCCTGAGTGGCATTACGTTCGTGATATCCTCCTCCAGCAAATCAGAAAGGCAAAAGAGAAAGCCAGACCTGGCAGCTCGGCTGCCGCGGCTCCAAGCGGCGTCGCGGCTTTGGCCGCCCCCCCCCGCCGGTCCGCCGAAGCCGCCGGGAGTGCTTGTGGACTTGGGTGGCCACAGGCTCCACGTATTCTCCACCGGGGATGGCGGCCCGACCGTCGTCGTCGAATACGGCTTGGGAGATTTCTCCTTCGATTGGAACCTCGTTCAGTCACAGGTCTCGCATTTCACCCGGATTTGTACCTATGATCGAGGAGGGTATGCGTGGAGTGACCCCGGACCCCGGCCCCGCACGAGCGCCAAGACGAACGCGGTTTTGCGATTGGCGAGCCTGCAATGCTAGTTCCATGCCAGTCCGGCGCGAGTGTTCCAGTAGTCGTTTTGCGATTCCTTCAGTGCATCAAGTAAATGGCTCGCGTCCTTGCTCCAAGGCATGGCCATCGGGGCAAGGTTCGAGTTCAGTTGGTCCACGTTGGCGGCACCGCTCAGCACCACGTCCGCTTGGCCCATGAATGTATAGAGACTGAGTTGGATTTCGGCATTTACCATGGGTTACCATCGCGGAGCCTTGGGATCGCATATGTCCAACCCGCCAGTATACAGCCCGGCTGTTGAACGAAGCCGAAGCGGCAGCTCATTGTCTGGTCACGTCGTTTCCTCACCTTTTTGCTGGTGCTGATGAAGCACCAGCCCTCCTAACGTGCTCAACTTCCTGGTAGTCCCT
>DATGZX010000055.1:0-69348 GCA_035296965.1 Gemmataceae bacterium
CCTGAACTATAACGTGAAACTAACCATGAGAAAGTCGTACGGCTTCCGCACCCTGGAGGCCGTGAAAACCGCGTTGTATCACCGTCTCGGAGCCTTGCCGGAGCCAGATTTCGCCCACAGATTCTGGTGAGGAGGCATATTTCCTGACCACGGAACACCAATCCACCTCCGGCGCCGTCAACATCAGCAGCACGCCGAGCGTGCAGTATTCCTACAGCCTGATGTTCGGCGGCACCAACAACAGCCGGCTGGTGAGCATGACCTATCCCACCGGCCGGGTGCTGGCTGCCGGGCTCATCTCCATGCATCCAGTATTTGGCAGTCGGCGTTCGCTCGAGGAGACCTCCGGTCAGACGAACGGCGGGGTCAGGAGACCCGCGCCGAGCACAAACCGGCGCCGAGCGCAAACCGGCGCCGAGCGCAGACCGTTTCCGCACAAGCTACCAGCTTGTGCTACAGAAGACGATTGTTGGAGGTGTTTCAGCGGCCCATGGCTAGCGAGCGGGCAACGTCGAGTGCGGCTTGAATCTGGGCATCTTGCTCCAGCTCGGGTGGCAGATCGGAAGTTGGCACGTCCAGGTTAGGCGATACGCCAGATCCGCTGTAATCCAGGCCACGCGGTGAATAAAACTTGGCCACCGTCATGCGAATCCCCGCCGGCGCTGTTGTGAGCTTGTGGATTCTCTGGATGCAGCCTTTGCCGAAGGTCGTTTTGCCCACAAGCGTCCCGCGTTGGTTATCCTTGATGGCGCTGGCGAGCATTTCCGCGGAGCTGGCAGTTTCTCCATCCACCAGGACGACAAGGGGAACCGCCAGACTGTTCATGCCGTGTGCTTCGTAGGTTTGGCTATATCTGAAGTACTGACCATGGGTGGCTACGATGACTCCGGACGAGAGGAACCGCTCGGCGACCTGCAGGGCAACGTCGAAAAGGCCGCCAGGGTTGCCGCGCAGATCCAGGATCAGCGTCTTCATGCCAGCAACCTGCAGTTTGGTGATGGCCACATCAAGTTCTTGCACGGTTGCTTCCTGGAAACCAAGAATCCGGAGGTAGCCAATTCCCGATCGTTCTTCGAGGAATCGTGGATCGGATACGCTGGGCGCGCGCACTAACTCGCGTTTCAATTGCACGACGCGTGGTCTCTTGTCGCCGTTGGCCACTTCCAGCTCGACTTTGCTGCCGGCTTCGCCCTTGAGCATGTCGTTCGCGGCCGCGGCGGCCATATTGGCGGTGGCTTTCTGGCCAATGCGCAAAATTCGATCTCCCGGCCGCAGTCCGCCGATCTCGGCCGAACTGCCGGGGGTGATCCGCACGATGATCAATTTCTTCTCCGCGACTGCTAGTTCTGCCCCCACACCTACGACCTCCCCTTTCCAGGAGGCATTTATTTCCTCGAATTCGCCCGGAGTCAGATAGCATGTGTATTCATCGAGGGCGCTGCAAGCCCCACAAGCGAACTCGAGAATTGCAACAGCTGGTTTCAAACCGAGGAGCTTCTGGCCGGCAAGGGCAATCTCGCGGGCAAGGTTCTGGGCGTCTTGCACACGCCGCACGGGAGAGTCCAGCTCCGTTGACTGCAAGCGCGTTTGAAAAACGTGCTTCGCGGCAGCGTCGGCTCGAATGGAGTAATCACGGCAAAAGGCTTCGCTATCAAGGGCGGCGCGAAGCTCCTCCAAGCCTTGCCGAAAGAGCAAAGGCGGTGCCGACTTGTCGGTATCAACGTAATAGGTCTGGAGTTGGCTCAACACATCGCTGTAGATTCGCAGGCTGTCCTGAAGCGAAAGGCCGAGCACTTGCTGACGGTAAGTTTGGTCCAGATGCCGGCGTGTCTGTTGCGCCCGGCGCATGCACAGCTGGTAATGCTCCCGAGCGCCAGGCAGATCGCGGTTCTTGCCGAGAACATGTTGCCAGGCATCGCTCGCCTTGATCCACTGGCCGGTTTCCTCCCACTGCTCGGCCTGGCGACGCAGCGACTGGTTTTCGCCCGGCGTGAGCAGTCCGTTCCAGCCGGCCTGGAGGTGTGGCAGTACGCACGACGCCCAACCTATGAGGACAATCGTACCCAGGCTACGCCACACACCCCAAGGTTGCTTCACGGCATTTCTCCGCGGAGGGAAGTTCTTGGCGGCGAGTCGAGGAGAGCAACTCGAACCTACTTGAGTATAAAAACAAAGGTCGTGCCGGTCAAACAGGTGGTAGCAGCCGCGGTGAGATTTCCATGAAAGATCCTGTTCGCCAGGAAGTAATCGCGCTCGCCGACACCGTTGTCGTTAAAATCGGGACAAACGTCCTAACTGATACCGACGGCACGCTGGACCGTGGCCGGCTGCAGGCGTTGGCGGACCAGGTGCAGCGCATTCGCCAAAGCGGCCGCAAGGTCGCGCTGGTGAGCTCGGGCGCTATCGGCGCCGGCATCGGACACCTTGGTCTGGGGCGCCGCCCGACAAATTTGCGTCACCTGCAAGCCTGCGCTGCCGTCGGGCAAGGGTTCCTCATGCGTGCCTATCAAGAGGCCCTGGCCGGGCATGGCACCCATACCGCTCAGATCCTCCTGACGGCAAGCGATTTCGACAATCGAACCCGTTACCTGAATGCCCGCAATACGATCCTGACCTTGTTCGAATGGAATTGCCTGCCGATCATCAACGAAAACGATACGGTGAGCGTGGCGGAAATCCGCTTCGGCGATAATGATCATCTGGCCGCCATGGTCACGAATCTGCTGCGGGCACCGCTCCTCATGCTGCTGACGGTCGTCGACGGCCTCTGCGCTACTGATCCGAATGCCAATCCAGGGGCGTCGATCATGCTTACAGTCCCGCAAATCGACGGCTCGATAATGGATATGGCCGGCGGAAGCCGGAGTGCGCTCGGCACGGGAGGCATGCGCAGCAAGCTGCGCGCCGCACGCCTGGTCACTGCCGCGGGCGAGTCGGTAATCATCGCCAACGGGAAGCGGCCCCTAATCCTGGACGAAATCTTTGCGGCTGAACCGGTTGGCACGCTGTTCATGCCCCACGGCAGCACGGTTCCCGCCTGGAAACGTTGGCTCGGCTACACGGCGCGCCCCAAGGGGCGATTGGTTGTCGATGCCGGCGCTCGGAACGCCGTTCAGAACAAGGGCCGGAGCCTGCTGGCGATCGGCGTGATGCAGGTAGCCGGCGTATTTGGCAAGGGGGATGTCATATCGCTCTGCGACAGTGACGGTACCGAATTCGCGCGCGGGCTGACGAATTATTCCTCTGCCGACGCAACCCGCATTTGCGGCCTACGCACCGAGCAGATCGCGGAGGCGCTTGGCTCTCTTCCTTACGATGAAGTCGTACACCGGGACAATCTTGTGGTGATCATCTGAGCTATATCACCGTGCTTGAATCGGCAGCTGTGTAGGACAGATTTCCAATCTGTCCGGTCAGGTTGGAAACCTGACCTACAGCCAAATCGCGCACGGTCATTTAGCCCGCGCGCTCCTCCCATTGTTGGAGGTGAGTTGCGCATTTATAGTGAACTGGGGTGCGCGTACGTGCGCCAAGAGGACCCAGGATTTCCACCCGCCCCTGATGGAACCGCGTTAGATTCGAGTGCTTTGCTCGTCTTTTTTAGGCAGACCGTCGATGGCGTCGCTTCTTGGCCGTCGAGTAAGGTCAGTTGCGTGGCAAAATGAATCCAGGCTCGCGAGTGCCGGTATCGCGGCAGACGGAATTTGATGCGCTCTACCGGCGCCATAGCCGGGAGGTCTGGGCGCTTGCGTACGCGCGTTGGCTGAATGCCGATCTTGCCATGGATATCGCCCAGGAAGCTTTTTTGCGGCTCTGGAAACAGTGGCAAACTGGAGAACAAATACTTAATCCACGAGCGTGGCTTTTGCGTGTCGCACGGAATCTTGCAGAGGATCACGCGAAAAGCTCATTTCGTCGAAATGGCACGCATCCGCCTCAGATGATGAATGGCATCCGGGCACGGAGTCCGCTGCCCCTGGAAAAAATGGAGTTGGAAGAAACATTTGGGCAACTGCGTCACGCCTTGACGCAGCTTTCCCAGGCTGACCGGGAGGTTCTGACTCTCCGGTACGCCTTGGATTATGACGCGAATGAAATCGCCACGTTGTTGGCGATAACCGTCACGGCCGTTCACATGCGCTTGAGCCGGGCCAGGCAGCGGCTGGCCGAGCTGCTTACGGCCCAGGGAGTGATGTATATTCCATGAATGTCTCTGTGAATCCTTTCAACGATCCCCAGTCTGGTAACCGCCCTCCCGAAAACCTGGATGGACTTCTTCGCAAGTTCTTTCGGGCCGAGCTTCCCGATCCCTGGCCAGCACACCAGCTGCCGGTTGAGCAGGCGTCGTCCTTGAAACGCGCTGCTCCGGGCCGCAGACGATTGCCCCGAAGCCGGATGGCATTGGCGGCGTCCCTGCTGCTCATGCTCGTCTGTCATTTCTGGATGTCGGGATTCTATCGCAATGCCGCGCCAGATGCTCCGGAGCCGGCATCATCGAGATTTGAAGCCACTCATCGGAACGGGGCACGAATCAGCAACGCCCCGCCTATCGCTAATCCAGCCGCCTCCTCATCAGGAACTGAAACCCTCAAAAAATCCGGCAAATCATCCAAGGACCAGTGAACAACCCTCGACCGGACGGCGAGTGGGCGGCGAACGTCTCGCTCGCCATTTGGCAGGGGGTTCCACTTTTCTTCCCGCAGCCGTAGTAGTCTGAACTTCAGCCAGATACTATTTCAACGTGCGTGAATTGGCAACGATGCCAACGCAGAGGCGCTCGTGCGCGTTCACCGCAAATTGAAGGAGCAAGGCTTCGGCCTCCTGATTCATGATTGTTACCGTCCGTGGTACGTGACCAAGATGTTCTGGATAATTCCGCCATGACTTCCGCAATTCTTTGCCGCGACTTGCGCAAACGCTACGCCGGCAAGCCGCCGGTCGATGCCGTCAACGGCCTGGACCTCGAAGTAATGCCCGGTGAGTGCTTCGGGCTCCTGGGCCCAAACGGCGCCGGCAAGACAACCACCATCGAAATCCTCGAAGGACTTTTGAGCGCGACGTCGGGTGAGGTTGAAATCCTCGGCGAACATTGGGGTCGGGACGATGAGAGCTTGCGCCAACGTCTTGGCATTTCCCTCCAGGAAACGCGCCTCGCAGAAAAACTGACCGTTCACGAGACCCTTACACTGTTCCGCAGCTTCTACGCGCGCGGCCTCACTCCAATGAACGTGATGGAGCAGGTCGGCCTCACGGAGAAGAGCAACGCATACGTCGGCAAGCTTTCCGGCGGCCAGCGGCAGCGCTTGGCCGTGGCCTGCGCTCTCATCGGCGATCCCGAATTACTCTTTTTGGATGAGCCAACCACCGGACTTGACCCGCAGTCGCGCCGTCAACTGTGGGACATATTGCGCGCATTTCGCTCCCAGGGACGGACCGTGCTCATTACGACCCATTACATGGATGAGGCGGAGCGCTTGTGCGACCGAGTCGCCGTCGTTGATCATGGCCGCGTCATCGCGCTCGGCTCGCCACAGGAATTGATTGCTCAGCTGGGGGGTGAACACTTCGTCGAATTTGCCCTCAACGACGGTAACGCGATCCCTGAGAGCGATCTTTGCCTCCTGCCGGCCGTGGTCGCGGTCCGACGCGAGGACGAAAGATACTGCCTCACGGTCACTGCCCCACATCTCACCATTCCCGCGCTCCTGAACCGTCTTCGAAGTGAGGCCCGAGATCTCGTGAGTCTCACGACACGACATGCCAGCCTCGAAGATGTTTTCGTGACGCTGACAGGCCGCCATCTGCGTGACAATGAGCCCACAGCGCAATGACCTCGTCATGCCGGTGATCGCCCAGCCTGCTCAATACACCTATCCTTGCCCATATACCTCCTTGCCCTTGACGTCTACACGTCCGGGATACTAAACAGCAAGCCGTGACAGGCATGGATGAGGGGTGACCATGGAACGGTCTGCCAAAAAGGAATTCTTTCTTGACTGGGGCTGGTTCTTCGCCTGGGGGATTGCCTCGTCGCTATGGTGCTGGGGCGCCGCCGGCAGCACGGGCGCTACCTTTGATGAACCACTGTACGTGAAAGCCGGCCTGCAGCGTTGGCGAACGGGCAGTCATCAAGACGCCTTGCGGATGGGCACCATGCCCTTGCCGCTGGATGTCGACACCTTGCCCATCTATCTCTGGGAACGCTGGCACGGCATACGGTTCGACGCGACGGAGGACCTTGAACAGCTCTTGCCCTGGGCCCGCGCCGGCACGCTCGTTTTCTGGTGGCTCTTGCTGGCCTACGGGCGTCTCGGGGGGAGACAAATTGCGGGACCCTGGGGAGGGCGCTTGGCCGTGGCATTGCTGGCTTGCGAGCCGAGTCTGTTGGCGCATGCAAGCCTTGCCACTACCGATTTGGCGATCACCGCCTGCCTTCTGGCAATGGTTTATCATTTCCGGACCGGCCGCGATGCCGGCTGGGGACGCCGGCTTGCCTTACCCATGGTCTGGTTCGCCGCGGCAATCTTGGCCAAGGCATCCGGGATGGTCTTTGGTCCGATCTGTCTTCTCGTGGTCGAGCTGGAGCGCTTCTTCAGCTTGCGACGTGAATCCGCGCGCAACAGAAGCCGCAGCGATTGTTCTCCCCTCGCCCCGGTACTCCGGGGAGATGGGTCGGGGGTGAGGGGCCTCACCCCCGACCCATCTCCCCCGAAGCGGGGGCGAGGGGAGATGATTAACTGCCCATCGCCTAAAGACCAAGTTGAAGGGTCCAGCCCGGAGGGCCGACCGACATCCGCGGCAAGAGACTCTAATCTGCTGCGTGATTGCGTTCATGTTCTTTGGGGTGGTTTCCGCCGCGATCTGGTCCGCATCACGATCGGCGCACTGGTTCTCGTTTTCCTGTACTGCGGCTGCGACTGGCAAACGCAACCTTCGTTTGTCAGCTGGGCGCACCAATTACCGGACGGACCTGGCAGCCGCGCCATGGTTTGGCTGGCCGACCACTTGCGCATCTTCAGCAATGCTGGCGAAGGCCTGGTGCGGCAGGTTCGGCATAACATGAAAGGGCACGCGACCTACCTGCTTGGCGAGATCGCCCAAAGAGCCATCTGGTATTATTTCCCGACGGTCCTGTCCATCAAGCTGAGCATTCCCCTGCTTGTTCTGCCCATGGTTGTCGGCCTGCTCCGGCCCCGGGCCCTTCTCAACTGGGCCTTCCTTGCCGCACTGGCCTTGGCAGCGTTCAGCTTGGTTTGTCGCGTGCAGATCGGCATTCGGCTCATCCTGCCGCTGGTGGGGCTTGGGGTCGTTGGCCTGGCCGCGGCAGCTGTGAACGCCTACCAGATGCTCCGACAAGGCTCCTGCGAGCCGAACCGCTCTGGGGAAATCAAGCAATCGCCTGCAGCACGCTTCCGCGTTGCACTGTCTTCGTGCCTTGTCTTGCTGCTTGGTGCGAGCGTCCTTTGGACTGCGGCGGCGGCGACCCTGGTCTGGCCCAACGGGCTCTGCTACGCCAACGAATTCTGGGGCGGGACCAAGAGCGCGTATACCTTGTTAAGCGACTCGAACTACGACTGGGGACAGGGGCTGAAAGAACTTGCACGCTGGCAGCAGCAGCACGACAACGCGCCTCTGGAAGTCTGGTACTTTGGGACTGATCCCGCAATCAAAAACCTGCCCATGGAGGAGGTCAAGCTTTATTCGCTGGCGATCAGGGGGCCGGAGGATGTCAGAACGCGGGTGCGCGGGCATTACCTGGCTGTGGGCATCACGTATCTTTATGGATCGCTGAGTGCGACCCTGCACGCTAGCCCCTCGGAGCTAGAGTCCTACACGCAGACGCTCGCCTTCCTGAGCCAGTACCGGCCGGTCGACCGTACGACCACGTTCCTGATTTATGATTTCCGTGCCACCGAAAGCGACCCGGACTCGAATCAGGCGGTGAGCCAACTTACTAAAGCAACCCCTTCAGATCCTCGTCGCTGAGCGGGTGCCGCAAGGAGCATCCGAGAAGCCAGGTACCGTCTTCTTGCCTGGTGACATGCATCACGCGCGCAAGGAAAGTGACCGAGGATTCGCTCCCTTCCTGCTGAACTTCGATGCTCAGTAACGTCTGCAATTCGAATCGTCTATCGAGGCAGATGCCGATGCCTCCAGCGGAAATGTTCCGTATTTTGGCTGACCAACGGCCACTGCGATTGGCGACGACCGGTTGGCAGGAGCTTGACAGTTCACAGGGATAACGCACCCAGGCCCGGCGTTCGGCCGCACCTGAATTGCATTGTTGAGGATGAAGAACAGCGGTGTGGGACATGTTGGCCTCGTGGGTCATGGATGCCACAGGAGGGGGTAAAAAACCCTAGGTCGCCCACAGAGGCCAGTCAAATCTGCTGATGGATTGGTTGTAGCTCAAGCCGGCGGCTTGAGCTGCGAGAACAGTGAGCCAATAGAAGAAGGCGAAAGGGAAGGAGCCCTTGCTCCGATCCCTTTCGCCTTTGTCACTTCTCTAGGGACAGCGAGAATCCCTTGTTGTTCCGGAAGAGGGGCTACCGATACAAACCCGCGGCGTTCCAGACCTGCCCTTATTCGCAGCAGTCGTGGTGGCGGAAGCCGAGGCCGCTGCAGAGCCGATGGAAGTAAGGCTTGCAGCAGGTGGTCTCGCAACAGCTGTTGCAGCAGCTATTGCAGCAGGTGTTGCACTCGACCTTCTTCTCAACCGTCCGGCAAACCATACGGCAGCAGTTTACCGTTTCCTGGTGCGGGACGCAGCAGACCACGGTACGAGTTGCCTGATAAGGAACCGTCTTCGTGCAGCAAACGGTGTAGGTTTCGGTCTTGGTTTCAGGCACGCACTTGCAGCACGTGACCTGGCACTTTTCCTCGCGAACTTCGCGCTTGTAGACCGTTACCTTGCACGTTACGGGCCGGCTTTCGCAGACGCGCTTGTAGCAACAGACAGTGTGCTCTTCCCAGGTCGGGCAGGGTACCCAGCAGCGAACCGTCTTGGTCCGAACGCAGCAGTCATTGCACGGCTCGCAGCAGCAGTCGTTGTGGCGACGGCAGAGCTTGTGCAATCGTTCTCCGAAGGTCGGGCCGCAGGGCTCTTCACGGCATTCATAGTGGCCCTTGTCGACGCAGCAGCGAACCACTTGGGTTTCCGGCTTGCAGACGACGTGGGATTCCATGACGGTGCGCTCCTCGACGCACGGGACGCACACGCAGACCTGCCGGGTCACTGTCTTGACCTCGGGAACCATCTTGTACACCGTGCAGGTGCGCGTCCGGGTTTCCGGAACGCTTTCGCAACGATACGCGGTGTAGCTCTCTTGCTTACACTCTCTGGTGTAAACGGTACGGGTGGTTTGGAAGTTTTCGGGGACCCACTCTTTGACGCACACGGTGCGGTACTGAGGGGTACAAGGCGTGCAACAGTCGTCGGCGCGAGCGGTCAAAGCCGTCGCAGCCACGATGCCGCCAGCCAGCAGGGCAACGCGAACATGCTGCCAGATCATGCCATCTCCTTAGATGCGATTCTTGCCGATCCTGGCCGGCACCGGGACACTCCGCTGGGCAGGACCGGACAACCTGTGTGGTTGAACGTCATCCAACTATGCCCAACCTAGGGGTTGTGGAGAAGAGAAACTGAATGGGAATTTCAGAAAAAAGGCCGAAAGTTGTCCGGATATGCGGATCGGACCCGTCCCATCGAATAGGCGGGTGACGCATGCCCCAATGCGCGCAAAAGCCGGGACGTGGACTAAAGTCCCCGCCCCGGCAGAATTGTTAAGATCGTCAGAACCGTCAAAGCAGCGGCTACTTTCCGCCGCCTGGTTCTTGCTTATGTTCGCCGTTCTTCTGCTGTGACTTTTGTGGAATCGTCGGCCGCTTGAGCAGAGAGGTCTGCGGGTGGGCCGGCTGCGCCGGATGAACCGGAGCATGGGCAGTGCTGGCAACATTCGCGTGCGCTGTCGGCGGTACATGGAGCGTAGCTGCACGAGGTTGCTTCGGAATGCCGGCAACTTCATTGCGGCTTCGTTCCATGGCCACATGCCGAATCGCTTCGGCCCGCTCTCGGTGCTCCATCCGGGCGCGCATGTCGAGTCTTTCCATGCGCGTGCCTCTGGCAGCCGCCAATCTCGAGGGAGCGACGACGACCGCCATGCCATAGCCCCCAACTCCCACGCCGACGCCGACTCCCACGAATGCCCGTGGCGGACATGGATAACGGCCAGCGCCCCGCCCTATGCAGATGTCGAACTGAACGGATTCCCAGCGTGGGTCGGCACGATGGTCCCAGCGCTCGTAGACAAACACCGCATCGTAATGGCTGCGACTATAGACAATGCAGGCCTCGAACCCCATGGGACCGTAAGCAGGCCCGTAGTAGTCGCCGTAATAATAGTGGCAGTAGGCGGGTCGAATGAACATCGAATCGACTACCACGGTCTCGGGAACGGCGTACGCCGGGGTATACACATAACCGGGGCCGACAACCGCCATATCCACGTAGACCGGCGTGTAGAGCATGCCTCGGCGACCCACTGCGAGGTCCCAGTAGCCCGGGATGTAGACGTAGCCGCTCGGCGTCCAACGATAGTGCGCCTGCACCCACACGTAGCCGGGTTGGACGCGCGCCCAGTATCCGGCGGTCCAGGCATAGCCCGCCTCATGCCAAACCTGATTGCCCCCCTCCATCACATAACCCGCGTTGTGCCAACCCCAGGCGCCAGGTACGTAAAAGGCATCGGGCGTTGGCGGCTGAGCCGGCGGGGCCACTGCCGGCGGCGCGGGAGGCGCGGGCATGTAGGTCATTTCGTGAGCTGTGTTCTGTTCGTTTTCAGACTTAGCCCACATTCCCGGCACCCATTGCCACTGGTCTCCTTCTGGACGCCAGTACCCTGCTACCCATCGTTTGCCGGGCGGCGGGGTGCGCCAGGTTCCGCTGACCCAAAGGAAATCCTTGCGCTCTTCGTCGTAGGACCAGTAGCCGCCGATCCATGCCACGTTGCCTTCCGGTTTTTCTTCCGGCGGCATCTCCTGAAGGGGTTTCGGCGGTTCCTTCGGCACAAGTTGCGTGGGCGCCGGCTCGGCCGCTGGCGTGGCGAAGGCTTCGTGTACGGGACCGCGCGTTTGCACATCCAATCCTTGCGGCACCGGGGGCAGGCCGTCGTTTCCAGCCGCTGGTCCGGCCCCTTGAGACGGATCCTGAGGGGGCGCCTGGCCCCACAACACCGTTTGCAACGCCAACATCGCCGCCAGTCCAAAGCAGATCAGGCCAACTTTGAGTATGCGCACATCCATGGCAAGGAACTCCGTAAAACACCATCGATAGGCTTCAGGGCAGAGGCATTCCCGGTCGCGCCGGCCGAGAACGGCCGCGCCCTCTTCGAACAGATTCACAAAGCCGTTCTTCTCGGCTTCGCGCTTAATCCCTTCTCCATCGTCGATACGGAGAAAGGCGGCCGTGGCAGGCTTATAACTATTTGGCGCATGTCGATCCAGGGCAAATCGCCTTCGCATCAAGGCAAGGCCTGATGATTGACAGAGTCGAAATTCAATATGCGATTGCAGCGAATGAATGGTCACAACAAGAACAAGCACACGCACCGCGACCGGAGACGAGTCGGTCCAGGTTGAGGCCATTCCGATGCGACTGGAGTCGATGGGGACTGTTTTACTTGACCGAAGCCGGCGGCGTTTCTTCCGAGACCGTCAACTCATTCCGGATCTCATGCACACCCGGCGTGAGCGAGGCGATGCCCTGGGCCAGGCGTCGATCGTGCTCATTCGCCACGTTGCCACGCAGCACCAGCACATCTCCGCTTGTTTCGACCTGGATGGCGCGATTCCCGGAAAGCGCTCTTGAATTCGTCAACAGCCCCTGAATTTGGCGCTGTACTTTCCCCATAGCCGGCGGCGGGGTCTTGAAGCCGATTCCGACAGAATAAGTTGGGGATGGGTAGGCGCCCAAAGTGCCGGAGCCGCTTCCGGTCGATCCGCTTGTTCCGGGCATGCGCGACAGGGTGATGGTGTTGGTATTCGTGCTCATCGTCGTCGTGTAAATAGGAAGTCCAAAGACCGATTGTAAGCCGGCGGTGGTGCCGGTGCTGCTAATGCCTCCGGCATAAGGATTCGCGTAATACGGTGCGAAAACATTTGTGGGAGACACGCCGCTCGACGTGGTTGATGAGCTGGTAGTCCCGCTGGAGACGGTATTGTTGATGCTCAGATTTTGCCCGATTTGCGAAGTCGTCCCCAGGCTGGTACTTGGGGCCATATTCTGTCCGGAGCTTGGGCTGGAATTTGCTCCGGAAGTGCTGCCCGCCGCATTCGCGCCCGAGGGAGCGCTTGTACCACTCCCGAAACTCGTCGGCGAAACCTGCGCTTGCACGGTTGCGCTCATGGCCAGCATCGTGAGTATGCACCAACTCCAAACCCGCGTGTCGAGAACCTTGGCTTTACGAGAAATCCGTGACATGGCGCTCCCCCCTACCTGGAGAATCCTCAAAATAGATTATCGACAAAAGTCTGGCACTGTGCAATAATAATAACGTATTTTCCGATACTTCCTGGGCTTCAGACCCTGCCACACCCCCGGAAGACTTGCGGATAAAGAAGCTGGGCAGCTGCCATAAGGCAGGAAACCCGGTATCTGTCGTGCTTTCATACGCCACGCCGTCGCTCCGACCGGGTGTCGCCCCTTGGCGATGCGCATAAGGACCGCTTGGTGGGCGTCTTTTTGGCGTTCTTGTAAATGAACGTGTGCGATTCGTTTGTAGGTCAGGTTTCCAACCTGACCGGACAGATTGGAAGTCTGTCCTACGCAGCTGCTGACCCAGGCACGGTGATAAAGAATCCATCATCACAGAAAAGGGCTCCGAGGTAACACATGGATCTTGTGCAACGTTTGCTTCAGAGAGGCGTACTTAAGGAGGCTGACGCGGCCCGGGTGAAGGAGGCCGAGGCGGCAGCGCCCACCAAGCGTTTGCACGAACTCTTGATTGAGAAGGGATTCGCCCAAGAGGAACAAGTGCTGAGCGCGTTGTCCGAAGAGCTGGGCATGGAGTTCGTCGATTTGACGGACCGCAAGGTCGAGCCCGAAACGCTGCAGGCCATGCCGCTCAGACTCGTGCACCGGCGTACTCTCATGCCTTTATCGCGCGAGAACGGCACGCTGGTGGTCGCAACCGGCGACCCATACGACGTCTATGCCCTGGACGAGCTGCAAACGCTCACCGGCTTGCAGATCATTCCGGTTCTCGCCAGCTCCCGCGAAATCGCCCGCCTTATCAAAACCCATTTCGGCGTCGGCGGCGAGACGGTCACCGCGCTCATGCAGGAACGCGCCGATGATGTCGAGCTGCTGGAAGAACTCGAGGCAGACGACAGCGAACTCGCCAAGCAAGCGCAAGAGGCTTCCGTCGTGAAGCTCGTTAACGAGATTCTGGTGGAAGCCGCCGACGAGCGCGCCAGCGACATCCATGTTGAGCCGGAGGAGACCGGACTGCGCATCCGCTACCGCATCGACGGCCTACTGCAAACGCAGCCGTTGCCCCCTGAGATCAATCGCTTTCAAGCTGCGATCATCAGCCGCATCAAGATCATGTCGCGGCTCAACATCGCCGAGAAACGTCTTCCGCAAGACGGCCGCATCAAGATGCGCGTGCACAGTCGCGAAATCGACGTGCGCGTCTCGATCATCCCCATGACGCACGGCGAAGGAATTGTCATGCGTCTTCTCGACAAGGGCCGCATGGTATTCAATCTTGCCAATGTCGGCATGCTGCCCGACAACTACCAGACCTTCCGCAAGGTGATCGACAGGCCGCACGGCATCGTTCTGGTGACAGGACCAACCGGTTCCGGAAAATCGACCACGCTTTATAGCGCCCTCAATGAGATCAAGGAAGAGACCGTCAAGATCATCACCGTCGAGGACCCCGTCGAATATCAACAGCCCGGCATCAGTCAAATTCAGGTGCACAGCAAGATCGGCCTTACCTTCGCCGCAATATTGCGCAGCATTCTGCGCCACGACCCCGACGTAATCCTTATCGGCGAAATGCGCGACCTGGAAACGGCCGAAAGCGCCATCCAGGCCTCGTTGACTGGGCACCTTGTGTTCAGCACCTTGCACACCAATGACGCGCCCTCCGCCTTCACGCGCCTCATCGATATGGGGATCGAGCCGTTCCTGGTGGGCAGCACTGTCGAAGCCGTGATGGCCCAGCGCCTCGTACGTACGATCTGCCCGGAATGCAAGGTTCAATACGAGCCGGCGGAGCATGACGTGCCATCCGATTTTCCCCATGACGGCCCCAAGCTGCAGCTCTGGAAGGGTGCGGGATGCCGGGCTTGCCGGCAGACGGGCTATCGTGGCCGCCAGGGGATCTTCGAGCTGATGGTCACGGGGGACTCGATCCGCGACATGTGCGTCCAGAGAGTGAACGCGAGCGTCATTCGCAACCAAGCAATCAAGCAAGGAATGTTGACGCTGCGGCAGGATGGCTGGCGGAAGGTGCGGGATGGAATTACCACCATCGAAGAAGTGGCCCGCGTGACGGCAGGCGATGTTAGCTGAGCCTGCGTTTCGGAGGTCGCGTCGGCAGGATAAACCGTCATCAAGAGGTTAGCGTATGCCGGAATTCACTTATGAAGCTGTGGCTTCCTCAGGCCAACGCAGCCAGGGCACTTTGGCCGCAGGCTCCGAGCGCGAAGCATTGGCCGTGCTTGATTCTCAGGGCCTCATGCCTCTGAAAATCACCCAGGCTAAAGGGGCGGGCGCCGGCCATCGCAAGGGCCGCCGGGTACGCGGGCGTTACATGGCGAGCTTCTATTCCCAGCTAGCCGACCTTCTCCATTCAGGCGTCCCGCTGCTACGCAGCTTGGATCTTCTGGATCGCCAGACCTCGCAGCCTGTCCTGGCGGAAACGGTGCGCGAAGTGCGCAACAAGGTCGCCAACGGTACCAGCCTTGCCGAAGCGATGGCCCACTATCCGCGCGTATTCAACGAGCTGGCGATCAGCATGGTCCGGGCCGGACAGGAGGGCGGCTTCCTTGAAGACGTGCTCAAACGCATCGCCGATTTCACCGAAAACCAGGAAGACCTCAAATCCAAAGTGATTGGCGCGATGGCCTACCCGATCTTTCTGGCGCTTGCCGGCTTCATGGTCCTCAACGTGCTCGTCATTTTCTTCGTGCCCCGCTTCGAGCCGATTTTCAAGAAGCTGGAGGAAAAGGGAGAATTGCCCGCGGTCACGCAATTCATCATGGGCGCAAGCCACCTCATGCAACGCCAAGGATGGTTGGTTCTCCCCGCAGGCATCGGCCTGGTGTATGCGTTCCGCCGCTGGGCGGGCACGGAGGCGGGCAGGATCCGCCTGGACGGCTGGCGGCTGCGCGTGCCCGGCGCCGGTCCCATTTACCTCCACCTTGCTTTGTCCCGGTTCACGCGCATCCTCGGCACGCTGCTGCACAATGGTATCCCCATCCTCAACGCCCTCCGTATCGCCAAGGACGCTACCGGCAACCGCGTCCTTAGCCGGGCGATTGAACAATCCGCCGAGAATATCAAGGGTGGCGATACATTGGCGGCGCCATTGGCTGCATGCAAGTACTTCCCACGCGACGTCTGCGAGATGATCGCGGTCGGAGAGGAAAGCAACAGCCTCGACTCCGTTCTGGTCGATATTGCGGTGGCGCTGGAAAAACGGACAACCAGGCAGCTAGAGCTGTTTGTCCGCCTTCTGGAGCCGATGATGTTACTGGTGATGGGCGGCGTGACGTTGGTGGTTGTTGCCGGCCTGTTGCTGCCAGTCTTCAAGATGAGCAGCGCCATCAACTGAGAAATCGAACCTTCCGTTGGTCCGCCGGCACACTTGTCCACTTCTCATGGTTTCTTAATTGGGCGTTGGGTAATGTGTAGGGTGAGCATAGTAGGCTAAACAAAATTTGGTGAACTTTTTGGGAGGCTTGATCATGGTGCTGCGACGCGAGCCTCGCGCGACCAAGCGTGCGGGCTTTACCCTGATGGAAATGTTGATCGTGGTGGCCATCATTGTCGTCTTAGCCGGCGTAGGCGGCGTCGTTTATCTCCGCGTGCTGGATGAGTCCAAGGTCAATGTCGCCAAAAGCCAGGCCAAAATCCTTGCGGAGGCTGTGGCCATGTACGAGCTCAGTTGTGGCAGGTACCCGGCCAACCTGGAAGAGCTCACGCAGCCCCAGGATGGCAAGAAGGCACTCCTTGAACCTTCGGCCTTGATCGACCCCTGGAGTCGTCCCTATCAGTTAGCAGTTCCAGGGCCTCACCATCCAACCACGGGGGCGCCCGACGTGTGGTCCTTGGGGCCGACCGGCGATCAGAATGGGGCAGTCGGGAACTGGTGAACGACCACGTTCCCCAGCTGAGAAGCGGACGCCGGGACTACGGGAGGTACCACCCATGCAGCGAGCACGTTCGGCATATACGCTGTTGGAAGTGATCCTCGTCATGGCTCTCCTGGCGATCATTGCGGCACTTGCCGTCCCTTCGATTGACGCGATGATGGCACAAAACCGCTTGAACGCATCCGTAGACCAGGTTCGCGCTGCCTGGTCGATGGCGCGAGCACGGGCGCTGGAGGAAGGCTTGTCCTACCGCTTCTCCATTCAGCCCGGAGAGAATTCGTCCTACCGAATAGCACCTGACAACGAGGCGTTTGCCGGGAATGGAAGTGGCACGTCGCCTGCATCCGATGAGGTGAGCACCCCGCCGCTCATCCTGGAGGAAAAACTCCAAGAAGGAGTCCGTTTCTCCGTATATGACGAGGCGCTGCCCGGTGATCCATCGGCCGATGGCAGCGGCGACGGCAGCACGGCGCCGCCGCCCGGCAATACCGACTCGAACGGCTGGATTGGCGTGGCGGTCTTCCTACCGGACGGGACCTGCCGGCAGGATGTGAGCCTCCTCTTTCAAAAGCGCGGTGCCGTTTCCAGAATCTTGAGTCTGCGGGCTCTCACGGGTGTCGTGAAGGTCCGCATTCCTTCGGCAGGCAAATAATATGCGTCCTATTTGCGTCCTATGTTGATTGCATGGTGGCGGGGCTAGGGGCGCAACCTACAAGAAGGCTCTGGTGATGATCGCGCCGGAACGGGGAGATCTCATGACAACCCGGCATAACGGAAGCAAACGGAGCGGCATGTCTCTGATGGAGGTAATTGTCGCGCTCGCCGTCTTTCTTTCTGCGCTGATCGTGCTCGGCAGACTTGTCGTGTTGGGTGGCGAGCAAGCCCGCGAAGTGCAGGAACTCGCCCGCGCCACTCAGCTGTGCCAATCGAAGCTGGCGGAAGTTGTCGCAGGCGTCGTGCCGCTACAGTCGCAACCCGACGTGCCGTTTGATGAGGAGCCCTCGTGGAACTGGTCGCTCGATTGCAGCCAGGGAGAGATCGCGGGCCTCTGGGATGTGACCGTGAAAGTGGATCACGAGCGGGGCGACGGCACGCATGCGGAGTGCACCTTCATGCAGAAGGTGCTTGATCCCTCGTTGCGCGGGCATGCTGCGGACGGTGCCATGGCGGCAGCTGCCGCGGCCGCGGCGTTAGCCGCCAATAGCAGCTCGAATTCGAACTCCTCGACGCCGGCAGGTGGGGCCATGATTACTCCCTCCTCGATCGCCGCCGCCGCGGTCAGTGCTGGCGGTGCTCCTGTGGGCAAGGGCAAGGGGCAGGGCAAAGGCCAAGGCCAAGGCAAGGGCAAAGGTGGCGGTCAGGGCAAGGGCAACGGAGGCGGTCAAGGCCAAGGCAAGGCAGGTCAGGGTAAGGGTGGCGGCCAAGGCCCGGGCGGGCAAGGAAAAGGTGGCGGCGGTGGCCGGGGCGGCAATGGTGGCGGCGGACCCGGTGGTGGCGGACCCGGTGGTGGCGGTGGACCTGGTGGCGGTGGCAATGGGGGTGGCGGCGGACCCGGTGGCGCTAGGGGCGGAGCTGCTGGCGGCACGGGCGGGACTGCTGGCGGCAAGGGGATATAGTGGGTATGTCAGTTCGCAACTCGCATGGGATGCTGATGCAACGTCGCTCGGCCTTCACGCTGTTAGAAGTGCTCTTGGCCTCGGGGATCAGCGTGTTGCTCATGGCCGCCGTGTACGTGACCGTCGAACTTCAGCTCAAGCATGCCCAGATCGCCAGGGATGTCGTCGAGGAAAGTACGCTTGGTCGCGCTCTGCTGGCGAGAATGACGAGCGATATTTCGCAGCACGTCGATCCCTTTCTCCCTTCGACCTGGTCAACTGTTTCCGGTTCATCGACCTCCTCGGGCGGGTCAGGGAACAGTTCCGGCGCTAGCCCAGCTTCCGGGACATCGAGCAGCGGTTCGAGTACGTCTTCTTCATCCTCATCCTCCACGGCCAGCGCTGCCACTACGGGCAGTTCGCTCATCTTCAACCTGGGCGTGCAAGGGGACAATACTCACCTACTCTTATCCATCAGCAGACTGCCGCGTGAAATGACGCAGATGGCCGGCGATTCCAGCAAGCCGAGCGAGACGACCTACGTCAGCGACCTGCGGCGCGTGATGTACTGGTTCTCCACGAGCGGCGACTCGAGTGGCCTCGCCCGCATGGAATTGAAACAAGCCACCTCGGACGAGGCCTTGACCACCCTCTCCAACTTTCCGGACGATGCGGGACACGTTGTCGCCAGCGAGGTGAAGAGCCTCAATTTCAGATTTTTCGACGGCAATGCCTGGCAGGACACCTGGGACGGCACCGTAGCTGGGCCGGACGGAGTCACGCCGATGGGGCCGCCTGTCGCTATCGAAATTACGCTGGACATTTCCCTGGATGGAAAAAAGGCAAAGACCTATCGCCATGTCGTGGTCATTCCCACGGCCAATGGCCTGCCGCAAACATCGAGCACCACGAATCCGACAGGATAATGCCATGCGCCGGATATCATCATCAACGTCGTTCGTCAGCACCAAGCCAGCGTCTGCCGGCCCGCGCAAGGGAATCGTCTTGCTGGCGGTGCTGGTCGTCGTCGTTTTGTTGACTTTGGCGGCGTATGAATTTAGCGACCTCATGGGCGCCGAGCATCGGGCAGCCGAAGGCAATCGTCGCATTCTCCAGGCTCATATCCTGGCGGATTCCGGCGTCAATTACGCCGCAGCCCTCTTGAGCAATCCCGAGAGTTTCACCAGTACGCTCAATAGCAACCCGTACAACAACTCCGCGATCTTCCAGAGCGTCATCGTGCAGCCATCGGATCAGCCCTACCGGCAGGGGCGTTTCAGCATCGTCGCGGGGGTCCCTCCGGCGGGAACTACCGGCACGCCGGGCCAGCCTTACGTTTTTGGCGTGGTCGATGAAAGCAGCAAGATCAATCTGAACGCCTTGATGAGCATGGATAGCAGCGGCCAGATCGCTTACAACGTGCTCATGAACTTGCCGAACATGACCGACGATGTCGCTAATTCCATCATCGATTGGATGGACCCGGACTCCACGCCGCGGACCGACGGCGCCGAGGACGACTATTATTCTTCGCTGACCCCTCCCTATCACTGCAAGAACGGCCCGCTCGACAGTTTGGAGGAGTTGCTTCTGGTCAAGGGCATGACACCGCAACTGTTGTTCGGTAACGACCTGAACCGCAACGGTATCCTCGATCCGGAGGAGGATGATGGTACTGGGGTCCTGGACCAGGGCTGGTCGCAGTACCTCACGGTCCTGAGCCGCGAGCAGAACGTCGATTCCCAGGTAAACCCGCGCATCTACCTCAACAACTCGGATTTGAACGCGCTCTATAACCAGCTGAATGCAGTCGTAGGACCACAATTGGCAACCTACATCGTGGCTTACAGGCTCTACGGTCCTGCTTCCGGCAGCGGAAGTGGCGGGGGAAACGGAAACACAAGTGCCGGCGGCAATGGTGCAGGCGGCAATGGTGCCGGCAACGGCGGCGGTGCCGGCGGGGGTGGCGGGAATAATCCCGGTGGGATGGGAGGCTCAGCTCCTCCGGGCGGGGGAGGCAATGGCGGAGCTGGTTCTACGCGTGGCGCAGGAAGCCAGGCGGGCAACACGGGCGGAGCGGGGGCGGGCGGTATGACGGCTTCCCCGGGCGGCGGCGCGGGCGGAGCCGGGGCAGGCGGCGGCGCGGGCGGAGCCGGGGCAGGCGGCGGCCGGGGCGGAGCCGGTCCAGGCGGTGGCGCTGCAATGGCTGGGCCCACAGGCGGTGGCATAAATGCAGGTGGTGGCTCAGCGCAGGGTTCCAGCAGTCAGTTGTCCCGCAACTCGCTCAATACGAGCTTGAGCCCATCTCAGTCCATTTCGTCCGTCTTTCAACTCATCAATAGCTCCGTGAACGTTCCGGCGGGCGGCTCAACCACCGTCACGACCAATGTTGCCGTGTCTCCGAACGGACAGTCGGCTTCGTCCACCACAAATTCCTCGACGACCACGACCACCATCAGCTATCCCAGTCCTCTGAACGATCCATCGCAGCTCGGTCAACTTTTGCCGCTTTTGCTCGACGAGACGACGACATCGAAGAAATCCGAACTGCCGCCGCGGATCAACGTCAATACGGCGTCCGCGGCCGTGCTGGCAACGCTTCCCGGGTTGACCGAATCCGACGTGCAGAACATTGTCCAGAACCAGCCAAATTACTCGTCCGGCGAAACACCGGATCCGGCGTACCAGACTACCGCTTGGCTGATCACGATCGCCAACCTTTCGACATCCAAGGTGCAGGCCGTGGATTCTTACATCACGGCGCGATCTCAGGTGTACCGCGTTCAGTCCATGGGCACCTTCGACAAGGGGGGCCCGACAGCCCGCATCGAAGCAGTCATCGACACGAATGGTGGGCGTCCGCGCATTCTGTCCTACCGTGATCTCACGGATCTAGGCAGAGGATTTGACCCGAGCCAGCTGAACCCTTGACCTTTTTCGGGAGATTCTCCTTTGGCACGTTTCCTGGCCCTTGATTGGGACCACAAGCAGTTACACATCGTGGCCGCGGTGATAAACGGCGGCACGGTGCGCATTCAGAAGACCGCCGTCTTTGCAGAAGAGCAGACTCCCAATCCGGCGGAAGCAGAAGCCCTGGGCCAGCGGCTCCGCGACCATCTGAAGGAAGCTGGCATCGCCCCGGCTCCCGTTCTGGCTTGCATTGGCCGAGATCGGGTCATTCTCAAGGAAGTACGCTATCCCGCGGTCAAGGCCGCAGAGGAACCGGCACTCGTTCGCTTCCAGGTTGCCAAGGAACTCACGGATCCTCTGGAGGAGATGGTCCTGGACTATGCTCCAACCGGAGAGGCAACGCCGGGCGGCGAGCAGCGCGCCCTGGCGCTGATTATCCGCCGGGAGCTGCTAGGCGCCTACCAGACATTGTGCCAGGCGGCGGGGCTCAAGCTGGCGGCCCTCGTGCCCCGTCCGGTTGCGCTGCTCGCCTGCCTCGGTGGCATCGCCGACGCGCAAGCCTCGGCTTCGGCGACCGGGGAAGGGCTCGCGATCCTCAGCCTTACGGAACGATGGGCCGAGCTTGCCGTGGCGCGTGCCGGCATGCTGTTCTTCGCCCGCTCGTTGCCGGGCGGTGCAGCGCTTACCGGCGAAGTCCGCCGCAACCTGGCGGTCTACGCGGGGCAATGGCCGCAGCACCCGATTCGGGCCCTGTATGTTGCCGACGGAGCGGGAGAGCACACCGCCCTGTGCCAGCGCTTGCAAGACTTGCTGTCCTATCCCGTCCATGCGTTTGACCCCTTCGCAGGCATCCAGGCGCCGGGCGTCTCCATTGCAGCCAATGGCTCGTTCGCGGCGGCCGTGGGCTTGCTGCGCACGCAAGCCCAGCGCCGGCCCTTTGCGATCAACTTCGTCAAGCCAAAAGAACCAAAGCCTCCTGATGACTCCAGCCAGCGACGCCTGCTGATTGCGGGCGCCCTGGCGGCCTGCGTGCTTTTGGCTCTCGGCTGGCTCGGATATGCTCAGCTGGCCAGGAAAGATCGGGAACTGGCCGCCCTGCAAGAAAAGAAGCTGCTCCAGGACGCTCTGTTGCACAAGATGCAAGAGGATGACACGCGCTTCCTGGCCATCGACGAATGGAGCGAGACTCAGATCTCCTGGCTCGACGAGCTGTATGACTTGACGGATAGATTCCCGAATGTCCAGAGCGTGCGTCTGGTACAGATGTTTGGCGAGCCGTCGCCACGCGCTGTCAAGAACAAGAACGGCGGGAAACAAGCGGGGTTGCTTGTTTTAAAGGGCATCTTGAATAACACGTCAGCTCGGCTTTTGGACCAGCTGATCGGCCGCTTTGTGGAGGACGGCCATTATACGGGCGGCATACCAGATGGCCCTCGGCCAAATCGTTCTGTCGATCGCCCCCGTTTTCAATTGGAGTTCGGCACCAAGTTCACGCTCGACAAGCGGTTGCCGACGGAATACAAGCTCCGCCTACCCGCTGAGGACGGCGAAGGCGAGGAGAACGCCGGGAGGGATCGCGGCCGACGGTCGAGAGGCCGAGGGAATGACTTCGGCCCCGATGCCTTCGGAGGAGGAGAGCAGCCGTGAACCCACGTGAACGATTACTGGCCTTGAGCATGGTGCTGTTAATCATCTTTGGCGGCAGCGGGTATTGCGTCTACCGCTTCTACCTCACGCCCCTGCACGAACGCGAGAAGAGCATTAGGAGCATGGAAGATGAGATGGACAAGACCCAGGAAAGCATCGACGCCGTGCTTGCCAAGAAGCCAAAGCTCGATCGTTGGCGACAGCTAAGTCTCCCGGCAGATACCGACAAGGCCAGCCGGGAGTACGGCACGTTCCTAAACGAGTTAGGCCGGAAAAGCGGCTTTGCGACCGGGTTGTTCACGGTCGTCCCCACACCTCCGGAAGTCAAAACCAGTCCTGCCTTGCCCGGCAAGGGACCTGTGTACACGAAGTACACGTTCAAAATCATCGCTCACGGCACACTTGAGAATCTCGTGCAAATGCTCGAGGACTTCTACAGCACCAGTCTGCTGCACCAGATCAAGACGCTGCTGATCTCGCGCCCTCTCTCGTCCGGAACGCAGCAGAATCCCAGAGAGCTCGACATCACCATGACCGTCGAGGCTTTGAATGTCGCCGGTTCAGGCAATCGATCTAAACTGCTGCCCAACGTGGAACCGGGCTTGCTGTTCTTGAATTCCTTGGCCGATCTCTGTGGGGCGCCCTCCGGGCTGGCCTTGGCGGCTTGGGCTGCCACACCGGCTGGACCGAACGGTCCCAAGTTACTGGCCGATCCGCCCCGGCAATATGCCTCCATCGCGAACAAGAATATCTTCCTGGGTCCCGAAGGAGCCAACGACATTCCACGAGAAGAAGTAGTGCTCACCAGCTTCGTCCACCTGACCGACATCACGAAAAACGATCGCCGCTGGGAAGCGTCGCTCTACGACCGGTACAACCAGGCCCCGAATCGCCGCACACGGCTGCGCGCGGAATCAGGATTCGATTCGTTCCGCGTGCTCGACGACACGGGTAAATTAGTGGTGCGCGGCCAGGTGGTACGTATTGATGGGACGCGTGAGGTCTTGTTCCGCGCCAACGAGAAGTACTACAGCCTGCACATCGGCGAGAGCATCGAGCAGGCCATGAAAAAGGCTCTCACGACGGAACGATTACGGGAATTGGGGCTCGTCTCGGCGGGGGACAAAAGTAGGAGCAGCAACTGACCGGCAGAACATGAGGGAATCCTGAGATTGGGATTGCCTTGTTTAAGGAGGCACGCAGACTTTGCCGATAGTAGCAAGAGTAGGGGTACCGCTGTCGGGATTTAGGCTGCGGCAGCTTTGATTGAGCTTTACAATGAAGGTGCGCAGTTTGACGTTCTTCGGGGGAAGTAGGGCCTCTACTTCTACGCTTGGGGGCTTTCGGCAGGGTACAAATTATGAAAACATGTCTTAGAACTGGCGGAACCCGCTTCTTATCTGTTCTGGCAGTCCTGGGGATTTGGGTCGTGGCGATGGCCGCCGCCCAGTCCGAGAAGCCGAAGACTTCCGCGGCTGCGGAAGATCCTTTAGCGCATAAGAAGGTCGCCTTCGAGATGCGCGACAAGCCGTGGCCCGCCGTCCTCGAGTGGCTTGCGGATCAGAGCGAGTTGCCATTCGCTGGCATCCATAAACCCACAGGAACATTCACTTATATCGGGCCTAAACAAGGGAAGACCCAACATACGATTCCCGAGGTCATCGATATTCTGAACGAAGCGCTCACCAGCCAGAAATTCGTGATCATTCGGCGAACGGCCTCGTTCACAGTCCTGCCCGCGGACGAAAAGATCCCTCCCGAGATGCTGCCGCGGCTGACCATCCCGGAATTGGAATCGCGAGGTAAAACCGAAATTGCCCAGGTGGTGCTCCCCTTGCACTCCCAAAATGCCGAGGACATCGTCGGCGAAGTCAAGAAAATGATGGGCCCGTTTGGCGAAGTCGTGGCATTGTCCGTGGCGAATCAGCTCATCCTTCAGGACGCCGCGGGCAACCTCCGGCAAATCATCAAGACGCTCCAGGACACCGAAGAGGCAGCTCATGGGCAGAGCTACACGCACCCCTGCAAGAACATCAAGGCCAAGGCGGCGGTAGAGACGCTGACGAAAGCTCTCGGCGATCCGCTTGAGCTCATCAGAGCGACCACGCCCCAACAGCCCCGCGGCTTCGGGGGAGGCGGGTTTGGCGGGAATCAGCAGCAACCCGCCCAGCCTGCAGCGCTCGCGCTGAATTTGCCGAAGTTCCGCATGTTCCATATCACGGCAGATGAGGCGAGCAATAGTGTCATCGTCAATGGCCCGGCAAACATCATCGCCTCCGCCAAGGAGATCCTGAAAAAAATCGATGTGCCGCAACTGGAAACCTCTCCTGTCGTACTCATCCCGCTCAACGTGCTGGAAGCTGCCAAGACCGTAGAAACCTTGAAGGGAATGCTGGTGACCGACAAGAATTCAGGGCCTTACCTGGAGGCGGACACCAATCGCAACGCGGTTATCGTGGGGGGCAGCCAGGAACAGATTACCAGCGTCAAAATGATCCTGAAGGCACTCGGCGAAGGCGCTGAGGGCAGCGAGAAGATGCGCGTCATCACTCTGGACAAGGGCAGCGCCGCGACCCTTGCGGATGCCTTGCAGCGCCTGATGCAGCAGCTCCGGCAGAATCCCGTAAACGTGATCGTTCCCGGTGGTGAGCAGCCAAAAGCTCCCAAGCCCGAGCAAAAACCGGAACGGCCCAGCAGGCCGACGGATCGTGGGGTACGGGGAATTGAGGGCGATACGCTGCCCATTGCCCAACAACTCGTAGACCCACAGAGTCCGCCGGCTCAGAAGCCTGCGAACCCGAGCAAGGCTCCTCCGATAAACATCATGCCGTTCGGCAATCGCCTGGTGATTACCAGCGATGATCCCGACGCGCTGAAGCTCGTTCAGGAAATGGTTCGCCTGCTCACGCAAACGCCAGGCGGCGAAGGAGATTTCGAGGTCATCAAGCTCAAGAATGCCAGCGCCACGGATGCAGCCAAGGTCCTGGACGAGGCATTCAACGGCACGAAGCCGACCACGGGGCAGCAGAATCCTGGATTTCCCGGGTTCTTCAATCGCTTCGGCAATCAGGGAGCCCAGCCGCCCGCGAACCCCCAACCTAATCGCCTTCGCGTCGTGGCGGATCCTGGGACCAATTCGCTTTTGGTGCGTGCCAGCCCGCTGGACATGATGACCGTGCGCCGCTTGCTGGAAAAAGCCATCGACAGCGGCGAGACCGACTCCAAGGCGGTCTTACGCAACTGGGTCATCGCGCTCAAGAACGCGAACGCCGCGGAAGTGGCCAGCATGATCAAGGACGTCTACCGGGAGTCGATGAATAACGACCCGCTCGGCGGTCGAGGCGGAATCCGAGGATTCAACTTCGGAGCGCCGCCGACGCGCAATCTCGATGCCCAGGGCAATCCTCGTGGCGTTTCGTTATCCATTAGTGTTGATGATCGATCCAATCGGCTCATCCTGGTTTGCTCGGAGCGGTTGTACGATGACATCAAGAAGCTCGTCGACGAGCTGGATAAGGCAGCGCTGAATGCCATGACCACAGTCGAGCTGGTCAGAGTCAAGGGTATAGATCCGTTGGTGATCCAGCAGGCAATCGATGCTCTGCAAGGTCGTCGTCCAACCCAGCAAATGCCCGGCCAGGGCCAGGGCAGAGGGAATGGCTTTGGTAACGGCTTCCAGGGCGGCGGCGGCCGAGGATTTGGAGGCGGCGGCATGGGACAGGGAGGAGGTGGCCGGGGACCTGGAGGTGGCGGCCTCTTACCTGGAGCGGACGACCGAGGGCCGGATTTTTTTGAACACGGGGTCATGGAAGACCCGCAGTCGTCCGTCCTTTTCGATCCGCAACTAGACGCAACGACTTTCAAACCAGGCTCGGCCTCTTCCGCCCAACAACTCCTGTCCTCGGACCGACCGGCTGGTAACAGTGCGATTCAACTGGCGCACTTCGAGGAAGAGCAGCAGCAGCCCGCGCAAGCCCCTTCACCCAGTGATCTGCAAGGCCCCCGCGGGCAGGTGACAGCAGACGCGGTGCCTGGTACCGATGCAGTTATCGTCAGGGCTCAGAACAAGGCCGATGCTGAGGCCGTCAGACTGATCATCGAGCGCATCACGGAAATTGCGAAAGATGCCGAAGTTAAGATAGAGTTAGTCCCGCTGGAGCATGGAGACGCGACCGCGGTGACAAACGCCCTGACGCAGCTCTTCCAGCGCGTCACCGTGGGCCCTGGTGGGAATGTTCGCAATACCGCGACGACCCCGACGTTTGGCGGCGCCGGCACCGGCGCGGGCGCAGCGGGCGGGTTTGGGGCCGCGCCTACCGCAGCCACGACTGCCAGTCAACAGGCGAGTTCCTCGGTATTCTTGGAGGCGATCCCAAGATTCAACGCCATCCTGGTAGCGGCTCCAAAGATCCGCTTCGACGATGTGAAGAAAGAAATCAAGCGGCTTGATGCTCCGAATCCGTCGGTCGGACGCATGGTAGCCTTTCACCTCACGCAGGCGCCATCTTCCCGAGTAGCCACATTCTTGACGAACCTCTTTGCGTCGCGCTACGTGGCCGAAGGAGCCGCACAGGACCAGATTCGGTTTACCCACGATGACAGCAGCAACACCGTCTTCGTGCAGGCGAGCCCGGCCGATCTGCAAGACATTGCGGAACTTATCAAGGTCCAGGATACAGCGGTCTCGTCGGCCATCAATGAAGTGCGCGTCATCTCGCTCAAGAATGCCACGTCGGATGAAATCGCCACGCTTTTGAGCACGGCGATCAGCCAGGGTATAACGAACCCGACGACCACCCCGACCACGCCAACGGGCGTTCCGGGCGCAGGGGGTCTGCCCGGCGCTGCTGTCCGGCCCGCCGGCACCGCGCTTCCGGGTGGAGCTACCGCGCCATTTGGCACGGGCACGCCAACTGTCCCTGGCGCCACGTCGGCCACGGGTACGGCGGCCACAGGTGGGCTTTCCACCAAGAGCATGACGCTCCGCCTTTTCAGCAAACCTGGAGAAAGTCAGCCAGAATCGGGCCTTCTCGAAGATATCCACATCACCTCGTACCCACGCATCAACAGCCTGATCATCGAGGCGCCGTCCAGATCGATGGCCCTGTTGCAGGGTCTGATCAACAGGCTGGACGTGCCGCCGACGGCGCGGGCCGATATGAAGGTCTTCACGTTGCAGAACGCTGATGCGCAGAGCATGTCGCTCATGCTGCAACAGCTCTTCCTGGGGGCCACGGGCACGACCACCACGCCCACCGGCGCAGGCGGCTTCGCAGGTGCGGGCGGCGGCGGCTTTGGTGGAGCAGGCGGCGTGACAGGCACTACCACCGTCACTCCCGCCGTACAGAACCCCGGCGGGCAAAGGGCGTATCCGGCGGCCAACATTACCCTTGGCGGATACACTCCCGAAGGGGCGCCGATCATTCCGCTCAGCATCAGCACTGACGTGCGGACCAACAGCGTCATCGTGGCCGGTGCCCGCAACGACGTGGACGCCGTCTACGCCATTATCACCCGGCTCGACGAGGATACGAGCGTTCAGGAACGGCACACGGAGTGCTATCACCTTCGGAACGCGAGCGCCGCCGACGTGGCCACCGCCTTGCAATCCTTGCTGACGCAGCAGTTGCAGCAGTATAGCGTCGCCCAGCAGTTGACAGCTTACAAGGAATACCAGCGCGGCGTGGTCGTCGTCGCGGAACCTGTCAGCAATAACTTGCTGCTCAGCGTGACGAAAGATTACTTCCCCATTGTCATGCGGCTGATCTCGGATCTCGACGCCCAGCCGCCGCAAGTTGTCATTCAGGTGCTCGTCGCCGAAGTGGACCTCACCGCCACGGAGGAATTTGGGGTCGAGGTCGGCTTGCAGAGTCCAATCCTGTTCTCGCGCAGCGTCATCCCGGCACCGGGTTCGACCGGAGCCGTGTCGTATACCAATCCGGCCACGGGAGGCGGCTTGACGCCTATCGGCGTGACGGTTACAGGGTCCAATAACCCCGCTGCCTCTCCAGGGTACAATTTCAACAACGCCAACTTTTTCGCTAATCCTCTTGGCAACAATCCCTTGGCGAGTCCGGGAATTGTCGGCTTCCAGGGCCTGAATAACCTTGGGGTCGGACGTTCTGACTCAAGCGGTCTGGGCGGCTTCGTCTTCTCCGCGGCCAGCAATAGCTTCAACCTTCTAATCCGTGCTCTGAAAACACAGGGCCGGCTCGACGTGCTCAGCAGACCACAGATTCAGACGATGGACGGCCAGACGGCCCTCCTCAACGTCGGCCAAGAAATTCCTTACATTTCTGCCAGTAACGTTACAGCGACCGGCGTAATCAGCAACACGATCACCTACAAACCGGTGGGCGTGATCCTGCAGGTTACGCCGCGCATCAGCCCGGACGGCACCGTCATCATGCGGGTCATCCCCGAGGTATCTTCGGTCGCAGCGACCCAGACGCCTTTGGGTAACGGTGAGACTGCTGTGGCGTTCAATACCCAGCATTTCGAGTCGACGGTGTTTGCCCAGGATGGCGAGACGGTGGCACTTGGCGGCGTCATCGTCCGCAACGATCAGAAGAACGAAAACAAGATTCCTTGGTTGGGCGACCTGCCTGGAGTCGGCGCGCTGTTCCGTTACCGAACCCAGAACAAGTCCCGTCAGGAACTCCTGGTGATTTTGACGCCACACATTGTCAGGACTCGCCAGGAAGCCGATCGCATTCTGGCCGAGGAGAGGCGGCGCATGGAATGGTGCATCGACGACGTTATCAAAACACAGGGCCCGACAGGTTTGGAACCGATTCTGCCGCCGGTCAAAGGCAATGCCGGCAACGGCCACGGAGGCATGTCGATTCCGGGGCCGGGGACCATCCTGATTCCGCCTCCATCGACGACGCCTGCTCCGTCTGTCCCGACCCCGAGGATTGAGTCTCCTCAAGTGCCCCGGGAGACGCTGCCCGAGCCGCGCAAGCAGCCGGCCGGACAGGAGAAGCCTGCCAACCAAGGCGCCATGGCGGCCCCGGACCAATCCCCGGCAGCAGCCGTGACGCAGGGCACGGTACAACAGACCTCAGCAAACCAAGCCACGGATGGCCAGAGTGCTACGCCCCCCACGGAGGAGAAACACAAATGGTACTGGAGTCTTTTCCACCGCGACCAGTAAGAAACTCTCTCTTGCTGCATCGGCTCCGAAAGCATACAGCTCGCTGGGTGACAATGTTCCTGGTCTGTGGCTGCCTGACAGTGGGCATTGGCTGCGTCGATCTCGGTACATTTCTTCGCACGGATAGCGCGCCGAAATCCGCCGCAGTCCAATTAGTTGTCACGTGGCACCCGGAGATAGCGAGCGCGCCTGACACGGTTCACGGCGGCAGGCCTGTGCCAGGGCTGGCGGGACGCCTCTACATCTTTGGTCCCGATGGCGGTTTCCCTTTGCAGGGAGACGGGACGCTTGTGGTGGATCTCTATTGTGACCCGGCGGCGCAGAAGACTGAAAGTTTATCGAGAAACGGGGCTAACTTGGCGCCGTCTCCAATGAACCAGCCCATCGCCCAGGCTCAGGCAACCCAGGTGCCAGGGAGTCAGACTCAGAACGCAACTCGCGAGAGGCCCTTGGAGGAGTGGCGCATCGATCGGGAAAGCCTCAAGAAACTCGAGCATCGCGATGCCATCGGCTTGGGCTACACGCTTTTCCTACCCTGGGAGGGATACAAACCTGAATTGAATCACGTTCGTCTGCGCGTATGCTACGTGCCTGTCAAGGGTACGCCTCTCTACCTCGAAAGCCCCTCGATGAAGCTGAAGGGTGGGAACGGGTTTGACCAGGGTTTTTGATAAATGAATGCGGTGGACGTGGAGCTTGATTCCCTATTGCCGGCAGGTCAGGCCGGGTGGAAATCCAGCTCCACATCTGTTTTGTGGATTGATCGCGGCGGCCACGGAACTATCGAATGGCCGCCACAGGCCGTGTCAACGTGTGGGTAGGGCAGCCTTCGTCGTGTCTTGCGTAAATCCAGCCAGTAGTTTGACGATGCGATTGGCGTCGGCCTCGCTGATGACGAAGACTGCGGAACTGTCTCCTTCAGGCACACGGGCATAATAGCGTTTGCTCTCGCCTTCCGGCCTGCCGATTTGAAGCACCCGCTTCCCGGAACGAGTTTGGATCTCCAGGCTAAGTTGGGGAGGCTCCAAGCCGTAGAGTTTCAAATCGCCGGTCTTATCGACGGCGTAGCGCTCGGCCTTGAGTCCTGCCAGCGCATCGAGCGCCTCGCGGATGACCTCGGCTTTCACCTTCACATCTGGCTTGCCAACTACTTGCCAGTTAGCCTCGCCCTTTTTCTCGAGTACAAAAGGATGTTCCAGGTAGCCGTAGCCAAGGCTATCGACCTGCGCCGCGTCGAGGGGAGCCCACACGGTTCGTTTGCGGTACTCCCCCAGGGCTTTGCTCGTGGATTCCGGGCTTAACAGGAATACGAGGTCGCCGTTTGCTAGTTTGGCGAAAGCGCGCGCTCCTGGGCTTCCCTTGCCACGCTCAACTTCTCCGACAAGCAGGTTCAGCACTTCCTTCTCGCCGACCAAGAAGCGCCAGCGTGCAACGGGTCGATCCAACCCATAGGATTTCAGGTCCGCTGGTTTAACGCTTACCAATTCATCCGCGCGCAGCTTGCTGATGTTGTTTACGAAATCATCAAGATCAGCCTGCTCCGCTTCGCCCGAGATGGGCTCCAGCTGTTTCCATGCCCCATCCACCCTGGTGAAGACAGCGGTGCGCGGACCGCGCTCGAGGATCAGCCGATCGATGTCGCGAATGGATGCCACGTTTCGGTTACGGTACTGCAGGTCGGGCGCAGTGAGTTGCCGGGCGAGGCCGCCTGGCAGAACGACGACGGCATCCGCGTGGTCTAGCAGCGCAAATCGATCCTCGGGGGAGGCCGCGTCGCCGGTCACCTTGCCGATCTTGAGGACATGCTCTGCAGGTTTGTCTTTGGTGCCGGTGGTTCGGAGGGTAATCACCGCGGCAGGTTGGTCGAGACCAAATGGTCTCAGATCTTTGGCCGGGTAGGCGGCGACCCGTTTGGCGCGCAGTGCCGCAAGCTGCTCGGTCAACCCATCGAGCGTGGGTCCGTCCGCGGGCAAAGTGGCGGGCTTCTGGATGCGCCAACCGCCATCCGTCTTGGTTATTTCCAAGTTGTCATTGCCCATCTGCCGCGCCAGCGACGTCAGATGCCCGCGGTCGAACGTCAGCACGTCGCGGTTCACAAAATCAAGGTAGCCATGGGTGCTGTTGTTCACCTGATTCGCAGCCAGCACGACAACTGCTGGGCCATTGTCGAGTCGAGCATAGCGTTCGCCACTGCTGCCATCGACCGGCTTACCCAAAGCTAGAGTGTGCTCGACAGGCTTGGAGTTTTTGCCTGATGGTGCTTTCAGAGTCACGGTGATCGTATCAATCGGCTTTTCAAGACCGTAGCTTGCCTGATTCACCTGCGGGCCGTAAGCCGCAATGCGCTGGGCCCGAAGATTCGACCAGACGCCCAGGACAGAGGCGATCGCCTCTGGGTCTGCCGCGAAGGGCGCTGCCGGGGTGTCCAGTACACGCCAGCCAGCGCCCTGACGAGCAAGCGTGAGTTTACCTTTGGGTCCGGCAGATTGAATTCGCTCGATACTTTGGGGCTCCAGAGAAAGCAACTCCCGGTCGAGCAGGTCAAGCGCGTCGTGGTCCAGGGCAGCGACGACCTTCTCGCCAATGACCCCAACAGCCGGGCTATCGGCGAGCTTCGCAAACCGGCTCTTGGAAGTCTTATCTACCGGCTTGCCGATGAGGAGCGCGCGTTCCTTCTCGGGTTGCTGCTCAGGCTTTGCCTTGTCCTTTTCCGTCGCAACAAGAGTTAACCGCAAGTACGGCTTCTCGAGACCGTAAGCCGCAAGGTCTGTGGTACTGTGAGCGGCATAGCGCTCCCAACGGAGATTGGCCACCTCTTCCGTCAGCGGCTTTACCAGGCTTGCCAGAGCGGAGGCATCGAACGGCCCGGCGATCTTCCAATTCTCGCCACTGCGTTGCAGGCGAAATTCCAGGCTGTTTTTGCGCAAGCGCAGCTCCTTGATGTCGTCGGGCTGCAATTGCCAGAGTTGCTCGGGAAGATAAGCCAGCGCGTCCTTCTCCAGAGCATCATGAATCTCTTTTTTGATCACGAACACCGAGGGCGCCGATGCGAGCTTCGCGAAGTACTCGGACTTGCCCGCCCGGGATTTCCCGATGAGCAGCGTCTGAATGGGTTTCTTCGCGTCCACAAACGTTGCCGTGACGCTCAGTTCCGGCTTGGCAAGGCCGTAGGTTTTTTCCAGATCCTGGGGGCTTGCAGACTGCGCGACAAATTCCACTGCCTCTAGCCGGCCCAGGTCGCCGGCAAGTTGGCTGGCTTTGGAACTGTCCGTATCTGCCTTGAAGGGCGCTGCCAAGCGCCAGCTTCCCTTCACCTGCTCCAGCGTGAAGGGCTGGCCTCCTCGATTCACTTCGAGCTTGGCCAGGTCGGTGCCGTTGAAGTCGAGCACGCGCCGGCCGCGATAGACCAAGGCAGGCCGTTGCACCAGCTTCAACAAGCTGTCTTCGACCGCGTTGATGCGCTCCCAGCCGGCTACCTGAACATACAACTTGGATTTCTCCAGATCGTCCTTACCCAGGGCGAAAGAGAATGTTTTGGTCTTCTTTGTCTTGGCATCGCCCTCGCCCTTGACCTCTTCCTCGACAGTGACCTTGACCGTGGCGGTTGGCTTATCGAGGCCGTAGGACTTGGGGTCTGCCTTGTCGAGAATGTCCTTGTCCAGGGCCTGCATGCCGGACAGTTTGTCGAGCAATTCGGTGATCTTGCTGCTCTCTGCCTCTCCCTCGAACGGCTTCTGTAGTCGCCATTGATCTTTGTCCTTCACGAGCGCAATGACCTGGCCGGCTTTACTGATCTCGATGCCGCGGGCATCCTCGGTACGGAAACGGGCCAGGCGGGCGTCGCGCAGGGTATTGGCGGCGACAAAAACGTCTTTGAGCTTGTCCGCTTTGATTTCGAACACCTGAGCGTTGTCCTGCAGCTTGGCGAAGCGGTATTCGTCGTGAATGATTTCTTTCTGTGGGGGCAGGTCCGGTTGTCCGCCGCCCAGGTTCGGAGCTGGCCGCATGACGGTGCGGATCTTCACCTGGGACTGCTTGCCGATCAAGAGTGCCACGGTATCACCCGATGGCCGGGTGACCAGGATGGTTTCTTCCGGATCCTTGAGTCCATATTCGGCAAGGTCTTTCTTGGGGTGTTCCACGAATTGCTCGGCCCAGATGTCGGGCACGGCGATCAAAATCGATTTGAGCTTGTCCGGGTCGGCGCGGTCGTGGACCGGCTCGCGCAGCTCCCAGTCATTTCCGGCGCGGGCCAGCGTGAACGTGCCGCTCTTGTTCTTGGCGGTAAGCGCCTTGGCGGAGAGCTGTTCGACTTTTTCCTGAAAGTCCGCCTGTTTTTCTTTGACGACTCGTTCTTCGGGGAAGAGGCGCCGTTGCTGGTAGTAATCCTGTGGCCGGGCCAGCGCCGCGGCGAGGCCGGGTGCGAGGCGGACCACCTCGGGCTTGTCATCGAGGCGCAAATAGGTTGCCCGCGAGAAACGATTGGTGTCGCTCGCTTCCTCCGCGAGGAGGATACTGTGATCGATGCCGTTGGCCTGAATCTTCAACGTAATGGCGGGATGATCGAGGGCTGCCTTCAATTCGGGTTGAACTTCGCTCACCGGAATGGGCGCAAAACGCGACCGGAGAGTGCACACGCGGCCCACCAGGTCATCGACCTCCGGCTTGCGCGTGGGCCATTTGCCGGGCAGGCTCCATTCGCCGCCGGGGCTGCGTTCCAGCACCACCTCGTCCGCGCCGTGGTGCACCTCGATCCGAGTGAGTCGATCCGGCGTAAAGTCCGTCTCGAGAACGCTCAAGGTGCCTGCATCGCCGGTGGCCGGCTTTTGTGGTGTCAGGGCCAGCCAGGAGAAGAGGCCGGGACCAAAGAAGAGAAGAAGTCCTCCCGCGGAAGCCAGGACCAGGAGGACAATGGTTGTCTTGAAGTTCATCGCCAGCTCTCTCAGTAACGAGGCTATTTCACGCGTTCGGTGGACACGAGACAGAGTTTCGCGAACAAAGGCTCCCAAACGGAGTTTGGGTACCAGGCTAAGATTGGCTGATACTAGCCCGAAGCGTTAGGGAGGTCCTCGCTAACGCTTCGGGCTAGTATCAGCGGAATCGTGCACGGTGATGTAGCAGTGTCCTGACCAAAGGCTCATTCACTATCGAAGTCGCCTGATCAGCAGCACCACGAGTCCAAAGTAGGCGAACAGGGCCGGCAGCCCAAGCCAGGCTCCCCAGTGCCAAAGCGTGTGTTCGCGCGCGTTGAGCGACACCCGAGGGTACTCCCAAACATGTTCGGCCTTGGGCAGCAAGTCGTCACGACCTAGAAGCCAGTTGCAGGTGTCGAGCACAAGTTCCTCTTTTGCCGGGGAGAGCTCGGAACCGGTGAAAACGCTGCCATTGCCGATTGCTGCCACACGAACGGTGGCAGGCTTCGAACTTTTGTCTGCGTACCAAGTGGCCGGTAAAGTCGTTTCGACGGCCACCCCAATTGGGAAAGGCCCGCGTCGTTTCTCTTCCAGTGTTCCCCTTGCCGGATCGTCCGGCTTCGACGGCTCGAAACGAGGTGTCCGTTCCCGAGTGGGAAAGGGCTGGTCCTCGTTCCAGCTCGCCGGGTCCGTGAGCATGAATTCAGGATTGAACCGAGGTGCGCTGCCGTCCGCCGGTTCATAGTAGACCGGCCTTGGATAGCGTACGCGCAGATCGAGGCTCTTGCCAAGGCTGTGGGCAGCGATGCCCATGCTTGCTCGAATCGGGTTCGCCTTGCGTTCGCCTTCCTCGGGTCTGCCGATCGGGCGCGAGGTCTTGATAGCGGCTTCGAACTGGACCGGCGGCACGTCCACGGTGATCCCCGACACCAGCAGTCCCGAGCGCCGCTCGGCAAACGATTTACTCTCCGCATTGAACAAGACAGTCTGTTTGCTGAGCTTGATCCCCAACTGCCCGATCAGCTCCTCGAGTTCATCGGGGCCCGGTGGGGTCATTGAGGCCATCCGCAGGCGGTCGTTGGGATGTTCGCTGATCGGCCCAAAGCAGGCCAGCACCGGCTTGCCTGCCTTGAGGAAGTCCTTGATGGCGGCCACCTGTTCCGAGTCAAGCCGGTGGATCTGATTCGGCACGCGATCGCCAATGATCACGTTGCGGAGCGTCATGCGTGGGATAATCAGGAGATCACAATCCGCAAGCGATCGGTCCAGCTTCGCCCTGAGGTCAGTCATGCGCCTCATTTCCGTAACGTCTTCGACGTTGAGCGCGCCTTTCTCCTTGGCAGTCGCCTCGCGATCTTCGCGGTACTGCTTCAAGACCGCCCCAAGGAGCAGTTCGTTTTGTACGATTTCCTCTAACTGGGCTTTGCGAATTCTTTCGTCGATCTTCCTGCCCTGGAGCCTGTCCGCGTATTTCTTGGTCAGCTCCTCCACGGTCGATTTTTCCCAAAGTTTGTGCGCTTCGGACAAGCTCTGAAGTTCCGCCTGAAGATTCTTGAGATCAGCATCGATTCCCGCAAGTTGTTCTTCGAGACGATCGAACCTGCTCTCGTCGTAGGTATAGACGGCCGGCTCGGGCATCGGGGCGATTTCGCTCCATTTCTTGAGGATTACATCGTGCACGTCGATGCCCCGGGCGTTCAGCGCTTTCTTGAGCCCGCCGAAGCCAAATTCCTCCGGGCCCTCGGTAGTCAGGAATTCGTGCACGACTGCGATGCCCACCTTGGGGCGTTTCTCGTCGATGTTGAGGACCTTGCGGGCGAAGGGCTGGACCCCCTGGTAAAGGAGCACCAGGTTGCCACGCTTATCGTCCGCCTCGCGCGAGGCGGTCTTGTCGAGTTCGTAGAAGTCGTTGAAGCTTAAGCGCTGCACCTTGCCGCCGGCCGAGAAGAAGATGCTGTTCTCGGGAGCATTGTCGATGGCTTCCTTCAGTCCTTTATCGCTTGCGGTGAGTGCAGCGAGCTTGTCGTTGTAACCTTCTTCTTCCACATCAAGGACGACGACGCGAAACTGCGGGCCAAGCTCGCGGAATTGTTCGACCAGATCTTTCACTTTCTCCACGACCTTGCGTTCAGCGGCATAGTCGTAGGCGTCGGGCTTGTCGGTCAGTTGTCCGAACGTTTTATGGCGCTGATAAACCACGATCGTGGTTTCACCGCGCAGCCGGCCCAGCTGCTCCTGAACGCCGGCGGGAAGCGTGAACTCGTGGCTGCTGGTCCAGTCGAGTCGCAGGTAATGCCGAAAGGAATAGACGTTGATACCTACCAGCACGGCAGCGGCCAGGCCGATTTGGAGGGCCGCGTTCAGTCCGAAGGCGCTGCGGCGCCCTGCGGCATGGCTCAGGATCGCGATGACTTCCACAAACAGGGCCAGCGCCGCAAGAGCAACCCCCACCACCAGGAGCACCACCGCAACTTGCTCGACGAGACTGCCGTTTTCCCCCAGAAAGCCCGATCGCAGGAAATCCCAGTCGAGCAGTTTTTGCTGAGAGAGAAAACCTTCCAGGTAAGCCAGAGCTACGCCTATGCCGGCGCACAAGAGTCCCGTCAACCCGGCAAATCGAAGCAGAAAATGAAACCGCGACCACCAGCGGCTGCGGGATTGATTCTTTAACGCCATCGTCGGCTCTCCAGGCTGCGAACCGTCATGAACAAGCAAAAAACCGCCACACTGCCGTACAGCACCAAGTGTCGCGTATCGACCAGGCCGCGACTGAAATCCCGGCTAAAATGCAACGGCACGCTGAAGAAATAAAGGACTTGATAGGCCGGGCTGCTCGTGTCCATGTCAGGTCGCCAGAAACCTGCCACGATGAAGACCAGGCTCAACACCAAGGAGACAAGGGCGGCCACCATTTGGCTGCGAACCAGGCTGCTAACGAGGAGGCCCAACGCCAGGAACATCGCCCCTGCCAGAAACAATCCCAGGTAGGAGGTAAGCACGGGCATGGGATCGATGCCGGCCTGGATCTCCAACACGTGCTCTGTATCCACGTGATAATGCCCCCAGGCGCCGATGCCCGAGCCAACGACGCCGGCCAGCAACAACACCAGCCCGACAATTCGTCCCGCGGAGCCGAAAGGTAAGAGCGCTAGCAAGAAAGCCACAAAAACCGCGGCCATTCCGCCAACCATGCAAAGACTCAAGGGAGTCCAGGCCGGCTGCATGATCGGCCGCTGTAAATCCAGCAGCACCGGCAGGTAGGCCAGCGTGGGCAGCCACAGCAGCACGTAGAATCCCAGGCAGGCAACGTACTTGCTGGCGACGACTTGCCAATCGCGCAGCGGGGCGGTCATAAGCATTTCCAGGGTCCCCGTGCTCCGCTCCTCGGCGAACAGCCGCATCGTCAAGAGCGGCGGAATGAACAGGAAGACCAGCCAGAAACGTTCGTCCCCAAGCATGAGCTGCATGGGGAATTCCACGCCCTTCGGACCGGAAGCCGTCAGTTGTTCGAGCGTCAGGTAGAAAAGATGTCCCGTGACGACCAGAAAAAGGACCAGGACGACATATGCAATGGGCGACAAGAAATAGGCACTGAACTCGCGGCGAAGAAGGCTTCGCGCCTTGAACAGTCCGACCAAGAGATATAGGCCCACCAATAGGCCAATAAGCAACAGGACGCCAAGTGCACTAAGCGTCAGGATTTCATTCGCTTGAACCGCGACCAGCATTTCGAAGGCTCCCAAATCAAAATATCTTGCCCAGTGGAGAGAAGCTGAAGCTTCTCGTCATCTCTTCTTGCCGGCGACTTCGGCGACGGGCTCCTCCTGACCGACAATGCGGAGGAAGAATTCTTCGAGTGTTTGCTGATGCGGCCGCAATTCGCGAAGCTTCCAACCCCGCGCCATTGCCAGTGAGCAAAGCTGGGGTGGGAGTTCGGCTCCTGCTTCGGTAGCGATGCGCAGGCGTGTACCGTTCACGATTTTTTCGCGTTCGAGGTGGACGACCCCCGGCAAGGTTCGCACCGGTGCGGGATCGACGACGCCGTCGAAGTCGACGAGCAAGGTAGTCTGCTCCCCCGCCTGTTTGCCCAACTCTTGAAGCGAACTGGATGCAACGACTTGCCCGCGGTGGATGATGATGACGCTGTCGCACGTCATCTCCACCTCCGGCAGAATGTGCGTGGAGAGAAGGATCGTATGTTGCTGGCCAAGCTCGCGGACCAATTCCCGGCTGGCGCGGATCTGGCTCGGGTCGAGACCCGCAGTGGGCTCATCAAGAATGAGCACCGACGGGTCAGCCAGAAGAGCATCCGCTAACCCGACGCGCTGCCGGTAGCCTTTGGAGAGCGTGCCTACCAGTTGTCTGCGGACATCGGCCAACCAGCAGCGCTGCAATACGTAGTCAATTCTCTGGCGCTGCACTCGGCCGTGCAGGCCCTTGATTCCTGCTCGAAAGCGCAGATATTCAATCACGCGCATCTCGCCGTAGAGAGGGCAATTCTCGGGCATGTAACCGATGCGCCGCCGAACCTCGAGCGGCTCCCAGAAGACGTCATAACCGTCGATGACCGCTTGGCCGGAGGTTGCCGTCAAGAACCCGGCCAGGATGCGCATGGTCGTTGTTTTGCCGGCCCCGTTCGGACCGAGAAAACCGACGACTTTGCCGGCAGGCACGTCGAACGACACATTCTGGATGGCCGCGTAGTCGCCGTAATATTTGGTCAATTCGCTGACATGAATCACGGGAACCTCACCGTTGCTGAACTACTCTACCACTGTTCCGACAATGGTTTCCGCCGACAAACGACGCGCTCCCTGCCCTTACGGTGGAAAGGCCGCCGACAGCTGGCGGATGCGGTAGGATCCGACACGATGCGATGCAGACCCGGATGGTTATTGAGAATAGCTGATTCTGGCAACGACGGCAAGGCCCGCAAGATTTAACGACCGCGAGGAAGGAGCGGGTCGATTGCTGGGTTTGCGGATTAGTCTTCGAATAGGACTCGGCAGGCCCCAGCGGCGAACCCCAGATGCCGCTCTCATGAAATCCTGGGGGCAGACCGCGGGTTTTATCCCAGCACGAGGAACTGCCCAGCCCATTCGCCGTTTCCCAGGCGTTCGGCAGCGACGGCATCGACGACAACGCGCTCGCCCCTTCCAAAGACCGTGCCGTTATCGTCGATGACCTGCCGGAACGGTCCCTTGTAGACGACCTGGATCTTGGCCGAGCCCTCAGCGGGCTTGAATCCTTCCAGTTGTTGTTCGCGCATGGCAACGCCCTCGCGCTGGAAGCAAGGCTTCGCGTCGAACTTCACCAGGCGCAACCCTTGAAAACCGGCAGCCTCGAGGAGATGGACCGGGTCGGACTCGTGCGGCACGAAGCGAACAGAAGCGGCTGGCCCGGGTAGCCCGGGATTGGTCAAGGCGCGCTCACCGACGAGGGTGTGCGCGAACACGCGCCCGCCCGGCCGGAGCACTCGTAATGCCTCGCCGGCAAGGCGCTGTTGCGTCGCCATATCCAGAGGCACGTTCAGGCTGCCCCGCAAGCGCACTTCGTCGACGGATGCGTCCGCCAAGGGGAGGTGCTCCGGCACCGGTTGAATCAGCACGTGCTCGTAGATAGTTGGTTCGGCAGCGACCGTCGCCCCGGCCGTCCTCTCGAGATTCGGCCGTTGCTCAGGGTCGGGAATCATCTCTTCCAGGGACTGCCCGGCACCGCGATGATCGATATCCTCGTCGAGGGTGTAGATCTCCCAAAGGGTCTTGTCGGGGTCGGTGACCCAGAATTTGGTCTGGCGGGCATAGCAACATTCTACGCCGTCCTCTCTCTCCGAATGAATGCCGGCTCGCTCCAGCCGCTGCTGCATGGCGACCAACGCGGTGCTATCCGGCATGCGAAAGCCAAGGTGATTGAGCGGGCCACCGACTGCGCGTGGCGTCGGCTCCAGGGAAAGCACGAGCGGCGGGTCGTCCAGCTCGAACTTGGCGTAGTCAGCTCTCCGCTTGGCGGGTTCGATCCCGAACAAAACTCGGTAAAAGTCGATCGAGCGGGCGAGGTTGCTCACGTTCAGCGAAAGGTGGAAACGAAGAGAGGTGGCCACGGCAAGTGATAGGGACATCGAAGAACTCCTCGACGGTTATGGCTCAATCATTCTAGCGGAAATAGAGTCCCGTTCTACCACTCTGGGCATAGCGGTCGCGCATGCGGCGGTGGAACTCCTCGTAATGCTGGGGGCGTTGATGGCCGCCTTCGGAGAGCCGATTATAACTGGGGAAAAACTGGCGGCGCCAGCGCTCAGATCGATTGGGCCCCGAACGGTGTGGCGTGAACCCGGTAAAGATAGCGATGTCGCCTGGGTCCAGCATCAAAGACACCCCCTTGGACTCGTCGATCAACCCCGCAGGCATTGGATAGTAGAAGCGGTCCGGCGGCGACATCAGGCCGTTCTTGTGGTAGCCGGGGAAAACTTCCGTGCAGCCATTGTCGTGATCGACGCGGTCAAAGGGAATCAGTACGGTCAGGAAGCTGCGCGGGAAACTCGGCCAAGGCGCGTAGTCCTGGTGTAACTCGTAGCCCTTCAGTCCCGGTGGCTTGTAGACGATCTTGTCCTTGAACAAGCAAGCTTCCTCGCCATAGAGCGCCCCGACCGTGCCCAGAAGACGCGCGTCGAGCGCCAACTTGTGGCAGGCCAGCGACAGGTCAATTACCGGATCGAAACACTCGAACTGCTCTTCGCCTGTGACGACGTTCGTTTGAAATCGACAGCGTTGGTTATCCCGGTGAATCAAGTCGCGGTGGCGAACCAGGAGTTCGTCGGCTTCGTCGGCGGCCTCGGCGATCTCATCCACGGCGAAGAAGCCGTGCAGAACCAAGAAACCGTTGTCGCTCCAACTGCCGATTTGCTCGTCGCTCAAGCAAGCATCCGGGAGACGAACCTCAGTGAGCATCGTCATGGTTGACCTCTAACAATCCTTCTCAGGGATTAGTGTAGCGACTCGGCGCGCGGGCATGCCACTGATCAAGGTCAGAATGGCAAGCCCAAGCGCAATGCCGGCGAGAACCGGGAAGAGCGGTGCATAGGACCCGGCCCGCGCCTGCGTGCTGGCAAACACCTGCGGCCCAATCGCGGAGAACAGCACCGTGAGCATTTGAGCGACGCCCTGGATCGAGCCGAGGTGGACTGGGCCGAATGCCTGACGGTACACCATAAAGAAGCAGACGGTGATGGCACCGCCGGCGGCGGCCAACGTGCCGGCGTAGGCGTAAACTTGAGCTTTGGTTGTTACGAATGGAAAGGCGGCCAGGGCGAGCGCGAATAATGCGGTCGCGAACGCCATTAACCTCGCCAGGGACCAGCGTGTGGCCAGCCAGCCGACCAGCAAGTTGGCGGCCAGTCCGATTGGGACACCTAACTTGGTCACGGTTATGAACACGGCTGTGTCAAAGCCGCGCTCCTTCAGGATTGACTCATTGAACAGCGACGTGCCAGCCACCACCATCCCATAGAAAGAGGTGGCCACGCTGAATGTCCAGAAGGCCGGGCTGCACAGGGCTTGCCGGAGTGTGAAGCTTGCCTCGGTTCCGAAGTCGTTGTGAGCCCCAGCAGGGTCATCGTCCAGGAAGCGGGAACGTACCAGGGCCCCGCCGACAAGACCGAGGAGGAGGACTGCGAACCCGATGCCGGCCCAGTACCGGCGCCACTCATCAGGATGTCGAATCCTGAATTCGCCGAGGATAGTGAAGGCCCCGAGGAAACCCGCGGTCGTGGCGAAGGCATAGACACCCATGGCTAAACCCGAACGCCGGCCGGCGGACCTGCCAATCAATGCCAGGCTGACCACGGACAAGGCGCTCTGCCCAAGTCCGCGCGTGAGCAGCAGGAACAAGAAGAGGTCGACCATGATCACTAGCGTGGTCGACCCGGCCCCGGTCCAGCTTGGCAGCTCCAAGGACAGCGCGTAGGCCCAGCTGCCAGTCGTCCATAGGCTCATGGCAATCACGGTCGTGCCCAGGCCCAGAGTCACGACGATATAAACTACCCGTGTGCCGAGGCGATCTAAGAGCCAGCCGGTGGGTATACAAAATAACGCTCCAAGCAAGGTGGCCCAAAGACTCAAGAAGCCGTAGCTGACTTTGTCAAGGCTCAACGACTTCAGCAAGGGCTCGGTGAACAACCCCAATCCGTGTGTGCGGCCGGGCAACGTCAATACCATCGCCAGCGCCGCAACGCCGACGTGGACCCAGCGCCACACGATTGGTTGCCATGCTGTTGGCGGGGCTATGGGGCTGGCTACGGAGGACGCTGCCATGCCATCAGGCTCCGAAAGCAGCCCTGCCCTTGTGACGAGAACAGGGCTGCAAGTGTGTCAGAAAGAGTGCGGATAGGGTCTCAGTAATCACCGAGGACTTCGCCGCCGGCACGCGTTGAGAGAGCCTGCCATGTCGCCTGCGCTATGGAGTTGCTTATGAAATGAACGGAGCCATCACCCATCAAGAGATTGACGCCACCCGGATGGTTGCTTCGAGCAGTCTTCCAAGCGAAGGCAGTGATCGTTGTGGCGTCGTTATTGACGCAGTCAAAATTCGTGGAATTGGGTGGATAGTAGTGATTGTACGAAGCACAGCGCATCTCGCCGGTGGCCCACATGAATCCGCGGCGTTGGTCGCCGTTCCATGTGGTGGCCGCTGCGCAGTTGGCCGCGGTGATGGGAGTGCCGAATCCGACATAGGCGTAAATATACCGGGGATCGGCCGGCGGCGGCGGCGTCGGACTTGTCACGTTTTCATCCCCTAGACCGAGCAAACTTTCCGATGCGCACGCCGTGTTGCTCAAACCGTCTGTGATGTCGCTGAAGCGGACAGACCGGATGCCTTGGAACATGCCGTCGGAGTTTAGCGGTGATCCGTACGGCGGTCCGCCCAAGGTCGTTCCGCTGCCCACGCACACCGCGTAGTTGGTCGGTCCGGCCGTCTGCACGCCATAATCTCCTGGGTTTAACACCGGCTGCCCAAGGTCACTTGGGCAGAGAAAAAGCTTGATCACTTGGCTAACCGCAAACTGATTGGCCGTCGAAATGTTGTAGCCGTTCGTCGGGTCGTAGATCGGCTGCGTCAGATCCATTGCATTGTAGATGTTCGTCTGTTCAAGATAGGGATTCAGTTGTGCCAGCGCGCTCCAGCTGAAGAAGTAATCGAAGTACGTGGGCGGCGGGTAAAGGGCCAGGTTGGCATCTCCAAGGAAGGCAGAAGGGAGCTTACCCAACGCCGACTCGTAATTGTGCATGGCCAGGCCAATCTGCTTGAGGTTGTTCTGGCAGCTAATACGACTGGCTGCCTCGCGAACCTTCTGCACCGCGGGAAGCAGGAGTCCGACCAGAATGGCGATGATCGCAATCACCACCAGCAGTTCGATCAGGGTAAAGGCAGAGCGGCGTCTCATGCGAAGCACCTCAAAGGGGGTAAAGCGTGCGTGCGGGCATTTCTTGACGATCGCGGTGCAAAGCGCACCGACCGGACCTCGGCGACTGCCAACCGTACGGCGTGCGGTCAATACTCATACCAATAGGCCGTAGCCGCATTCTGGCGAATGCGGCTACGGGGTTATGTCTCATTCTTGACCGCGCTCAGTACAGTCTCTTTTCCTGACGTCCTGAAGCGCAGGATTATTCTGACATTCGTCAGATTGTTATAGTTTGGGCGTGGAAAGGCGACAAGGGAATCGAAGAAGGAAAGTGTTTGAGTGGTTGGATCGCCCGCTGGATCCCAAAACGAATGCCGGGCTCTCCGCAGATTTGCAGGCTGTCGACAGTGCGCATGAAAAAGGCCAGGCACGTAAAGGGAATGCCCCTGACGTACGCCGGCCCACAGAATGCAACGCAGTAATCTTACAGTCTGCCCGCTACGCTCTCCCCTCTCCTTTGTACTCAAGGGAGAGGGGTCGGGGGTGAGGGTTTTAGGTTACTGAAAGTTCGCTGAGCCCCCTCACCCCCAACCCCTCTCCCCCGAGTACGGGGGCGAGGGGCTTCTTCGATAGACTCTTACCGAAGCTGCTTGAAATCACCCGCGCGGATGATCACCAGTTTCTTGGGATCGATGTACTTGCGGAACGCCGCCTTCACGTCGTCCGGAGTCAAGGCCGCGATTTGTTTCTCCTGTTCGCTCGTGTGCGCGAAGGTTCGGCCCAAATTCAGATTGGTGGTGATTTGGCCGGCGATTGCTGCGTCGCCGGTCCGGCCGACCTTTTGAGCTTCCAGGAAGGCTTTTTGCGCATCGATCAGTTCTGCAGGCGAAGGACCCTGCGCCAGGAATTCGGTCAACTCCTCGATGGCCGCTTTTTCGAGCCGGTCGATGTTGTCCGGCTTGGCGCTGGCGCTGATGGTGAACGTGGCTGAGGGATCGCGCGGCGACGCATTGAATTGGCTGGTCACGCCGTAGGACAAACCTTCCTTCTGGCGGATGCGGTTGCCCAGGCGAGAAGACAAAGTGCCGCCGCCAAAAATAAAGTTGCCCAGCCGCAAGGCGGCGAACTCGGGATCTGTTTCCTTCAGCGGGAATGCGAGGCCCGCCACGAACTGAGCATTCGCCTTGTCCGGGGTAACGATGTCCTCCTTGGAGGTTGCGACATTCGTTGGGGCAATGTGATCAATTCGCTTGATCGGTACGTCTGACTTCCAATCTTTGAGGGTTTCGCGAACCTGGGCTAGCGTCGGTTCGGGATCGAAATCGCCGACGATGGCCAGCTCAGCTTGGGTCGCGCCAAGTTGTTTCGCGTAGAGCGCGATCACCTGGTCGAGGCTGACCGCTTCCTGGCGCTTCTCGTTTTCTTCCGGGGTTGGGACATAACGAACATCGTCCGGTGGGTACGGCGCTAAGGCGCGCGCGAGCCGGTTGCTGGCCAGCGGTGCCGGTTCGGTCCGCATCATCTTCGACATCTGGTTGGACTGGCGCTTCATGGTACCGAACTCCTCGGCCGGAAACGCCGGCTCGCGCAGGATTTCGCCCAGCAGGCTGATGGCCTGAGGCAGTGTGGAGTGCTTGGCTTCCACGGAGAACGTCAACTGACCGGGCGTGCCGCCCGCACCGGGACCGCCGCGCCGACCGCCCCGGCCGCCAAAGCCGCCCATACCCGGAGTGATGCGGATGCCCAGGGCATCGAGCTCTTCGCGCAGGGCCTGGCGGTCGTGCTTCGTGGTGCCGGCCATCAGCATCCTCGGCAGCATGCCGGCCGCGGCCACCTGGCCCTTCAGTGACTCCTCGTTGCCGAAGTGCAGTGTCAGCACCATGGAGACGGTTTCCCCGCGGTTTTTCTTCGGCAGCAGGCCAGCCTTGATACCACTCAGCTCCACGATTTTGGTGCGCGCGTCGAGATTCTCCGGCGACGGGTCGAACACTTCGCCGGCGGCAGCCACCTTGCCGCCCTTGTAGTTTTTGACCAACGTATCTACCGGCGGCGCCGCCGCGATCTCCAGCCGCTGCGGCTTGGTTTCCGGAATGAAAATGCCCACAGTGCGATTGGGCCTTTGGAAATAAGTCCTGGCGACACGATTCACATCGCCGGCAGTGGTGCCTTGAATGCGGTCGCGCTGAACGAAGAGAAGCCGCCAGTCGCCCAGCGCAGAAGCCGAGCTGAGCGCTTGCGACATAGCCGAGCTGTTGGATTGCAGGTTTTCCTGATTGCGGCGGTTGCGGACCTTGGCCCGGTTGACCTCGTCTTCCGTGAACGGCACTGTCGCCAGATTCTCGAGGGTCTGCAGGAAGGTGTCGCGCACGGCGTCCAGTTGACCGGGATCAGCCTGGGCGGACGCGGTGAACAAGGCAGGGTCGTGGTTATTGCCGGCAGACGCATTGGCGCTCGTCGCCTTCTTCGACTCGACCAGGGCCTTGTACAATCGGCCGTTGGGCTGCTGCGACACGATGCCGGCAAGCAAGCTCAAGGGAGCGTAGTCCGGATGCGCTGCCGCCGGGATGTGGTAGGCAACGCCAACCACGCCAACCGCGCCGACGCGACGCAAGACCACATTGTGCTCGCCGTCCTGCGCCGGTTCCTCGGTATAGGTGTCGTCGAGTTTGCGCGTCGGTTTGGGAATGGAGCCAAGGTATTTTTGCACCAGGGCAAGAGCCTTGGGTTCCTCGAACTTGCCGGCGACGATCATGACAACGTTGTCGGGCTGGTAGAACTTGCGGTAGAACGCCTGCAAATTGGTGATTGGTACGCGCTCGATATCCGAGCGGTTGCCGATGGTCGATTTGCCGTAGTTATGCCACTCGTAAGCGGCGGCGTGAATCCGCTGCATAAGAACGCCTTGCGGGCTGTTCTCGCCGATCTCGAATTCATTGCGCACGACCGTCATTTCCGATGTCAGGTCCTCGCGCTTGACGAAACTGTTGACGAGGCGGTCGGCTTCCAGGTGAATGCCGAATTCGAGATTCTCGTCGTTGGCGGGCATCGTCTCAAAGTAATTGGTGCGATCCACATTGGTCGTGCCGTTAAAGTTGGAGCCGTGGTCGCGCAGGGCCTTGGGCACGTTGGGAAACGTGGGAGTGCCCTTGAAGACCATGTGCTCGAGCAGATGCGCCATGCCCGTTTCGCCATAACCTTCATGGCGCGAGCCAACTAGCACGGTCATGTTGACAGTGACCATCGGCCGCGAAGCCTCGGGAAATAAGAGCACGCGGGCTCCGTTGGCCAGGCGGTATTCGGTCACGCCCTCGACGGTGGTGACTTTCCGCGGTGCATCCTCGCCGCGCGCCGCCGAGACACAGATGAGGATGAGGAACAAAGGGGTTAATCGATACATGACAACCTCGGAATAGGAAGGGCCCAGAGCAGTTGCGGAACAGCAGGTATGGTATACGGATACAAACTAAAGATGAGACAACGATGAGAAAAGCAAGCGGGAAGCAGAGGACTAGGGCAGTTCGACACTCTCGCCACCTGCCCTGGTAGCCAGAGCGGATAGTATGGAACTGGCAGAGTAAGACAGGAAGTGCACTGACCCGTCGCAAAACGCAAAATTCGCGCCGCCCGAGTGCAGACTCCAATAATGGTAGGTGGAGCAGGGATCTCGCAGCGAGCCGGGACCGAAAGCGAACGGACCGCCGCTGGTGCAACTGTCGCCAAACATGCCGATCGGGACGATCTCGGCGACGCCCATGTGCATTTCGCATGTTCCCATGCCATCGTCGCCCATACCGGCGTACCACCAGCCAAAGCGGAAATTCGCGCTTGGCGGCCGCTCACCCAAGAGAAGGGTGTTTGATAGCCCATCGCGGATGTCGGCGAACCTGATCTGGGAGTTGCCGTACAGAACCCCGGTCTGGCTCTGGGCCGTGATACCGGAATTGCCAAGGTAGCTGGTGAAAGCCGCACTCAGATGGTCCAGAACCGAGAACTGGGGCAGGGTCAGCCGGCCGTCCGAAGGGCAAATATACGTCAATACGACTGTGGTAAGCGGTGTGTGCGGAGGGTTTACGAACGGGCTCGGCTCCACCGCGTAAGCCTGGGCAGCCACCCGCGCCAATGCCTCCTGTTCGACGAACGGTAGGATGCCCAATTCCCAGCCGGAATAAAACTGGCCAGCCAGCGGCGGCGAGCGCTGCCCGGGCGGCAGCCTCCGGTAAGTGTCATGGTATTGACAACACGCAAGTCCGAGCTGCTTGAGATTGTTCGCGCAGCTCATGCGCATGGCAGCATCACGCACACGCTGGACTGCTGGCAAGAGCAGACCGACGATGATACCGATAACCGCGATCACGACCAACAACTCGATGAGAGTAAACCCGCTTCGTTGGCGCATAATCGGGAACTCTCGATAATTGGTAAACATTCTTCGGGACACCACTTGAAGCGCCCGCCGAACTTCGACGTCAGGCAGCGCGCCGTAGACGGCCAATTCCTAGCAGTATAGCCCCGACCGCAACGAATGCTCCGGCAATCACCATCAACCACCGGTACCAATGGGTGGCTACGATTTCAGGTGCGGGCACAGCGCCAACACGTTCGTTAAAGGCCATTTGAGCCACGCTGGTGGCGTGGCGGGCGGCATCGGGAATCCCGTATGCAGCAAGCGTAAACTCACGGTCCGCGGGTGGTTGGACCTGGGAGATCATCTCAAACGTAGTGTGAAACTCCGTTTGGAACGTTTTGTCGTCCGTCTCCAGACGGCCCTTTATTTCCCTGAGGATCGGATAGCCATGGGGACCAGGCAAATAGGCCATCGTCTGTCTAATTGTCGATATGCCCCCCGCGCCGTTACGATTCTCGGTCATAGAATCTTTAATCACCCAGTGATTGGAGGGGTCGAAGAGGATGCGCCCACCTTCAACCAGACGCATCCGTTCGGGGCGTTTGGCCTGGTCGATGGTGAATAACCATTCGACACCTTCCGCCGTTTGCGCGAATCGGGTGGTCTTGCAGCACGGGTGATCAATGAGTCGGCGGACAGCCATCGTATCGCACGACACCGGTGCTAGAACACTTCCTGTCTCGATATCGTCCCGCATGGAGATGCGTCCAAATGCTCCAGGCGATTTGATGGAGCTATGGTCCAGCACCCCTGTCAACCCCCACGACTTGCTTCCAGGCGGCTGACGCGCGCTAAAAAGATACGTTGAGTTTACCACCCGACATTCTTGAGCTTGCGGATCAGTGGGCGATGTCTCCTCGATCAAGACACACCGACCATTGGAGCGCACTGTCGCGGAGGAGGCGGAATCAGAAGACTTGCCTTCGTCGCGTGTTGAATATTCGCTATGGATCCTGTACGACCACATCCTGGCAACGTTTTCGTAATCCTCCCATGCCTTACGGGCACTTGTCCCGATGGGCTCGGGCGTCTGGCTGGCAGCCAAACCGCAAATGCATAACGAGTAAAGTATCACAGGTGGCAAACAACGCCGCGCCGCCAGAAACATATACGACTCCCCAAGAGAATGCGCAGGTCACTGCCGCGGAGATTCGACCTTTATCGACACCCGCAGCTAACTCCCCCTAAGACCTGGCAGACACAACTGCATGTATACTGTGTACCGGGGGGTGGAGGCGGGTTACAAGGGAAACAGGTTCCTCTACAGGGGGGGACAGACACTGCACATGAGTTACCGGTTTGGCAGTTGGGATTACCGGTTCCGTTGTCGGCACACGGACAGTTCCCAATAATCGCGCTCGCGCCATAAGCGAACTGGTCACCAGCAATCAGGGTCACCAAGCCGCCAAGCAAAGCACCGGCGATCAGCCAATAACGAGCCCAGCGCTGAACGGCATACATAAAACATCTTCCCAAAGCGTGTCAGTCGGGGTTTCCCAACGTGACACCATTTACTGTGACAGGAACATCCCACGCCGTGGAACCAGCTTCGTTGGATATGAAGAAAGAGCCATTAAAAGCGTATTCACCGATATCCTTCGGGAGGCGCAATCGTACACGCAGCTTGGTTGCGGCGCCTGGCAGGACCACAGCGGGACAATCCGATAAAAGGTCCAAACCGCAACCGTAGCTGCCCCCGTAGACACGCACCGGTTCAGACCCGTGGTTGGCGATTTCCAGGGAGGCCTCACGCCATTCCCCGGCGTGGCCCGCGCCGACGCTCACTTCTCGTGGCATCGCAATTCCAATTTCGCGCAACTCCAAAAGGGCCAGATCTTTTGGGGCGCCAATGTTCGCGACAGCCATTCCCGTGAAAGCGATTGCGGCGAGCGCTCCTGCAAGCATGGCATAGCGACGTTGCTTGAAATCCAGCCACAATGGACGCAAGCTCAAAAGCACGGCCATCGCGGCCAAGTCGAACATGAACATCCACCACGGGTTGACATGAATAATGCCCAGACACCCGCAGGATGCTGCCCCTGTAACGCCGAGAACTCCGCTAACGACAGCGAAGCTCACAAAGGTGAGAAACGCGGCCGTCCACCTGACGGCACCGGCACGGCCGAATAACAACCAGAAACCGAGAAGGGCTTCCCACTCGATTGCAAGCATTCTGAACTTGGGATCGTTCGACCAGCCATCCTGAACGTGTAACCCTGAGAAGATAGCGTAAGCCTTGAGAGCCGCGGCTAAGAGAAGTGCAATGGCGAGGACTCTGTAGATGAGAGTGGGCATCTGGGCAACCCTCATTCAATGAAAGAGCAATAGCATCTTATTTACACTTGAGAGGGCTGCCAGTCAAGAGGTTGAGGATTTTTTTGTCCTTTTTCTACAATTTGTGTTTACGCCGGTTTGGAAGTTTGCGGACCGTCATGATCCGTAGTTTAAAGACTCGCAAACTCGCTTACTGCGGCAGTTCAACAATCTCGCTGACTGCCCAGGGGAAAGGACACCGAGAATTCGGGTCAACTGGTTCATCAATCAGGCTCCCTCTGTGCAAGGGACAGTTCTTGGGAGGACTTCGCACATGATAATGCCGGCTAGGGGATCGAGGCAAAGATTTTCGTTAAAGTCACAGGCTGCCTGGCGCGCCGCGTCCCCATTTACTGTCTTGTAATCCGGTGGCCGTCCGGCTATTCTGGAATGACTAGTTCCATGCCAACCTCCTGCGACGGCGTGCTCGGTTCTGGTGTTGCTGGGTCGGCAGTTCGTATGTTGCCTTCCCCCCTTGCCTGTTCTCCCTGGAGCCCACCATGGATCGGCCCACGTTTTTCAGACTGCTCGAACGCAGTCGCTTGCTTTCCAAACGTCGTGTCGCCAAGTTGATTGCGCGCGTACCTGACGAGAGCGCGGAAGAAATCGCCAAGACCCTCGTTGCCCAGGGTTGGTTAACCCGCTTCCAGGCGCGGCAGTTGCTCACCGGCCATTCCAGCGGGCTGGTGCTGGGCCCGTATCGCCTTCTGAAACAAATCGGCATCGGCAGCGTCGGCGTTGTCTACAAGGCGTTCCACGAGGTGATGGGTCGCGTCGTGGCCCTGAAGGTGGTCCGGCAGGCAACGCAGCTTTCCGACTCGAACGGACATCAGCTTTTTCGACGTGAAGTCCGCGCCGCCAGCCGGCTCAATCATCCGAACATCGTCGCCGTCTACGATGCCGCGCGTGCCAAGGGTGTCGACTACCTGGCCATGGAGTACGTCAAGGGGATGGACCTGAGGAATTACGTGGCCGAGCGCGGCCCGATAGGGACCGGGATGGCCTGCGAACTCATGCGTCAAGCAGCCGAAGCACTACTCTATTCTCAATCCAGGGGGCTGGTCCACTGTGACATCAAGCCCTCGAATCTTCTGCTCAGGAAGACGCCCCGTTGGAAGTTTGTACCGGCCAGGGCCCCGGGCGAATCTCCGGTCCTGGTCATGACCGCGGCTCCCATGTTGAAGATCCTCGATTTCGGTCTCGCTCAGGTGAGGGGGAAAAAGCTCCTTCCGACAGGAGCTGATCTGATGGAAACGGCGGAGCCGGGATCTGTCTGGGGAACGCTCGATTTCATGTCTCCGGAACAATTTGCCGACCCGCGCGATGTCGATGTCCGCTCTGACCTGTATAGCCTTGGATGCACCTTCTACTACGGACTCACGGGGCAGGTGCCTTTTCCCGGCACGACCGAGACAGAGAAACTGGTACACCATGCGACCGGTCAGCCCATCCCCGTCAACGAGCTGCGTCCCGAAATCCCGGCACCGGTTTCGCAGATTATCGCCCGCCTCATGGCCAAGAGCCGCGACGATCGCTTCGCCACGCCAGCGGAGCTTGCACACGAACTCGTACCGTGGTGCATCGAAGAAAAAATACCAGCACCGTCTCCCGCCTCGTCCGACAGTTCCTTGTGGCGTACGGTAAGCGACCTGGACCTGGATGCCGCCAGCCAGACAGAGACCGGTGACAAGAGACGCTCCAGGAACGGCGTGGCCGGCTCCGACCAGCTTGATGCCCCTTCGCCCATGTCCGATCTTCGATAGGCACTGCAATTCTGCCGCGGCACGGAATCCGGTCCAATCGCTGCGTTATCCTGTTGACTCGTCCATTAATCGCTGACAGACGGAGCGAGTGATGATGCCGCCGAATAGCCCCTGTTCGCTTGCCTGGTTCTCGAAGCGGTTCCAGAAGTGCGGCCCTTCCCGGAAGAGAGTGAACGTGGCTCCGATGGGAAGATAAGCTGCGCGAAATCGCAGCGCCTGCCATGTATGTCCGCATTCGTGTGCCAATACTTCGCTCACGGTAGGAAAGCCTGGAGCCCCAGCGTCGGCCCGGCCCATCAGGTTTTGCAGACGGCCGCCAGACACCTCCACCGGCCTCTGGCGCGACGCCGGCTCAGTCATCTGCTCGCGCACCAATTCCAGGGCGAAGTCCCAGCCGACCGCGATGACTTCTGAAGTCCAGGTGATGCAAGTCCCTCGACAAAGCGGCCAACGACTCTCCGCGTTCCGGCGGTGCGTGGCATAGACGGAGATGGTCCGCCAATCTTCTTCGGCGCGGCCTCTCCCATGAATCTGGAAGGACGGCTGGCCGCCTAGCCAGCATAGCCAGCGACTTACACATTCGTTCACCATGTGTCCTGTACCTATACTTTTGCAGCGCATGCCAGGTGCTTCGCAGTCAACCGCCCATGGTGCCGCGCATTTGCATCGGTTGAAATGTAATCCAAATCCCTGCTACGAAAAGCAGCGAGATGAGCGCTATCCACGGCGCGAAGAGCTTGAGCGCTTGCGCCAGGTTAGGAGACTGGCTCAGGGCGATGCGGTAGCCTGAGTACAAGGACAAGAGCAGTCCCGAATCCAAGAACAGGATTTGCAGCCGAGGGAGCCACTCCGCTGCCGGACGACAGCAGGAACATGCCCACTCTGGCTCTCCGAAAAGTGCCCCCCCAAGGTCCGCCGCGAACCGTTGGGCGGCGGGGATCACCGTCTCATAGCTCGTGAGAAAATGAAAGCTATAGTGGGAAAGCCACATGCAGAAGCCCATTGGCACGAGGGCATAGGCAAAGCGCGTCGCTACACTCATCGTGCTTGTGGTTGCGTTGCCCCACATGCGGCTCACGACGGCAGCCGTCCCAACCATCAGCACCGGCAGTACGACAAGAAGTAGTGCGTACAAAAGAGTAATCGAGTAAAGCGGTGATTGCACACCAATCTGCAATCTAAAGCGCTCTTGCCATTCAAGAACAGGGCCGACCATGCCCGCCGCATTGGCGAATGCACCAAATACCAAGACCACGATGAGACTTGCTAGGTCTGGTCGCTTCCCAAACCACCCGACACCGGAACGAAATGTATCGTGCCAAAGCTCGCTCGCAGGGACGCGGGCAAGCACGCCGACGTTTTCGTGAGGACACGCATGGATGCAGTCGAGACAGAACGTGCAGTCCATGTTGCCGACCTTGTGTGGCTGAAATAAACCTGACTCGCAGCCGGGGATGCCATCTCCGCCTCGAATACAATCCTTGGTCTGACAGGACACGCAGATGCCCGGATCTCGCACTTTCACTTCCAGGGGCGATACCAGGGATTGCACAAAATTGAATTGACCGATTGGGCAAACGTACTTGCAAAAAGCTGCCCCCCGAAAGCAAACATCCACGACAAAGGCCATGACAAAATAGCCGAGCGCAATCCACGCAGTCCACCAGGGACTGTCCCAGAGTGCAAAGGCCTCATAGGCCCAGAGGAACACAACGAGGAGAAGCACTGCGAGCCACTTGCTGCGCAATCGGCGCGGCCACTCGAATCTCGAGATCCGAATGCCAAATGCTGATTGCAGCAGGCGCCGTGCCAAAGACCGGGGAAACGTGAACGGGCAGGCCATGCAAAAGAGGTTGCCTGCCGCCAGCAGCCCGAGAATCACGAAACCGCGCCAGTGTATCCACGGCAGCACGCCGGCCAGGTTCATCGCGCCGACCTGGGGACCTCGAAGTCCATCAACGATCACGACCGCGGCCAGCAACAGGAGGGGAACTTGCAAGCTCATGCGCGCGTGCCGCCATCTCAGGAAGCGGCCGAACAACGGCAGCCGGAGTGCGTCGAAAGGTGAAGAGGTGACAGGATAAGACGATGACAAGATGGCAGCATGCGCGGAGGACGACGAGGCGGGTTGCCTTGTGGAGGCGACAAGGGGTAGGGCGAACGGCTGGTAATGGTCTCCCCTCGCCCCCGCTTCGGGGGAGAGGGGTCGGGGGTGAGGGGGACGAACGATCCCCGGCGAAGGCCCCTCACCCCCGACCCCCCTCCCCGGAGTACCGGGGCGAGGGGAGATCAATCGCTGCCGCTCGCCTGGGGACATTCGCGCAGCGGGCAACGCTGATGTTTTTCTCTTATCCTCTCGTCGCCGTGTCAGGTTGTCATGAGTCGGTCCGTACAGGACGCGAATGCCGATCCAGAAGAGCGGCAGCAGGAAGGCCAGGGAGCCCGGTACCCACATGATGACACCGGCTGCAGCCTGGTCTTCCAGCGCGGAAAGGCCTCCAACACGGGGGATCTGTTCATAGTAGGGATAAAGAACCTTGTCTGAAAAAGTGAGTAGAGCCGAGAGGACTGTATTCTGAACATCGGCGAAAATCAGGTACGGGAAGATGAGCCAGGCCGGCCAATTCGGACGGCTGGGGTAAGGTTGGACAACGGGATACCAGAACAAGAGGGCCGTGGCGAGAAAGCAGACGTGTTGCAGGTAGTGCCAGCCGGGCGAACGCAGAGCGATCTCGTACAAGGCGGGAATGTGCCAGAACCAGGTCGCGCCGACGAAGAGCGGCAGAGCCACGAATGGATGCGTTAGCCTGGTGAAGAAGCGGCGCAGTCGCACGGACCGAAAGAATGGTCCGATCCAGTACACTCGGATCGGCCGGGGGATTCCCCGGAGCAGCGGGAACATGGGCGTGCCCAGCCACAAGAGCGGCGGCGCAACCATCATCAGCAGCAGGTGCTGCAACATGTGAACTTGCAAGAAGAGTGCGGAAAACGGCTCGATAGGGGAGCCGAGTGCGAGGAAAATGGCCGCCAGCCCACCCAGGAATGCAGCAAGCTGTCCTGAACTCCAGTGGCGCGCACCGCGACCGCGGAGATGCATCCAGCCACGCACATAAACGGCTGCCGTGAGAAGTAGAGAAGTCAACAACCAGGGATCGAACGGCCAGGAGCGCAGAAAGGCGTCGAGAATTGGGCTCATGGTGCATTCGTATCTGACGCCGCGCCCGCGGCAGGTCGTGCGGCGGGCCGATCCGCCGGCCGCAGGCTCACCAGGAAGTCGACCAGGGCGGTCATTTCGGCGGGCGTCATTTGCTTGCCGTACGCAGGCATATTGCCGCCGCCCGGAGTTCCATTGCTGACCTGGTCGATAAGCTGGTCGCGGGTTAGGCGTGTGCCCACGGTCGTCAGGTCAGGTCCGCGCCGTCCGCCGATGCCCTCCAACGCGTGGCAGTTGCGGCAGTTTTTGTTTTGGAACATGACCGCGCCCTGGAGTTCGAGCGGCGTGGAGCGGCGCACCAAATCCTCCGGTATCGGATCACTGCTCCAACCTTCCATGCGCGGCGACCAGGGTGATGTGGCGCCCTCGTAAGTCAGTGTGCCCAGGACTGCATAGGTGACAATCACGGCCAGGACGGCAGCTGGCCGGCGACTGGGGGCCCGCTCTCCACGGTTGGACACGAAAGGCACAAGGAACAGAATGCCGATCAGGATCACTGGGAAGACGAGGATGATAAACGTCTCGGCACCCGGAGGGCTGAGAGACAGCAAGGCGAAGAGCCAGAGGAAAGGCCACTCGGGCCGCGGATTGGCGCCGCCCAGCGTGGGCTCAGGAGGACCGCTGGGTCCTTTCGGGCCGACGAGCGCGGCAATAACGACGACGATTACAACCGCAAGCGCGGAGAAAAAAGCATCCTTCAAGAAAGCGTCGCCAAGGAATGGAACGCCCGAGGTTTTTACCTCTTCCTCGTACTCCGCGTCGTAGGTCGCCGGGTCAACCGGTTTTCCAGGAACCGGAGGCGCGCTCACTCCGCGCTTGAGGACGAGCCAGAGGTGGATTGCAAGGAAGAAGAGCAGTGTCGCGGGAATGATGAAGACGTGCAAAGAAAAGAAACGGCTCAGGGAGTCTCCCCCAATGATGGGGCCGCCCAATAGTACTTGTACCACGCGCGGCCCAATAACAGGCACTCTGCCAGCCATGGAGCCGGCTACGGCCAGACCCCAATATGCGTCCGGATCCCAGCGCAGGACTTGGCCTGAAAAGAACATACCGAGCGTGCACAGCAGCAGGAGGACGCCCACGACCCACGTCAGCTCGCGCGGGTACTTGTAAGCTCCTTGCAAAAACACCTGTGTCATGTGCGCGAGAACCAAAACGACCATGCCCGAGCCGGCATAGTAATGGAGCGCGCGCAAGAACCAGCCGAGCGGCTGCTGGTAATCCATCCAAAGTAAACTGTCGTACGCCTTATCAGCGGCCGGCACGTACACCAACGCCAGGCCGATGCCCGTGAGGATTTGAACGATCAAAAGAGTCAGGGATGCGCTGCCAAAGACGTACCACCAGCCCAATGGCCCAGCCGAACCTTTGGGGATGGGATGGAGCAACATCGGCAACAGGCTTTCGCGCAGGCCTAGCCGGGCATCAAACCAAGCGGCGATGGCACAGAGGGCGCGCTTCATTCTTTTTGCCTTTCCTGTCACCCTGGCGTGGTCAGCGTATCTTGAAGCGTCGGGTAATGCGGCGCCTTGATCTCCAGTTGGCCGTCGCGCACACGCCACACACAGTGATATAGGCCGCGCGGCGGCGGCCCCGAGGCGCGTTCGCCATTTGCGTAGTAGACGCCGCCGTGACACGGGCACATGAACAGACCGGACTGCGGAAACCAGGAGACCGGACATCCCAGATGAGCACAATTCACGGCAAAAACCAAAAATCGGTCTTTCTGTGCGCTGTCCTTGCCCTCATTGCGGACGTACACGCCCGTTTGAGCGACTATGCCATCCCACGGCTGCCGGAGCGGATTGTCGAAAGTCTCAAACCGGGTCTCATTGGTGGGGAATCTGCGCACAGGGCCCAGGGCTACCCAGTCGGTCTCTCTCTTGCGCGTGCCGAGAAGATAGCCAACGAAGGGAACACCCACGACCAGCGCCGCCACGGCGCCCATGCCCAAAGTCAGCCAGCAGAAAAATCCGCGCCGGCCGGGAAGGTTTGCCGAGTTCGAGCCAGTCTGGCTGGTTGACGACGCCATTCTCATGCCTCGTGAATCAGGTCGATTCCATAGGAGAAATCATTTGCCCGACGCCGGCGCTCCGGCGCGCCAGGATGCCAGAAAAGCCACGAGATCGGTGACCTCCTCGGAGGTCAACGCCACGAAATCAGCCGTCCGATCCTTTTTCTCCGCGAAGCTGGGCATGCCAAGGTCCGGGCGTCCCGTAATGGCGTACCGCCGCAGTGCCTGGTCGCTGATGAGCGCCAGGAACGCCTGGTTATGAATCTGACGACGCAGGCGGCCCTCGCGCTCGATCCCTTGCCCCAGGTCGCCATGACAGGACGCACAAGCTCGGGCGAACGCCATGGCGCCGGCCTGTCCCCTTTTTTCGCCGCTCTGCTCTGGCTTGACAGCGGGGGCCAGATAAGCAGGGACTCGGCCAGTCGAAGACGTGGGTACACCCCAGGCGGGGGCAATGTCTCGCTCCTCCCCATCTTTCTTGATCCGGTAAGGGACGCCCTTGATCTCGTTCACCAGCACTTGCACCTGCGCGGTCGTCAACTCCCCGCCGTATTCCTTGGCGAAAGCAGGCATCGGCGTGCCTGCGCGCCCCCGTGCGATCACCACATGAAGCGTTTTTTCGGGCATGATCGCTCGAAAGAGAGGATCGTTCAATGGAGGCGCAGGGCCCAGTTTGCCTTCTGCTCCGTGACAGCCTGCACAATTTCGTCCGTACAACGTAGCGAATGCCAGTACGTCCTCAGGAGTCTTCGGCCGGTCAGCGGGGTCTGGCTTGCCGGGCCAATCGCAGCCGGCAAGCATCAGAGAGAGTGACAGGACGACAAGAAGAGCTTGCACGACGACGCCCTTGGGCGAGGGGCGGGTAATAATCTCCCCTCGCCCCCGCTTCGGGGGAGAGGCGTCGGGGGTGAGGGGGACGAACGATCCTCGGCGAAGGCCCCTCACCCCCGAGCCCTCTCCCCGGAGTACCGGGGCGAGGGGCGAACAATCGCTGCCGCTCGCCTTGCCGGGATGGTACTGCACCTGACCTGCCATTACTGTCACCTTGCCATCCTGTACGCTGTCAGCATGTCACGCATCGGGCCCATGTCCCGCTGGTGGGATCTGAATTTCTTCCGTGCGGACCACGATAATCGCGGCTGCCACTCCAAACACGAATTGGGAGGCGATGAACCAGGGCCAGTTCACTCGTTCCTGGAGCAGTGGGTTAACGACTCCCATCAAGCTGTAACTCACCCCCGTCCAGAGCAGAGGCATCAATAGGCCTCCCCAGGCAAACGGCCCGGGAATCGGCCCGACCAAGGGCAATACCAAGCCATATGCCAATCCAAATGCCAGCGAGAAAGTGGCATGAATAGCGACGGCAGCCCCCAGCCACATGGCATGAAACTGGTACAGTTCACCTATGGGACGTTGATCGATCCCAGGCAGGATCATCCCCGCCAGGAGATTCATCGGATACCAAATCCCATGGCCGGTTGCCAGGCTCCAGAGGAGGGCCGGTAGCGGCATGAGCAATCCGCCTGCCAGGCCGCCTAGAATCCCCGCCAGGATACGCGGAAGCCCTTCCGCCCGAATAACGACAAGAGCCGAAACGACGCCAAAGACGAACTGCGAGGCGATGAACCAGGGCCAGTCTATCCCTTTCTGCAGCACCGGGTTGACTAGCCCCAACAGGCTGAAGCTTGCTGCCGTCCAGAGCAAAGGCATAAGCAGGCCACCCCAGGCAAGCGGCTTGGGGATGTCCGGCAGCATTGGCAGCAGCACGCCGTACATGAGGCCGAAGAAAACGGAGAATGCGCCGTGGAAGATCAATCCAGCAATGAACAGCCCCCGGTGAAACTGCTCCAAATCCGCGACCGAGCTTTCTCCGATTCCAGGCAGCACGACGCCAGCCAGTAGGTTGATCGGGTACCAAATGCCGTGGCCACTCGTCAAACCATAAGCCAGCGCCGGCAACGGCATCACGAGCCCGCCGACGATTCCTCCTCGAATGCCCGCGGACACCGGTCGCACCTTTTGCGGCAGCTGCAATCGGTAGCCGATGCCACCCACCCGCAGCTGCTCGACGCTGCCCGGGACTCCTGCAATAGGCTGAGGCCGTTGCTCAGGTTCGACCAACGGTTCATGAAAATGCCCCCGACCGGGCAGCAAACTTGCGACCCAGGTGCTCAGCCCGAGGACAAAGATGAGGAAGCCCACAACCAGCAACGCGGTGCCCAGGGCAACCCCTGCAGCCAGAAGGACCAGTCCCAGAGCCAACATCATGGGCGCGACCGTCGGCCGCGGCATGTCGACGGTGCGCAGTTCGGAATGCGGCGGGCCATGTCCATGTTGCTCGGTACTTTCCGTCATGTGCGCACCCCACGCTTTTGTTCCGTTCCCAGCGCTTCTTCACCTGCTCCAGATGTACACGACCGTGAATACCACGATCCAGACGCCGTCCACAAAATGCCAGTACCAGGAAACCATTTCGATCGCAATCGGGTTGCTGGTCGTTAGCTTGCGGCGGAGCACCAAAGCGAGCACGATCAGCATAGCGACCACGCCCATCGTGACATGCAGGGCGTGGAATCCCACCAAGGTATAGTAGGTCGTGCCAAACATATTGCGGCTGATGGTCAAGTGCTCACGAAAGATCAGCTGGCTCCATTCGTAAGCCGTGCCGAGCAGGAACGCAGCTCCCAGAACAATGGTAGCCGACCACCAGGAGACAAAAGTCGAACCGCCACCGAGCCTCAGCGACTTGTCCGCCATGTGGATGGTCGCGCTGCTCGAGAGAAGGCAGATGGTCGTGCCAATCACTAATGGCAGCGATAAAACTGCCGGGGTGGGGCCGACGTCGCTTCTGCCTACAAAAGTGATGTAGGTCACGATCAACGTGCTGAAAAAAGCCACCTCTGAGAGCAAGAAACTTATCATCCCCCAGTGAGCAGGCGTCAACGGAGGCGAAGCCTGCGAATGGCCATGCCCCCCGACGGCTGGCACTGCCAGCGGTGGAACTGGATTGCTTGCCGCACTCGCCATGACTCGCATCCCCCGGGGATAGGACGGCCGATCTCTACACGACCGTGCACGATTCCGCCGATACTAGCCCGAAGCGTCAGCGAGGACCTCGCTGACGCTTCGGGCTAGTATCAGCAGATGTGCACACGCTCATTTTGATGCTCTGCCTATTCGTATTTCCAATCCGGATCATCCGGGTGCTTCAAGTCCCAAAGCGGCCGCCGGCTGCGCACAATCGGGATCGTCTCGAAGTTATAAGAAGGTGGCGGCGAAGTGGTCGCCCACTCCAGAGTCCAGGCATTCCATGGATCGGAGCCGGCGGGCTTGCCCTTCCAAAGTGATGCGACCAGATTGTAGGCAAAAACGGCGAAACTCGGCGCCTGGATGAACGCCCCGATGGTGGTCAACTGGTTCCAGAACGCCCAGCCGCGATCCACGTCGTAAGTGTAGATGCGCCGCGGCATGCCGAGGAGTCCCGAAATATGCATGGGTCCAAACGTGAGCATGAAGCCGATATATAAAAGCCAGAAATGCCAACGAGCCAGGCGTTCGGAAAGCATGCGCCCGGTCGCCTTGGGGTACCAGTAGTAAATGGCAGCGAATACGCCGAACACCGTTCCACCAATCAGCACCCAATGAAAGTGGCCGACCACGAAGTAGCTGTCGGTAAGCTGGAAATCGAACGGAGCCACCGCCAGCATGATGCCGGTCAGGCCGCCGATCAGGAACATCGACAGAAATCCGAATGCAAAGAGCATGGGCGAAGCGAAGGAGAGCCTGCCGCCGTACATCGTGGCCAGCCAGTTGAAGAACTTGATCCCGGTGGGAACGGAAACGATCAAGCTCGCCGCGACGAAGAAAAGATCCTGGGTGCGTGTCATGCCGACGGCGAACATGTGGTGAGCCCACACGCCGAAGGTGATGAACGCGATCGCCATGGTGGCCGCGGCCATGAATTCATAGCCGAAGAGCACCTTGCGGGAGAAGACAGGGATCACCTCGGAAATGATTCCGAACACCGGCAAGATCAGGATGTAAACCTCCGGGTGTCCGAAGAACCAAAACAGGTGCTGCCACAGATATGCTGAACCGCCGTTCTGCACGTCGAAGAAATGGGCCCCGAGCTGGCGGTCAAATAAGACCATGATCAGGGCAGCGGTCAAAGGAGGTAGGGCCAAGAGGATTTGAAAGGAAGTCCAGAGCATGGTCCAGACGAAAAAGGGGATTTTGCCCAATGTCATGCCTGGCGCGCGCATGCCCAAAATGGTGGCGAGAAAATTGATGCCCGCGGTGGTCGTACCGACGCCGCTGACAATGAGCCCCAGCGCCCAAAGATCGGTGGCCTGGCTGCGGGCGAACGTGCGCTCTGTTAAAGGTGCATACGCAAACCAACCGATGGCAGGCGCGCCGCCGGTGGCAAAGCTGAAGTAGACGAGCAGGCCGCCGAAGAATGTCGCCCAGAACCCCATGGCGTTCAGCCGCGGGAAAGCCATGTCGCGCGCCCCGATCATCAACGGCACCAGATAGTTGCCGAGGCCAATGAGGATCGGCATGCCCATGAAGAAGACCATGGTCGTGCCGTGCATCGTGAACAGCTGATTGAAGGTGTCGGGCCCCACGAGATTGTTCCGTGGCCAGAATAGCTGGGCGCGGATCACCATGGCCTCGCAGCCGGCGATGATCAGGAAGACAATGGCCATGAGGACATACATAATGCCGATCTTTTTGTGATCGACTGTTGTAACCCAGTCATGGAGCATCGCCGGCCACGGCGCTGTAGCAAGCGTTCGCTCTTGCTCGACGATTGCCATGCTGTCCTCTCTTCCTCTTCGCGACTCGGCATCCGAAATGCGTCGCAGACGATTTGCCAGTCTGTCGTTTGCACCCGGCCCTTGGGGCGAGCGGCAGCGATTGATCTCCCCTCGCCCCGGTACTCCGGGGAGAGGGGTCGGGGGTGAGGGGGACATAGTCCTTGCAACAACTGCACGCTCTAGCGAGCGATGCTAACCCCCTCACCCCTGCCCCTCTCCCCCGAGTACAGGGGAGAGGGGAAAAGGCGCAACACTCCTAGACAAGAGCACTAGCCGAATATGGCCGTCTTATCAGCGGTTTTCATCAGCTCACCCCCGACCCCTCTCCCCCGAAGCGGGGGCGAGGGGAGATTATAACCTGTCCCTCGCCTAGCGAAGCGTCGACAAGTACTGCACGATAAGATCGCGATCCCTTTCGCTCAAACCAAAGGCCGGCATCAAGCAGCCTGGTTTAATCTTTTGAGGGTCGTTTACCCACTGACGCAGGTTCTCCGGAGTATTGGGGACCATGCCCGCGGCGAATGTCTGCCGGCTCATCAGGTGAGTCAGGTCCGGCGCGTAAGTTCCTTGCGCGGGCGTACCGCGGACGCGGTGGCAGTTGATGCAAGATTGCGCGAGGAACGCGGTCTGACCTTGCCGCACTCCCGGATCGTCGAAGGCCGGCCTCTGCTCAGCCTCCAGCCAGCGCTCGAACTCCTCCGGCGACTCGACGACCACACGGATGAGCATGTTCGCATGTTGCGTGCCGCAATACTCGGCACACTGGCCAACGTAGAGACCTGCTTCGCCCGTCTGAAACCACATGGTGTTGGTTCGTCCGGGGATGAGATCTGTTTTTCCCGCTAACCTGGGTACCCAGTAGCTATGACAGACGTCCGCGGATTTCAGCGTCAAGAAAACCGGCCGATTCACGTCGCCCTTGCTCACGGGAATGTGCAGCTCGTTGGCCGTGGTGAAGCCCAGTTCCCGACCGTTGTAATATTCGTAGTTGTACTCCCACCACCACTGCCGGCCGACTACCGTGACGAAGAGCGTGTTGTCATCCGGCTTGGGCTTGGGAGGCGTGATCTTGACGTCCCAGAGCGTGCGCGTCGTGACGAGCACGAGGACGAATACGATCATCGTCGGTGCCGCTGTCCAGGCAATTTCGATGGGTTTGCTGCCGTATACCTGTGGCGGCTCCATCGTTTGGGCAACCGGCTTGCGGCGGAAACGGATGATCGAATAGAAGAGGACGCCTTCGACAACGAGAAAAATGAACCCGGTAATCGCAAAAACGAGGACGGAAAGGACGCGGATCGACTCGGCAGGAGGCGAAGCCGGATCGAAGATCGAAAGATTCTGGCTCGGATTGTCGCCTAATGCGAACAAGAGAGGAAGGCTCATCTCCATGCCTCCGGGCCAATACCGCGCACGCCTGCCGCCGCAAGAGGAGAACGCTGGCTGCACTTTTTCCTGCCAACAGCCCGCCAAGACTTGCGAACTGCTTGCATGGGGTTATTTTGTAGGATCTCCGGCCTTCGTCCGGTAGGGGGGCGCGAATCGTTCTTGTTCTCCGCATCTGGGCTATTCGGTCACTTGCCGGGGCGACGGCCCGATTTGTCCGGAGCGCGTTTGGACACCGCGGAGCTTTTCGCATCCAGAAAACGAAATAATTCGTCTTTCCATTCTCTGGCGTAATCCACGCCAATGCGCTTGGTAGCGGCTAGCTGCGGCTGATAGTTTGGATCGTTCAGCAGGAAGATGTCACTGCCGGTCAAATCGATGCCGTTCTGCGCCCGTGTGATGTGCAGTGCCCGCGTGAATTTGCCGGGCCCGGAGAGATCCGCTTCCCAGCCGTCGAGAGGCTCGGCGGCGCGGATCAGAACGGCCTGTGCATCTCCTTCCACGCTTGCGACAATGTTGAACATTTCGTACATGCCATAGATGAAGTAGACGTAAGCGCGCCCACCCGGCCCGAACATGACTTCGGTACGGCGCGTGCGGCCCTTGGAGGCGTGACAGGCGAGGTCATGCGCGCCAACATAGGCTTCGGTTTCAACGATCCGCGCTCGGTATTCCTTTCGATGCACGCGACGGACGAGAATGGTTCCGATCAATTCAGGAGCAAGCGCCAGTGCAGGCCGTTGGAAGAAGGCATGCCCTACCTTCTTAAGCATTTCTCCCGAAGCTGCCGAGGAGTTCCGTTTCACGATGAATTCCTTCGCGCCGGGCGGAGAGAAAGGCAAGAAGGGCCACTGAGCGCGCAGCTTCCTCAATAGCCACGCGCATAGATCGTGCGGCCGCCATCCACGTGCAGACAATCTCCCGTGACAAAGTCATTGTCGATGCAATACAGGACGGCCTGGGCGATGTTCTCCGGTCGACCCTCGCGCTTCACGAGCGTCGCGTCGATGGCCTCTTGTCTCTCAGCCTTGGGCAAGTCCGGCGGCAGCAGAACCGGACCTGGCAGAATGCAGTTCGCTCGAACGCGCGGATTGCGTGTTCCCAGCTCGACGGCCAGGCAGCGCGTCATGCCTGGGATGGCAGCTTTGGATGGGAAATAGGCGGCGTAGTTCAGATAGGGTCTGCTTTCTGCCCAGTCGCCGAACGTTACGATGCAGCCTCCCTCTGGCTGCTGGACCATCGCCAGCCCGGCCTTCTGGCAACAGAGAAACGTGCCCAAGGTGTTGGTCTCGAAATGCAGACGCACATCTGCGGCCGTCACGTCTTCTAAGCGCTTGCTCTTCCAGATGGCCGCACAATTCACCAAAACGTCTAGCCTGCCGAATTGATGGATAACGGCGCGGATGAGGATGTCAACCGATTGCTCATCCGTGAGGTCCGCTTGGAGTGCGACCGCCTCCATTCCTTGACTGCGAAAGTGGGCCACGCTCTCATTCGCCTCCTTTGCCGAACTGCGATAATGGACGATGAGTGCGTAGCCGCGATTCGCCAGGGCTTCAGCGATATGGGAACCGATGCGGCGCTTGCCGCTGCCGGTGATCAAAGCCACTTTGACGGCAGGCATAGCAATCCTCCCCGATTCAAGAACGACGTCCTCAACGAGCGAGAACCAAGAACTTCTAGATTACTTCAGCAAGGCGGCAAGTTCAGCGACGGCCAAGGCATCAGTCGCATCATAGCGGTCTTCCATTGTTTTGGGAGTACTCCCAAATGTGACGTGAGGGCGTGCGGACACGGAGGAGTCCGGCCTGCGCGTGCGCAGCGAGGCATGGACCTGGTCGCAGCCGGTGCGAGCAAGCACATCGCCAACCGTGAACCGATTGATGCCGCCGGCCGGCAGGATCTCGATTCGACCTGCCGCCCTTTTCATAAGTTTGGCGATCAGAGTGACCCCGTTGTATGCACTCTCTTCCTGCCCGCTGGTCATGAGGCGTTTCACACCAAGATCGACGAGTTGCTCCAGGGCGCCAAGTGGCTCGGGAGTGACGTCGAACGCGCGGTGAAACACCACCTCGCTCCTTTCTGCTTGCTGGACGATCTTGCGGCAGCAGTCCACGTCGATCTCACCGTCGTCGGTCAAGATGCCGAAGGCGATCCCATCGGCGCCATGTTCCAATGCCAGGTCAATGTCACGTTGCATCACAAGGAAATCCGCGGCGCTATAGGCGAAACCACCGCTGCGCGGCCGGATCATGACGATGACCGGCAGGTTGACGGTACGTTTTACTTCCATGAGCGTGCCCAGGGATGGTGTCAGTCCACCTAGTGCCAGGGCAGCATTCAACTCGACCCGATCGGCGCCGGCGGCCTGCGCGCTTTGGGCATCTCCCACCGAGGCGATGCAGACTTCCAGGAGGACGCGCTTGTCGTGAGGTGTTTTCATAGGTGTTCCAAAACACTGCATCCACGATTCTGCATCAAAACGGCCTTGCACACCAATGAAAATGGATTGCGATTCAGGAGGAGCCGGACGCTCCATCACGTGCTCTTTTCGTTCTGTGCCGACCTCTTTCACTCTGCTCGCTTGCAACTCCTGAGCCGGATTCACTCGGCGTATCCGGCGACAGACGGTGACGGTGCCGACTGACTGCACAGTTGTCGCTGGACACCGCGGGACGCCACGACATTCCTTCATTCGTATTCCTCCTCGTAGTATAATCCGAGCATGAAGACAAAGAATTCTGCCACCGTCCTCGACCAGCTTGTGGCTCCGCTGGGCGACTGCCTGACGCCGGAATCGGCCCGACGGTTGCTTGCGCTGAAGGCCGATCCCAAACTGCAAGCGCTCGTAGACGACTTGGCTGGGCGTCATAGCCGTGGCATGCTTACACCCGAAGAGCAAGCCGAATATGGCGGCTACGTTTACTTCGATACTTTCGTTGCCATCCTAAAGTCGAAGGCCCGCCAGCTCCTGGCCCCTAGCCGCGGTGAATAATGGATGCTGCGCTCCGAGCCTTCGTCCGAGAGCGGGCAGGCCGGCGTTGCGAATACTGCCATCTTCGTGAAGAAGACGCCGGCACGCTTGCGTTCCAGATCGAGCACATCATTGCCAAGCAGCATGGAGGCACGGACGATCCCTCTGATAGAATCTGTTACTCACGGCGTAGTCAGACGTCGGCGAAGCCGATCTAGGTCCCTGCAGGTCAGCAGTTCTTTTGAGAGCAGTGTGGGCCGCGTAACCGGCCGGGTGATGGTGTGAACTGAGTTAACCTGCGCAGGGAAAATGGAGGCAAAGATGACAACGGTCCTCGAACAAGCAATGCATCTCAGCGTCGAGGAAAAACTCGATCTGATCTCGGCACTTTGGGAAAGCATGGCTGAGCATCCGGAGTGTATTCCCGTTCCGGACTGGCAATTAAAGGAACTCGAGCGGCGGATCGAAGCGCAGCAGAACGACCCGCAGCCCGGCCAAACCTGGAACAAGGTCAAGCGAGAGATTCGCAGTGGCAAGAAATAAATTGCCCGTTTTGCTGGCAGCGGCGAAACGCGATGTCAAAAAGGCCTACCAATGGTACGAAGAGCAGAAGCCCGGCTTGGGCGAAGTGTTTCTTGAGCGCGTGGAAGAATGCTTGAGGGCCATCGCACGCAGTCCCAAAGCATTTCAACCCGTTGCGAAAGACGCGCGCCGAGCGAATGTCAAGCAGTTCCCGTACGTGATCTTCTACCGCATTGAGGCCAAAGCGATTTACGTCTATTCGGTCTTCCATACCTCGCAAAATCTGCAGCAATGGATGGATCGGCTGGCCGATTGACGAAAAAAGCTACGATTCCTGCCATCTTTCTACGCTCTGAACCGCTTCTCTTGGTCTCCGTTTTCTGACCTCCTTCACTCTGATCTCCTTTACAACTCTAGCGCCGGATTCACTCGATGCCTTCGCTGACCGACGGCGACGGTCCGCGCTCGCGGGACGGCGTCGGCCAGAAGCGCCCAATAACACTTTGCGGAACACGTCTAGCCGGCCCAGCCGGGTTGGCGGCCACTGCCGCTCGACGAAGGGATTGTTCGGCGGCAAGCTGTACTCGCTTTTCAACCCGCGAGAGCAGAATTGGCACCGCCACTTCGGCTGGGAGCACACCATCCTGGTCGGCAAGACCAAGACAGGAGTCGTGACAATTCAGGTGTTCAACATCAACAATCCCGCACGGGTGATGTTGCGAGAGAACTTACTGTTTGAAGGGCGGTTTCCGCCCAAGTAATGATGGCCATCCGTTGTGCCGCAAAATGTCCTTGGACACCGATGGCAATGGATTGCGATTCGCAAGCGATGAGAGACTCCTTTCCGCACCTGCCCGTGGAGGAGACTCTCCAACCAGCTCTTGAGATGAAGGAGTTGGGGATGTGCAGTTGGCAAGAAAAGTGAAGAGATTAGATCGGGCGCCAGTCGAACCCGCATTGCCGGCACGCCATGCTGGCGAAAATCGAATTAGGGCCGAGCTAATCGAGACCCTTTTTTCGGCAGCCTGCCCAGAGAGTGGTTGGGGAGACGCTCGCATCCTCATCTCCAGTTTTTCAAGTTGGCGAGACGCCGTCTTAGCCGCCGGTCCAGCCCGGTTAACTTCAACAGTTCGACGCGCTTCAAGGCAGCGGTATGATGTCGACCATACCACCGGGCACCACTTCGAGCAGGTAAAGGGGTCGGGAGTCGTTTTACTCTGTCACGAAAACGACTCCCGATCCCTTTGTTTTCCCCCGAAACCATGGTCGCCGACGCCGGTTTCGATTCGGCCTTAAACCACCGGCTGCTCCGCGAGACGCACGGCATCCGCTCGACCATCCCGCCGGAGTACGGCCGCCCGCCCAAGAACCCGGCGGCACTGCCGACCGACAAGTACCGGCGATTGATGAAGCGGCGTTTCAACACCAGAGCCTTCCGGTTCCGAGCGCAATGAGTGAACTTTTGCCCGAACCTGCAGCACCGGTAACGATGGTTAGGACGCCCGTGGGAATATCCACGCTGACGTTTTTGAGATTGTTGATGTTTGCTTTGCGAACCGAGAGTTTGCCAGCGGGTTTACGTCGACAGGACGGACTCGCGCTGATGCGAGCGGCGTTGCGTCAATCGCTCGGTAGGAATGGAGTGTGATTGGTCACGAGGCGGCCAGGGATTAGCTGCAGGATCTTGTTAGGCCGATCTTTTCGAAATAAGTCGTCGAAGGACATGGCCTTGCCACATCCACAATCCCGAAAGGACAAGTGCAGGAAGGAAGACAAACCGAACAGCGGGGCGAACCAGGGCGAACGCATCAAACTTTCTCTAGGTTTCGTGCCCCAGCCAAGGTTTCCTCGAGAAAACCCGTGTCCAAGGCAGCCGCCTTGCGTTTCCGTGCGATGCTCGTTTTGGCCGGATTCCGCTTGAGCAGGCTTAACG
>DATGZX010000056.1:0-5577 GCA_035296965.1 Gemmataceae bacterium
GACCGCAAGGCCCGAATGTCAGCGGCCTGAGCTTCAACAAGCCGTTGCAGACGCTGGCACTGTGGACACGACTTCCGTGCGTGCTTGCTCATACAGCTGCATAATAGGAATTAGCAGCTGTAACGTGAATACTATCGTGAACGGGAACGAAGTTCTCATGGCGATCATTGTGGAATGCGCTTCTGGGCGTCTATATCTTTCGCCAACCGATGATCAATCTCAAGTCGCGACCTCAATCGTCCCTGATGGGTATCCAGAAACGGATATGCCTGATAAGGCACTTGGATTCCGCGTTCAGAACTATGGAGTGGACAAGCATTTCAAGCTTTTTACACGCCGCCAACTCGCTACTCACGTGCTTTTCGCCAAACTCATGGAGGAAGCACGTGTCCTCATATCCGATCATGCGTCGAATCATGGACAGGCCAAGGATTCAAGAAGCGGTGCCATCAACACCGGCAACCCGTCAGCATATGCGGATGCTGTTGTCACATACCTAGCGTGCGCTCTGTCACGATGCCTTGACTACAACAGCGCATACGCAAGCTGGCGACCGAAAGACAATGCGATGAGATCGACTTTTGCCAAGCAATCCTTGCCTATGATTTGGGACTTCGCAGAAGCCAATCCCTTGGAAAAGTCTAGTGCAGGACTAGCTGATTGCTGCCGAGTGATCGCAAGGTGCATAGAACTTCTTCCGGCCACTACTGAGTCTACTGTCCAACAACTTGACGCCACCGCGAGCGCAGCCAGTGTCCGCAATGCGATGGTCTGTACTGATCCACCGTATTATGACAATATCGGCTATGCAGATCTTAGCGATTTCTTTTACATCTGGCTGCGCAAGGCATTAGTGCGTGTATATCCCTCATTATTCGCCACGCTCTTAACTCCAAAAACGCAAGAGCTAATTGCTACACCGTACCGACACGGCGGGAGCAGAGATTCTGCCAAGATGTTCTTTGAAAAGGGATTCGGCAACGCCTTTGAAAAGATTCGCGCATCTACAGAGTCACAGTATCCAATAACCGTATTTTATGCGTTCAAACAGTCGGAATCCGATGAAGGTGACGAGGGCGACAACGATGAAGTGCCAAACGGCGAATCTATCGCCTCAACAGGTTGGGAGACCATGCTTGAGGGATTAGTAAAGGCGCGTTTTTGCATCACGGGGACATGGCCGATGCGCACGGAAGGAGACAATCGGCAAGTCGGTCTCGGGACGAACGCGCTTGCGTCATCAATCGTATTAGTATGCCGTCCAAGACCGGCTGAAGCTCCACTCGCAACACGCAAGCAATTCATGAGCGACCTCCGGCACGAGCTGCCGCACGCATTGAAGAACCTCCAGCATGGCAACATTGCTCCTGTGGACTTGGCTCAAGCATCTATCGGGCCGGGAATGGCCGTGTTCACGCGGTACTCCAAGGTCGTTGAAAGCGACGGCTCCGCAATGACCGTCCGGACGGCGCTCGGAATCCTCAACCAGGTGCTCGACGAAGTGCTGGACGAGCAGGAAGGAGATTTCGACCCGGACACTCGCTGGGCCTTGGCGTGGTTCGAGCAATTCGGTACGAGCGAAGCTCCCTACGGCGTAGCCGAGACGCTCAGCAAGGCCAAGAACACAGCGATCAACGGGCTGGTCAAAGCGGGCATTGTTAAGGCCAAGAGTAACAAGGTGCAGCTTGTCAGCCGAGTGGAATTGCCAGATGATTGGAACCCGGCGACCGACAAGCGGCTCACGGTTTGGGAGACGACGCAGCACCTGATCCGCATGCTGGAGACCAAGGGCGAAAGCGAAGCAGCTACTTTGCTGAACAAGCTGGGCGGCATCGGCGAAACAGCTCGCGAGTTGGCCTACCGGCTCTACTCGATTTGCGAACGCAAGAAATGGGCGGACGAGGCCTTGGCATACAACAGCCTGGTCATCGCCTGGCCGGAACTCTCGAAACTTGCGCTTTCGAGCCGAACCCGGCAACCTTCGACTCAACACGAACTCTTTTCGTGATGGACTGATGAAATATGGCTGTATCAAACCGTGAACGTGTCGGCAAAGGGCTGGACCTTCTGGCGACGGGCCTGCGCCCCTTCCTCGAACGCGAACTAAAGTCACATTTAGGCGAAACTTGGCAAACCGCCTTGCCGGAGACCACGGCACGGGGTCCCCGCGCCAAGCCACAGCCCGCCAATCTTGACGATCCGCAGATTCTCTTGGGACTGCTTTGGGACCAATGGAACGCGGTATTCAAGAACACCTTGGGACATGCCGAACGCAGCATCGTCAGCGAGTTACGGGATGTTCGCAATCGCTGGGCACACAACGAACAATTCAGCAGCAACGACGCCATCCGGGCGCTCGACTCCATTGAGAGGCTGATGAATGCGGTATCGGCTGCCGAAGCCGGGACCGAAGTCGGCCAGATGCGTATGGACCTGATGCGAACCATGTTTGACGACCAGCGCCGACAGGAGATGCGCAAGAAGTCCGTCCAGCCGACCGAGGGCAAGCCGCATGGTGCCCTAAAGCCCTGGCGGGAAGTTGTCACCCCGCACCCGGACGTGGCCTCCGGCCGCTACCAGCAGGCCGAGTTCGCCGCCGACCTCTGGCAGGTTTATCAGGGAGAAGGATCGGACGAGTACAAGAATCCGACCGAATTCTTCCGCCGGACCTTCCTGACCGAGGGCCTGCGCCGACTACTGTCGCAGGCAGTGCTACGACTGTCCGGCAAGGGGGGAGACCCGGTTGTCGAGCTGCAAACTAACTTCGGTGGTGGCAAGACGCACTCGGAACTGGCGCTCTATCACCTATTTTCCGGCACGGCCGTCAATGAACTGCCGGGAGCCGAGGATTTAGTCAAGGAACTGGGTATCGCCCTGCCGAAGAACGTCCGCCGGGCCGTTTTCGTCGGCACGCAGATTTCACCTGGAAAGCCGCACAAGAAGCCGGACGGCACCACGATCCGCACCCTCTGGGGCGAAATCGCCTGGCAACTTGGCGGAAAGGAAGGCTATAAGCTCGTCAAGGAAGACGACGAGAAGGCCACGAACCCCGGCAACACCCTCAAGGAGCTTTTCAACAAGTACGGCCCTTGCCTTATCCTGATCGACGAATGGGTTGCCTACGCCCGCCAACTGCACACCACAGCCGACCTACCGGCCGGCTCGTTTGAGACACACTTCACTTTTGCCCAGGCCCTGAGCGAAGCCGCCAAAGCTGCCAAGAACACACTGCTCGTGGTGAGCATTCCGGCTTCAGAAAGCCCGCACCAAAAGGCCGAACGTGGCGTCACCGACATCGAAGTCGGCGGGGAACGCGGGCGCGAGGCCCTAGCCCGCCTAAAAAATGCAATCGGTCGGGTAGAAGCATCCTGGCGGCCAGCCAGCCCGGACGAAGGCTTCGAGATCGTCCGCCGCCGGCTGTTCCAGCCGCTCACGGGCGACCAATTCGTTACACGTGACGCCGTCGCCCGCGCTTTCGTCGATTTGTACGGTTCACAGCAGCAGGAATTCCCGTCGGAATGCCGAGAAGCTGATTACGAACGCCGGATCAAGATGGCCTACCCCATCCATCCGGAGATGTTCGACCGGCTATACAACGACTGGTCCACGCTCGACAAGTTCCAGCGAACTCGTGGTGTGTTGCGCTTGATGGCCGCAGTGATCCATTCGCTGTGGGAACGGCAAGATAGCAGCGTGCTCATCATGCCGGGCAACGTCCCCATTGACGACCAAATGGTGCAGTTCGAGCTGACCCGCTACCTCGAAGACCACTGGGTTCCCGTCATCGAGAAGGACGTAGACGGGAGCAACTCCCTGCCGCTCACCCTGGATCGTGACAATCCGAACCTTGGCCGCTATTCCGCCTGCCGCCGCGTTTCCCGGACGATCTATATGGGTTCGGCACCGACTCTTCGGGCATCGCACCGGGGCATCGACGACAGGCAGGTAAAGCTAGGTTGTGTGCAACCCGGCGAGGCCGTCGCCACATTCGGCGATGCACTCCGCCGGCTCACCGACAGTGCGACCTATCTCTACGTGGACGGCAAGCGCTATTGGTACTCGACGCAGCCGACAGTGACCCGCCTGGCGGACGACCGCGCAAGTCAGCTGACCGACGACCAAGTAACCGATGAGATAATCACGCGGCTCCGGGAACAGGCCCGGACACGCGCAGACTTTTCCAAAGTCCATGCCTGCGTTCCTGGCAGCGACATCCCGGACGAGCGTGAAGCCCGGCTGGTCATCCTGGGGCCGGACTTTCCCCACACCAATCGCGATGCCACCAGTCCGGCCCGCTGCGAGGCCGCCGCGATCCTCGATTCGCGCGGGACAGCGCCCCGCAACTACAAAAATACGCTCGTGTTTCTTGCCGGCGACACCAACCGCTTACGCGAATTGGAGCAATCCGTCCGTCAGTATTTGGCATGGTCCTTGATCTGGAATGATCGGGTTACCCTAAACCTCGACCCATTTCAGACCCGCCAAGCCGAAACCAAGAAGAAGAGCGCCGACGAAGCAGTTGGCCTGCGAATCACCGAGGCATATCATTGGCTGCTCGCTCCCGGCCAGCCCGATCCCAAGGGCCAGGTGACCTGGACCGACCTGAAGCTCCAGGGCCAAGACAGTCTCGCCACACGGGCCGCCAAGAAGCTCAAGAACGAAGAGGGCCTCATGGTTCAGATGGGAGCCATCCGCTTGCGGACGGAACTCGACCGCATTCCTCTCTGGACCGGCAACCATGTCGGCATCAAGCAGCTTTGCGAGTACATGCCACGCTACCTCTACCTGCCGCGCCTGCGGGACGAAAATGTCCTGATCGCTGCCATCCAGGAAGGCGTCGCCAGCCTCTCCTGGCGGACCGAAACATTCGCCTATGCCGAAGGATGGGACGACAAGCGGCAGCGTTACCAGGGGCTCCGGGCTGTGCAAACCGGCCGCATCATCGTGGACGACCGCAGCCTTTTGGTGAAACCCGACGCAGCCGCGGCACAAATAGACAAGGATCGGGAAGCCGAGGTGCCCACGCCCTCCCCGGCCGGGACGACATCGGGCAGCACCGGAACCCCCACGGTTGGACCTGGAGTTGGTCCACCGGCACAGCCAGGGGCAAATCTTCCATCAGCAAAGCCGACCCGTTTCCACGGTTCTGTTCCAGTTGATCCCTTGCGGCTCGGCCGGGACGCTGCCCGCATCGCCGAGGAAGTGGTGCAGCACCTTACCGGATTGGTCGGGGCCAATGTCGAGATCACGATTGAAATACACGCCGACCTGGCCGACGGAGCCGGAGACAAGCTTGTCCGCGACGTGACGGAGAATTGTAGGACATTGAAGTTTACCGACTATGGCTTTGAGGAAGAGTGAAAACAAGGAGATCTGGATCGGCAGGGATGTACAGGGACCCGCAAGTGATTGCACGGAACAACACCCAACAGGCAGTCAGGGCCAGCTGCCACTAACGCGTTATTCCCGTAAGGACTTCCATCAGAAACTCGTCGCTCCAACCGCAGGCGCGGCGTCTCATTGCAATGCTGTCCTTGCCCGCATGTTGCTTCAATAGCGACAGGGTGAAGCGATTGA
>DATGZX010000057.1:0-133578 GCA_035296965.1 Gemmataceae bacterium
TTCTTCAACGTTTGATGCATCCATGCGCAACTCCGTTTGCATGCCTTGGGCGTGGACCTCCAGTCCGCCAGCGCAACAAAACCGAAGAAAACGAGCAAGCCCAAAACGTCAAAACCGTCAATGGCTTTCATCAGTCCAGGGCAGGGGTGAGGCGGCTCGGTGAAGCTTCAGGAGTCCAGAACCCTGACCCCCGACCACTCTGCCGTGAGTACACGGGAGAGGGGAGTTCGCGCCGATATCTGACAAGCGGTTGCATTCGCCGAGGCTTGATTCGGACTCAGCTGCGTGCGAAAATCGATTAAAAGATGACCAGCGCTGATACTAGAATAGAACAGACCGCACAGAACCGCGGAAGTCAGCATTGCACAAGACCGAGCTTGCCCCCTGCCCGAATCTATTGCGCCCCCTGCCTTTCCGCTTCGTTCCCGCCGCGTTGCCGTGCCCCCGGCATTTAGTTTGCACTTTCGCGAAAAGGTTTAGGCAGCCCAAAGGCCAGCATTCATGAATAATCGTCGTGTCGGACTGTGGTTGATCGGCGCCTTTGGCGGCGTGGGTAGCACTGCTGCTCTGGGCCTGGCCGCGCTCGCGCGCAACTTGATGGACACCACCTCGCTCGTCACGGCCCTGCCGCTCTTTGCCGATTGCGATCTCGATCGGCCCGAACAGTTCACCGTGGGCGGCCATGACATCCGGCTCACAAATTACGCCCAGGCTGTCGCCGAACTCCACGAGCGTTCCAATGTCTTCGATGCCGGCGTCATGCAGGCCTGCCAGCCCACGCTGGCGGAGTGGTCGGAAAATGTCCGCCCCGGCACCGTTCTGAATGCCGGCAGCACCATTGTCCGGCTGGCAGACCTGCCGGAAGCCCAGCGTGCTGAGAGCGCTCGTGCCGCCGTGGAGCGCATCCGCGCCGATCTGCAAGCCTTCCGGGCCAAGCACCATCTGGACCAGGTTGTGGTTGTCAGCGTCGCTTCCACGGAGCCGCCCTTTGAGCTGGGCGACAACCACCAATCCCTCGAGCGCTTGACGCCCGCACTCGAAGAGGCCAGTCGACCGATCCTGCCGGCCAGCTCGCTTTATGCTTGGGCAGCTCTCAGCCTCGGCCTCCCTTACATCAACTTCACACCGTCGCTGGGTGCATCCTTCCCCGCGATCCAGCAGCTTGGGATCGAGCACCGAGCCGTCTTCGGCGGCAAGGACGGCAAGACCGGCGAGACGCTGCTCAAGACCGTGCTCGCCCCCATGTTTGCCCTGCGCAACATGCGCATCCTGAGCTGGGTCGGCCACAACATCTTCGGCAACCGCGACGGCTTGGTGCTGGACGACCCGCAGAACAAGGCGTCGAAGATCCGCACCAAGGACCAAGTGATTTCGCAAATCGTCGGCTACAAGCCGCAGACTCATGTTTCCATTGAATACATTGAGTCTCTGGACGATTGGAAAACCGCCTGGGACCACATTCACTTCCAGGGCTTTCTGGGCGTGAAGATGAGCATGCAGTTCACCTGGCAAGGCTGCGACTCGATCCTGGCGGCTCCTTTGTTGCTCGATCTCGCCAGGTTGGCCCTGTTCGCCCAGCGCCGCGGCGAAGTCGGCGTCCTGCGTCATCTGGCATGCTTCTTCAAAAGCCCAATGGGTGTGGACGAGCACGATTTTTTCAAGCAGTTCCAAATGCTGGAACAGTATGTAAAGTCCCAGACGCCCGCAGGCGCATAGGTGGGTGGCCAGGCTGAAGGTCTGGTAGAGTAAATTGTTGATACAAGGAAAACCAAAGCGGCGCTAAAGCGCCGCACTCCAAAAGTGCCTTCTTTGGACTGCGGCGCTTTTCCGCCGCTTTTGTTTCCTCTATTTTGCTACGTATAGCCACGGAACCCATTCATGCAATTTGCCTTCAGCACCAACGCCTATCTGAAATTTCCGTTCGCCGAGGCCGCGCGCCGCCTGGCTGCCATTGGCTACACCGGCATCGAGATCATGGCCGACGTGCCGCATGCCTGGCCTGCCTGCCTCCTGGAGGAGCAGAAACAAGGCATTCGCCAGGCGCTGGCCGAGCACAAGCTGGCTATCTCCAACGTCAACGCGTTCATGATGAACGCCATCAGCGATCCCCGCCAGCAGTACTGGCATCCATCCTGGATCGAACCCGACCGCCATTACCGGCGCATCCGCATCGACCATACGATCCGCAGCCTGACCCTGGCCCGCGAGCTGGGCGCCCCGTGCATCACCACGGAGCCGGGCGGCCCAGTCGAACCCGGCGCCTCCTGGTCGGCCGCGCTGAAGCTTTTTGTGGAAGGCTTGCAGCCGGTCGCCGAACATGCCGAGAAGCAAGGCGTTCTCCTGCTGATCGAGCCGGAACCAGGCTTGCTGATCGAGACCGCGGACCAGTTCCTCGAGCTGATGCAACATGTCGATTCGCCCGCCATTGGCTTGAACTTCGACATAGGCCACTTCTACTGCGTGAAGGACGACCCAGCCCCGACGGTGCACCGGCTGGCTCCCTACATCCGCCATTTCCATCTGGAAGACATCGCGGCCACGCGCGTCCACCATCACCTGATTCCTGGGGAAGGGGCCATCGACTTCCCGGCGGTGTTCCAGGCGATCCGCCAGATTGGCTATGATGGTTGGATCACGGTCGAACTGTATCCATACGTGGACAATCCGGATGACGCCGCCCGCACGGCCCTGGAACGTCTGCAGGCACTTGGCGCCGGGAACTAGCGAATGCAAAAGCAACTTGCCAGCTCCTTCCCGCGCTTGCCAGCTTCCGCACAAACCTATGCCCAGCTTGTGCGCCTGCCCAACGTTTTCACAGCCTTCGCCGACATCGGTCTGGCATGGTTTGCCGCACAGGCCACCGGCACCCCGGCCTCGCGCTGGCCGAGCTTTCTGTTGCTGATGCTGGCATCGGGCTGCTTGTACTGCGCCGGCATGGTCTGGAACGATTTCTTCGACATCGAGCAAGACACGCGCGAGCGACCATTCCGCCCACTGCCATCGGGCCGGGTGACGAGGAAAGCCGCCGCCTACCTGGGATCAGCCTTGATGGCCACCGGCTTGCTGCTGTCGGCAATCGCGGGCTGGCTTGGAAAGGGCTCGCCAAGGCAACCTCTCATGCTGGCAATCGCTCTCGTGGCAGCCATCTTCCTGTACGACGCCTGGCTCAAACGAACGCGACTTGGCCCAATCGGCATGGGGACCTGTCGCTCCTTGAACGTGCTGCTGGGCCTCTCCGTGGCGGAGGAAACGCTTGGTGGGAGCGCTCGGCTGGGCTTGGCGCTGGTGATTGGCGTCTACATTGTCGGCGTAACCTGGTTCGCCCGCACCGAGGCCCGGACCAGCAATCAAGCCTCCCTGACGGCCGCCGCATTCGTGATGCTTGCCGCGCTGGTCCTCGCCTTGGCAGTCCCGGCCTGGCTGGACACGGGCAACTGCTCCATTCTCTTTCCCTACCTGCTGCTCGCGCTCGGCTTCTGGATCGGCATCCCCGCCAGCCGCGCCGCCAACCGGCCGACGCCTGCCTATGTGCAGGCCGCGGTCAAGCGCGCCATTCTGGGCCTGGTGGTACTCGATGCGGCCCTTGCTAGTTCGCTCGTGGGCGCCGTCGGCCTGATCCTACTTGTGCTGCTATTGCCTACCATGTACTTGGGTCGCTGGATCTACTCGACATGAGCGAGCACGCGCTCGGCGAAGGTCTCCTGACCTCGCCGAACCCGCGTGCCATGCTTGCGGGCCCAGTATCCTGAAGGAAGTCCCACGAACCCGCTGGCCCACAAGCATGTCGTACTCCAATGCAAGGGGGCAGCGTCCATGGCTGCTCGAAAAAGATTTGCGGCAAGCACTGCCCGTGCCGATCATTCGCGGCTAACGCTGAAGGTGTTAAACAACACAGCGCAGCGTAAGCGGAACAACGCGGAGCGCCACCCTGGGACACCTGAATAGTCGTAGGGTTTCCTTAACCAAAGGGAGGCCTGAAATATCGCATCTGGGGTGCACCGCGACCAAGCTGCTCTTACCTTCAAATCATCGTAGCGACGTCATACAGCACCCTTGCGTTGTACCTCTCAGCGAGGCCGCGTTTGGTGATCAGATTAACCCAAAATCGTTCCGTCACGACAACATCACATGATGGGATCGCAAGAGAGAGTGCTCCGATGTCAAGAACATCGTTTGCTTCCCATTCCTTGGATTTCTCCCAATGTTTCTGTGTGTGCAATTCAAGTTCGACGGAAAGAAAGGGAATCAGAGTCCAGAACTCCATTAACTTGTCCGGCCCCTCGGCGCCCCATTCCTGAACGCTTCTCCCGATAGCGCGGAGACTTTCTTCCAGAGGCTTTAGAAACTGCATTGTCAAGCCTGCTCCGTACGCACGGCGCATTGTCTGCAAATCTGCGCCTCCGGCTACTGCTTCCGCCCGAACAAGTTCACTTCGCTTGGCCGCGTTTATTCCGATTGTGCGAACAGCATCGATCCCTGCTTTTCGTTCGGCTTCATGATCAAAAGCCAGCAGGTCAATCCACGCTTCTGGGCTGTCTAGGTCAGACCTTAACGCAGCTGCACGCCTTTCAGGTATGCCCAAAGTCTGACGGATGTCGAAATCGAATGCGGCCTCGACTCCACGAGCGAAATGCTGGGGAGGCGATTCATTCGTTGTCTTGGAGTAGAATTCCCTGACGGCCCAATCCACGTAACCTTCGAGCATTTGGGATGAGGCACGTAAAACGACCCCCTGACTTAGCTCGGTCATCAGGCGTGCCAAGATTTGCCTCTGCTCAAGTCTTGGGGACTTTGCGGTTTCTATTATATGGATAGCACTCAGAGGGAAGATTAGATCCCCTGCCCGGACTTGCTCCTTAGCCATCTTGAGTGCTCGCGCAAACCGCGCGCCATCTGCTCTGCCGGCGGCAGCCTTGGCAAGATCGATCCATTTGTTTTGGTCTAGGTAGACGTAGCGCACCAAGCACCTGCAGAAAAAAGCCCTTGCCGCGAACGGGTCGGCGTCCGCCCCATCATATGTCGCAATGACTAGCCGAAGAAAGAAGCCAAGAAGGTTTGGGGAACCATCGAGCCTCGAACTGGCGCAACCAGTCTTCCGACCACTCGCCAGCGCTGGGCGGAGGTCAGCAACCGTTACCGCAAACCCTGACAGCAGGTCTCCTCAACCCCGGGGAACTTGCGGTCCGGCAGCGAGCTGAGTTGGGAGATAGCAGGCGAGCGGGGCGCAGCTAGGTGCTGCTGTGGCTATGGTCCGTCGACTTTTTCTCCTTCCTCCAATCGCTTCAAGGAACATTCCAGGTTACCTGCTACCTTCTCTAACACTCGAGGGAAATACACCGCTAAATCTGCAAACCGTGGCTGGGGTTCCATGGGACCGCCGTGGTAGTGCCGAATGTGCCGAAGCAAATCTGCTTTTTCGGGCTCTGGGAGGCTGACCAACGGGTCACGGTCACTGTAGTCATGAAATGCCGAAAGATGAACGAACGCGCATCCAAACTTATAGACAGATGCCGTCCATCCAGTCAATCTGTCGGCCAGTTGCGCCATTTCCTTGTCAGTAATCCGACGTCTCATGCCTTTGTGGGACCATAGTTTTCCGTTGACAGAGGCTTCGATCAATCGCTGGCGCTCTGATCGGTCTGCAATGGAAAGCAAGTAGATGACGCGGATAAGCGAATCGACCTCTTGCCTCAGAACCGAGACCATAAGTCCCAACAACCGGGCACGCAAAAGTAAAGGCATAGCTGCCTGGTGTTCGAGGGAACGTGAGCGGACCTGCCGACAAAATGTAGCCAGGACATCCATAAATGAATCGCCAGTCTCGGTTAACAGTGAGTTTCCCACGCTCTTTATAGACACGCCCGAATGAGCCTGGTTCGTTCTCGCGCTACGATCCTATGAATCAATTTCTTGATTCCTGGCCAAGAGTACAATGGATTTTCGGTCCAGTCTATTGGCAGCGACCGACTGGCCGGTGCTGCAGGGCGAACGCATCCCAAATTTCCAGAGACCCCTCATCCTATGTGCTACTGGGCTGACACTGCGCAATCTGCCGACGAAATTCTCGTGCCGGCACGGGCAGATCAGCGGCGGCTGGCACAAGGTTTTCGGGGCCAGGCTGCGACAATGCGGATGGCCATGCTTCGACCGACACAACGCTCCTCTGCCTTCCCCCAAGGCCGCAAGCGATGCAGCCGGCAAACCAACGCTGTCCGGAAATCGTCCGCTCGTTCCCCTGTATACTGCTGCAATGGGCAAAGCGGACAACCTGGGATGCGTTCGCCCTGGCCGGTGCTGAGCCTTCGGAGCAACAACGCGCCGGGGGAGTCGGGGGGCTCTGCAGTAAACGTTTTGCCGCAGAAAAAATGGCGTCAGATCAGTATTCGGAGGCCCACGGTCTGAGGGAACACTAGCCCGGATGAAAAAGAGAACTGTCGCGATGGATCTCTTGGAGTAATGCCGGCCATGTGCGTTGCATGTCTGGCGCGAGCTTTTCCTCTGCGGGTTCTCGTGTGCATCTTTACACTCGGGAAAACTTGCGTGATCCAGCTTCAGGGAAACCGCTATGCACGCCCCGCAGAACATCATCGCTCTTATCTTTGACTTTGACGATACGCTGACTGATGAATCAACGACCAAACTCCTGGAAGCCTACGGGATCGATACGAAAGACTTCTGGCAGAACCGAGTGTCGGATCTGACGAAAGCTGGTTGGGATTCCGCGCTGGCCTATCTCAGACTGATTCTGGATCACGTCGGGGAGGGAAAGCCGTTTGGAGACCTGAGGAACCAGACCCTTCGAGCCTTCGGCTCGGCTCTCCAATTCTACCCCGGCCTTCCGGATCTGTTTGCTGATCTTCGCGCGACGGTGGCTGCACATCGCTTGTCGCGGCCGGCAATCGAGTATTACATCATTAGTGGCGGCCTGGAGGAAATCATCAAGGGGAGCAGCATCGCGCAATATTTTGATGGGATTTATGGTTGCCGTTTTTGCGAAGAGGGCGGTCGCATCCGGCACGTGATGAACTCGATCTCCTTCACGGAGAAGACCAAGTACATCTTCGCGATCAACAAGGGGGTCCCCAGCATCCGAGAGGACCCTTACGCAGTCAACCGGAAAATTGAGCAGGCAGCGCGTCGAATCCCTATCGAGAACATGATCTAAATCGGCGATGGCCTCACCGATGTTCCGTGTTTTTCGCTCATGGAGCAGTTTCACGGCAAAGCGTTTGGAGTATTTGATCCGCAAAAGCGTGAGTCGCCGAAGAAAGCCTGGGAGCAGCTGGTAGCACCCAGGCGAGTAGCCACCATGAACTCGCCTCGCTATGGGCCGCAGGATGACCTGGGGGCCCTTCTTCGCGCGGCTGTTGAAGCTATTTGTCTGACGATGGACGCTCGGACCGGGGCTGCTGGGATGTGACGGATTTTCCGTTCTCGCTCCTTCTCTGAACCACCGCGTTCAAGTTGCGAACTGCATCTTTGGTTGTCGACTCGAGGGCCGAGTTGACCATTTCGGCGATTGTCGGCTTCGGCTGTTCAGGGCTTCTACCCGGTTCCATCGCAGATCCCTCCATCCGGCGCGGTGGTATGCTAAGTGGCTTCCTGGTTAGCTCATTCTCTCGGCGGAGCAGTCCATGTCAAGGCAATTCCGCGAGGAGAAAGCGAGCTACTTCGGGACCAATGGCCATGTTAATCTCAACTCCTCGCCATTTTGTGCAAGTTTCCTGCCATTCGAGGTTGTCGGTCGTAATGCCGCGAGATGGTACGTTGGTGACCTTGCCGACAGCGCCGGCTCCTATGGCTTTTTCACGCGCCAGGAGTCCTGGAACCATAGCAACGCGCGCTCGTCACGGATTTCGAAATCGTCAGGCTCTTTCGAGTGGATCTTGTGGCGGTCGCGCAGGAGCGCGGTGATTTGGCGGGCGGCGGCGGTTACGTCGGGTTCCGAACGGGCTCGTACCAGGATCTGATCGAGGGCGACCTTCTCCAATCGTTCTGGCAAGTCTTCCCGTTCCAGGGGCGATAGGCGAGGCTGCTTTGAGGAATTGGCGGGCTCTTTCGCTTCTTTGGCGGATGGCTCGCCTGGATTGGCAGCGCTCATTCTAAACGTGACGATTGTCCAGGGGACGAGCAAAATGTCGTCCTGGTCGAACCCCATTTCGTCGGCACCCTTGCGCTGCAATACGCCAACCACTTTGAGCGTTACATTGCCCAAGCGGAGTTTCTTGCCGACAGGTGACTCTGCACCGAAGAGTCGACGAGCAACGGTTTGGCCGATGAGGCACACCGGACTGACCGTGTGCTCTTCCCTCGGGGTGAAGGGCCGGCCCTCCTGGAGGTCTTGCCAATCGCGGATGTCCAGATACTCGGGGCTCGTACCGTAAACATACAACGGAATCCACCTTTGCTTGCCGTACGACGCCTCGACCCGCGCTCGTATCACCGGAGCCAAAGGGCCGACGGCCGGGCATTCGTTCTCGATCGCTACGGCATCGACAAAGTTCAGCGTGTTCCCCTTGCCGTCGGGCTGGACCACTCCCGGTTTGGACGGTTTGGCCGGCTTGATGATCAGGCCTTCCATTGCCGGGTCCTCCTGGCTGCTCGACGGGTCCGAGGGCGGGCGCGCCGGTCGGCGTGACGTGGGCGCCTCGTCCCTCGTCACGCCAACGACGACAGGCTTGCCCTCGTTTACGCCGGGGCCTTCGACTTCGGTCCAGGAACCGTCCGTCAGGCCCACGCGCACCGGCATGGGCCGGACATGGCCTTCATCCTCGATCCAGAGGACGTGCTGCGGGTCTGCCGCGGCGGCGGTCGCTTGCCCGAGCAGATGCTTCGCGGCGTCGGCATCTTGCACTTGTGGCGCGACCTGGCCCGGTTGCGGCCGCCAGCGCAGGGCCGCGCTGGGAGCGCGGAGGACGTTTTTCCGTTCGCCAAGGAAAACATCGACCTGCGCCGACATGTACGGGATCAGCTTACCATCCGGGTTATCCACGCCGATAACGACCGTGTAGAATGCCGAGCCCCGGGTTAGTTCAGCATTAAGGCGAACCTTTTCTACCTTGCCGCGGAATGATTCGCGGCGCAATGCGTCCACCGTAAATTGTGCAGCCTGGCCCTGGCGGATTTGGCCCACGTCCATCTCGGCTACCGACGCCCATACCTGCAGCTTCTTCAAATCTTTGGCGATGAGGAACAAGCTTGGGGTACTGAGAGAATTCGAGACAGTCTGGCCAAGGTTCACGTGCCGGTCGATCACGACGCCGGCGATGGGTGAGCGGATGGTGCAGTAGCCAAGGTTGACTTCCGCTTCCCGCAAGCCGGCTTCGGCCTGCTCAACGACCGCCTTGCATACTTCGACGGCGGCCTGGGCACTGTCGAATCTGTCGCGCTCCGTTTTCATGACCCGCTCGGCTTGTGCCATTGCGATCTGGGCCAGCTTGAGTTCGGCCTGGGCACGACGGAGATTGGCCCGTGCCTGTTGGACGCGCACCTCGTACAGGCTTGGGTCGAGCTGAGCCAGGACCGTACCCTTATCCACGTGGACGCTGGAATCGATAAGCTTGTCCGGGTTGCGCGGGTCCCGGCCGATCGCCGCGACCTGACCCGTAACCTGGGCACTTACATCCACGACCTCTTCTGGTTCGAGGGTACCCATTGCCTGGACCGCACCCTTGATGGGGCCGCGCTTCAGCAATTCAGTGCGAAAGACTGTTCTGGATTTGCTGTCTTTTCCCTGATCCGCGGCAACGGCTCCGGCAAGGGCCGCGCCCAAGAGCACAATGACGGTGAGCGAATGCTTCATGGTTACCTCTCAGAGCAATGCAGAGCAACACGCAGGGTCCTGTTCGAAATGAGCGAGGCCACTGGCGTCTTCTACACTCTTGCGCACTATTGTCACTCGTTCGACTAACAGAGACAATGCCTGCGCCCAATGTGGTCAGCGCAATTGCTTCATCCAAAAGGTATCTCAATCATGCGTCGCCGTCGTCAGCGGGAAACCGTGCTAGTGGGTTTGGTCGGGCTTATCGCTTCGATTGTCTATCTGGCGTGGCCGGGGAGTTCGACGTTCACCGTGAGCAAGGAGACCACTTATGCTACCGAACCACTCGACAGCCAGGGGTACGTGGATTACGTGACGGCTCTCAATGAACGGCTCGGCAAGGGCATCAAGCCCGAAGACAATGCAAACGTGCTGATCTGCCAGACACTCGGACCCCGGCCGGAAGGTGCCACAATGTCGCCCGAGTACTTCGAATGGCTGGGCATCGTGTCCCCGCCGGAAAAGGGCGAGTATCTGGTCAGTTGGCGAGACTACCTCAAGGCACATGTTCAAAAAGATGGCAAACTCGAGGGAGCTGCCAACAATGAAACCTTGTCCAGGGCGGCCGAGTGGCCCTGGACGGCCAAGGAGCAGCCGGAGCTAGCCGACTGGCTCAAACAAAACGATAAACCGCTGGCGCTGATTGTGCAGGCGACTCGGCGGCCGGCCTACTACAACCCGCTGGTGCCTGGCGGCAGGGAAGAGGGCCCTGCATTGATGGGAGCGCTGCTGCCGACAGTGCAAAAGTGCCGGGAGTTGGCATCTGCCTTGGTCTCCCGGGCCATGCTCCGGATCGCCCAGGGAAAGGATGATGAGGCTTGGCAGGACCTGCTCACCTGTCATCGCCTCGGCCGGCTGCTAAGTCGCGGCGGTACCTTGATCGAAATGCTGGTTGGCATCGCGATCGAGCGGGTGGCCCACAAGGGCGATCTCGTATTTCTCGATCACGCCAAACTCACTTCGAAACAGGTCTCGGCGTGCTGGGAGGATTTGCACCGACTTCCAGCGATCGCAACCATCGCGGAAAAAGTCGATTTAGGCGACCGATTCATGCTGCTGGACACAATGATGTTCACGGCACGCCATGGGACGACGGCTCTCGAAGGTCTGGCAGGTGGGAGGGCGAGGCCTTCCAGAGCTGATCGATTTACGGGCCGAATGTTTACGCGGAGCATTAACTGGGACCCAGCGCTTGTGAATGCGAACCGCTTGACCGACAGGGTCGTCGCTGCCTTGCGCATTCCAGACCGGAGTGCGCGGATGCAAGAAATGGCAGCAATTGATCAAGATCTGCAGGCACTCAAACGCCAGGTTGATGCGGCCGGGGTGATTGAGAAATCGTTCATGGGATCGCGGAGCCGCGGCGAGATGATCGGCAACATCATGATCCTTTTGGTGCTGCCTTCCTTCACGAAGGTACAGATCGCGGCAGATCGGTGCGAGCAGGACCAGCGCAATCTGCATCTCGCCTTCGCTCTTGCCGCCTACAAATGCGACCAGGGACTTTATCCCGCGAAGCTGGACGAGCTGGCGCCGAAGTATTTGCAAGCGATCCCTGGCGATCTTTTTTCTGGTAAGCCGCCAATCTACCGGCTGAATGATAAGGGATACCTGCTTTACAGCGTCGGCGAAAATGGCGTGGATGATGGCGGACGTGGCAACGACGATTTCCCGCGGGGTGACGACCTGAGCATCCGCATGCCGGTGGCCAGACCGAGCGAGAACAACGAAGGACCTGTGCAAAAATGACCTTTGCAATTTCGCGCGCTTCGCGCTCGGCGAAGGTCTCCTGACCTCGCCGCAACTTGGAGACCTGCGCCGTGCTAGTCTTCCCTTACGAGCCCGCCTCGGCAAGCTTCACGCCCGCATAAACATCGGCCAGTGTAACCCGCACCGGGATCGATGCGAAGGCAAACGATTGCGACAAGGTTTCGAAAACGACGAGGAGCCAGGAGCCATCCGCCTGACGAACGTAGCGTTCGATGAGGGGCCGGTCCTGGGCGACCAGGACATATTCCTGGAGGGTCGTCAACTGCCGGTAATGCCCGAACTTGGCGCCACGATCGTACTTCTCGGTGGAATCCGAGAGGACCTCGACGATCACCCTCGGGTTGAGCAGCGTATCGCCGACGGCATCTTCCAACTGCGGCTCATCGCAGACAATGGCGATATCGGGATAGGTATAAAGCCCACTGGCGTCCACCTTGATGCGCATATCGCTTGTTAGTACACGGCAAGGTCCATTCTCGAGTTGATTGCCCGTCTTGCGGGCGAGATTGTCCTTGATCAGGGTATGTTCGTAGCTCGCGCCGGCCATGGCGAATACTTCGCCTCGAAGATACTCGCTACGGATTTCGGCACGCCGTTCGCGTACCAGGTATTCCTGCGGAGAAAGCCGCTGCGTTGGCGCCATGGACATGGGAAAACCTCCGGTTCATATTGTAGCCGGAAGCGAGCTGGTTTAGTAACCCACCGCTTTGCCGTCAATGCGCCGATCCTCGGCGCCGTAGTAGAGGCCGGTCTTGGGGTCGACCCAGATGGAGTGCGCGTCGCCCTGGCGCGTGCCCTGGATCTTGTGGCCCATTTGGCGTAGGCGGTCCATCGTGGCTGCGTGGGTGCCGACTTCCTCGAAGCGGACAACGTCGGGGAACCAGGCGTGGTGCAGGCGCGGCGCATCCACGGCGGCGCAGATGCCCATGTCGTAATCCAGGACATTGATGACGACGGACAGGACCGTGTTGATGATCGTGCGGCTGCCGGGGCTCCCCGTCACGAGCACGACCTTGCCGTTGCGGGCGACGATGGTCGGCGTCTGGGAGCTGAGCATGCGTTTGCCCGGAGCGATCTGGTTCGGCTCGGTACCGATGACGCCTTCGCGGTTCGTATAGCCGGGCCGCCAGTTGAAATCCATCATCTCGTCGTTCAAGAGAAAACCTGCTCCCTTGACGACAACTCTCGAGCCGTAGCTGCGTTCCAGCGTATAGGTGTTGGAGACGGCCATGCCGTCCTTGTCGATGATTGAAAAGTGGGTAGTGCTGTCTCCTTCGGCGGCCAGCGGAATATCCTTGGCCAGGTCTGCGCTGGGCGTCGCCTTGCCGAGATCGATACTTCGTGCGAGGGTCCGCGCGTAGTCCTTGCTGATGAGGTGGGCGGGGACTTTCACGAAATCGGTGTCGCCCAGGTAGCGCGCTCGATCGCAATAGGCGCGGCGCATCGCCTCGATCATCAGGTGCACGGTTTCGGGCGACCAGCGCTCGTGTGTGCGGAGATCAAAGTTCTCGAGGATGTTGAGCATCTCGACCAGGCAGATCCCTCCCGAGCTGGGCGGCGGCGGGCCGTAGACGTCGTAGCCACGGTAGGTGCCGTGGATCGGCGGGCGCGCCTTGGCGCGGTAGGCTGCCAGGTCGTGCTTGGTAATGAGGCCGTCACCGGAGTGCATCTCGGCGGCAATTTGGTCTGCAATGGGGCCCTTATAGAAGGCATCCGCTCCGCCGTCGGCGATCAGGCGCAACGTGCCGGCCAGGTCCTTTTGCACCAGGCGATCGCCGGTGCGCCAATCCTCCGTGCCGTTGTTCTTGCCGTAGACACGGCGCAGCTCGGCAAAATCGCCGGCACTGGCAACGACACCGTTAATAGAACTCGCAACCGTATCGTCCAACGCAAACCCTTCCTCAGCCAACCGGAGCGCCGGCTGCACCACTTCCTTCCAGGAGAGCTTGCCATAGCGCTCGTGGGCGAGGGCGAGTCCCCTGACCGTGCCCGGCACGCCGACCACGCGGTGGCCGTACAGCGCTGTTCCCTTGGGATACATGGTCTTGGAAGCGGCCGCCGGAGCCGTTTCTCGGTATTCAATGACCACGGGGTCTGCCTTGCCGCCGGGATAGACGACCATGAAGCCGCCCCCGCCCAGGTTCCCGGCAGCGGGGTAGGTGACGGCTAGCGCGAAAGCGGTGGCCACGGCAGCGTCGACGGCGTTGCCGCCTTTCTGAAGAATCTTCAGGCCGACCTCGCTGGCGGGCTCGGAAACCGAGACGACCAGGCCATGCCTGGCTTCGACCGCGCCACGTACCGTTGGAGAATCGGCCGAGGCAACGATGCAGATTCCGTCAGGAAGAGCAAAAGATGCGAATAAAGCCAGTGTGGCCAAGCACCAGTTGCGCCGAGAAGAAACAAGCTGGACCATGCAAGACTCCTTGTCCCTTGCAGAGAGCAGGCGATGATTGTCAGGGTGCCAGCCCCAGGTTACGCAGGACCTCGGCACAGCTGGCAACGCGGTTCAAACAGTAAAAGTGTATGCCCGGGGCGCCATAATCCAAAAGCTGCCGGCAAATGTCCGTGCAAACTTCCACGCCCAGACGCCGGACCAACTCGTCATTGCCTGCCAGCGCATCGAGTTTGCCGTGCAAATCGTCGGAGAGCTTGGCGCCGCAGAGTTTCGTCATCCGCTTGATCTGTTCGCTACTGAGGAAGGGCAGGACACCGGGAATAATCGGCACGCGAACGCCACGCTTGTTGCGCAGGTAGTCGTCGAATTCGAAGAAATCGCGCGGATCGTAGAACAACTGGGTAATGAGGTACTCGGCCCCTGCCTCGACCTTGAGGGCTGCGCGGTCCCAATCGAGTTTCTTATCCGGACACTCGATATGCCCCTCCGGGTAGGCCGCCGCGCCAATCGAGAAGTGATGCCGGCCCTTGACAAAGCGGATGAGGTCGAGGGCATAGGAGAAGCCGCCCTCGACTGCTTGAAAAGCAGTCTGGCCGCGTGGCGCGTCCCCGCGGAGCGCCAGGACATTCTCGATCCCGTCCCTCTCCACTTCTTCCAGATAAGAGCCAAGGTCTTCGCGCGTAGAGCCGACACAGGTCACATGGGCCATGGCCTCGATCGCGAAATCCCGGCGGATGCGGTTGACGATGCGCAACGTGCGATCGCGGGTGCCGCCCCCCGCGCCACAGGTCACCGAGATGAATCCAGGTTTCAAGGGCTTGAGGCCAGGAACTGTTTCTCGAAAGAGAGTCTCTTCGGCCTCGTCCGTTTTGGGAGGGAAGAACTCGAACGAGATGACGGGCTTTTGCTTGGTGTAAAGCGGCGGGATACGCAAACGGACCTCCCTTTTCACAAACCTGACAGACGTTTGGGTGGGGGGCCTACCGGGCAAGAATGAACCTATTCGCGCACGATTGGCTGAAAGTCTCGGCCGAAGCGGGCAAGGGCGGCAGCAACGTCCGCCGCCATCTCGAACGGCGCGTCGAACGACCCGGCACGGCTGATGAGGCGCGTGGTGTAGAAGACATCGCCGACCATGCTGCTCAGGCCGCAAAGGATCAGCCGGCTGGTCGAATCCATCTCCTGCAGCTTGCGGCGCAAACTGAGAAACGGCCGAAACGCGACGCTGGAAACGTACTTGATGTTATGCAGATCGAGGACGACCTTATTCAACTTGTGGTGCGCGACCTGGGCCAGCAACTCCCAAAGGAGTGAATCGGCCAGTTTTTCATCTTGCAGTTCCGTCTCGGTAATCGTCAGCACCAAGACGCCCTGCTCGACAGTGCTCTTCAGATGACGGTTTTGTGCTTCGGGCATGGATCGTTCAGGGGCTTAAGGAAATACGAGTCCTGCGAAAAGTACGCCCTAGTGTATCTAGTCCGGCCAAGAAACACAAACCGTCTTCGCCGTCGGGGCCACGGTTCGCGGTGGGGGCCACGGGCCAGCCAGTTTCCAGGGACTGAAGTCCCTGGCCACGTCCGTGCGCCCTCCGGGCGAGGCCATCCCCCTCGCCCCTCTTCGCCCGGAGGGCGTGCGAGCGGAAAATTCAGCCCCTGGCATCTCGCCCCTGGCATCTCAGGCATCTCGCCCCTGGCATCTCGCCCCTGGCATCTCTTCACTCCCCTGGAAACCTGGCAGCCATGTCCCCCGCAAGCCAGCCCGTGCTGAAAGCCGCCTGAAAGTTGTAGCCGCCGATGGGACCGTCAAGATCGAGCACCTCGCCTGCGATGTATAGGCCGGGCAGGCGTTTACTCTCCATCCTCCGAGAATCAACTTCATCGAGGGCGACGCCGCCGGCTGTCACTTCGGCTTTGCCAAAGCCAAGAGTACCGGCCACGGGAAGCCGCAAGTTCTTGACGGCCCGCACAAGCTGCCCACGCTCGAGCTTGCTCAGCCCGGCAGACTTCCTTTCCGGCTGCATGCCCGCATGGCACAGCAGGGCGTCGCCCAATCTCCGGGGCAAATGCCCGGCCAAAATCCCTGCCAATTGTTTTCCGCCCGCCGAGGCTGCCTCGGTGCGCAGAAATTCATCCAGGGCTGCCTCCGGCAGCGAGGGCAGCAGGTCGATTTCCAGGTGGAGCGTCTCAGGCCGAGAGTGGCCGCTGACGACTCGACTGACATCGAGAGCGACCGGTCCAGTCAGACCAAAGTGAGCAAAAAGCAACGAGCCACGGCGCGACGCCAGGCATGCTTCAGCAGCACAGACGCGCAAGCAGACATCGGGTATCGTGATGCCGCGCAGCTCCAGCACCCAGGGGATCGATACCGTGATGGGAACCAACGCGGGCCGGGGAGGCACGATCGTGTGCCCAAACCGTGCCGCGATGCCGTAACCGTCGCCAGTGGTGCCGCTCCCCGGATAGGATTTGCCGCCGGTCGTCAGAATGACGCGCGACGCGTTGAGACAGCGTCTCGGCGTCGTCAGTGTGAAGCCGCTGGCTAACCGCTGAATATCCAGCAGCGGCTCCTCCAGGGCCAGAGTCGCGCCACTGCGTTGCAGGCGCCGTAGCAGAGCGTCCAGGACGTCAGAGGCCTTGTTGCTGACCGGAAAGATCTTGCCATTTTCCTCGGTCTTCGTGGGCACGCCTTCCGATTCGAAGAGCGCGATCGTTTCGTCCACACTCAAGGCAGCCAGGGCGGAATGGAGGAACTTGCCCGGAGGACCGAACGCTTCCACGATGCCCCGGTTGTCGGTGGCATGGGTGATGTTGCAACGCGTCCCGCCGGACATGAGGATCTTGACGCCTGCTTTGCGATTCTTCTCGAGAAGAAGAGTTCGCCGACCGCGCTCGGCCGCCTGGCTGGCCGCCAGCAAGCCGGCGGCGCCGGCGCCAATCACCACGATGTCCCATGATGTCGCGGTCATAGACGGAAAGTCTGCAGAAACCCAGGGGCTGAAGCCCTTGGCTACGAACGCGCGCCCTCCGGGCGGTGAGGAACGAGGGCGCTTTGGCCTCGCCCGGAGGGCGAACGGCCGTAGCCAGGGACTTTAGTCCCTGGCGCTTCGCAATGCCAGCGCTTTGCGGATTAAATCAGAGAGCCCTTCATCGTCGATGAGACGGAGGGCCTCTGCCGGGGCCAGGCGGCGGCGCTCACGCACGGAACGTTCCGGCCAGTCGACCGCGACGCTCGTCACGTCCATCAGGAAAACACTGACGGAGCAGATCTTTCCCCATTTGTTGTAGCTATAGCTGCCCAGGGGCTCGGGACTGAGAGTGCCTTCCAGACCCGCTTCCTCCCAGGCTTCTTGCAGAGCGGTTTGCGACTCTGTTTGGCCTGGCTCCTGACATCCCTTGGGAATCACCCAGGCCTTGCGACTCGTGGAAGTTACCAGCCAGATCCCACCTGCCTCAAACGGCACCGCCCCCGCTTGCTTGATCGTGCCGAGCGTTGATTCCATTGCTGCTCTCCGATCGGAAATTGAACGATCCTCATGCATGATCATTCGTGATGGGGGCCGTGCGCGTCAAGCGCAGTCGTGTGCCGTGGCCTCTCGCAACCGATAGAATTGCTGCGTCGTCGAATTTCATAACGGGGGAAGTCAATGAAAATCTCGCAAATGTCGCTGGCGGTGATGGGCAGCGCCTGGCGGAATATGACGTTCATGAAGCTGACCACCGACGAGGGCCTCACGGGGATTAGCGAGGTTCGCCTGTCCAACCGAACCAATGCCTTGCTCGGCTATCTCGAAGAGGCGAAACAGCGTTACATCCTGGGCGCCGACCCATTGCGGATCGAATACCTCGTTCAGCGTATGTTCCGCGACGATTATGGACGCGTTGGCGAGATCTGCGCTTCGGCGATCAGCCTAGTGGAAATCGCCTGCTGGGACATCGTTGGCAAAGTGGCCAACTTGCCTGTCTATGTCCTGCTGGGCGGGGCGGTGCGCGACCGGATCAAGGCATATGCCAACGCCTGGTACCAGGTGCCCCGGACTCCGGAGGACTTTGGCCGCGCCGCCAAGGCTGCGGTGGCCAAGGGCTATCAGGCCCTCAAGTTCGACCCGTTCGGGTCGGGCTACTATGAAATGGAACGCAAGGAACGCCTGCACTGTGTCAGCCTTGTGGAAGGGGTACGCGCGAGCGTCGGCCCCGACGTCGAACTATTGATCGAAATGCATGGCCGGTTCAGCCCAGCCACTGCTATTCGTATTGCCAGGGATTTGGAGCCGTTCGAGCCGACGTGGGTGGAAGAACCGGTACCCGCAGATAACCTGAAAGCTCTGGCCAAGGCGGCTCGCCATATTCGCATCCCGGTGGCCACCGGCGAGCGCTTGCACAACAAGCAAGAATTTCGCGAGCTTTTCGAGAGGCAAGCCTGCGACATCATTCAACCGGACGTTACCGAATGCTGCGGATTGCTGGAAACGAAGAAGATCGCAGCCATGGCGGACATGTACTACGTCACGGTTGCGCCGCACAACGTCGGCGGACCGGTATCCACCGCCACAACGTTGCACCTGGCGGCGTCGATGACCAACTTCAAGATTCAGGAGCATTTCAACGACTTCACGGAGACCCACACGCGCGAGTGCGCTTCCGGGTGCCCGAAGGTCGTGGACGGCTATTTCAGTTTGCCCAAGGGGCCTGGCCTGGGCGTAACACTGAATGATGACGTGATCAAGGCCCATCCGCCCCAGGCCGGGCATTTCAGTCTTTTCGTGGAAGATTGGCAGATGCGCCAGGCACGCTGAAGGCGAGTTCTTTCAATCCTTCTGCGCCAGCAAATCAACCGCGTGGCGTAGTCCGCGCTGGGTTTCGAAAAAACGCTGTGCAAGGCTGCCCACCAGCGTCAGGAACGTAAGCAAATCGTTGACGCGCGCCGATCTTTCGCGAGCAGGAGTCTCCTCTGCGAGAGCGCCAAGCATTTCCGGCGAGAGCTGTTCCCGGCAGCGCCTCAAGGTGGACAAAATGGGGTCGATCTCGCGACGTTTGCGCTGGGCGGCGACGAGGGTGAACATTTCCCAAACGTCGTTAAGCGATTCGTAGTAATCGCGGCGGTCGCCGCGCTTGTGGACGCGCCGAACCAGGCCCCACTCAACCAGCTTGCTTAGATTCATGCTGACGTTGCCGCGCGAGATGGCCAGCCGGGCCATGATGTCATCCATCGACAGGGCGGCGCCCGTAATGTAGAGCAGGCCGTGGATGCGCGCCATCGTGGGACTGATGCCCCACAGCGAACTCATTGTGTCCCAGAGATCGACAAAACGATCCTCAACCCCTTCGAGGCGCTCGCGGAGATCGGCTTCCGAAGCTTTCATAGTTTTTATTCCTTTTAGGAAGTTGTGAAAATTATAGCGCCGCCGAGCGGGTTGGGCAAGCGTTTCAAGCGGCAGGCGTTCACGTAAGGAGCCGAGAAGGGTATTGTTCCCTCGGGGCATTCACGCTACAAATAACGATCCCCCATGAGGTTTCGCTGCTCGCCATCGTCGGCTGCTCTTTCGCGCCGTCCAAGGCCGGGGTTGACTTGGGATCCGTGCGAGTCAAAATCTGCGGTGTTACGAATGTAGGCGATGCCGAGCAGGCCGTGGCGCTTGGTGCCGATGCGCTGGGGCTCAATTTTTATCCAGCTTCACTGCGGTGCATAAGCGTCCAGGTCGCTCGGGAAATCGTGGGAGTATTGCCGCCCTTCGTGCAGGCGGTCGGCGTGTTTGTAAATCAATCCTTGGAGCAGGTCACCGAAACGCTGAGCGATCTGGCGCAGATCCGCCTCATCCAGTGGCATGGCGACAGCCATCTCGTAGGCGACTGGCAGCCATTTCAATGGATTGCCGGATTCTCCGTAAGTGAGCAGCGTGACCTTTTGGCGGTCTCCCACTATCTTGATCTCTGTCGGAACGGTGGTGGGCAGCTCCCCGCCGCGGTGTTGGTGGACGCACGAGTCACCGGAATGTACGGCGGGACCGGACAGCTCGCTCCCTGGGGTGTGCTTGCCGGCTTTCAGCCCGGGTTGCCGCTGATCCTTGCAGGCGGGTTGGATGCCGAAAATGTAGCCGAGGCCATACGCCTCGTTCACCCCTATGCCGTGGATGTTGCAAGCGGCGTCGAAAGCAGCCCAGGGCGAAAGGACCCGGAGAAAATGCGGCGTTTCATCGGCACTGCCCGAGAAGCAGCCGCCAAATACGGAGTTTGACAGCAAACGATGCACGAGGGCGCAACGTAAAGCCGCGACCCCGTCGCGAATCTCTTTTAGTGAAAGGAAAAATCATGGCGACCGCCACTCTGCCGGGGTCGGACATCAAGGACCCCAAGTTGGCTGCACAAGGCAAGAAGCGAATTCTCTGGGCAGACCGCGATATGCCGGTCCTCGCGCGCATTCGCGAGCGCTTTGAGAAGGAAAAGCCTTTGAGCGGTCTACGCCTATCGGCTTGCTTGCACGTCACGGCGGAAACGGCCAATCTTGCGCGTGCGCTTCAGGCAGGCGGCGGCGACGTGGTGCTGGTCGCTTCGAATCCGCTAAGCACACAGGACGACGTGGCGGCGAGTTTGGTGCAGGACTTCGGCATTGCAGTTTATGCGATCCGCGAGGAAAGCACCGACACGTACTACAAGCACATCGTGGCTGCCCTCGAGCATGAACCGCACGTGACCATGGACGACGGCGCCGATCTGGTCTCGGCGATGGTCTTTGTCTCCCTGGAACGGCTTGACGATGTGCACGCCCAGGTGCGTGCATGGGCCCAAAAGCTGCCGCCCGCGGAACGCCAGCGACGCATCAGCCAGGTCGTCGGCAGCATGGAAGAGACGACGACGGGCGTGAACCGTCTTCGGGCCATGGAAAATGACGGCGTCCTCAAGTTCCCTGTCATCGCCGTCAACGATGCGCAAACCAAGCATTTCTTCGACAACCGCTACGGCACAGGTCAGAGCACGCTCGACGGCATCATTCGGGCGACCAATCTCCTTCTGGCCGGCCGCAAGATCGTCGTCTGCGGTTATGGCTGGTGCGGCAAGGGCGTTGCACTTCGGGCCCGTGGCATGGGCAGCCAGGTCATCGTCACGGAAGTAGACCCCGTACGCGCGCTGGAGGCGGCCATGGATGGGTTTGCCGTCATGCCGCTTGCCGAAGCCGCCGCCATCGGCGACGTGTTCATCACCGTCACCGGAAATACTTCAGTCATCCGGCGTGAACACTTCGTCAAAATGAAAGACGGTGCGCTGGTCGCCAACAGCGGCCACTTCGACGTGGAGCTGGAAATGCCGGCCCTGCAACAAGAAGCCCAGGCGGTGACCCCCAACGTTCGCATGCATGTTGATGAATATCGCCTTCGGAATGGCCACCGGATCTATGTCATCGGCCAAGGGAGGCTCGTCAACCTTGCCGCGGCCGAAGGACATCCGCCCAGCGTCATGGACATGAGCTTCGCGACGCAGGCGTTGTCGACGGAGTTCTGCGTGAAGAATAAGGGGAAACTGGCCGCCAAGGTTCACAGCGTGCCGATTGAAGTCGAGCAATTTGTGGCCAGCCACAAGCTCGCTTCCATGGGCATCAGCATCGATGAGCTTACCGCGGCGCAGAAACGCTACATGACCGGCTGGGAGCAGGGAACCTAGCGAGCAGGAGAAGGGTAAAACAAAGAGTGAGCGGCCGGGGCTCAGCAGCTCCGGCCGCTTTCTCCTTCCTCCTGGTGCCATGTCTCTGGTATCCTCACATTACTCATGAGAAAATCTCTGCCTTCGTCGACTCGCATCCTCGGGGAGTAGTGGGGGCCGTGAAAAAGATTGCGATTCTACCCACGCTGCTGACGCTCGGGAACGCCGTCTCTGGTTTTGCCGCAATCGCGGTAGCCAGCAAGATCGGCCAATCCGACGTCACCGTCGACAGTGATTACCTCTTTTCACTCAGCGGCTGGCTTATCATTGCGGCGATGGTGTTCGACGCACTGGATGGCTATGTCGCCCGGCTCTCCAAGACGGCCAGCTCCTTCGGCATGCAGCTGGACAGCCTGTGCGACGCCATCAGCTTCGGCATCGCGCCGGCGTTCCTTGTTTTGCGCCTCGGGCCAGGTTGGGCGCCGGTGCCGCGCTTGCATCAGGCCCTGGCGATCATTGCAGCCCTCTACCTGGTTTGCACGATCCTGCGGCTGGCCAGATTCAACGTGGAATCGGCAGCCGATTCTGGGGGCAGCAAGCGGTTCCGCGGGTTGCCCTCGCCTGGTGCTGCCGGCTGCCTGGCCTCGCTGGCAATATTGCGGGGCGAACTCGCGCAGCGCTGGCCTTCCTTCAATCCGGAAGTGTTGCAGACTACGCTCGAAGTCTTGGTGCCTCTGGGCGCCCTGGCGGTCGCCATGCTCATGGTCTCGCGCGTGCCTTATCCGCACGTGACCAAACAGATCCTGCGCGGACGCCGGCCGTTTCGGCATCTGGTCCAAGTGGTCGTCGTCGTCTTCATCATCGTGCTCATCCGCGATCTTGCGCTCGTGCTGCTTTTCTGGGTCTACGCGCTGGGCATCCCCTTGCGTTATCTCTGGGTCCGCAGTCTGCGTCCCAATGCGGCGACCATGCCGCCGGGTTTCGATGATTGTCCGCAATGATGCACGAATCCGGCGATTCCGTTTCGCAATCTCCGTTGAAGCGCTCCAAACAGATGTTTACCGGCCTCATCGAAGTCCTGGGCACCCTACGCCGCATCCAGGCGGACGGTCCGGGCAAGCATTTGACGATTGCCGCCCCGCAATTGGTTTCCGAATTGGAGATTGGCGAAAGCGTGGCAGTCAATGGTGCGTGCCTGACGGTAATCGACAGGAACGCGGAGACCTGCTCTTTCCAGGCCGGCCCGGAGACGCTCCTGCGCACCAACCTGGGCGAGTTGACTCCAGGCGAGCGCGTGAATCTGGAACGATCGCTCCGCGTGGGCGACCGGCTCGGCGGTCATCTCGTCCAGGGACACATCGATGGTGTTGGCCGGGTTGACGCGAGGCACAAGCATGGAGATTGGGAGCTGGTCTGGTTCCGGTGCCCCGAAGAGCTTGCTGCCCAGATGGCGAGCAAGGGCTCTGTCGCGGTCGACGGCGTCAGCCTTACGCTCGTAGATGTGGACGTGGATCGGTTTAGCGTCGCGCTCATCCCCCACACCCTCGACAACACGACGCTTGGCTTCAAGCAGCCTGGAGCCGCTGTGAATTTGGAGACCGATTTGCTTGCCAAGTATGTTTGGAAGTGCCTGCGCGGCGGCGGCGTGACCCTGCAAACCTTGCAGCGCACAGGCTTCGTTGCGGGGCCGGACGAGCCTGTCCGACATCGACATGAGTAACTCGGGACCGTCCCCGCGGCAGACCCTGTCTTATCTGCGCGAACTCTTCGCAGCGCACGGCATCCGGCCCAAGAACAAGCTCGGCCAGAATTTTCTCATCGACCTGAACTTGTTGGATCTCATCGTGCGCACGGCAGAGCTGAGCCGTGCGGATCTGGTTCTCGAAGTCGGCACCGGCACCGGCGGCCTGACTGCCCGTCTTGCCCGCGAGGCAGGCGCTGTCCTGAGCGTCGAGATCGATGAGGATTTCTTCTCTCTTGCCAACGAAGTGTTGGCAGGGCAAGAGCATGTCACCATCCTGCATACGGACGTGCTGGAGAACAAAAACAAGCTATGCCCTGAGGTTTTGTCGACGCTTGCAGAGCTGCGACGACGCTACTCATCCCAGAACCTCAAAATGGTGGCCAATCTCCCTTACGCCGTGGCCACCCCGGTTATCGCGAATTTCCTCCTCTTGGACCTCCGGTTCGAACGCATGGTGGTCATGGTACAAGCGGAGATCGCCGAGCGGCTGCTCGCCATGCCGGGAACGAAGGAGTATGGGGCCCTGGCGGTGCTGATTCAAAGCTTGGCTGATGTGGAAGCGGTGCGCCGGCATGTGCCGCCGGTGGTCTTCTGGCCGCGTCCTCAAGTGGCATCGGCGATCATGCTGATCCGGCCCAATGCCGCCAAGCGCGCGCGCGTGGGCGACGTCGGCCGCTTCCGCTTGTTCCTGCGCGATCTCTATACGCACCGTCGCAAAAACCTGCGCGGCGCGCTTGCCGCACTGCCAAACAGCCGGCACGCGAAAACGGAGATTGATAGCCTCTTGAATCAATTAGGCGTGAGCGGTACGGCCCGCGCCGAAGACCTGAATGCCGAGCAGCACCTGAGGCTATGCGAAGTGTTCGGATGATTGGCCGTCATGCTTCACGCGGCCGCGCTGGGAATGCGTCGCACGCGGAAGCATGACGTGGGCACCGGATAGCCAGGCGATTGCGAATTATTCAAAAACGCACGACTCGAGTCTGGAACCCCTGATGATGCAATCCTCGAGCGACTTCATGCGAAGTCCGGTGATGGGCATAAGCCCCATAAACCTGCCACGGCAGGCCGGGCCTTGGCCGAAAGAGCACCTGGTAGCCGTGCACGAAATTTGCCGGACGGGCCGGTACGACCACCGTCGGTGATACTACAATCGACGCGGGTGGAGCGAAACCGCTGGTAATCACGAATCCCGCCTGAGCGTCGGCGGCCTGGGAAAACGTACCAATCGCCAGAAGGCCAACGGAACTCCAACGAATGAGTTTGGCAAACATGGGAATCTCCTTGTGTCTTTCCTTTCCGTCCCACTCACCAAATAAATGCTTCCTGGCCTGAAACTTGCGCTACAGCTTTGCCAATTCTGCGGCGTTGTCATGGATCTTCCGGATTGCTTCGGCGATTTGATCCATGTCGCTCTGGTTGCCAAGCAGCATGGTTTGGCCGAACCAAACTGCCTCTGTGCAAAGCTTATCGTTTTCCGGGCAGCGGTTGTTGTTCTCATAAGCCTGCCGGCGCTCGCTGGAATAAACGGCCTTGAATGCGCGGGAGTTCAGCGACTCTTTCAGGAAGGGTTGTAGATTCAATGGCGTATATCCAGACGAGCAAGGAATACCCTCGGCCTGGAGCGCTTTGAGGAACTTTGCTCGCGGGGCGCCGGCGAACTGCTCGCTGTCGTAACGGAACATGTACAGATGATAAGCATTGCGCGTGCAGCCACCGTAGCTCTTGGCAGGGTAGATGCCGGGAATCTCCTGGAGCAGCCTGGTCAAATGGCGGCCGTTTTCGTCGCGCGTGCGCGATTGCTCATCCAAACGGGTCATTTGCTGGAGCAGGAGACAGGCCTGAAACTCGGTCATGCGCAGATTGGAGCCCGCGGCCGCATAAGTGAAACCGCTCCTCCGGCCTTTACGCGGGTGGCCATTATTGTGGAAGGTGAAGCAGCGCTCCGTGAAATCGGCGTCGTTGGAGATGACCGCTCCACCCTCGCCTGAGCTGAGGTTCTTGCTCACCTGGAAACTAAAACAGCCGCAGGTTCCCAGTGAGCCGAGCTTTTTGCCGCGCCATTCGCCGAGGTGGGATTGGCAAGTGTCTTCGATGACCGGCAGGGAGTGCTTCTTGGCGATCGCGAGAATCGCGTCCATGTCCGCCGCATTGCCGCCAAGATGAACGGGCATGATGCAGGCGGTCCGTTCCGTGATCGCCGCCTCGATCTTGGTCGCGTCGATCTGAGATGTCTGTCGATCGGTATCGACGAAGACGGGGAGCGCGTGCTGCAGCAGCACCGCATTGATCGTCGCCACGAAGGTATAAGGCGGCACCAGGACTTCATCGCCCGGGCCGATTCCCAAAACATTCAACGACGCGATCAGCGAGCTTGTGCCGCTGGAGGTCGCGGTGCAATGCGTGGTACCCATCTTCTCCGCGTAGACTTTTTCGAATGTGTTCGCATAGTTGCCGTCCAGCCGGCACCATTTTCCTTCTTCCAAAACCTTTCGCCAAGCTTCCTGGTCGTTCTTCTCGATAACTGGCCAGGAGGGAAATTGTTCGGTGCGGACCGGCTTGCCGCCGAGTGCCGCCAACGTCGCCCGGGAGGACGCTGCGAACCCTTTGGAGACAAAAGCCGAAGACGCCGCCGCCGTCACCCCGGCCGCGCCCGCCGATGCCTTTTGCAAGAACCGCCGCCGGCTAACCTGGATCGAGTGCATGCCTGTACTCCTCGTAGACAATGCGAACCAAAATGGTTTTGCGTCTGAAACTAGAGCTTCAAGAACAATTTATGCTTTTCCAAATGACGAATGAACAAATAGTTGATCGAAATCTGCAGCCCCAAGGCACAGAGTGCATACCACAGCGGGGAGTCGTCCGGGGCGTAGGGTCGAATCATACGGGCGACCAGGGGATGAAGGATGTAGGCAGCAAGCGCGTTGCTTCCAAACGTCTGGAAAATGCCGACGCGCAAGGACCCAATGTCGCAAAGCACCACAAAGAGCGCGTAAACGGCCAAAGAGATGCCTGCGCCGAAAGTCAGGTAGGAGACGCTGCCCGCGCGCTGGCTCATCGTCCAGATATTCACCGTCTTCTCGTCGAGTGGCGGTTTGAATGGCGGTTCCACAAGCCAGCCGCTGATGCCCTCGGTTGGCGGTTCGTTCGGCGGCCAGCCGCGGTTCAGGCAAGACATGGCATAACCCAGGGCCATCAACAAGACGCCGCCCAGGAAGATGCGCGTGGCAGCGCCGCCCCTGGAGCCATGGGCCATGGCATCGTAGGCAAGCGAGCCGGCGATCATGGGGATGGTCCACGTCAGGAAACCGAGCGGCCCACCGTCGATCCCTGGCCTATGCATCACGAAGTCGTAATAACCGTGCCAGGAACCGTGGTCGTAGTAACCGTACGCGGACAGGAACCAGTGAAGGACGCCCGACGCGATTGCGAAGCAAATGCGCGTCCAGGCCCCGGCTGCGATCACCGGCATGATCCAGAGCGAGGTTACGCCAATGTGCACGAGAGTCTCGAACGGTTCGCGCTGAAAGCCTGTCTTCAGGAAACCCCAAACGCCTAGTTTCTCAAGCTCGCTCCAGCTCCCGATGCCGCCGGAAAAGTGATAAATCACGCAGCCGAGAAGGATGAGTCCCAGATTTCGACGTACTGCATGGAAATAGGCGGTTCGCGGCCCGACCGTCTGGAGGCGCTTCAGCAGCGTCAATCGATAAGCAAATCCCACTGCCAGGAAGAAGTGGGGCATGATCGTGTCGGCGTAGCTGCAATAGGTGTTGTGGTGCTGGAAAAAAGGGTTGATTGCTTTGAAGCTGAAGTTGACAAAGATCATTCCCAGGACCGTGTAGCCCCGAAACTGATCGAGCGACACGATTCGCGACTGATCTGACTCTTTTCCGCCCATCGGTACGCATCCCGCCAAACGCTTCGGAGCATTCCAAGTGATCCTCGATAATACCAGGGCAAGGGCCGGCGGGCGATCATTATTCCTTGTAGTCTCAAGAATGAGCCGGGGTAGCCAATTCAGAGCGAAAGAGTGACGGCGGATCGCTGGCCTTGCTATCTGTACACGCGTATAATGAGTATAAGTGGCAAGTAGCTTTGGGATTTTTCGCCATGGACAACCGCCAGGTTGCACTGAAACTTACGGAGTACGCCGCGTACCTCGAAGCGCGCGAGGCTAGCTTGTATCGTGTGCGCGCTTACCGGCGCGCCGCCGAGACGGTACTGGCGCTCGACCGACCGTTGACCGCGCTTGTAGCTGACGAGGGGCGGGCAGGCCTCGAGGCGCTGCCTGGGATTGGCACTCATCTGGCATTCACTATCGAGGAATTGATCCGGACGGGTGAATTTCGGACCCTGAGCCGCGATCGGCGACAGATCGATCCAAAACAACTTTTGCAAAGCATAGTGTCTTGACCAGGCCTGTTTCTTTCCGCCTCCGCCGTTTATCCTTATCTCTGTTTGCGATGGCCGTGAATCCTTCATCAGAGTGCACGATTCCGCTGATACTAGCCCGAAGCGTTAGCGAGGTCCTCGCTAACGCTTCGGCGAAGTCCTCGCTAACGCGTCGGGCTAGTATCAGCCCATTTGAAGACCGTTATTCAGATTAGGCTGCGACAATGCTGACCCGCGTGCGGGCGCTGCTGGAGATGATTCGGTTCAGCCACACGTTGTTCGCGCTGCCGTTCGCTCTTTTGAGTGCGCTCCTGGCCTGGCAAAAGGCCGGCTCCTTTCACTGGCTCGACCTGCTCGGCATCTTGCTGTGCATGGTTTTCGCACGCAGCACGGCGATGGCCTTCAACCGCTTGGCGGATCGGCACTACGATGCTGCCAACCCCCGGACTGCCCAGCGCCACTTGCCATCGGGACATTTAAGCACGATGGCGGTGGCCGTCTTTACTGCCGTCTGCGCTCTTGGCTTCTTTGCCTCGACTTTGCTCTTTCTGGCGGCGGCTAATCCGTGGCCTATGTACCTGTCGGCGCCGGTGCTGCTCTTTGTGTGCACCTATTCCTTCACCAAACGTTTCACCCTTTTATGCCATGCCTGGTTGGGCGCGTCGCTGCTCCTCGCGCCGCTCGCCGCGTGGATCGCCATCCGGGGGATCGAGGATCTTGCCACGCCGCTGGTCCTGGGATTTGCAGTGCTCTTTTGGGTGACCGGCTTCGACATTCTTTATGCCTGTCAGGATGTGGATTTCGACCGTCAAGCTAAATTGTCGAGCCTCCCCGCGAAACTCGGCGTAGCTGCCAGTCTACGCGTCGCCTTGGGCTGTCATGTTTTGATGGTCGTATTCCTGGTTGGTCTATACTGGGCGGCCGCGCCCCACTTGGGGATGATCTACCTTTCCGGCGTGGCGGCAGTTGCAATTCTCCTCGCTTACGAGCACTGGCTGGTTCGGCCGGATGACCTGAGCCGGGTAAACCTGGCTTTCTTTCAAGTCAACGGCGTCATTAGCATTGGCCTGTTCCTGATCGTGTTGCTTCAGCTTGCACTAGGCTAGACTTCCCGATGCCCTCTTCTTGCCATTTTGAGACGACGCTGAACGACGCTCATCACAATCGCCAGCGCCACCCACCTAAGCGATGTACAGCTCTGCGCGGTAGGAAATCGCCGTCGCCATCGAGGTGAGGTCAGGCGACTAGTTCTGCGGTATACATTCCAGTTGCTGGGTTGTGCCTGATCCACGCGTTCCATTGCCGATGCTTCACCAACGACCTGGCAGCCATCGGGGCATGACTGAGGGTCAAAATGGTTCCGCCACACACTTTTCGTGCGGCTGCCTGCAGCCGCTACTCCTTGCCGGTTCTATCCCGGCACTTACCTCGAAGCCCCGTTCTCGCCATCGCTGCCCTGGTTCTCTGTCTTGGCTGCCTTTTGGCTCGGACATGGGCTTTCTGGGGGCCATGGAACTGGATCATAAGCCTGGCTCAATCAGTGGCCTTGCAAAAAATTCAATGTTTATGAGGTGCTTCCAAACATTATTCTTTTCCCTATTCTTTTTGCCCGGTTTCTACGTCCACGCCTGAATAATCCTCAAGACCCCGTCGCCGAGATGCCGAATGAACTAGAGTGCATTTGGAGGTCCACACTGCGCGGCGAGGGACTGCCTGATCTGCATCCTCAAAGCCTACAACCTAGGGAAGTGCCTCAATGGCCAAAGCACAAGCAGAACCAGCTGCCCCCTCCAAGGGAGGAGCAAAAGGCCTGCTGCTTTTGATCGTGGTAGGGATCCTCGCTGCTGCGGCGGGTTTTGCTGCGCCGCGGCTCTTGCCCAGTTCCATGACCGGGCCAAGCAAGGTCACTTCGGACCATGAAGACAAGCCGGCAACCGGCCTCAAGCTTGGTTTCATCCCGTTTGAGCAGGTAGTCGTCAACGTCAACGAGCAGCGTCTGGCTCGGTTCTTGCGCGTCAAGTTAATCGTCGTGGTCGACGCGTCGGAAGAAAAACAGATTACCGAACTCATCTTGAAGAACAAAGCGATTTTGAAGAACTGGCTAATCAGCCATTTGTCGGATAAGGGCATGCAGGACGTGACCGGTACGGCCGGGATCACTCGGGCGCGCCGGGAGATTCAGGACCACTTCAACTACTTGCTGTTCCCCGATGGGTCTGAAAAGATTCGCGATATCCTTTTCGAAGAATTCAACGTGCAATGACGTCCGACCTCTACGATTTTCGGAAGCCTGGAAAGCTGGCTCCTGAACTGGAGCAAGGCTTGGCGACGTGGTTTCGCGCGACCTGCAGGGTTGTCGCGGAGCAATTGGCCAAGGAGGTGCAATTCGAGGGAGAGATGGCCTATCAGGGCAGCGAGGTGGCACGGGCGGCGGCGGCGCTGGCCAGGCTGGACGACGCCTCCGTCAGCTACCGACTGGGACTAGGCCCCGAAGAGACTGAGACCTTGTTGGTCTTTCCGAGGCGTCTGGCACTCGCGCTTGTTTCGGCAATGATGGGCGATCCTGTTGCCGAATTGCCGCCCGATCGGGAACTATCTGCCGTCGAGAGCCCCCTCTTCGAGTACGTGGTCCAGCATGTCATCCTGCCCGTCCTGCTGGAGTCCTGGCCGGACAGTCAACCGCCACGCTTGGTTCTCCATCAAAAGGAGCCGAATCCGAAATACGCACGCACATTCCCAGCGGGCACCAACCTGGTCGTCTGCCGTTTTGTGATTCGGGGAGCGTTCGGCGAACAGGAATGGGAATGGTTGGTGCCTCGGGAGCGGCTGGCGGAATTGTTCGTGGGCAGGAGAGAGCCACCGCGAACGACCGCACAAGAGACAGCCGCGCGGCCCAGAATCGAGGCATTCGTTCGAGAACTCCCCATCGAACTCTCCGTGAGGCTAGGAAATGTCGAGCTGCCTTTGTCGTTGCTGGCAGAGCTACGCATCGGCGATCTGGTGGTTCTCGACCAAAAGGTCTCCGAGCCCTTGCGGGCATCCGTGTCGGGGGAAGAACGCTTTCATGTTTGGCCTGGACGGGTCGGTCCTCAACAGGCTATTCAAATTGCATCCTTAATTGGGCCTTGAGCTATGTCTCCAACTATCCCAGATACCATAGAACAATCCGATTTCACCGAGCCGGCCGCAATGGCGGCCGAACCAGTCAGCAGCGAACTCGGTGCGTCCGAGGTCCTGGCCAGAAACGCCGACTTTGCCGAGCTGGCATCCAAGCCAAAGAACATAGACTCATCACCGTTGAACTGTCTGCTCAATGTGACTGTGAATGTAACCGTCGAACTGGGCCGTACCACCCTGTCGATTGGGGACGTCCTCAAGTCAGGCCCGGGATCTGTTCTTCAGCTGAACCGAACCCTCTCTGAACCTGTGGATCTTATGGTGCAAGGGGTACGGTTTGCCTCGGGCGAGGTCGTTGTCGTGGACGATCACTTCGCCATCCGCATCAAGGAACTTGCCGAACCGAAGAAGAAGCCGTAAAGGCGCAGCAGGCAAGTTCAACCACCACGACATCGCGACCGGGAGAGGTGAGCGCGCCGTGAGGCGTCTCAATTCTTGGGCTTAACGATGGGCGTATCGTCGGCATTGCCCCATTCCGCCCAGCTCCGATAGTAGTTCCGCACCTCTTTCGCCCCCATCAGCTCCAGGGCAAAGGCCATGACGGCCGCCCGACCGCCCGACTGACAATGGGTCACGCTGGGATTTGCCAAATCGATCCCACTCTCTCGAAAAATCTTGCTTAACTCCTCCGCATTCTTGAAACGCTGGCTGTACTTGTCGAGCAGCTCGATCCATTCCAGATGGATGGCACCGGGGATCGCTCCATTTCGTTTGGCGGTCTTTTCGGTGCCGCAGAACTCCCCCGTGGTGCGGGCGTCAATGATCTGGAAGGATTTGTTCTTCAGGGAATCAAGCACCTGATTCTTTGTCGCCAGGCGATCGTGCTGCGGATGCAAGATCGGCATGGGCGAGGAATAAGTAGATTCCTCGGTCGCAACCTTGCTACCGCTCGATTTCCACGCCGGCCAGCCGCCATTGAGAAGCCGGACGTCCTTGACACCCCAGTAGCGCAGAATCCACCAGATTCGGGCTGCGTCCTTGCTGGCAGTATCGTCATAAACGACCACGCTGGTATCGATGCCAATTCCCAGGGCGCCGAGGCGCTTCGCCCAGCCTGCTGTATCCTGGCCGAGGCCGAACGCCTTGCTCCAATCGGCGAGGTCCACGCACGCCGCGCTCGGGATATGTCCGGCTAAGTATTTTTGCTTGCTCCTGCAGTCGAGGATGCGGTAGCGCTCCGCCAAATCCGGCCTGGCAAGAGCGCTCGCTTCAACGAGGAGATCCTTCCGCGGGTAGCCGGCAGGCTTGTCCGCGCTGGATACCCCGACGAATGACAGCAGGCAAAGGATCTGGAAAACCATGATGCTTCTCCCCTGGGCAAGGACTCGAATTGGTTGTCTGTAGCTTCGATGACACTGGATTATCTTACCAGGGTGGAAAGGCGAGGCCGAGCCGAGGGAAAAGTTCCCCTTTCTGAATGCTGCGCTGTACAATCAGCCACCGTCGGACGAATATGTGTCGCGCGGCAGCTTGGGGCAGAGGGAATCCTCGTGAATCCCGCGGAACCGAAGACGTACATCATTGGCGTCGGTAGCGACGGCCTGGCGGGTCTCACGGCTCGTGCACGCGACCTGGTGGCTTCTGCCGATCTCCTGCTTGGCTCCGACCAGGCTTTGCATCTGGTCTCCGAGGCCAAGGGCGAACGCAGGGCAATTGGCCCTGACTTGCAAGAGGTGGTGCACACGCTCGAGTCCAATTTTGGTCGGAAACGAATGGTCGTGGTGGCGAGCGGCGATCCTCTATTCTATGGGGTTGCCCGGTATCTGTGCGATCGACTCGGCAAGGACCGTTTCGACGTGTTGCCTCACGTAAGCAGCATGCAACTGGCCTTCGCCCGCATCAAGGAAAGCTGGGAAGAAGCGTTTCTGACCAATCTGGCCAACCATCCGCTTGCCACGGTCCTCGATCGCATTCGGGTTGCCGAGACAGTGGGCCTGTTTACAAGCGAGGAAGACGATCCTCCTGCCATCTGTCGTGCTCTGTTAACGCAGGGGATTGATTACTTTCGCGCCTACGTGTGCGAGAACCTGGGCGCGCCCAACGAACGCGTCACGCAGGGAGAGTTGGCGGACTTGAAGGAAATGGAATTTGCCCCTTTGAACGTCATGATCCTGAAGCGTAAGCCGGGACGGCCCGATCGACCGCGCGGCGACGGGCGTTTCCGCACTTTCGGCAACCCCGATGACGTCTTCGCGCAGAGCCGGCCCAAGAGCGGACTTATCACGCAGGCGGAGGTGCGCGCCATTGCGATTGCTCAGCTCGATGTCCAGCCAGGGTGTGTGGTCTGGGATGTCGGGGCGGGGTCCGGTTCCGTTGCCATCGAGGCGGCCCAGTTTGCACACCCCGGGAAAGTCTTTGCCATCGAGCAAGATGCGGCCGACTACGAACTCATCCTTGCCAACGCCAAGACATTTGGTGTGTCCAACCTGTCGGCGGTGCACGGGGTTGCTCCGGCTGTCTTCAACCAGCTGCCGGCTCCCGACGCCATCTTTGTCGGCGGAACCGGCCACGAGGTTGCCCGCATGCTGGAGTCGGCATACAAAGTCTTGCGGCCAGGCGGAAAGTTAGTCGTCAACGTGGCGACACTGGAGACGCTTAACGCCACTTATGGGACACTCAAGGCGCTGGCAAGGTCCGTACAAGTATCCTTGATCAACGTGGCTCGTGGCGTAGAACAATTGGAGACGTTGCGGTTTGAGGCGGTAAATCCCACATTCCTGCTCTGCGTCGCCAAGCCAGCCTAGCGTTTGCGGCGGGAAGACTTGTTTCGCACGTAGGTTTATTGAGACGCCGCCCAACGACGGAAATGCAGATTGGGACCGGGTTTCCTCTTTCGAGTATCCATTTAAAAACCTAAAATACAAGCGGAAGCTGGTAGGAGGCCAGGGGCGGTCCGGCTCTTTCTAAGGATAGTTGGAGACGCAATGGAGCAAGTTCAAAGTATCGTCTGCCCATTACCTGCCGCTGGCGTCGCAGGGACCGGAACCCGTGGCCAGCGGTAGAATCTCCGAGCGAGAACGCGGCATGTCGACCAAGATCAAATCTGTCGAAGGCAATGGGCTGGCCGCTCTGGCCGAGGCTGAAATAAGTACAGGCAGCGAATCGCTCCCTGCGGGACGCTGCCTTGAGATCTACCGCATCATGGTGCGAACCCGCGCCATGGAAGAGCGGATGATCAAGATGAGCAAATCCGGCGAAGGATACTTCTGGATTGGCGGTCCCGGCGAGGAAGCATTCAACGCCTGCCTGGGTCTCCAGGTCAAGAAGGGCGAAGGACCTGATTACGATTACCTGCACCTGCATTACCGGAACAGCGCGACGCTGGTTGCCATGGGTATGCCCCTCATTGACGGCATTCGCCAGATGGGCATGACTGCCACCGACCCGCACTCGATGGGACGGAATTTTCCCGGTCACTATGCCTGCCGGAAGTGGAACATTATTCCGATCAGCTCGGTAATCGAAATCCAGTATGTCATGGCGCCCGGCACGGCCATCGTGCAGAAGCGACGCGGCAGCGACGGCATTACGATCGTGACCGGAGGCGATGCCGGCACGGCGGAAGGAGACTTTGCTTCATGCCTGGTGTGGAGCACGCGGCCTGAAAACGTATTGCCGGTGCTGATGATCGTCACGAACAATCACTGGGGAATCTCCACTCCGGCAAACGGCCAACATGGCGAGATGCACATTGTCGACCGTGGCAAAGCGTTCGGCATTCCAGGAGAAGTTGTCGACGGCAACGATCCCGTAGCTAGCTGGCACGCGCTCCAACGCGCGATGGACTATTGTCGCTCGAAGAAGCGGCCGTACATGATCGAGGCGTTTGTGTCGCGTCTCTACGGCCATTCCTCCTCCAGCGGCGCGCTGCGCGTTAGGAATGAGCCCGACTGCATCGCCCTTTTCGAACAGAAACTCCACGCGGCAGAAATCCTTGATCGGGACACCATCCGCCGAACCCATGAGGAAGCCAAGGCCGAAGTCGAGACGGCACTCGAAGAAACGCTCAAGGAGCCGCGGCCGACTCCAGACGACATTCATAAGCATTCCTACGCACCCAGCAGCGTCGATGCCGTTTACCCGAACGATTACACTGGTTTGCCGTCCTAGGGCAAACGGAGGAAGGCGAAAGGCATGTTGTTGGCTTGGGCTTTTGTCAGCGTCCCAAATCCTTTCACGTGAGTTTCCGGAAGGCCTCCGTGACGAGGCAACATGAATTGCAAGCACCTTGGGCTGGCTAGTCTGCCGAGCCAAGAAGTGCGCAGGCCAACGGATTGCTTCTCCCTTTTTACCTTTTCCTTCTTCTCTCATATGGCAACTTTGGTTCAAGCGGTGCGAATGGCACTGCACTACGGTGAAACCCATCTAGGCGTCACGGACATCTTCGGAGAGGATGTGGGCCCGCCGCTAGGCGGCGTGTTCACCGCCACGCAGGGATTGAAAACGGCATGGAACTCACCCCTCGATGAGCGCGGCATCATCGGCACGGCAATGGGCATTGCCTATGCCGGCGGCCGGCCTGTTGCCGAGATCCAGTTCTGCGACTACGGCTTTAACACCATCGACTTGCTCAAGGTCGCCGGCAACCAACGCTGGGCGGGTGCCGGCAATTTCGACATGCCCATTGTCGTGATGATGCCCAGCGGTTCCGGCATTCGGGGGAGTCTGTATCATTCGCACTCGTTCGAGAGCTGGGCAAGCACGCTGGCAGGGTGGAAGGTGGTCATGCCCAGCAATGCTCTCGATGGCTATGGGCTCATGCTTTCCGCCATAATCGACCCTAATCCGGTCATGGTCCTGCTGCCCAAGGCATTGCTGCGCTTGCGCGGCGAGCAGCTCATTCCCGGCGAGCCGCCCGACCCACGCACACTCAAGGAAATGATTGATGCCCCTGTCGGCGACCGAACAACTTGGCAGCCGCGCTGGCCCGACGTCAAGGAATATCTGGTCCCTCTCGGTGTCGCGAGCGTGGCCCGACCGGGCAGCGACGCCACGGTGATCAGCTATGGGCGCACTCTGCCTCTGTGCGTCCAGGCCGCCACCGAGCTGTCGCAGGAGGCCGGCCACGATTTCGAGATCATCGACTTGCGCAGCATTTTCCCTTACGACTGGAAGGCCATCAGCCAAAGCGTGCTCAAGACGGGCCGCGTGCTTATCGTCAACGAAGACACGGAAGTCACGAATTTCGGCGAGCATCTGCTGCGGCGCGTGATCGAAGAACACTTCTACGATTTACTGGTGCGACCCCGGGTGCTTCTGGGCCGGCATGTTCCGGGTATCGGCCTCAATAGCGTCTACGAGCAAAACACGGTGCCGCAGCTTCCCAGCATCAAGGCAGCCATGCGCGCGCTGGCCAGCGAGGAAGCATGACGTTGGGGAGGGGAATTGCAATGGAATTTCGACTTCCAGAACTGGGTGAGGGAGTCTACGAGGCAGAGTTGGTCTCCTGGTTCGTCAAGACCGGCGAAGCGGTGAAGCGTGGCCAGAACCTCATGGAAGTCCTTACCGACAAGGCCAGTATGGAAGTGCCTTCGCCCTTCGCCGGAGTCATCACGGCCTTGCAGGCCCAGCCAGGCCAGAAAATGAAGATCGGAGACGTCGTTCTGACTTACAATTCTCTGGGCCAGGCAGACGGAGTTGCAGCAGCGCAGGACCGGCAACGAGTAGGCGAGAACGCGCGGACGGAACTGGTCGCCGCCGGTAACGCGGCGGCGAATCGTAAAGTGAACCGATTGCCCTCCGCAGTATCTGCTGCGGCCACGACGGTAAAGGCAGCGCCTTCGGTGCGCCTGATGGCGCGCAAACTCGGAGTCGATCTTACGCGCGTGCACGGCAGCGGGCCGGGCGGCCGCATCTTGATCGAAGACCTCTCTTCGTTCGCCGGTCCCCCGGCCGCGGAGGCTAGACCTGCTCCAGCAGAGCCGCCGCCAAGCTACGGAACGCCGGGGACACGAGTCAAGCTGCAGGGAGTGCGCCGGCGCATCGCCGAGCACATGGTCCAGTCGAAACGGACGATCCCGCATTATTCCTACGTGGACGAATGCGAAGTGACCGAGATGGTGCGGCTGCGCGAGTCGCTCCGAGAACGCTATGCAAAGGCGGGCGTGAAGCTCACCTATCTTGCCTTCATCGTGAAGGCTGCCGTCGGGGCGCTCAAGGATGTGCCTATCGTCAATTCCTCACTCGATGAAGAGGCAGGTGAGATCGTCCTTCATGACGGCTACAACCTTGGCATTGCGGTTGCGACGCCGAACGGCCTGATCGTGCCGGTGATTCACGATGCGGGCGCCAAGCAGATTGGCCAGATTGCACTCGAAATCGAGCAATTAAGTGCTGCCGCACGTACCGGCAAGGTTCGCCTGGAGGACCTGCGCGGTGGTACATTCACGATCACTTCTGTCGGCGGGATTGGTGGCTTGTTCTCGACTCCCGTCATCAATTATCCCGAGGCGGCTATCCTGGGCACGGGAAAAGTCGTCAAGCGGCCGGTGTTCGACGCCTCGGGGAATATTCGTCCCGCGGAGATGATTTATTTGTCGCTGTCTTTCGATCACCGAGTAGTGGATGGCGCGATCGGAGCGGCATTCTGCAACGCTCTGATCCGCAGGCTGCAGAACCCAACGGAATTGCTCCTACCCGATAAACTCATCTGAAAAGCGGGGGCCTGCATGGTCAGCGGCCTGCTAATGCCCCGGTCTGTTTCACCTGCTGCCATTCCTCGGGCGTGTAAAGCACCTCGCGTGCCTGGCTGCCGTTGTAGTCTCCAACGATGCCGTCCTCTGCCATGTAGTCGATCAGCCGAGCGCCTCGGCCGTAGCCGATGCCTAAAGCACGCTGTAAGAGCGAAACACTTCCCCGGCCTTCGCGGACGATGACCTCGATCGCCTGTTCATAGAGATCGTCGCGTGATTTCAGATTATCGACGAAGTTGCCGTCGCCATCCTTGCCGCCGGCGCTAAGCTGAATCAGTTCTTGCGCATAGCAAGGATCGCACTCCAGGCACTGGACGACGCGCGTGATCTCTTCGTCACTCGCATAGGTTCCCTGCGATCGTATCAATGTGCTCGTACCAGGTTGCAAGAAGAGCATGTCGCCCTTGCCGAGCAGCTTGTCGGCCCCCATTTCGTCGAGGACGACGCGACTATCGGAGCGGCTCGAAACCTGGAAACAGATGCGGGCCGGCAAGTTGGATTTTATCAATCCGGTGATCACATCAACCGTCGGCTTCTGCGTGGCCACCACCAGGTGGATACCGGCCGCACGCGATTTCTGAGCCAACCGGATAATGTGCCCTTCCACCTCTTTCTTCATGGTCATCATCAAGTCGTTCATCTCATCCACGAAAATGACGATGTAGGGTATTCGATCCGGGAGACGGCCTCGTTCTTCGTCGTCGACCGGCTGCACGCGACGATGGATTTCTTCGGGAGGCAGGGCGTTGTAGCCGGCAATGCTGCGTACGCGCGCTCGGCTGAGCAAGTCGTAGCGCTCCTCCATTTTGTCCACCGCCCACGATAGGATTGCCTCAGCCTTTTTCATGTCCTTGACGACGGGGTGCATGAGGTGAGGGATTCGGCCATATTCGCTCAATTCCAGCATCTTGGGGTCGATCATGACCATCTTGACTTCGTCGGGGCGGCGTGTCATGAGCATGCTCAAGATGATGGCATTCATGCAGACCGACTTGCCTGTTCCGGTACGACCCGCAATGAGCAAGTGCGGCATTTCCGCCAGATCGTAGACAAGCGGCCGGCCCTCCGTGTCCTTTCCTAGGAACAGGGGGATCTTGGTCGTGGCGAGTTTTTTGCCGGCGTTAAGTATGACCTCCTTGAGCCGGACCACCGCCCGATGTTCATTCGGGATTTCGACTCCCACCGTGTTCTTCCCAGGGATGGGCGCGACGATACGGACACTCGGCACCTTCAGGTTGAGAGCCAGGTCGTCCGCCATGCTCGTCACCTTGTGAAGGCGCAGGCCGGTCTCCAGGGCCAACTCATACTGGGTAATGACCGGGCCAGTGTTGATGCCGACCACGCGCACGGTCATCTCGAAGTCGGAAAATGTCTTCTCCAACAGCGCAGCCCGATCCCTGAGTTGTTGATCGTGCGCTTCGTAGGGAAATGGTTGAGGTTCTTCCAGGAGGGTTAGCGGAGGCAGCTCGTAGTCCGCGAACCGCTCTTCCTCCGTCTCCTGTGGGACCGAGCGTTGGATGGGCACGGGAACCTGAGGGACGATTGTCGCCTTTGATTCTTCGGGATGCTTTTCAAGACCGGCGATCGCCGCGTCGTGATGGCGGATGGGTATGTCGCCCGGAGGCGGCAATGGCTCACGGGGCTCTTCCGGCACTGTCGGCGCGGGCACTTCTATTTTGAAAGCGCGCTTGATAACCGGTTTGGTTTCCGTGTTCGAAGTTTCGCGCGGCGTTCGGCGCGTGCGAATTCTGGTCCATAGCCAGCGAGACGCCCGAAAGGAGGCACGCATCATCCAGCAGCATGCCCTCCACATAGCCTTCAGCACTCGGCTGACGGCAGAATCGGCAGTCAGCACCAGGCCGAGAAACAGGCAGCCACTGTAAACTGCGACCTGACCGACCGGATAAAAACTCGCTTGCAACCAGCCTATGAGCCAGGCGCCCAGCGTTCCGCCTCCGTTTAGCGATCCTGGAAGGAGAGGGCTTCCCACGAAATCTGCTGCGGCCGCCGCGCATGGCACAAGGAGCAGCCAACCCGCCAAGCGCAGTGTCCAGGTCAGCAAGCTCCGACGGACAAAGAGCAGCACGACCAGCACAAACCAGCTAGCGAGCAAGACGTAGGCCGCCACCCCGAACGTCTCCACCAGGACGCGGCCAAGCCAGGCTCCGGGAACACCCAGCAGATTCGTCACAGTCGGGCGTTGCGGATGGACCACGGGGCTGGGCGGATCGGCCGGATCGTAGCTGAAGACGCTCAACGCGACAAGCAGCCCTGCAAGCAGGAGGGCTAGCGCTGCGTAATCGAGTCGCGCACGTCGTTCAGGCATGACGGACAGCTCCGGGTGCTACATCACCGTGCACAATTCCGCTCATACTAGCCCGAAGCGTCAGCGAGGACCTCGCTAACGCCTCGGGATAGTATCAGCCGATATGCACGCGGGCATTTAGGGCAACCAGATCGCGAAGCACAAGATCAACAGAGACGGATAACGCGACACCTCGTCACGGGACCTGCTATTGGACTCTACCATCATTGGGGAAGGAAGGGCGGCAGACCAGCCCAGGCACGCATCAAGCGCCCGGGATTTGCCGAGGGCCGGCCGCATAGAGCGTCCGCGAAATAACGTCTGCTTAATCACTAAGCTTGGGAGAATGGAGAATTTCCGAAGAATCCGCGGAGAATGAAGAATCGGCGAGGCTTACCTGCCGATGAGCGGTGTTCCAATGGCGCCCATGGCGGCCCGATTGGCCGTGGGAATGATATTGGGCACGATTTCGAAAGCTACACCGAACGTGTTGAGGATGGAGTTGTAGTTGATGCCGAAACTCACCTGGAGATCGGAGCCCATGCGGGTCAGGATCAAGGACGTGACCTCGGTTTTGACACCGAAGTCATATGTGGCGCTGGCAGTCATCGCGTATTTCGGACTGAAGATATAGGTCACCGCCCCGGTCACCGCCTGACTATTGAGCGGATCGATTTCACGATAGCCAAGGTAAAAGCTGGTGCGGTCTGGACGGTTGAGAATGGCCCCGATATCAAAGACGCGCGGCCCATTCTGGATCGGATCGTACCAGCCGCTGCTGACCAGGGCGGTCCTGTCGCCAATGTTCCAGATCCAATCGTATTGCAGGAAGGCAAAGTCCTGGCCGAAATTGTCGCGTTCGGGGTTCGGGAAGTACGATCCCGACAAGTCCAAGGTCATCCAGTCCACGATGTGCTCTTGGCCGGGGTAGCCACGCTTGGTCTGCCAGCGCTGGCGCATGTCGAACTGAAGCACCTCGATGGTGTCGAGCGTATCAATGCGGTTGTCCACGAGCTGTTGGATCGCGTAGATCTGCGGGTCGAAGAGGGGCGAGGTCGCCAGAAAGGTGCCGTGCGCGGGGTTCAAAGCAGGCTGCTGAGGTGTGATATCGCGAAGGGCCTGGTCGGTAGCATCATCATTCAAGCGGTCGAGCTGCGGCAAGCGTGTATAAGGCACATCCGAGTGCGCGATGAAGTAATTGGCGCTGAAGACAATCTTGTGATAAATGCCGTCGAGATTAAGAAGATCGCTCTTAATGTCTGGAAATAACCGCGAAAAAGGAATGCTGGCTCTCAGACCGCCGCCTTCATAAACGCGACCCACATTATTGCCTTCCAGATCGCTCGTGTAGTAGGTGAGGTCAAGCAGTGCATAAGGGACGAGCCGAAACGCACCTAGGGAAAAAGGCAAGCTGATTTCTTGCATGAGATCCAGTCTGCCGGTGTTGTCGGTCTCGTCGGTCGCATCGATCAACGGCGGCGCCACGGCGGTGGGCCGCAGTCGCGCGTACCCGGCGCTTAGGTGCGCGTTGTAGGTCAGAAGGTCGAAGAACGATTGACCGATCAGGTAGCCGTCGGCACGAGGCAACCAGGAAGTCTCCGTGACCCAGGCGCGGTCGCGCTCCTCGATCAACCCCGTCCAGGCCCAGTTGTCGCGCTGTTGCTTGAGGTAGCTGAACGTTTCCTGATTCAAGTCCGAGTCGAACTCATTCTTGTAGTACTGTTCAAGAAAGTTTTTGTCGCTGAGCCATGACACCTGCGTCTGCAGCGTGAAGTCCTCGGGCAAATCTTGAACGTTTTGGCGCCAGAGGAAGCGTCCACGCCAGTCGGTGTGCGGTTCGCCCGTTCGATCGCCGCCCAGTATATCCACCCCGGTATCGTGAATCCCGTAACCCTTGACCAAGCCCGTAAGCGTCGCGGGCAGCGTCAGGAAGCTCTTGCCGGCATAATCGTATTCCGTGCCAAGGGCGGGACCGCGATTGCTCAAGTAATCGGTATCGAATCGCCAGCGCGTGTTGGGCACGGGATCCATGCCGAGTAGGTCGTAGACGTTGAACGTCGCGCCAAGCCGCGCTCCGTAAATGCGATTGTAGTCGAGGTTGACGCTCTCGAGGGGACCGAGAGGGTCATTGGCGTCGCCGCGGATGAAGGGCAGATAAAAGATCGGGACTTTTTCGAATTCCAAAATGGCGTTACGTCCGTCGAAGAACCGTTGTTCTTCGATGTCAGGCTCTCCCGTGGTCCGGTTGAGGAAGGGGATGCCGAAAATCGAACGGCGTTCGATAGATTTCTCTTCGAGGGTGGCCTCGCTCACGTAGACTTTCAGCCCGGGATCGGATGGCAGCCGACTCGAGAAAACCTCGGCTTTCAATCCTTTGTAAAGGGTCGGCGAAAGTTTAAGCAACTCCTCCGCGTGCATGTGAACCGGGTCGGGCACCTTGGGCTCGCGGTATTCCAGGTCAGCGCGCATCGCCACAGCCACATCATGGGCCACGTCGTAATAGACTCGATCGGCCCGAATGACATGGCTGCCTTTGGGGTTCTGCTGGCGGATCTCAACGTTGCCGGACAGATAGAATTCCAGCTCGCGGCTGCGCTGGCTCTGTTCTGACCGCAGGTTATTCAGAACCTCCTGCGTATTTCCATGCGTCCAGAAGACGCAACGATCTGCTTCGATGTCGACCAGACCATTCAGATCGTCCGTACGTACGATCAAAATGATGCCGCCAGTGATGACCACCACACTTTCGTCTTTGGAGACTGCAAAGCTTTCGAGACTCAGGCCGCCGGGGTTGCGCGAGCGAATGGTGAAGTCGCGCGTGGGTGCAGGGCCGGGGGCCGGTGGTCCAGCAGGGGGCGGCTTGGCTGGAGGCGCCGCAGGAGTTGACGGCCCTGCTCCGAAGGCGTTCGGCGGCGGAGATGGTGTCACGGGCGGTGCCGGATTTGGAACCGCAGGTGTCGCTGACGGCGGAATTACGGAAGGTACGGGAACTGGCGCCGCGGGGGCGGTGGACTGCGCCGGTCCTTGTGGAATGGGAACGGGCACCCCGAACGGACCAGACGGCGGCGGTGTCGGCGCTGTCGAGGGCGCCGGGAGCGGCTGCCCCGCCCCCGGTGGCCCAGCCGCTGCACCCGGCGGCGGTCCTTGCACTGGTGCGACCGCCGGAGCCGACGAAGGCAGCACTGGGGGCGAAGGCACAGCCTCTTGGTAAGAGACAGGCCGAATCCCGCTTGGTGGCGCAGGGTTGGCTTGGGGCGCGCGAACCGCCTCAGCGCGGCGATAAAGTGGGTCATCGGTCCGGGAGGCCTGGATGACCTTCCCGTTGTTCGACCGTAGCTTCAACTCGCCACGTGTGGACAGGTCCGCCAGAGCCCGCGCGCTTGAGTGACTCTCAGGACCGTTCTCCAGGGCGACATCGCCCTCTGCATACAAGTCCAATCGAAGTATGCCGGTTTGTCGTTGCTGATCGATCCAGGCGACCGCCTGCTGAGCGCGTACTTGGACGACGCCATGTTCGACCAGCACTTTTCCCTTCAACAGGATGACGCGCCGGCCTGACTCCGTCCACGTTGTCACCTCGTCGGCGTACAGGACGATAGGCTTGGCGTCGCCACGGACGTTGTAAGAGAACCGATAGAGATCGTCGGCCGCGACGGGTGCCGAGCAAATCGGGGAGATCACCAAGGCAATCAGAAGATAAAGCAACCGTCGCGCTTTTCTTTGTCCAATCACATTCCCTCCTAAAGGTAACTGTTTGAATGGATCGCTGTTCCAATCGTCTAGCTTTCCTTCCGGACGCTCCAGCGCGGGCGGCAAGGGTCGCAGAGCGCGCGGAAAGACTAGAAGAGGAACGTGCGGGCGGCGGATTATAGAAGGGATGGGCGGGGTGTCAAGTCGAGGTCACCTTCAGCCGGGGTGTCGGGCTCGAAGCGTGGCCGGTTCCTTCGCAGCTCACTCGGCCTAGCTTCCCTTGGTTGCCGGCATTGCGCCGCCTAGGCGGACCGGCCTTGATGGGATGTGCAAAAACGAGCGCAGGCATCGGCGCTGGAGTCTGCAGAGAGTGGTTAGTCATCTGCGGACTCCAGTGCCAGCGCTACGGATCGAGATCCCAAGCGCCTGGGTCAACGGCGGCGCGGTCTCGTTTCCACGAAAGGCGTGAATTTGACCTCGTTGTTGTTGTTGTCGTAGCAGGCGAACTCCAACGTTTCCGGCGCCACGCCGACTGCAGCGGTGATGGTTACCTGAATGCTTCCCGATTCTTCCAGCCGGGTGATCTCCTTGCGCTTGCGATTGAGCAAATAATTCGCGACATCCTCCTGAACGCGGACGTGAATGCGTTGAATGTTCTCGCGATGGGCGGCGAGCTGCAGCATGCGCATGACATCGATGCTCATGCTCTCGCAGGTTTTTACCTGGCTTGTGCCATGACAGTGCGGACAGTCCTGGTAAACGCTGCGCTTCAGGGACGGCCGGATTCTCTGGCGCGTCATTTCGATAATCCCGAACGCCGAGATCTTGAGGATCTTAGTGCGGGCTCGATCGCGCCTCACCGCATCTCGCAGCGCCCGTTCGACGTCTCGGCGGTGTTTTTCTTCGCGCATGTCGATGAAATCGTTGGCGATCACTCCACCGAGGTCACGCAGGCGAAGCTGCCGGGCGATTTCCCGGGCCGCTTGCAAGTTCATTTGGTAAGCGGTCTCCTCGGCGTTGCCGTCCGCCCGGAAATTGCCGCTGTTGACGTCGATAGCCACCAGTGCCTCTGCTTGATCGATGACGATGGAGCCGCCGTTCGGCAGCGGCACATGCCGCTGCTGGATGCGGGCGATCTCGTCCTCGATGCCGTATTTGTGGAAGAGCGGCTCGGAATCGGTGTAGAGCTTGATCCGGCTGGCGTAGCGCGGCATGACAATCTGCAAGAATTCTTGTGCATGCTCGAAAGCCGTCGATTCATCCACCCAAATCGTGTCGATGTCGCTGGTGAACGTATCCCGGATCGTCCGCGTGATCATATCGCTTTCCTGATAGATCTCGGCCGGAGATTTGAGTTTGCGGATACGGCGCACCACAACCTGCCAGAGCCGGGACAGGTATGCCAAGTCACGCTGCAGTTCCTTCTTCGTCTTGTCCAGTCCAGCAGTACGAATAATGAAGCCAAGACCCTTGGGCGGCTGCAGTTCGTGGAAAATTTCGCGGAGGCGGTGCCGCTGTTCATCGTCGGCAATTTTGCGCGAGACGCCGACCCGGTTCAGGCCGGGCATGAGGACCAGGTATCGGCCGGCGATGCTGATATACGTGCTGAGAGTCGGCCCCTTGGTGCCGATGCCCTCCTTGATAACCTGCACAAGGACCTCTTGACCGCGGCGGAAGATATCCTGGATGAGCGGTTTCGGGCGGCCGAAACCAGGCCGACCCGACATCCGGGGACGAGGCCGGCCCCGGCGGTCATCCCGACCCGGGCCCGAGCGCCTGCGCCGAAACTGCGGTTCATCTCCCGGGGCGCCCTGGGCTCCTTCATCCTCAAGATCGTCCGTTACACGTCCGTTCTCCTCGACTTCCTCACCACGCGCGAATTCCGGTTCCTCCTCGAAAGCGTTCTGCGGCGGCCTTGCGTCATCTTGGACCGCATTTGCCACGGAACTCGACCCCGAGAAAGTCTCATCGCTTTGCACAGACTCCGCGGCCTGCCATCCGAAACTCTCCTCGAAAACAGGCTCTGCACGTTCCATGCGAACCGGTTCGGCCTCCACAGCCGGACGCTCCGAGGGACTCGAGTCGGACCGCGGGAAAAAGATATCCTCATCATCCATGCCGGCAGCGGGCTTGTTGTTGTCGCGGCCGGGAGCGTTTTTGTCTTCCTCCGTGCGATGCTCTGCGGAGTTCATGAATTGGGGCGGTTCCTCTTGACGATTCTCGCCGGCGGGCGTCCCTTCGACTGCCTGGTCGGGGGCGGCGGAAATCTCGGGAGAAAATCCCTGATCTTCGGGCTCCGGTGCAGCCTCGGTTCCTTCAGGCCTATCCTGACGTGTGCGCCGGCGAGGGCGCCCGCGCGAACGTGAACGCCCCTTGGAAGACGACGGCCGCGCCTCGCCCTCCGCTTCGGCGTCAGTCTTGGCAACGTCTTCCGGCTCGAACACGGGCGTGTCTTGCACGTCTTCCGGATCCGGAAAACGCTCTTCGAGATTCTCGTCGGTGCCGGGAGCAGAGCCGCGCCCTCGATCACGGCCGCGACGATTGCCTCGACCGCGGCCGCCATCCCCACGCGATTCTTCCAGGTGACGATAGTAAGCAGGTTCGACGTCGGAGACGTGAAGGAAACCGTTACGCCCAATGCCGAAGTCGACGAAAGCCGCTTGGATGCTGGGCTCGATGTTGACGATCCGGCCTTTGTAGATATTGCCGACGTAGCTCTCTTGGCTGGTGCGTTCCACGTACAACTCTTCGAGAACGCCGTCCTCCACGATGGCGATACGGCATTCCTCAGGCTGAAGTACGTTGATAAGCATCTCTTTCTTCATGCGATCCCTTTAGGTTGGGGGCAGGTTCCGGCCGTGCTGCGCCGAAAATAGTACGTGGCTGAATTCCAATCTGAGAACAACGGGAAATTCGGCACGGCGAGAGCCGCCCAATAATCGGATTGACCCTGGCGCATAACGGCAGGCCGGTCTTATGAACGGCAGCCGGCGCCAGGATATGGAGTGCGTCGCAAGACATCGTTGTGTCGAGCGCCGCTAGTGCACAGTGATCGGGGAAGCTTATTATCATGATTCGTGTCCCTTCACGCCAGATGCGATTTCAGGACACGGGGGCGCCGCGCATTCGTCTGCCAACTCCATCTTGATCCGCTCGAGAATGGCCCCGGCCTCGAGAAGATCGCGCACGCCCAGGAGTTCAAGGATTTCGTCGGGCCGGGCCGTTCCGCTGGGAGTCACGGCGATATCCATTTCCAGTGCCGCGGATACCAGGCGCAGGTCGAGAAGACACGGTCGGACGTCGATTTTGCGCGGCCTGGGCCGCGTTCGTTCGATCCAGCATTCGGAAGATGCCAGCAAGGCTTCTATCTTCTCGGGCAAGCAGTCCCGACGGTCGCCAGGCACGGCGATGCGATAGCAGACGCTTTGCACGTGCGCAGTAGTCTTGGGTTCGATCCGGCGTGCGGACAAGATCTCCAGACCGGGAGGCGCCTGCCGACAGAGTCGTTGGCGGACATCGTCCGCGGAGAGTTCCTCATTCAGTTCCAACTCCACAACCTCCTCGGCACCAGAGATCCCGAGTGGCAAAGACAAGGCGAAAATGAGGCGGGGCTTGGGGTTGTAACCAGCCGTCGAGCGATAGGGAATCGACGCGCGCCGCAGCATGCGCTCGAAGCAGCGCATCAGGTCATGGTGGCTAATCAGGCGGAGGTCGCCAGTCTTGCTGAAACGGATTCGGATTTTCTCGCGGACCATACAAAGGGTGTCCACGGCTCGACAAAATGGGAGGAAACCTGGGAACCCTTCGAGGTGATCCGGGGCATGACTCGTGGACAGCTGAAGTTTGAGCGCAGTCAGACCGCTCTGGAGCCCGGAAGCAAAAAGGCTTCCGCCGGCATCCAAGCTACGAACTTCAGCAGCAGATCCCGGCTGCCGCAATCAAGCGGCGCCGAACCCTGCTCACTGTCATGCGGGATAAGAGAGGGAAAAACCGAGGATCGAGGAATGGAGAAATGAACGATGGGAATACCTCAAGTCGACTCATTTCTCAATTGCTCAACGCTCAATCCCCCGTTGCTCAGGCAACCACCTCTGGGAGGATGCGTCGTGTTTGCTCCCGCAAATAGTTATTCACGTCGCGTGCCGTTTCCAGGCACAGCGCTTCTTGGGCGACCTGCTTTGCCTCTTCCAAAGTTACTGACCGGATGATTTTTTTAATCTCCGGAATATTGTGCGGCGTCAGACTCAGTTGGCGGAGGCCCATACCCAGTAACAACAGCGTATAAATGGGGTCGCCGCTCATTTCGCCGCAGACATTGACCTCCACTTGATGCTTGCGTGCTGCCTTCACAACATGGTCAATCAGTCGCAGGACGGCCGGGTCGCCCGGGCTATACAGGGAGGCCACTGCTTCATTGGTTCGATCAGCCGCCAAGGTATATTGGACCAAGTCGTTGGTCCCGATGGAGAAAAAACTCACCTCGCGGGCCAGTTGCTCAGCCATGATCGCGGCTGAGGGGACTTCAATCATTGTACCGACCGGCAGCTTACGATTAAATGCGATCCCTTCCTCTTCGAGGTCCTCCTTTACCTCAGCCAGGATCATCTTGCACTGCCGTAGCTCTAGTACGGTGCTCACCATGGGAAACAAAATGCGAACATCCCCTAGAGCACTGGCCCTTAGGATCGCACGCATCTGGGTTTTGAACAAGGTCAAATTGCGTAAGCAGAGTCGGACGCTGCGCAGGCCGAGGAAGGGGTTGCGCTCATCGGCGGCCCCTTCCACGTTCGTGGAAAACTTATCCGCGCCCAGATCCAGTGTTCGAATGACGACGGGCTTGGGACCAATCAGGCGCAAGACCGTGAGGCAAGCATCGAGATGCTCCGCCTCCGTCGGGTCGGTCTTTTTTCCCAGGTAGAGGAACTCCGTGCGGTACAGGCCAACACCATCGGCGCCCCGTTCGGCGCAGTGCGTGGCCTCGTTTGGAAACTCGATGTTGCCAAGCAACTGGATGCGCTGGTTGTCGCGTGTTTCCGCCGGCAGATCCCGCAGTTGTTCCAGGCGGGTTTCAAGATTCCGCAGGCTGCTCCGAGTTTTCTCGTAAAGTTCCTGAGTTTCCTCGTCGGGATTCAGGATCAGTACACCGCGATTGCCGTCCACGATGACGATATCGCCGCCGGAAACATCGTTGAGGAATCGCCCCAAGCCAACTACTGCCGGAATCTCCAGCGCCCCAGCCATGATCGCCGTGTGGCTGGCCCGCCCGCCCGCCTCGGTCGCGAACGCATAGACCATCCGAGGATCGAGAGCAGCGGTTTCGCTGGGCGTGAGATCGTGGGCCAGAACGACGACCGCTTCCTTGAGGTGCTGCAGATTCTCGCGGCGGTGGCCAAGCAAACTTCGCAGAAGGTTTTTTTCGATGTCGAACAGGTCTGCGGCACGGGCAGCGAAGTGGCCGCGTTCGATACTTTCCAGCGCCTTGGCATGGCGGCGCATCACCCTGCTCACGGCGTACTCGGCGGCGTAGCCCTGTTCACGGATGAGGGCTTCGATCTCACCAGCCAGGGCCGGATCCTCGATCAGCAGGGCATGGGCGGCGAAGACGGCTCCGTATTGTGGGCCCAGTTTCTCGCTTACGGCTTGCTGGTTCTCGCGGGACACACGCGCCGCGGCGGACAGTGCTTCGCGCAGACGCCGGACTTCTTCTTCGAGATGATTGCCCTCGACAAATCGTTGCGGAATTCGGAACGCCTCCGTGTCGAGCACCAGCGCTGGACCGATGACGACGCCCGGTGAGACTGCGGTTCCGCGTTTGATTTCCATCGACGAGGAGGGGGTGTTCTCGTAAAAGGTGTGTGACAAACGTAAGGGATTGGTCCGCCTCACGCTCTGGGGCCTAGCCTTTCTTGGGTAACGGCGAATCGGCATCCTCGGGAGGATGGGCGCCTAGCAAAACGGCCAAGATATCGATGGCGGATCGAGCGTCGCTTCCGGAGACTTCCAGCTCCAGCTCCGTGCCTTGCTGAGCCGCCAGCAGCATCAATTCCAACGGACTTTTGCCGTTTACCCTCTGGCCCTCTTTGGCAACCGTGACCTTGCTCTGAAACTGCCCGGCCTGTTGCGCAAAAGCCGTCAATGGCCGCATGTGGAACCCCATCGGGTCCGTGACCTTTACCGTCCTACGTAGGGTCTCGCCGTTCATGGCAGTTTGGCTGTGTCCTGGAAGAGGGGAGTGAGAAGACTCCGCTGTCATTTCGCAAGCCACAGCAGTCGTCTCCTGAGGGTTGTCACCGGGTAATCTGTGCTGCATCGGCCCACCAACTCCTTCTGGCACCATTGCTAGTAGTCGCTCCGTCATGAGGGCCTGTTTTGTCAAGACGCCGGATGATCTAACTCGCTCAGCAAGTCCCAGATTGCCTCTTTGGTGGTCGCTTGCCGGAGCGAGCGGACAAAGCCATCATCGCGTAAGCTACGGGAAACATTTTCCAGAGCCCGCAGATGGTCGCCGGGCCTGTCTTGAGGCGAGATCAACAGGACAAACACATGCACCGGCTCGCCGTCGAGACTATCGAAAGCCACGCCCGGGCGCGAGATGGCCACCGTGCCGATCAATCGCTCCGCGCTATTGTGTTTGGTGTGCGGAATGGCCACGCCGCGTCCGATGCCGGTGGACCCAAGGAGTTCGCGCTTCAAAACGGCCTTCACGATGTCGTCGGTTTCTCCGCTCTTGAAGTACCCGGCGCTAGAAAGGCTTCCGACCATCTCCCGGATGACGGCATCCTTGGTAGTGGCCGTCAACTCAGGAATGATCGCCTCGCGAACGACAAAATCGGTCATGCGCATTCCAGATCTCCTTTCGGCTCTTGTCACTTCCGTCGGCATTGCATTGTCCTCCAAGAGCCGGACCATTATTCGTCGCTGGGCTCTTCCGGCACCCCAGCGCCAGCCACTTCGCCAGTCGAAGGAGTCCGGCGGCGGTCTTGAACCTTTTCCTTGTAGCGGCGCAATTGGCCCTCTAACTTGTCCACTACGAGATCCACGGCCGCGAGAATATCGTCGTTGCTCTCGCGCGCGACGAAATCGTGCTTATGCTCCGCAGAGACCAGAATTTCCACTGTCTTCGTCTCGTTCTTCAGATCCACCGTCACTTCAATCAAGGTTAGCCGCTCGAAGAAGCGGAGCAGTTTTTGAGCTTTCTCTCGGATGAATTCTTGTGTCGCGTCACTGAGGTGCCCGTGCCGTGCCGAGATCTTGATTTGCACTGACCCAACTCCTTCTCGACGATGGTACTTTCGAATACGCCCACAGATTCAGGCAAGGAGTGCGGAATCTTGTGCTACCTGCACAGCCATCCACTACATTGTGAAAGGCAAAAGGCGTGCAGGCATCCCCAGCCCTGACCGTGCAGACGCAATTTTAACCCGCACATGCACTTTGTTCAATATTGCGCGCGGGCAGACAGTCTCGAACCGCTGCTGTCATACCACCTTTGCGGTTGACGCAAGCTCCTCCGCCTTGCTTGCAACCGCGCGTTCAGATGGGGCTCACATTCTGTTTAGGCAGGCACTCCCGGGAACCTTGCAGCATGGAGCGTCGATCTTTGGCTGGACCGAACCGCCTCAAGGGCTAGAATTGCTTTTTGGCGATGTGCTCGCAGACCGAAACATCCAATCTCGTCTTTACTGCGGTCCTGAGACCGCTCCAATTGAGGGAGGCTTTCTCGTGGGACTTTCCAAGCAGCTTTCCGTCTTCCTTGAGAACAAACCGGGGCGATTGGCCAATGTCCTTCTGACCCTGGCGCGCGACAAAGTGAACATCACTGCCCTCACCGTCATGGACAGCCATGAACACAATGTCCTTCGCTTTGTGTCCGACGAATTGGAAAAAACCCGCCAAGTGCTGAAGGAGTTGAGCATCCCCTTTGCCGAGACCGAGGTTGTGGTCGTTGAGATGCGGAATCAGCCGGGTGAATTGGCTCATGTATGCGAAATCCTGGCCGCCGAACATATCAACATCGAATATGCCTATTGCAGCGCAGGCGGCCGAAACGGCAAAACGGTAGGCATCTTCAAGGTTTCGAACGCCGCCAAGGCGGTCAAAATCGTCGGCGAATCGCCGAATAACTCGGCGCGCAGGCGTTTGCAGCAACGACCGTTGAGAAGCCGGCAATCCTATCAATCTCCCGGAGCTGCCAAGAGATAAGGTCTATCCGCTACTCGGGCTTGCGACACCTGCAACCTCTAATGTTGGGGCTACGGCGTCCGCTGGAGTCGCCCAGCTTCGCAGCGCCGATACAAGTCCCTTCCCCGCTTGGCATTCAGCTTGGAGCTCGGATCAGCAATGCCTTTGCGTGGGCGGCGAATCAAGGGTAAGATAAGGTGTTCGATATGTGGGCAGTTGCTTGGGAGGTGTATCCATGTCTCTAGAATCGCCGCTGATCATTCCGGCGCCCATCCAGAGCGACGGGCAGATCATCATGCCGGCACTGGAAGCTCCTGTCCAGCCGCCGTCATCGCTGGCCGGCGAGCCCGAACAGGCTCGGGCAGTCGAGGCGTTGTTCGCCGCTCAAGAGCGCGAAGGCGATCAGGTAGCTGGGCTCTTGGCGTTGTGGACCGGCACGCTGGTCCTGCATGATTTGGCACTCGAGAACTTCAGCCCGCTGGCCGGAGAGTTTGAGGAAGAGGAAGAACTCAGGCGGAAAACAAAGCTGAGGGACCATCCCCAGATCTCATGAGTCCCGGTTGCTTATCTCGCGTGTCCCTCACGCCGCCCGGCGCTCGGGTGTTTGCGTGCCCTTCTCGCTTGGGGCCTGGCTATGCCCTTTGTGCGTTGCAAAGTTCTGTCGATACTGCGTTACCAATTCCGGATGCCCCTTGATCACCAGCAAGTTTTCGCCATTTTCCATTTCCGCCTGATGCGTAAAGTTGAAGCTCCCGGTGATTAGCGTGCGGCGATCAACGATGATCACCTTGTTGTGAGCAATGGCGTGGTGTGCGTCGATCAGGGGAGCCAGACCGTTCTCCTGGAAGAATCGCAAGTCGGAATACGTTTCCTGCTCGTTGCTCTTGTCCAGGATGATCTCGATGTGGGCGCCGCGTTTTTTTGCTTCAACCAAGGCGTCCGCAATTGGCTTGGAACTGAATGAATAGGCAAGCACCAGCACCTCGCGGCGAGCGCTCTTCAATTCCTGAACAATCCGCTCCGTGCAGCCGCCCTTGGGCGAAAACAGCACCCCCGCAGAAAAAAGTGTGCCAAAGCGGCGGTGCAGTGAGCGATAGAAGAAGAGCAACGTCAAGGCGCCGGTAAATCCCGTTCCGATCAAGACCCAGGTCATTGCCAAACCTCCTGTCGGCTACGACACCATGCGCACTTCGATTGCAGAGCAGCGAATCGGCGCTGCCGCACATTCATTTCGATTTGCCCGGCCAGCGCCGCAGCACATGCGTCCTGCGATTGCAAAATCGCGCACTTGCCCGTTCCGGCACTGAAGATACCAATGGCCGTGAAAAGCACAAGACCTGTCAAATGGAGAAAGCTGATAAAGCCAGAGCGGCGGAGGCCGTCTTCCAGGACTCCAGCGATCCGATCACCGGTTGCCGGCGGGCTGTCCAATGATCACCCGCACGCGCTGCCCGATGCGCGGCAATTCCTGGCCCGGATCGAACTGAACGATGCATTCGATGGTGCGCACATCGTTGAATTGCAGCGGCTCTTGCAAAATAGAGCGCTTCTGCGTGTACCAGTCGGAGATATGCGTGACCTTGCCGCGCCACTTGACGGGAGTCCGGCTGTCATCTTCGATCTCCGCGACCTGGCCCTTCGTGACTCGGTTTGCAAACTCTTGTTCAATCTCGGCACGAACAATGCGAGGCCCATCGGGGCAGAATTCGATGGCGGGATGCCTGGGTTGCGCGGAGAGCACATCCCCCTTCCCGACGAACAAGCGCAAGACTTTTCCGGCCGTTGGGGCACACAGGTTGCATTCCAGCAGGGCGTACTTCGCTCGATCCACTTCGGCTTGCTTCGCATCTACCTCGGCCTGGGCAAGCTTTATCTTCGTCGCCGGATCGAAAAGCTCAAGTGACTCGAGCTTTCCTTTCTCTGCACCCAAAGCAGCCTCCTTCGCGGCCACAAGGTCTTGAGCAGCGTCTGCCTCATCAACGTTTGTGAGATCCTTCTTTGCTTGACGCGATCTAAGCGAAGCGATGCGCCGCGCCGCGGAGATTTCCTTTTCCTTCGCCAAGATCAAGTGTTTTTGCTCTGAAATCTCGATGCGACGTTGCTCGGGAAGTTTCTGGGCATCTGCAAGTTGTGCCTGGGCCGCGCGAAGGGCCGCCTCTGCTTGGTCAAGTTGATATTTGGCTAGATGATCGTCGAGCCGGAAAAGAACATCGCCCGCCTTGACGGCATCGTCTTCATGCACCAGCACTTCGGCAACTCGGCCCGGCTGCACTGGGTAAAGGGACCGGATGCCGTTCTCCAGATCCACATTGCCGGTGCAGATGACGCCTTCTCCAGTCGGCGCTGTGGGAGGCGGATTTCCGGAGCCATTCTTGGTGGGATTATCGCCGGCGCGAGAGTGCATGACGAGGATCGTCCCCGTAACGCTCACGACGAGCAACGTGACGCTGAGCAACCAGACAGGGAAAAAGCGCCTCATGTCGCACTCCATATTTCATGCCTGCTCGCCGTTTCCGGCTCCGTCAGGCAGCCATCCTCTAATTGCAGAACTCGGTCCACATGCGCCACGATACGAGCGTCGTGGGCAACGACGAGGACCGTCGTACCGCGGTCGCGGGCGGCGCCGCGTAACATCTCTATGATCTGCTCGCCGTGCCCCCAATCCAGGGCACTGGTCGGCTCGTCGGCAAAACAAAACTGAGGATTCTTGACCATGGCCCGGCCGATCGCAACCCGCTGCTTCTCGCCGCCCGAAAGCTGAGCCGGGCGCAGTCTCGCCTTCTTCGAGAGGCCGAGCACAGACAGCATTTCGTCGGTACGTTGGCGGGCCTCTCGTGCGTTAACGCCTTCGCCCCAGCGAAGGACCATCTCTATCTGCTGGCGCGCGGTCAATGCCGGGAAAAGGTTATAACCCTGGAAGATGAAGCCGAAGTGGTGCAAGCGAAATCTCTCGCGCTGGCGGTCGGACATCTTCCACAAATCTTCGCCCAACGCCGTCACGTTACCGTTATCCGGGCGGAGCAAGCCTGAGAGCGCCGCCAGGAGAGTTGATTTACCGCTGCCGGAGGGGCCCATGAGCAGTGCGAACTCTCCGCTGAAAAGGTCGAGGGAGACGTCGTGAAGAGCGGTGGTGGCGTTCTCGCCGGTGCCGAACGTGCGCCGCAAGTGCCGTCCTCGCAAGCTCGGCTTCGGTCTTTCGTAAAACATGCCTGTGGTCCCCCGACTGGAGGTCAGTGGCCGAATCTTTGATGGTTCGCTGACCAAATTCTCCGTTGCCACTGTCACCTCAATAAAGTGGCCGGTTCCACCAGCCGGAGCGAACGCAGGGCGGCCAAACCAGAGAGCAGCGCCATGGTCATGGTCACGCTCACCGCGATGGCTAAGAGCGCGAACGGCAATAGAATTCTGGCACCCAGCGCGTCCGCGCCCCCTTGCAGCCCGTAGACTGCCGGAGCCGCCAAGGCGATGCCGATGACGCCAATCCAAAAAGCCTGTGCAAGGACCGAACCTGCCATGCGCCAGCGCGGAATTCCTAGCGCCTGGAGAACCGCGTATTCGCGGATCGAGGCTGCGGTCGCCGCGTAGAGGGTCTGACTCGTGACCACCGCTCCGACCAGGAGGCCGAGTGCCGCCGCACATCCCAGGGCGATGCCTGCTTTGGTTTTCAGCAGCCAGTGCATTTGGGTGCGCCGTGAGAAGTCAACACTCGTGAACGCGGACATGTTCTTGTAGGAACCCAGCTTCTTGACCACGGCGGCAGCGTCCGCCGGGTGATAGCACTTGGCCAGGACATAGGTCCCCTGCTCGGGCATTAGCCGCAGCAATGGTCGGGCCGTCGTCAACGAGCAAAAGATATAAGGTCCGGCCAGGCTCTTGACGCCCTGGATCAAGCCGACGATCCGCACGCGCCGGCCCGAGATCTCGGCGATGTCCCCTACGCCCTTTACTCCGAGACGCTCCAGTTCCGATTCGTCGATAACGATTGAGTTTGGCTCCGTGAGGCGCATGCGCAGCGTTGGCGTCAGTTCTTTAATCGCCCCAAGCGAGTCGGCTTCAAGGTGTGAGCCGATGACAACACACAATTCGGAACCGCCGTTCGGTTTTCCCCAGTAGGCAAAGCCCTGAGTGAAGATTTCGGTGCATTGGACTTCAGGCTCATTGGCTACGCGCAGGAAATAGCTCTCCGGGATCGGCCGGCCGAGGTCGACGCTAAGCACTTCCGGGGCGCCAAGCCAAATGTCGGCACTCGTGCGATCCACCGGGATAGACGTAATAGAGAATAAGCCCAGCAACAGGCCGCACTGCAAGGCAATGAGCAGCGCGCTGAAGCCGACCGCCAATACGCCGGGAAGATAGCGCTGGCGTTCGTACCACAACGTTGCCAGGGAATAGGACATACTCACAATCCTTCACTTCGATGGACGAACCGTCAATCACCACGGGGCCGCTGCCCCTTTACGTTCAGCTTACCAGAGGGCTCGTTCCCGGAGCACGCCATTTTACGGGACCGCCATTGCGCCCAGGCCCATCCCGGTGGGCGACAACCGGTCGGCGCTGTGCCAAGCTCGGTAAGTCGGCCAGACTATCATCAATAAACGTGTGATACCAGAGCTGAGTTCCGATCACGCCCACGAGACCCATTTCGACGGAAATCCTCGGCGGGGAGCCAGCGCGCAGCGAACGGAATTCACGCCGCCAGTAATTGACAGCCGTGGGGTCGAAATAGCCGGTTTTGCCCAAGGATTCTTCGCTCAGGAGCTGGTCCACGAATGCCGGGATCTGCGCACCATGGAAGGAGTCAAACGGCGCCCGGAACATAGCCTTGGGTCGCCAGGCGATCTTCTTCGGCAACCACCGTTCCGCGAGCAAGCGAAGAATATATTTGTTCTGAAACCCGTGCAGTTTCCAGCGCGGGTGGATCTTGGCCAGGAAGTCGAAAACCTCTTCGTCGAGGAACGGATAGCGCGTCTCGACGGATGAGTGCATGGCTACGCGGTCGCCCTTGGCATTGAGCAGCAGCCCGGGCAACATGACCTTACCCCCGAGGTACAAGGAACGGTTCAAGGGGTGCCAGCGCCGCGCCCGCTCGAGATTTAGCTGCAAGTCGGCGTAAGGCAAGTGATCGCCAAGCGTCTCTTCCATTTGCCTGCTGAAAAACCGCCGTTTGGATAGGCTCATGAGGCCATAGATATCCATCCAGGCGTTATCTCCGCCGATGGTTTCCTGAATGCGACGGGCGAGCGCCCACGGGAACCGCGGCGAACCGCTAAGTCGGAGATAGACCCGGCGCAACGCCTGACTGATGTGCACACCAGGTATGAAGTCCAGCAATCCCAGCAGTCGATGGATCTTGAACCAGGAATATCCAGCCAGCCATTCATCCGCGCCTTCACCCGTGACCGCGACCTTGTACCCTTGGGAATGCACCTCTTGAGCCAGGAGCAGCAGGGCCGCACAAGACGTGTCGATTACCGGCCCTTCCGCCGCCTGAATCAGGCGCGGGTACGTGTTCAAAACCTCGTCTGGACCACACCCAACGACGATCGGCTTGGTGCCCAGGTATCTTGCGGTCTCGGCGGCTTCGCTCGATTCGTCAAGTTGGGGGTCCTTGATCTGAATGGTGAATGTCGGGATAGGCTGCCCGCGCACCTTGCTCGCCAGGGCAACCACCAAACTGGAATCGACCCCGCCGCTCAGATAGGAGACTACGGGCACATCCGCACGCAAGCGCCGTTCGACCGCTTGGAGCATCACCGCTTCGAACTGGTCGACTAGCGCTTTGGGATCGTGCCCAGGGTCTTCCTCGCCTCGATTGGGGAAGTCGATTTCCCAGTAAATGCGGTCGGACACCCTGGCAGTTTCGTTGTGCGGCGCAAGTTGAATCGTCAGAAAATGGCCTGGGAGCAACGATTGGATGCCTTCGAAGCAAGTCACCGGGCCTGGGAGCGCGAAAAACGTGAAGATGTGATTGATGCCTCGAGGGTCGGGTCGGGCGTCGACCATTCCCGACGCGAGCAACGCCTTGATTTCGGAGGCAAACAGCAGCCAGTCGCCGCCATGCGTAGTTTGCCGGGTCCAGTAGAGCGGGCAGATGCCGATGCGGTCCCGCGCGAGAACCAGGCGGTGGCGACGCTGATCCCAGAGCGCGAGGGCAAATTGGCCTCGCAGCTTCTCGAACATCCCCTCCTGGTGCTCCTCCCAGAGGTGCGGCACCAACTCGGTGTCGCAGTGGGTGGCGAAGCGATGGCCCCGGCCCTCCAGCTCCCTTCGCCTCTCGGGGTAATCGAACAACTCGCCGTTGTAGACGACGCGGACGCTCCGGTCCTCGTTGCCAATCGGCTGCTGGCCGTCGGCCAGTCCGACGATGCTTAGCCGGCGCGAGGCAAGCCCGAGGCCGGGGATTTCAAGGAAGCCGTCCTCGTCAGGTCCACGATGGACGATCGCATGGGACATGGCCTGCAGGGCACCCGCAGGTAGTGGGCGCCTTCCGCTCAGATCAACGATCCCTGCAATGCCACACATTCCAGCGTCCTCGTCAACCCTGATGCCTGTTCACGGTCTCGTTTGCCCCACGTCTGAGCCGAGCTATTTTTGTGCCGCCGCGCTCGGCTCCGCGGGTTGCCCCCGATGTTCCTTCACCTCATCTGCGTACAACCTGCGAACCTTGCGAGCCATCAATCGATCCACCAGCCGCGGCAGGAAGCGATTGATGCGAAGCATCCAATGCGCCTCCCGTCCGATCACGGTTTCCGTGCGGCCCCGCTCCAGCGCGTGCAGGATTTGCCGGGCCACTTCCTGAGGCTGCATTCCCTCCGTGAAGTCAATCTTGAGACGGCCTGCGTTGCGCAACAAATGGCTTCCCAGATCGGTCCGCGTCAGTCCGGGCAAGATCAGCAGGACGTCGATGTCGAAACGCGCCATCTCGGCTCGGAGCGACTCTGTCAAGCCGCAGAGGGCGAACTTGCTGGCCGAATACTCAGGCCAGGCTGGCAAACCACGCCGGCCGCACATTGAAGCGACGTTCACGACTGCTGGCTGATTTCCTTGCCGTAGTGCAGGCAGGCATAAGCGGATTAACTCGGCCGGTGAGAAGAAATTCACCTCCATGACCTGCCGGAGCACCGCTTCCGAGGAGTCAGCGAAGTGTCCAAAGCTGCCAACACCAGCATTGTTAATTAGGACGTCCAATCCCCCAAAGCGTTCAACCACCTCGTCAACAAGCCGATGTCGATCTTCCGGCGAGGTCACGTCGGCGGCGATGGCCAAGACATCCGCGCCGCGCGACCGTATCGCCTCCGCTACCTCCTGCAGCCCAAGATTGGAACGGGCAGCGACTGCTACCGATGCTCCACCCGTCGCTGCCAGTTCGGCCAGGCTCCGACCAATTCCACGCGAGCCTCCTGTAATCAACATCCTTCTGCCCGGCAGCGACCTCCTCATAGCTCCCAATTTCCCAATGAAATGTATAGGTCCTATGCTTCCCAGACACCCCAAATCTACCAGATATTCTAAAACTGCAATAGTTCTTCTAAAGCAAATGATGCAGGAAGCCGAGGAATCGGGCGCTGGATCGCTCAGGGGCGCCCCAGTCAATTCCGTCAGCGCAAGCCCTAAGAGCCGCACTTGCGGCAAGCTTATGCTCCGAGAAGGGGCGGGTCCCAACTCCGAGGAGTCTTCCGCAGAGCGCAGGGCACCGCGCGCGTGGTCATCCTGCCTGTTATATCGATTCCGCGGGCTGCGATACAGTACGCACATCAGCAGTCCACCAGTGCACCAGGTATGGTCGACTTTGGCCTCCTGCGCCGCCGGAAGGGGCTGTTTGGCTAGAAAGCACACTTTTCCGTGCCAGGAAGCGATTTCCACAGGTTGTTCGCAAGAGGAGACGCGTATCTTGCAGCAAGCTCACATTCTACGCGAGCGATTCCGCCGGCCGACTCCCTCGATCATGCAAAAAGCGCATCTTGCGCGCAGCTGATTTTGATTGACGACTAGGGAGAGTTAACCTACATTTCCTTCGGCTCCTACTTGGACTGATCGTTTGCTCCGTCCTTTTCCCCAGGATCAGCAAAACTGCTTCCTTGAAACGCGCGGGACGGGCCAGTCGGGAAGTTGGAGAGAACCCAGGCAGAGTGGCTGGAACCGGCACGTCCCGCTCGGATCCATCCTTGAGGCCTATCCCCCGGTTCATTCGCAGATGTGGACTGGTAAAGGCATATCTCTGCATCGGTTCAACTCGCAATCCCAGCATCCGTGAACTTGCACCCTGGTTTTGCATCGGAGATAGATGATGGGGTCGACCAAGGCCGCTTTCCTTTCGCGGCGCACTCGGCTTCTGCTGGAGGAACTAGAGACACGGCAAGTCCTTTCGGGATTCCAGCCCAGTGCGGTAGAACAGCTCTTCTTGCAAGAACTCAATGCTGCACGCGCCGACCCGGCAGCCTACGGAGCATCCATAGGAGTGGATCTGTCCGCAGTCGCGCCGTCGCCACCCCTGGCGTTTAACACGGAGCTTGTTCAGGCGGCACGCTTGCATTCGCAAGATATGAACGACCAGGGTTATTTCAGCCACAACACGCCGAATGGCGTAGATCCCGGCCAGCGGATCAGCTCGGCAGGGTTCTCATGGACTGGCTGGGGGGAGAGCATTGCCGGTGGGATCGCCTTCCCGGGGCCCAACGCCGCCTTGGAGGGTTTGATCACGGATGCGGGAGTGGCGGATCTGGGACACCGCCGTCAGCTCCTCGATATGGACCCCATTTACCAAAACCAAAATCAGGTCGGGATCGGCATCGTGCAGGCAGGCACCGGACCGCTCGTGGATTATTACACGATAGACACGGCCAGTTCGCCAGCACCCGGCATCTTTCTCACCGGCGTGGTGATGAACGATACCAACGGTAACGGCCAGTACGACATCGGCGAAGGCATAGGCGGCGTCACGATCACCGTTGCCGGCGTGGGCTCGGTGACCACCTGGGGTTCCGGCGGCTATACGATGCCCATTACGCCGGGTACGTACATGGTGACTGCCAGCGGCGGGGCCCTTGCCGCCCCCACCACCGAGTCTGTCACGGTCGGTTCGACCAACGTCCAGCTCGATTTCGTCCAGGGCAACGCCCAATACGTCACCAATCTGTATCGCACGATTCTCGGCCGCACCCCTGCTCCCGCGGAGATCACCACCTGGGAGTCAGCGCTTCAGGGGCCTCTCGGCATGGCCGGGGTGGCATCAGCAATTGAGAACTCCGCCGAAGCGCGCACTCGGCTCGTCGATGCTTGGTACCAGACTTACCTGGGCCGCCAGCCCGCGGACGGCGAGCAGCAGGTTTGGGTCAACGATCTCCTGAACGGCGCTAGCCAGGAAGATGTCTTGTCTGCTATCCTCGGCTCCCAGGAGTTCTTCAACCGATCAGCCGCCCTCATTACGTCTGGCTCCGCGAACGCTGGCTTCATCGAGTCTCTTTACACCGACCTGCTGGGCCGAAACCCCGCTTCCTCGGAAGTGACTGCCTGGCTTGGCGTGTTACAGACCGAGGGCACCACCGCGGTGGCGGACGCGTTCCTGCATTCAACCGAGTATCGCAGCGACGTCGTCACCGGATACTATGCGAGCATCTTGCATCGCACGACGGCGCCGACGTCCCAGGAAGTGGCCGATTGGGTGAACTCCGGGCTCGATCTCACAGGCATTCAAGTCAGTTTCGATGCCAGTAACGAGTATTACCTCGACGGCTAAGAATCTCGTGGCTGCCAGGTTCTGTCATTTCGTCGGCCTTCTCTAGGTTTCCACGCTTCTCACTTGGCCCCTGACGGGGCTTGGCTCGCCAGGCGAGCCGTGCCCCGTCAGGGGCCGGGTTATTGATCCTCAAAGTGGGCTGGCGTTGGGAAGGCAACTCGCTACAATCCCGCCCTCCACGCCAACCCCCTTTTTTGCGTGGCGGTGATGCGAAGCCTCCATTCTCAGGCTTGCACATGCCGCGTCCGGCCCCGTGCGACGCGGCCAGGGACATTTGATCGAGGGTAGCGACATGACGTCGAAGCAATCCCACTCGCGCTCAGGTTGGTACCGTCTGTGGGTCGAAGAATTGGAGCCTCGACGACTCCTGTCCGGCTCTCAACCGACGGCCGCCGAGCAGTTGCTGCTGGAGCAGCTCAATGATATCCGGGCCAACCCGGCCGCGTATGGCGCATCGATTAACGTGGATCTCTCCGGCGTTACGCCGGAAGCACCACTGGCCTTCAATCCACTGCTCGTCGAAGCGGCCCAGCAACACGCTCAGGACATGAACGCCCGCGGCTATTTCAGCCAAAATACTCCCGAGGGCGTCAGTCCCGGCGAGCGGCTGAACGACGTTGGCTTTTCCTGGGTTTCTTATGGAGAGAGCTCGGCGGGCGGCAGCAAGTATCCGACTTCGGCCAGTGCACTCCAATCTTTGATCGTCGACGCCAGCTCCTCAACTCTGGCAGACCGAGACCAGCTTCTGGCCATCGATGCACTCTTCAAGACTCAGACCGAGGTGGGCGTCGGCATCGTTCAAGGCGGCACTGGTCCGTTAACCAATTACTACACGATCGATACCGCTTCGACTTCCGACGGCCGGCCATTCCTCACCGGCGTCGTTTTCACGGACACGCAGGGTACAGGCAAGTATGCCATTGGCGAAGGACTTGGCAACGTCGTCATCACGGTGGCTGGGCCCGACAGCCTGTCGACCGTCACGTGGGGTTCGGGCGGTTACAGTCTGCAGCTAGATCCCGGAATCTACACCGTGACCGCGAGCGGCGGCGACCTGGTGGCGCCTGTCAAACAGAGCGTAACGATCGGGATTTCGAACGTGGCACTGAACTTTGTGTTGCCCGCCACGGCGCTTCATTCGGGTTCTGGCGCATGGCTCGAACTGCTCTATCACGACCTGCTGGGCAGGACCCCGAGCACGGGCGAGGTGAACGGCTGGCTGTCAGGTCTCCAAGGCGGCACATCTTATGCCACGATCGCAAGCGATTTCCTGGGAAGTCGAGAATACAACCAGGATCTGGTCACGCAATGGTACCAGTCGTATTTGCACCGTGCCCCCGATGTTGCGGGACTCTCAGGATTCACCAATGATCTGCTGAGCGGCACAAGCGAAGACGCGGTGCGCGAGGCAATTCTCTCCTCTCCTGAGTTTCTCGCGACGAGCGGCGGGACGGCGACAACCTTTGTGCAAACACTCTACCAGGATCTCCTTGGCCGGCTGCCATCGGGACAGGAAGCCACCGGCTGGATCGCCATGGCTGGAACCGCCAGCGGGCGGGCCACGGTGGTCAGCGACATCGTCAGGAGTAGTGAAGCGATCACGAAAGAGGTCAGCACTCTTTACGCCACGTACTTGCGTCGCGCCGCCGACTCCAGTGGGCTTGGCGGCTTTGTCAATCTCATCGCAAGCGGGAACGACGAGCGCCAGGCACTGGGCCTGATCCTGTCCAGCCAGGAATACCTCGGCGCCGCCCAGGACATCCTCTGGCTCCAGGGAGTATACCGAGACGTACTTGGTCGCAACGGCGACAACGTAAATGAACTTGGAGCGTGGTTATCTCTGCTCCGGTCGGGGGTCGATCGCACGACGATCGCCGCAGCGATTGCCGGATCGACTGAAGCAGACACCCGCGTTGTCACGGGAATGTATGAACGCCTGCTGCACCGCCAGCCCGATGCTCCCGGGCTGAGTTCCTTCGTCCACCTGCTTCAGACAGGCAGCAGCGCGGCTGACGTGGTCGACATGATTGTGTCATCGCCGGAGTACTTCAAGCAGCAGGGTGGCACAAACATTCAGTTCGTCGTCGGGATGTACAACAATCTCCTTTCCAGAGTCCCGGTCGATTTTGAGCTTTCTGCCGCCATCAGCGCGTTGAATTCCGGGGATACCCTGTTACAGGTCGTACAGAGTGTCACCGCCGGCGCCGAGTACCAGGCCGACTACATCAGCAATCTCTTCCTTCTCTACTTGCGCCGCGCCCCGACGAACGCCGAATTGAGCCAATACATGGGCATGCTGACAAACGGCTCCAGCGATGCTGCCATCATCGGCGCGCTGACAGGCTCTGATGAGTACTTTGCCTTCTTTGCAGGCTGATGCAGCAGCCGCGCCGCGTATGTCTGCTGCCCGAAGGTATGGGTTCGTGGGTCAGGGGTCGGCGGACCGCAGCCTTGTTTTCTTCGCCAGGCTGCGCAGCTTGTGCACAATTTCCTTGCCGATTCATTTTCTAATGTTCCTGAAAACTCTGTCCGACCCAAGATAAGGGGCTCTCTCCATCGTTGCAGTAGATCCCACGGGCGGTCGAGTTCGCCTCATCCCGTCAATCGAACCGCAGGTGTCCGCGTCAGGCGTCACACGATCTAAGGGTGGTTCCATGAAGACGTTTTCTTTTTTCGCCTTTGGCCGACTGTCCCGTCGTATTGTCCGTGCACCGCATTCGCATTCGAGCGGCGGACGAAGGCGTTGTGCGTCCCTGGGAATTGAACGACTCGAGGATCGCACGGTCCCGAGCGGCAATACGATCAGCGGCTACGTGTTCAACGATGCCAACAACAATGGTCTTTTCGACGCGGGGGAAAGCCCCATCGCGAATAACACGATCGAACTGCTCAACGGCTCCGGCACGGTCATCGCCAGCGCGGTAACAGACACGAACGGCTTCTACCAGTTTGCCACAGACAGCACGATCAGCACCGCCCCCACGACGCTCACCGAGACCGCTTCCGTGCCCAATACCGGAACGAATTGGACCAACACGTTGACCATCGCTCCGTTCAACCCGGCGCTCGGCACCCTCACCTCGGTGGACATTATCAATGCCGGCTCCTTTACGAGCGACATCAAGGTCGAAAGCCTCGACAACGCGCCATCCACGATCACGGCGACAGATTCCGGGGTGCTCACGCTCACCGGCCCCGCGTCCACGTCCATACCGACAGCTCTCTCTGCCAGCCAGACGTTCAACGCGTCAGCATTCGACGGCGTCATCGACTTTGCGGGCACCAGCGGCCACGACTTCGGTCCCCAGACCGCCACCGGCTCGAACATGGTCACCCTAACGTCATCAAGTGCATTACAGGCGTTCGAGGGCACCGGACCTATTTCCTTCACGGAGACAGCAGTTGCCACTTCGTCGGCAACCGGTGCCGGGAATCTGATCACCCAGATCACCACACAGGCAGCCTCGCAGATCTCGGTCGTCTATCACTACATTCCCAGCAATGCTCTGAAGCCAGGCGCCTACACCATCTTCCAAACGAGCACGCCTCCGGGCTTCCTTGACGGCCTCGAATCGAGCAACGGCGTTGTGATTCCCAACAGCGTCGGCAGCCACAAGATTCAGGAGACTCTCGGCACCAGCAACTCCACGAACAACGACTTCGCGGAGTTGAAACCCGCCAGTGTCGCCGGCTTCGTCTACGTCGATGCCAACGATAATGGGGTTATGGACACAGGCGAATCCGGCATTGCGAACGTCACCATCACGCTCACAGGTACGAATGACCTTGGCCCCGTCAGTTTGACGACCACGACATCTTCAACCGGCGCTTACCAATTTGGCAATCTGCGGCCCGGAACCTACGTCGTGACGAAGACGCCGCCGGCCGGTTATCTCGAGGGCAAAAGCACGCTGGGATCGCTGGGCGGCACGGTGGGCACCGATCAATTCTCTGCAATCACCGAGAATGCGGGCGCGGCGGGAGTGAATTACAATTTCGGCGAGCTGCTCCCCGCCAGCCTATCGGGGTTTGTCTATCTTGACGCCAATGACAGCGGCGTCAAGGTTGCGGGCGACGGAGGCATTTCCGGCGTGACCGTAACGCTTACCGGGACGAACGACCTGGGGACCTCGATCGATACCAGTGAAACGACTGGCACCAACGGCTCCTACAGTTTCACGAACTTGCGGCCCGGCACCTACACAATCACGGAGACCCAGCCCGCCAACTATTTGCAGGGAACGGACAATCTCGGCTCTCTGGGTGGCACCCTTGGTACCGACCAGTTTTCCACCATTGTGGTGGTATCGAGCGCGGCGGGCAGCAACTATAACTTTGGTGAAATCCTACCCCCGAGTCTTTCCGGCTTCGTTTACGTGGACGCCAACGATAACGGGGTAAAGGACTCAGGTGAGGCCCCGATCGCCGGCGCCACGGTAACGCTGACCGGCACCAACGACCTGGGGGCAGTCGTCAACACAACCCAAACCACGGCGTCGGACGGCTCCTATGACTTTACAAACCTGCGACCGGGCAGTTACACGATCATCTTGACGCAGCCGACCAGTTATCTGCAGGGCAAAGAAGCCGTCGGCTCGGCGGGCGGTACGGTGGGCAACAACCAGTTTTCCGCCATTACCCTCGGCGCGGGGATCACGGGTACCAATTACGACTTCGGCGAATTGTCGCCCGCGAGTGTTTCCGGCTTTGTTTATCTGGACAGCAACGATAACGGCGTCAAAGATTCTGGCGAAGCCGGCATTGCCGGGGTAACAGTCACGCTCACCGGCACCAATGACCTCGGAACGGCAATCAACGTCTCCCAGACGACCGGTTCGGACGGCAGCTATCATTTCGTTGCCTTGCGACCTGGGACCTACACGATCACCAAAACGCCGCCCAGCAATTACCTCGACGGTAAAGATGCCCTGGGTTCAGCCGGCGGAACGCTTGGCACGGACCTGTTCTCGGGAGTGTCCCTCGGCTCGGGCGTTGCCGCGGTTAACTACAACTTCGGCGAAGTGCTGCCAGGCACACTTTCAGGCTTTGTCTATCTGGATAGCAATAATGACGGAATCAAGGAGAGCAACGAGTCGGGCATTGCGGGCGTGACGGTCACGTTGACCGGCACCAGCGATCTTGGATCGCCCGTCAATATCGTGCAAGCGACCGGGGCTGACGGAAGTTATCAGTTCACTGGCTTGCGCCCGGGAACCTACACGATCACGAAGACGCCACCCGCGAACTACCTGGATGGCAAGGACACGCTGGGTTCAATTGGCGGCCTGGTGGGGAGCAACCAGTTTACAGGGATCCCACTCGGCTCGAGCCAGGTTGGGACGAACTATAATTTCGGCGAGGTTCTCCCATCCACTCCGAGCGGCCTTGTCTACGCGGATTCCTATTCGTTGTCGAGTTCGAGTTTCGATTACCCCCTGAGTTTGCAGATCCTGAGCAAGCTACAGTTCTTATCGAACTCCAACTCGACGACAGTGAGCCCGACCATTCTTGCCGAGGCCACTTTTGTGGACGGCCTCTACCATGCGATCCTGGATCGAGCGCCCGATTCGCCTGGGCTTCTGAACTGGGTCGTGGCGATCCAAAATGGCGTTTCTCGTGCCCAAATCGTGGATGCCATCTGGAGTTCCGCCGAGCACCTCGGGCTCGAGGTGGACAATCTGTATCAAACTTTCCTGAATCGGAACGCCGATCCAGGCGGTCGCGCGTATTGGGTGAACGCACTGGCTTCAGGGGCATCTGTCTTCGACGTGGCCCGGGCTTTCATCAATTCCGGGGAATATCAAACTGCCCACGCCGCCAACGCGTCGTTCGTCATGAGTCTCTATGCGGACGTTCTCGGGCGCACGGCCAGCGCGCAAGAGGTTTCAGGCTGGGTGCAGCTCCTGCAAAACGGTACTAGCCGTGATTCGGTGGCAGTGGCATTCCTCACCTCCGGCGAAGCATACACCCGGATGCTCAACGATGACTATGAGATGTATCTCCATCGCAACCCCGACTCGATAGGCGAACAGGGCTGGCTGGCACTCCTGGAGAGCGGCAACGTGACGCCGAGACAGGTGGGCGAGGGATTCCTTGCCTCCAATGAGTACTACGCGGACGCCGTTGCGGCCAGTCAGGGTGGGTAGTTTCGAGAAGTGCACGGGGCCATTTATTCCGGATATCACCGCTGCGGGAGATAATCTCCCAGCCGCCCGAAAGTAAAACCGGGATTCCTCTGGACCGGGCCCTACGGGATAGTTACGATTTGCAGAGGGGTGCAGACTCGCATGCCGCACCTCCTCTCAGCGCGATCAGCCTCAAGTGTTCCCCAAGGACGGGGGGATGAAAGATGGCTGCGAAATTTTTGGCATTCGCGGGTGCCTGTATCGCCCTTCTGGTTTATTCTCTCCGCTTCATGAACACGATGAGGCGCGGCTCCGGGAACCTTCCCCCGCCCCATCAGCGCTTCACTTCCCCTCCTGCAAATGGCGCGGGCCTGACCAAAACCCAGGCCGAGGATTTGCTCGATTGGTTCGAGGCTCACGGCATACACGATCGGCGCGTCTCTTACCTGCCGGGGAAGGGATTTATCGTTCGATAAAGACCACGCCGCACCCGCACGTGCTCGCATTCCTTTTCCAGACTGATCAACTCCCTCCGGCAACGCTGGCAATATCGACCTAGTAACCGGCAGCTTGATGGCGGCTCCCGGCGGCCAAGCACTTACGATTGCGAAGAATCAGGGCCGCCAGCCGGTGCCTTTTGAAAGACGAACAGATTGTTCAGACCGAATTGAAACCGTTGCCGTCTTACCAGCGTTAGGCCCTGCGCCGAGAAAAGCCCATCCGTCTGATCCACCTGAAATCCGTAGTGCTGTTCCAGGGACATGCCATCGATCAAACGCAGCATCTTGAGCGCTGCGAGAAGATGATCCACCACCGGAGAAGGAACCGTGATGAGCAGATACCCCTCGGGCCGAAGGAGCCGCGCGCAGTGATGGGCCATTTCCGGCTGCACCGCGCTGGGAATGTGCTCCAGCACGGCCAGCATGGTAATAACGTCGAAAGGCCTCTGGTCAGGAAGGTCCTCGGGAAAACAGCCGCGCACGAAATGACCTCGCCCTTCGCTATGGGACAGGGCGATGTGCGGATCGATGCCCACATATTCCCCGATATCTGGAACCTCCTGAAGGAGTCTGCCGTCGGCGCAGCCAATATCAAGGACGCGGGCGCCACTTGTCAGATATGGCCTGATCTTCTGGATCCGCCATTTTTGTATCAGCCTGTCGAGCCGTGTCACCGCTGCCTACGTCATCAAATTCCGGAAAAGGGTTAAGAATCAAGGCGAGGGCCTTAGCGTGCGCTGCATGATATCAACGCGTGAGGTGTCGACGGAAGGCTTCTCCTTGAACCGATCTTTCCCAGACGGACGTCCTCTTGGTCTCGGCTTTGATAGCAGCGGCTGAGTTCACTTTCGCGACTGACCGGTGGCAACGATTTTCCCGCCATGAGCCAGCCTCAATGTGGAAATGTGGGTCAAGTCTCTTTTCGCTGGCGTCGGGCAATTCACTCCCATAGACTGAATCACCGATAGGCGTCTCAACGAAACGAGCGGCGGGAGGATTCAATCATGGCCGATGCGCAGCAGGGCTTGAACGACGGCGTCGAGGGAGAGGACGGAGTCTTCGTCATTCGCGGCAGCGGCAATTGCCGCAGCTGGAACGGCATCCAATACAAGCAGGGAATGTCCGCCAAGAACGTCGGCGCCAAGAAGCTCTCCATGAATGTGGCAACCATTCCTCCTGGCGGTGTCGCGGCGGCGCATATTCACGTCGACTTCGATGTCATGCTCTATATCCTCGAGGGCCGGGTCCGCCATGAGTATGGGCCCGGGCTCAAGAAGGTGGTGGACAACCAGGCAGGCGATTTCATCTATATCGAGCCCGGAGTCCCCCACGAGGTGTTCAATTTGAGCGACACGGAGCCGGTGGTGGCCGTCGTAGCGCGCTCCGACGCGGACGAGTGGGCGCACATTATCCCTTATGATCGGCAGAGCGGAGTCTGAACCAGCGACCGGATGTGTCATGGAGGCAGGAGCATGGAAGTGCGAAGGATCAGCATCGACTGGGAGACGTCGTTGGATCGGGCGAAGGATTGGGCGCGCAAGGAGAAGAAATCGATCTTGCTCGATTTCAGCGCTGCCCCCATGTGCGGCGGGTGCGTGGCGATGGATGCCGTCACCTATCCGGACGCCCACGTCGCGGAATTCATCAGCAAACACTACGTCCCGGTAAAGATCAAAGTGAAAGATCGACCCGACATCGCTGCGGGTTACGACGTCAACTGGACCCCAAGCGTCGTGATCGCGGATGAGAGCGGCAGGGCTCATTGCCGGATCGAGGGCTACGTCCCCGCGGAGGATTTCCTCGCTCATCTGTCCCTGGCTCTGGGCCGCTACGAGCTTGACCGGCGGCAATTCCAGCGTGCAATGCACCAACTCGAGGAAGTTTCGCAGCGTCATCGAGGCACGGAAACCGCGGCCCAGGCTCTCTATTGGCTGGGGGTCGCCCGTTTCAAGGACTCGAAAGACCAGGCCCAGTTGCGCGCGACGTGGAATCTTCTCATTGCCGATTACCCAGTGAGCGATTGGTCCAAACGTGCGAATATTCCCAGGGCCTCGGCGGCTGCCGCGTCGTGATTTCTCCGCGAGGGAATGAGCGTCGCACGAGGCTTCCCGCGGCGCCGTGCGCGTGACCCCCTTCCTGCAGCCCTCAATTCTTTCTCCTCTCGAGTGGGATCGAAATCTTCTTGACGCGCTAGTCGTGATGACTTAGTATTGATCCTAGTCAGACTGACTAGAAAAGGACGGATCATGACTCTCACCCCGCAAGACGTGACCGAGACGGAACTGGCGATCCTGCATGTGCTGTGGGATCAGGCCGAGGCAACCCGGCCGCAAATCACCGCCGCGGTCTACCCCGACGGCGGTCCGGCACAGTACGCCACCGTCCAGAAACTCCTCGAACGCCTGGAATCCAAGGGCTTTGTCTGCCACCGGCGCCGCGCCGGCAAGCTGCTGTTCAGCGCCACGCTGGGCCGCGATGAACTCCTCGACCGGCGCCTCCAGGCCCTTGCCGAGAAGGTCTGTGGCGGGTCGCTGACGCCGCTGCTCATGACGCTGGTCCGCTCGCCGTCGCTGACGCCTGCGGAGCTGGACGAATTGCGGGCGTTAATTGAGGAACGTCGGCAGCACAAACAGCCCAGGGGCAAATCGCGCTAGAAGGAGCCGGCATGGATTCTCTACTTCACATCGGCATTACGAACGCAATCCTTGCCACGGCGCTCGCGCTCTTCGTGGGCGTGTTCACTTGCTGGTGCAGGCGCCCGGCCGTGGTGCACGCCCTGTGGTTGCTGGTGCTGCTCAAGCTGCTCGTGCCTCCGCTCTTCTCCATTTCGATCGGCGACCCATTTCTTGTCTTTGCGAGGCCGGCCGAGGCGCTCGCGACGACGACGCGAATGGCGCTGGCTGCAGAAATGGAGCCGGCGGAAACCGGCCCAGATGTGGCCTTGGCCGCGGAGGACACGGGTGAAGGTGCGGCGCTGGCTTTGCATGCGGGACTGACCACAGACGCACCGCCCGCAAGCCCACTTGCGGGGGATGAAGCAGCGCCGTTTCCCTGGCAATCGATGGTCGGCTGGTGCTGGATCGTGGGTTCGGTATTGTTTCTGGCATTCACTGGCGTGCGGCTGCGCCGCGTCCAGCGCCTGCTGGCGTATTGCAAGGAAGCTCCCCGTACCCTTCAGGACCGTGCCGACCGCCTGGGCCAGAAAATGGCGCTGACGGCCATTCCCAGCATCTGGTTGCTCAGCGGCCGAGTTTCGCCCATGGTCTGGGGGCTATTGGGCAGTCCTCGTTTGGTGTTGCCCGCGGCACTTTGGAACCGGCTCGATGAGAGCCAGCGCGATGCCCTCCTCGTGCACGAGCTGGCGCACATTCGACGCGGGGACCATTGGGTGCGGCGCCTGGAGCTGGTGGTCACTGTGCTGTTCTGGTGGCATCCCGTTGTTTGGTGGGCGCGGCGCAGGTTACACGAGGCTGAAGAGGAATGTTGCGATGCCTGGGTGGTGGCCACGCTGCCGGCGGCCGCCGAGGCTTATGCAGATGCCCTGCTGGCAACCGTAGCGTATCTTTGTCAATCCGGTTCCGCCTTGCCATTGGGAGCAAGCGGCGCCGGGACTGTACACCTTCTGAAAAGGAGATTGGTCATGATTTTGAATGGGACGACGCCCAAGGCCCTGTCGCGCCTAGGAGGCCTGGCGGTATTGAACCTGGCAGGCGTGCTGCTCCCGCTGGGACTCGCTTTGGGACAGGACGCTCCCGCTGGACGGACTGAACCGGCGGGCCAGGATGCCGCTCCTGCAGCGCGGAGCGAACAACCCCGGCCCTCCACCGAGATCCGCAGGGCGCGCACTCAAGTGCGGGAACTGGAGGCAAACCTGCAGAATGTGACCGAGCAACTGGAAGAGCTTCGCGACAGACTTCAGGAGGCGCAAGCCCGGCTTGCCAAACTGGAGGGCAGGAGCGGACGGTCCATGCCGGCAGCAGGGACAGCGGTCGAACGGCCACAGGGCGGCGTCTCCATGCATGGCCTTCCTGCCACAGCGCCAGCGGCGCGTAGCGTAGGGTTCGGTGTTGCAGCTCCCGCCGCTCTTGCTGCAGGGCAGGGCACGGCGAGCACCATCACTGCCACGACGACATCTGGTAGTCAACCAACTGCCACCTCCACCGCTACCTTTGGCCTGGCGGCAACAGCAGCTGGGCAATCCTCCTTCGGTGCGGCTGCCCCTGCGACAGGGACCTTTGGCCTGATCGCAACCGTGCCCGCACAATCCACGTCCCACGCGGCTGGTGTTTCCACAGGCACGGTTGGCCAGGCGGCAACAATACCTGCGCAATCCATCTCACCTGTAGGAGCACAGCCGGAAAGACCTCGAGGCCGCGCTCCGTCTGACCAGGAGATGCGCTTACGTAATCTCGAAAAGAAGCTGGACTTGCTCCTTAAGGAAATGGAATCCTTGCGCCGACAGCGGACCGCTCCGCAAGAAGAAGGATTGCAGCGGCGGTAAAACTACGCATCGGCTCTTCTTTCCTTTCAAGCAAAGGCTGCCGGCCGGGCAGAGACTGGCCGGCAGCATTTGCTTCCTCCAGCCAGATCGACAATCGAACACCTACCCAAACGCATGCTTCTCTAACTCAGCAGATACTCTCCGGTTCAGGCATTTGACCAGCCTAGGTCAAAAGGCTAGGGTTGTTGTGCCCTGAACCAATCCGCTGAGGATAGCAAAAGTGCGCAGCAAGCGGGTCTTAGTCGTGGAAGATGACCGCGCGAACAGAAATGCGATAAGGCAGCTCCTGCGCATTGCCGGCTATGCGGTCTTCGCGGCCGCAAATGGTCGAGAGGCGTTGGAATGCCTACGCCGTCATCCCCGGTACGACCTCATCTTGCTGGACATGCACATGCCGGTGATGTCGGGGCTGGAGTTCCGAGCAGAGCAGCAACAAGATCCCGCACTATCCGCCATTCCCGTTGTCGTCCTCACCGCTCTTGACGAATCCGCGGCAAGGTCGCTGGCTATTGGCGATGTCGGCTACGTGCAGAAACCCGTCGACGTGGAGGATTTGCTCCAACTGATTGCCCAGTACATGGTCCCCGAAATTCCCTCCGAAATTGCCTGCGCGAACGATTAGCTGGCGCGCCCGGCAGCCAACCCGAGGTGCGGATTTGGCTGCCAGCCTCGGGTCGGAGGCTATCTGAGCTGGTCCATTTCTCACCATTGCAAAGAAGCTAGGATCATTGCCCAGAGCAGCAAAGCGAAAACACCAAATCCAAGTCCCGAGATAGCCGATCCCCGCGCACCGACTGTCAGCTTTTGCCCACGCGGGTCCACGGCGCCATCCGCCATTCTCTTAAGATCCCCGTCTGCCAGCGTGAGCACCACCACTCCGAGAGGAACCGCCACCAGCGCCAGTGGAGCCAAGCACAGCCCGGCAACCCCGAAGACGAAACTTGCGGTTCCGAGGTATTGGAGTAGGGGACCACGATGTGGCTTCCCATCCCGGCGCAGACCAGACGCCTGAGGCATGTCGTCACTGATTTCCACGAAGATCGCGAAAGCCCCTGGGAGACTCTGAACGGCTGCCGCCCAACCCGCAACGTCAGCCTAGATTGCCGACAACTGATCGAATGTAGCATACGAATTTCGGGTTTCGCACGCAGTATACGCGTCGTTCACTCCCCCATGACTAGCAGGGCACGGCCGCGCCTGGAGAATTCGCGAAAATCCTAAACGGCCGGTTAGAGAAATTGGCCGGTTATCACTCTTGTTATCTCATGTCGATTTCTCCGGCCGTGGCTGCGGCAGCGCGCTGCCATTGACGGTCGAGCAAACCTGCGTCATTCTGAGTACATGCGCCAATTCGTACCCGTGATGGACACTCCTTGCTGAGGTAACCTGGTCCCATGCGCCGCTGCTTTTCGCTAACTCTCGCTCTGCTGGTCGTAGCAATCCTTTCCTCCCAGGTCCAGGCCGCGGGGGATGAACTCAAATCCGGTCCTCAACCGGGCGAGGAGATCCCTGGGCCGTTCCACATTCTGAATATCAATGGCGAGCACGCGGCCAATTTGCACTGTCTGGTCTGCGCTTATGGCCTGCGGCCGGTGGTCGCCGTCTTCACGCGCGAACCGATCGCGGCGAACAAGACTCTTGCCACTCTCTTGCAAAAACTCGACGAGGACCTCGTCAAGTACAAAGATGCTCGGTTGCGCGCCTTCGCGGTCCTCCTGAGCGACGAGTTCCCGAAGGAGGAAGGTCGGAAGAACCTGGTTGCCGGCCTCGGAAACACGGCAGCGGAACTCGACTTGAAGCGCCTAATCCTTGCCGCGGGCGACTCCGCAGGACCCGACAACTACAAGCTCAACAAGGATGCGGCGCTGACCGTGGTGCTCTACCGCAACCATAAGGTCATTGCCAATTTCGCCTTCGCAAAGGACAAATTCACCGAGAACGATATTACCGCCATTCTGGAAGGCGTCCACAAGATGATTGGCGCAAAGAAGTAAAGCTCGGCTTTCTTCAAGTTCAGAACCCGCGTTGCGGAAAGGGGGCCCTGCTTGGATGGCAGGGCCTTTGGCATTTCAGCAGCTACATCTTGCCCACATCTCCGCGTTACGAAGGAAAGGCTCTGGCCGAAAATCGAGTGCGGCCCATGTATTAAATTATTTAATGACAACTGTAGTTGATATTAGAAAGCGCGATAGCTAAGATCTACTCCCATGCAATTTGAAGCGCTCAAAGTGTTTTGTGATGTGGTCCTGCATGGCAGCTTCTCGGATGCTGCGCTGAAAAACGACCTGACCCAATCCGCTGTCAGCCAGATTGTCTCTCAGCTCGAGAAACGGCTCGGCGTGCAGCTCATCAAGCGTTTCCCGCGCCCGTTGGAGCCCACGTCGCTGGGACGAATCTACTACGACGGTTGCAAGGGACTCGTGGATCAATACACGGAGCTGGAAGCCTCAATCCACAGCGCGCACGCCGAAATGGCCATGACCCTTCATGTTGCAGCCATCTATTCGGTCGGCTTGAGCGACATGGGGCAGTACGTGGAGCGCTTTGCAGCGTGCCACCCAAACGCCCAGGTACACATCGAGTACTTGCATCCCGACCGCGTCTACGAAAAAGTTCTGGAGGGAACCGCGGACTTCGGTCTTGTGTCCTTTCCTCGCAAGACGCGGGAGCTAACCGTCCTGCCCTGGCGGGAAGAGGAGATGGTCGTTGTGTGTGCGCCCAAGCACCCGCTCGCGAGGTACCTCGCGGTGAAGCCTCCGCAGCTGGAGGGAGAGAAATACGTCGGGTTTGACAAGGGCCTGGTGATTCGCCGGGAAGTAGACCGGTTTCTCCGGGACCAGGGCGTCAGCGTGGACGTTACCCTGGAGTTCGACAACATCGAGAATATCAAGGAGGCGATCGAGATCTCCGCCGGTTTGGCCCTCTTGCCGGAGCCCACGTTGCGCCGGGAAGTAAAAGCAGGAACGCTTGCCGCCGTGCCCTTGCACGGCACTGGTTTGGTCCGGCCGCTGGGAATCATTTCCCGCCGCCATCGCCGACTGAGTTCGACAGCGCAGCGGTTCATTGAACTGTTGCAGCAAGGCGCTCGCCCCACATCCACCCATGAAATCACCGCTGGTGACGATGCCACGGGCACCGAGTCACAGCCTAGAAGCAATGGAGCGCAGCGCACCAAAGACGGCGCCGCGCGTTTCTCGAAAAGGACGGGTAAATGATGACCCCAGCCAAGCAAGGGCTCTACGATCCGCAGTACGAGCACGATGCATGCGGCGTGGGCTTCGTCGTCGATCTCAAGGGGCGCAAGTCGCACGGCCTGGTGCAGCAGGCTCTGCAAATCCTGGTCAATCTCGAACACCGCGGCGCTTGCGGCTGCGAAAAGAACACCGGCGACGGGGCAGGCATCCTGTTGCAAATTCCCCACGCATTCCTCGTGGAGGAGTGCGCCAAACTCGAAGTTCCATTGCCCGGGCCAGGGGCCTACGGCGTGGGCATGGTGTTCGCGCCGACCGACGCACACGACCGCAAGACTTGCGAGCGGCTCTTCGAGGAAATCGTCCGCGACGAGGGCCAAACGGTCCTCGGCTGGCGCACCGTGCCGGCGGACAATAGCGAGATCGGGCCCACGGCCAGGGCCAGCCAGCCCGCTTGCCGCCAGGTTTTTATCCGCTACGAGCCCTCGGCGTGCCGGTCAGCGGACACCGATTCGCTCGCCTTCGAGCGCAAGCTCTATGTGATCCGCAAGCGTGTCGAAAACGCGGTGAAGGCTTCTGATTTGGGCCAGCGGCGCATGTTTTACATCCCAAGCCTCTCATCCAGAACCATTATCTATAAGGGGATGCTGAACTCCGATCAGCTGCGCACGTTCTATCCCGACCTCCTCGACCCCGCCGTGGTCACGGCGTTAGCAATGGTGCATTCTCGGTTCAGTACGAATACATTCCCGAACTGGGCGCGAGCCCACCCTTATCGCTACCTATGCCACAACGGTGAGATCAACACTTTGCGCGGCAACATCAACTGGATGCGTGCCCGCGAGACGATGTTCGCGTCCGAGTTGTTCGGTGACGACATCAAGAAGCTCTTACCGGTCATCGACTCGACGGGCAGCGACTCGGCCATGTTCGACAACGCTTTGGAGCTGCTCGTGCTCACCGGGCGGACGTTGCCGCACGCCATGATGATGATGATCCCGGAGCCGTGGAACGAGCATGAGACGATGAGTGCCGAGAAGAAGGCATTCTACGAATACCACTCCTGCCTCATGGAACCATGGGACGGTCCCGCGTCGATGGCCTTCACCGACGGCGTGCGCATCGGCGCCGTGCTCGACCGCAATGGGCTACGGCCGTCGCGCTATTACGTCACCAAGGACGATCTCGTCATCATGGCGTCGGAGGTGGGAGTCCTCGACATACCGCCGGAGCGCGTTTTGTTCAAAGGCCGGCTGCAACCTGGCCGGATGTTCCTGGTCGATATCGAACAGGCCCGGATTATCTCGGACGACGAGATCAAGTATGAGGTCGCCACCGAGAAACCTTACGCGCACTGGTTACGGGACAATCTCGTCACGCTGGAAGATCTCCCCGACGCGCCGGTCATGCACCCGCCGGAACACAAGAATGTCCTGCTGCGCCAGCAAGCGTTCGGCTACACGAGCGAGGATTTGAAAATCCTCATGACTCCCATGGCAACCGACGCCAACGAGGCGCTCGGCTCCATGGGCAATGACGCCGCCCTGGCCGTCCTCTCGGACAGGCCGCAGCTGCTCTACAACTATTTCAAGCAGCTCTTCGCGCAGGTGACCAACCCGCCTGTGGACGGCATTCGCGAAGAGATCATCATGGCGATGGAGACCAGTATCGGCGCCGAAGGCAACCTCCTCGACCCGGTGCCCGAATCGGCCCGCCAGATCAAGCTCAAGACACCGATCCTCAAGAACGAGGAGCTGGATAAGCTTCGGCAGCTCGATGGCTCCTGGCATGCGGGCGGCATTCGGCCGCTCATGGCTGGCGGATTCAGGTCAACCACGCTGTCAATCCTCTTCAAGGTGGACGAAGCCGCGGCCGGCCTTGAGCGGGCCATAGTCGAACTGTGCGCTCGCGCAGACCAGGCGATCGCCGATGCCAACGACTTCATCATCCTGTCGGACCGGGGAATCGATGCGGAGCACGCAGCCATTCCCGCCCTGCTGGCGGTGGCCGGCGTGCATCACCACCTGATCCGGCAGGGCACGCGGACCAAGGTCGGCCTGGTGCTGGAAAGCGGCGAACCGCGGGAAGTGCATCACTTCGCGCTGCTGATCGGCTACGGGGCGGGCGCCGTCAATCCCTACCTGGCGTTCGAGACGCTGGATGACATGATTCGCCACGGGCAGGTCAACGGCCTCGATCACCAGCACGCCATCAAGCACTACGTCAAGGCGGTCAACAAAGGCGTCATGAAGGTGATGACCAAGATGGGCATCTCGACAGCCCAGAGCTACTGCGGCGCCCAGATCTTCGAGGCCGTGGGCCTCGGACAGGAGGTCATCGACAAGTATTTCACCTGGACGGCTTCGCGCGTCGGCGGCATCGGCATGGACGTCATTGCCCAGGAAGTCCGTGCGCGCCACAAGCACGCCTACCCGGACCGTCCCTGCAACGGCCACACGCTCGACGTGGGCGGCCAGTACCAGTATCGCCGCGACGGCGAATACCACCTGTTCAATCCGGAGACGGTTCACAAGCTGCAGTACGCCTGCCGGTCGAATAATTACCAGGTCTTCAAGCAATACAGCGAGCTGGTCAATAACCAGGCCCGCACGCTTTGCACGCTGCGCGGGCTGTTCGATCTGAAGTTTGCGGAAACGCCAATCCCGATCGACGAGGTTGAGCCTGTCGAGTCGATCATGAAACGTTTCAAATCCGGGGCCATGTCCTACGGCTCGATCAGCAAGGAGGCGCATGAGACCCTTGCAATTGCGATGAACCGTATCGGCGGCAAGAGCAACACTGGCGAAGGAGGCGAAGACCCGGCCCGCTACACGCACGATGCCAACGGCGACTCGCGCAACAGTGCCATAAAGCAGGTCGCCTCCGCCCGTTTCGGCGTAACGAGCCTTTACCTGGCCATGGCCAAGGAACTGCAGATCAAGATGGCCCAGGGCGCCAAGCCAGGGGAGGGCGGTCAACTTCCCGGCCACAAGGTCTACCCCTGGATTGCCAGCGTACGCCACTCGACGCCGGGCGTCGGCCTGATCTCCCCTCCGCCGCACCACGACATTTATTCCATCGAAGACCTGGCAGAATTGATCCACGATCTGAAAAACGCGAACCAGCATGCCCGTATCAGCGTCAAGCTGGTGGCGGAGGTTGGCGTCGGCACCATCGCGGCCGGAGTCGCCAAGGCCCATGCCGACGTGGTCCTGATCAGCGGCCACGACGGCGGCACCGGGGCATCGCCGCTGACGAGCATCAAGCATGCGGGCGCGCCGTGGGAGCTTGGCCTGGCCGAGACTCACCAAACGTTGGTGCTCAACGACCTGCGCAGCCGGATTGCCGTCGAGGTCGACGGTCAGCTCAAAACAGGTAGAGACGTGGTCATCGGCGCGCTCCTGGGAGCGGAGGAATTCGGTTTTGCCACAGGCCCGCTCGTGGCTCTCGGCTGCGTCATGATGCGCGTCTGCCACTTGAATACCTGTCCGGTCGGCGTGGCCACGCAGGATCCCAAGCTGCGCAAGAAATTCACTGGCGACCCCGAGCACGTGGTCAACTTCATGCGCTTCATCGCCCAGGAAGTAAGGGAGCTAATGGCTCGACTCGGCTTCCGCAGCCTTACGGAGATGGTTGGCCACACGGAAAAACTGGAGATGAGCGGCGCCGTCGATCATTACAAGGTGAAGGGTCTCGATTTTTCGAAGATCTTCCACCAACCGAACGTGCCGTCACACGTCCGGCGCTTTTGCCAGATTCCCCAGGATCATGGTTTGGATAAGGCGCTCGACACTATGACGCTCTTGCCCTTGTGCAAGCCGGCCCTGACGGACGGCACTCCCGTCTCAGCTACCTTACCTATCCGCAACATCAACCGAGTCGTGGGCACGATGGTCGGCAGCGAAATTACCAGGCGCTACGGAGCCGCGGGTTTGCCGGAGGACACGATCAAGCTTCATTTCCAGGGCTCAGCCGGTCAGAGCTTTGGCGCTTTCATCCCACCCGGCATGACGCTGATCCTCGAAGGCGACTCCAACGATCACCTGGGCAAGGGCCTATCGGGCGGCAAGATCGTCGTCTACCCGCCGGCAGGCTCCACCTTTGTGCCCGAAGAGAACGTGATCATCGGCAACGTGGCATTTTACGGAGCGACACGAGGCGAGGCTTACATCCGCGGCATGGCAGGCGAGCGTTTCTGCGTGCGCAACAGCGGCATTCACGCCGTTGTGGAGTCGGTGGGAGACCACGGCTGCGAGTACATGACGGGCGGCAGAGTGGTGGTGCTTGGCCCCACCGGCCGCAACTTTGCGGCAGGCATGTCGGGCGGCATTGCCTATGTGCTCGATGAGGCGGGCGATTTTCCGCGGCACTGCAACACCGAGATGGTAAAGCTCTTCCGCCTGGAGGAAGAGGACGAGATCGAACTCGTGCAAAACTTGGTCCGCAAGCACGCGCAATACACGCGCAGCGACCGGGCCTGGAAAATCCTCGCCTTCTGGGACGAAATGGTGCCCCGATTTTTCAAGATATACCCGAACGACTACAGGCGCGTCATCGAGACTCAGAAGCGTTTCAAGGCGCAGGGGCTCTCTGACGAAGAGGCCATCATGGCGGCGTTCGAGGAAAACGCCCATGATCTGGCACGGGCAGGAGGAAGGTAAGAGTGCATTCCCACTCGTGCCGGCACACTTTTCGTTTAACCGCGAGCCAGCGGCGAGCGCGTCAACAGACAGGAGACCGCCGCCTTGTGTTCACGCGCTCGCCGCTGTCAAATCGTTTAACCGCGAGCCAGCGGCGAGCGCGTCAACAGACAGGAGACCGCCGCCTTGTGCTCACGCGCTCGCCGCTGGCTCGCGGTTAAACGAATTGTCGAGCATTGCACGTTACCGACCAAAGGCTGACATGGGAAAGCCGACAGGATTTCTGGAGTTTCGGCGTGAGTTGCCGCTGGCTCGGCCTCCGTCCGAGCGCGTGCGCGATTGGCTCGAGTTCCATGAACATTGCGACGAAGAGATTCTCCAGCAGCAGGGCGCGCGCTGCATGGATTGCGGCGTGCCTTTCTGCCATACGGGCACGCTGCTCGACGGCATGGCATCGGGCTGTCCCATCAATAACCTGATTCCCGAATGGAACGATCTCGTCTACCGTGGCCTCTGGCGCGAAGCGCTCGAGTGCTTGCACAAGACCAATAACTTTCCCGAGTTCACGGGCCGAGTCTGCCCCGCTCCGTGCGAAGGTTCGTGCGTCCTGGGCATTAGCGAGCCTCCCGTCACGATCAAGTCCATCGAGTGCGCCATCGTCGATAGGGGCTTCGAGGAAGGATGGATCATTCCCGATCCCCCCGCCATGCGCACGGGCAAGCGCGCTGCCATCGTGGGTTCAGGGCCCTCGGGCCTGGCGTGTGCCGCTCAACTCAATCGGGTGGGCCACGACGTGACCGTTTTTGAGCGAGCCGACCGCGTCGGCGGCTTGTTGATGTATGGCATTCCGAATATGAAGCTGGATAAGCGCGTCGTCCAGCGCCGCGTCGATCTCCTGGCTGCGGAAGGCATCACGTTCGTCACCAACTGCGAGGTGGGCAAGGACTATCCGGCCGACAGACTCCTGAAGGAGTTCGACGCTGTGGTCCTTTGCGGAGGAGCAACCCAGGCACGCGACCTGTCGATCGCGGGGCGCAACCTTCAGGGCATCCACTTTGCGATGGAGTTTTTGCACGCCAATACCCAGAGCCTGCTCGACAGCCGCCATCAGGACGGACGCTGGATCTCGGCAAAGGGTAAGGATGTGATTGTCATTGGCGGCGGCGACACCGGCACCGACTGTGTTGGTACGGCCATGCGCCATGGCTGCCGTAGTCTCGTGCAGTTCGAAATCCTGCCGATGCCTCCTGAAGCCCGTACGCTGGACAATCCCTGGCCGCAATGGCCCAAGGTCTATCGTCTCGACTACGGTCAGGAGGAGGCCAAGGCCCGTTTCGGCAACGACCCGCGCGAGTATTGCATCACTACCAACGAATTCGTCGGCGACGAGTCCGGCCATGTCAAGGAACTACGCACGCAGCGCGTCGAGTGGCTGCGGGAGAACGGCCGGTTGGTTCCCAAGGAGATTCCAGGTAGTGAACGTGTTTTCCCGGCCCAGCTTGTCCTGCTCGCCATGGGGTTTCTGGGACCCGAGAATCAATTGCTTGACAAGATTGGCGTCGAGAAAGACGCCCGCTCCAACGCGAAAGCGGAGCATGGCAAGTTCAACACCAACCTCCCTGGTGTCTTCGCTGCGGGGGACATGCGGAGAGGACAGAGCCTGGTTGTCTGGGCCATCAACGAAGGCCGCGGGGCGGCGCGGGAGTGCGACCGATTCTTGATGGGCGAGACGGCATTGTCCTAAGGACCATCTATCTTCCCCCGCCTACCGAACCACGCACAACAATATAGATCGCGCCTGTACATCTCATCCGTAGTGCTGCAAGTGACCTGGCTTCGCAACTTCCCCTTTGCTATATATCTGCCGCATTCATGCATGGTTCAAAAAAGGGTCAGGCACCTTTGTGCATAGCACCCTGCGGGCCGTGCCGGCAAAGGTGCCTAACCTGGGGGGATAAAAAGTTGCCATTTTGAGCCCTTTTTGCATTCCGTTCTGTGTCCATTAGTTCGCCCCTAAGTCGGTGACGCAAAATAAGTGCTCTCAATGCGTTATCGCAATCACAGCGGAACACAAACGGGATCCACGTTGAAGGTCAGAATCGGCAACTTTTTATCCCCCCATGCCTAACCCCTTTTTGAACCATGCCCAAACAAAGCAAAGGAGGGGCCCATGATCCGCAGATCCTTGACAGCCATCGTTGCCGCTATCTTGTTCGCATCCGGCGCGACGGCACAGACGGCAAACTGGCAGTTCCGCTGGCAACAGGGGCAGATCCTGTCCTACCGGGTGGAGCACCTTACCTCTGCCTCGGATGTTACCCGTGAGAACAAAAACGATACCAAGACGCGCTTGAATCTCACCAAGCGCTGGCAAGTGCTCGACGTGGATGCCGGCGGCATTGCCACCGTGCAATTGTCGTTGCTCGCGCTCCGTCTCGAAACCACCACGCCCAGTGGCGGCACGTTGCTCTACGACTCCAGCAACCCTGATAAGACCGACCCGCAGATGAAAAAAGAATTGGACCGCTTCGTCGGCCAACCTTTGGCCGTGCTGCGCGTCGATGCCCACGGCAGAGTGGTCGAGGTGAAGGAATCGAAGCACGGCCCCGCGAGCCGGTTTGATGCCGAGTTGCCGTTTGCGGTGGTCCTCGCCGACGAAGGGCCCAAAGTCGATCAAACCTGGGAGCGCGCGTACAAGATGACGCTGGAGCCGCCCCAGGGAACGGGCGACGCCTATGATGCCATCCAGAAATACACGTGCACCAGCGTTACGGGAACCACCGCCACCATCGCCCTCAGTACCGCGTTCAAGAAGCTGCCCGAAAGCCCTCTGGATCGGGTTCCGCTCCTGCAGATGCAGCCGGAAGGCGAAGTGATCTTCGATATCCAGGCTGGCCGTCTGCAGCGTGCGCACTTCAAGATCGAGAAGGAGCTAACCGGACACCAGGGAGAAGGCAGCAGCTACCGGTTCCAGAGCGAGTACACGGAGGAGTATGCGGGCGATAAGTGAGCAACGCTCACCTATCAACCTTGCGTCGCAGTATCAATCGTTTAACCGCGACCCAGCGGGGAGCGCGAACAGAAGGGACACTGCATCCTGTCTGCTCGCGCTCCCCGCTGGGTCGCGGTTAAACGATTAGTAATTCTAATAGGATCGTTAAAGTCTTCATTTGTCAAGTTTTAGCCTCTTGACAAATCAGGCAGCTATACTGGTGTGGGGCCGTTATTCGGCCCGCCAAGGAGCTGTCCTCATGAGCGACCATTCGCGGATCGAGTGGACCGACGCGACCTGGAACCCAGTGCGCGGCTGCACGAAGATCAGCCCTGGGTGCGCGCACTGCTACGCGGAGACGTTTGCGGAGCGATTCCGCGGCGTGGCGGGTCATCCCTACGAGCATGGGTTCGACCTGCGCCTCGTGCCGCACAAATTGGCCGACCCACTGCGCTGGCCCAAGGCCAAAATGGTTTTCGTGAACAGCATGAGCGATCTCTTCCATCGCGACGTGCCCGACGAGTACATCTTGCGTGTCGTGCGCGTCATGGAGATCGCGAACTGGCACTGTTACCAGGTCCTGACCAAGCGCTCCGACCGACTACGCGACCTCCTGCGCACGACGCTGCGTTCCGCTGCCAAGCTGCCGCACATCTGGTGGGGTGTCAGTGTCGAGAACCGCGAGCACGGCTTGCCGCGCCTCGAGCATCTCCGCTCGGCACCCGCTACCATACGTTTCCTCTCCGTCGAACCGCTGCTCGAAGACCTGGGATTCATCCATCTGCAGGGCATCCAGTGGGTCATTGTCGGCGGCGAAAGCGGCCCAGGGGCGAGGCCAATGGCGAAGGAGTGGGTGCTGAACATTCGTGATCATTGCCGAAGCGCGAGTGTCCCCTTCTTCTTCAAACAATGGGGAGGGGTCCGCAAAGGCAAGACCGGCCGCAGCCTGGATGGGCTGACGTACGACGAAGTGCCCAGTTGGGCTGAAAGACCTGTCCCTTCCTTGAGTGTACGCCGCAAGCTAATCGACGAAATGGAAGCTTCGGACAAGGTTACAACAGGCGCAGCACCATCTCCTTCTGGCCTGGCCACAGGGTGCGGGCTTCCATGAACGCTTCGCGCTCGATCACGTCCTCCTGCGGCACCAGGATCGCCAAAGGAAGCATAAGGTACGGTCCTCACCCGTTTCCCCCATCGGGCTTGGTCACTGCTGTGGCGGGCTTTTTCCGCCGTCGCCGGCCGTCGTTCGACCAGAGGTTTTGGAGAGCGGCCAGAACGCGCAGGTTTGGCCGGCCGTCGTAAGGCGCGTCGAGCGGGTGCCAGAGCCGCTGCTTGAGCCGGGCCCGCTCTTGCAGTACCGCCACTTTCTCCGGCGATCCCGGCCGCGCATTCGTCGGCTGGGACGGCAGGTCTTCCTGACCGGCGAAATCCTCAACCTGGGGGCGGCCGAGCAAAGACAGGCAGGCATATTGCTCGCGTACTCCCGGGGTGTTGTAACAGCTCCAGCACAGGCCGCGCGGGCGGTTGGCCCGGCGTTCGTGGCAATGCTTACAAATCATGTCAGCCTCCGTGTGCGTTCCAAAACTGGTGCAATTACGTTGCAAGTCGTTCATGGATTGCAATGCATTTCTTTGCTTTGATCCCTTAATTTTTTTGCCAAAGCGGCCGCCTTCCCTCCTTGGGTATTCCTTAATGTGAATTCCCTAATTGGGAATTCCTTATGTGGGTATTCCTTCCAGACTCTCCGAGACACCACCCCTCTCCTCGGGGACACCACCATGGTTTTTGTGGCACATGACCTTGACCTCCAGAGACTATTCATCGGGTCGCAGCGACATACGACCTTGACTCGCTGCCGAGCAACCTTGACTAGATGGCGAGCTACCTTGGACTCGATCACGTGCTACCTCGGTTTCTTTGGCATCCGACCTCGTCTGCCGCGCCCACCACTCAAGTGCCATGTCACGTCTGCCTTGCCGAGTTTGTAGTTGCCTCGTGCCGGTATCTCCTTTGGGGCAGCGCTTGCTTTGCAAGCTCGAATTGCCGTCCAGCGCGCACGGATTGCGAAGCGGAGTGTCGAAGATGCCACTCGCACGATTGGAATTCGGGACGAGAGAAGCCAGAATGACGGACGTCGCAGGGCTGGTATGATTGAACTCTAGTCCTCGGGGTCGAGTTCCTCGTCCTCCTCGTAAGCATCCATATCGGGCCAGAGTTCTTCCTGGTCCCAAATATCTTGCAGCCATTCGCGGAAAGGATTGAGGTAATAGGCGTTGCTGGTGCGATCGCCCGCCTTACTGCGTCGCCGGGCCACTCCAATGACGCCCGCATCCTTCAGCTTGGCGACATGCCGAACCACGGAACTTCGGGCGAGGTGCAATTCCTTGGCAATCAACCGATAGGAAGGAAAGCACCGCCCCTTGCTGTCGGCATGTCGAACCAGACAGATGTAGACAAGAGTTGCGATGGCCCCGACGATAGTTGGCAGTTCTTCGACCACCAGATCGTCCACCCAGAACCTGCCTTTCTTGGCCATGTACGGGCTAAGGGTGCTTTTCGTTTGCATGGACCTGCTCCAGGATTGCGGGACAACGCTGCAAGTGCAGGGGTGGCATTATCGCATGGCGTGGGAGCCGTTTGCGATGTCAGTAGTGCATTTCGCTAAGAGACTTTAGAAGAAGGAGACGGGATAGATTGCGGAGGTGGGAATAACGTCCGTTGCGGTTATGCTGTGGTTGAATTCCGGCAGGAAGTCGAGCTCAATTCTTGAGCGCCGCTACAGCATTCTTGAGGCGTTCCACGACGCTTTTGTATCCGGCTTCCACGCGGATGGAATCGAGGTCCGGATCTGTTTCCAGGCCGATCAGGTCTTTGAATCCATGCTCAACAGCTTGTTGCAGTGCCGCAATTGCCTGCTGCGCGTATCGTTGCCGGCGGCCGCGCTCGTCCGCGGATAGAGCCTGAGCGTCTTTGCCGCGGCCGGTCGCAGAGACGCAGAGTGCATAGCAGCAGGCGATTCCGTACAGGGCACCGTTATCCTTGGACAGCGATTTGCGGATCTTTTCGGCTTCCTGGACGGCGCGATCCACATGGCCGCAGCGTGCCAGTGTGACCATGTAGCTCTTCTGCAGGGACACGTCGTTAGGATTCGTGTGCATGCGCGCTTCGCGGATCTTGAGCGCCTGTGCGTAGTGCTGGTCTGCAATCTTCGCATCACCGAGGCGCAGAGCAGCGCTGGCGAGCGCGTAAGCGCCGCGGGCCAGATCCTCTCGGTAGGATACGTTACGCGGAGCCAGCCTGACCGTCTGCTCGTAGTTCTGCACGGCGTTCGTCAATTGCTTGCGGGCGCGGAGGGCATCTCCCGAGAACAGGCTGGTGATGCCCTGTCCTTCCCAGGCAAGGCCAAGCAGCTGACGGAGATGAGGGCTGCGGGAATGCTTGGCGACAAGTTTCTCGTAGAGGTCCAGCCCCCCTTGGTAATAGGCCTGGGCCTCTTGAGGCTTCCCCAGGTGATAGCTCTTATCGCCGAGGCCCAGGTAGGATTTCGCCAGCTCCTCTTCCAGGCCTTCATCACCGGGTTGGCCGGCTAGCAGTTCTCTGCGGATTTCCAGGGCTTGGTGGTGGTTCTGCCAGGCATCGGCCGGGTCCGGGCTGGTTGTGGCAAGTTGGGCGTAGGCGTTGGCCAACTCCCGCTGGGCCTCTTCGGGCGCGTATCCGTAGTCACGTGGATGTTCCACCAGCTCCTTACGCAAATTGAGCGCTTTTAGATAGTCTGACCTAGCCGCCTCTTCGCCCTGAAAGCGACGGCGCATGTCTCCGATCTTGGTAAGTGCCGCCGCGAGGTCGCCCTTGGCTCTGTCGTTGGTGGGGTCCCTTTCGGCCAGCTCCGCAAGGGCGTCGTAGCCACGTCGATACTGACGGTAGGCCTCCTCGGTCTGGTCGAGCTCCGCGAAGACTCCACCCAACTGGAAATACGCCTCCGCCATGTTCTTGTCGAGAAGGCCGGCAGGTTCGGTGCTCTTGGCCACCTCGTTCAAACCGCGCAGAGCCTCTTCCACGAGTTTGCGGCGCACCTCCAACACGTCGTCGGCACCGTTCAATTCGCGCTGGACTTGGGCGATCAGTGTGCCCAGGGTCTTGAGGGCCAGACTGCGCTGCTTGTCGGCGCGGTCCTGCGACTGCCTCGCCTGCTCGGCGTGCTCTTCCGCCTGGCGTTGGTTCTTGAGTGCGATCTGGCGCTGTTCTTCGGTGGCAGCCTTCTCCAGGCGGATCTGGTAATAAGAGAGCCACGTGTAGCCAGTCCCGTACAGGACCAAAATGCAGACCAGGGCCATCAAGCCCGCCACGAGCGGGTCGCGCCGGCACCAGCGCCAGAATCGTTCGTGACGCGAGATCGAGCGGGCGTGGATCGGCTCCCCGGCAACAAACCTGCGCAAATCGTCTGCCAGCGCGCCGGTATCCGCGTAGCGCTTGCTGGGCTCTTTTTCCAATGCCTTCAGACAGATCGTTTCCAGGTCACGCGGCACGCGCGGCTGCAAGCGCGACGGCGGCACCGGTTCTTCCGAGCGCACCTGGTTGAGCGTTTCCCAAACAGTGGCTCCCTGGAAGGGCGGTCTGCCCGTCAGCAACTCGTAAAGAATGGCACCGAGCGCATATTGGTCCGCCGCAGTGCCCACGTCTCGCGATTTGCCTTCGGCTTGCTCCGGGGCCATGTAGCTGGGCGTTCCCAGAATCGTGCCCGTGCGCGTCTGGCCGGCATCATTCTCGAGGCGTTTGGCGAGGCCGAAATCGGCGATTTTAGGCATGCCATAGAGCTGGTCGCTCCACGGCGATGCGCTGTTGGTAGAGCCGCTCTGCCCCGCGAGCATGGGCGCGCTGAGGAGCACGTTGGCGGGTTTCAGATCCCGATGGGCAATGCCGCGCCGGTGAGCAAAGTCCATGGTCTGCGCCAGGACCTGAACGAGCTGAGCTGCCGGTAAAGCCGGTTGCGGCAGGCCGCTGGTGCGCTTTTGCAGACTGCCGCCATCGACGTACTCCAGCGCCAGGTAGGGGCAGCCGTCGATCTCGCCTACTTCATAGACTTGGACGATATGTGGATGCTGCAAATGGGCCACCGCCTCCGCTTCATTACGGAAACGCGCTAGCTCTGCTTCGCTCGCATGCCCTCCTGCCAGGATCATTTTGAGAGCTACCACACGCTTCAAGCTGCGCTGGCGTGCCTTGTAGACAACGCCCATCGCACCGCGGCCCAGAATCTCCAGGACGTCGTAGCCGGCCACGGTGGCGAGGTCGCTCTTGAGCGTCTCCAGAGCAACGCCGGTCAGCACGAAATCGGTATTTTCAGTCTCGCCCGAAGAATGGACGCCGTCTGCACACGCGAGCGTGGTAGTGGCCCTGTCGACAGGCTTGCCGCAGTGGTTGGGGGTGGGCTCGGGTCCCCCGCTCTGCAACACCTCTGTGTTCTCTGGGAACTGAGGATGGCGGAAGCGGTGAGCGATGTCTTCCAGGACGCCCGCCAGCTTGGAGCGCTCGGGTTCGACAAAGTCGACCAGGTAGGCGTCGATGTCCGGCTCCGGACCGCTGCCGCGCGCTTCCTGCCAGGCATGGCTGAATTTATCGCGCAGGTTGACGGCTTGCGCGGAGAGTAAAATGTCAACCGTTCCGTCTCCCTTCTCCGGCAACTCGGTCACGGTCGGCCCCCTTGCGCCGACGCGGCGTGCTCAAGCGCTGGGTTCAGAGCATTCATTGGAAAGAGATTGCAAACGAAGAAAGTCACACGATTACCTTGCTTCCCATGCTCCACGAGGCACCGTGCACTCTGTTCCGTGTCCTGAATAGGACCATTATTACCGACTTGGAGAGGGAGGTCCAGCAGTTCCAGCCGACTTTGAGAAACGCAAACCAGGCCCCCCGAATTCATGACAGTGCGGCGCAACTTGGGGTTATTGATTCACTCATCGATTGCTCAGCCGCCACTCCTCGCGCAAGATGCCCATGAGAATCGTGTCGTAATAGCGGCCTGCTTGGTAGCGGTCCTGGCGCAATAGTCTTCCTTCTTGAATCCCACTTTCTGATATGTACGGAGACCACGCTCGTTGTGTTCGAAGACATAAAGCCACACTCGGTTCAAGTTGAGCGTGTCGAAAGCGTAGCCGAGCAGCAACCGGGTCGCCTCGCTGCCGTAGCCCTTGCCCCACTCCGCCTTTGCGCCAATCGAGATGCCGAAGGAAGCATGCCGGTTCTTGAAGTCCATGCGATGCAGTCCCGTCGCTCCGATCAAGTGATCCGTATCTCGAACGACGATGCCGAGAGCGAGATCGTGTTCGCTCTGCAGCATCTTGTCGATGAACTCCTCTTCGAAGCGCAGGTTCACCGGACGGTAAATATTGAGCGTGCGCGTCACTTCCGGGTCGTTCATCCAGCAAACCAAGAGCGGGGCATCCTCGCACTCCAAAGGACGAAGATAAACTTTGTCTCCGCTGAGAAAGGCAGTCTTCATCTTGACCCTCGATACAACGCAAGACCCGGCCGCGTCCGACTCTTCGACGCCCCAGTGTCGGCAAGAAGGCGCATACGAAGCACGTGCAGACGCCGACTCATATCGCTGACAATAATCGGTGTTGGCAGGTTCGAGCAAGGGGCGGAGATATTTGCTCACTTGGCGGCTGTGAAATGATCCGGGACGGCCCGATCCATCTCTTGCAGGGCTTGCTTCAGCTGAGGCGTCGAGACCACGGCCGTTTGCTTGTCGCAGTAGAGAGGCTGCTCGATGTGAGGTCGAACCGCCTGCCATAACTCGCCGCGCGGTCCGGTTGTTTCCAACATCAGGTAATCCGTGCCGCGTGCCATGACCCGGTCCAGGCGGCGACGCCAATCGTCGCCCATCTGCGGCACGTAGAAGCTATCTTCCAACAGCTCCGGTGGAAAGAAGAAACCACGCGTGTCGACGTAACATTGCGCGCGGTCGCCTAAACGCCAGGTTACGTAGGAGCCGTAGTCGGGCATGCCAAAGAATCGGCCGTGCAGCTCCTGGGATTCGAGCCAATCCACGGCTGCCACGGGCCACTCGTTGGCATTCTGAATGGGCATGTGCCAGGCAAGGGCCGGGATGAATGATATCGCCATCAGGACAACCAGCGTCAGGCCAGGCCACAACGGCTGAAAACGGAACAGCCTGCTGTTCAGCATGCGTCGTCGAGACACGTCGACCTTGAGGACGGTTCTGGCCAAGCCCGTTGCTATCGAAGCGGGTAACTGTTTCCATTGTTTTCGCGTTTCGCGGAGGCGATTGATCAGCACGGCCAGATGCGGCACACCCAGGGCAAGCATAACCAGCAGCCAATCTTGCAGGCTGCGGATGGCAAGATTGGCAAGCCCGGTGAGGCCGACAAGCAGGGCCAGCTCCCACATGCGGTATTGGCGGAAACGCACGCAAACGCTCAGGGCAACGAGACCTGCCAGGATGTACGCCAGCGTAACAGTGTATGGCGGCCGGGCTATGAATGTGTAAAGCGGTTGCATCTCCACGAAGATTCGTTGAATCGAATGGCCCACTTCCGGACGAAAGGGGAGGACCAGACGGTCGAGGGGACTCGGACTGGCAAACGTCGCAGCGAGCCCTAGACCGCCGACCAGTGTGAGACGCCAGCAAGCTTCCCGGCCGAGCGGCGTATTAATCTTCCAGTAGCGATTCAACCACTCCCAGGCAATGGCACCGGCCAGGAGCCCCTGGCCCACAATCACCCCAGGATGGAGGTTGGCCCAAAGGAGCATGACCACCGGCAGCAACCAGGTCAGGCTGCGCCGGCCTGTGCAGTGATCGTGGAGCCAACCGGAGACAAGTAGCAGCCCGATCGTCGTGCAGTAGAGTGGCCGCAAGTTCCACATGGGCAGCAGCACAAAGAATGCCGTCAGTAGGGAGACGGCAATGCCTGGCCAGCCGACTCCTTCCTTCTTGAGTCGCAAGGACACGAGAAGCAACGGCGCGGAAATCAGAATGGTCTTGAGAAGCTTCAATCCCCCGAAACCGAGCGTTTGCCAAATGGCCCAGAGAATTACTTCATAGAGCCATTCGAAATCAGGAATCTGCCGGCCGGAGATCGTATAGGTGAACGCTTCGACGGTCCGCAATTGCCTTGTCTCGACGATTTGCCGGCCCGTGCGGATCTGCCAGGTGAAATCAAGGTCGCCGAATGGAGCAAAATAATTCGTGCAGAGAAGCACGATCACAAGGATGCTGAATGCGTTCGGGAATTGCTTCCAGGAAGGTGCAGCCATCAACCCCATCCTCGGACTTCACCGGGCGGCGGCGCTTTCCCATTTATCCTGGCCAGCCATGCTCAGCACGCCGAGGAAGAAGCTGCCGCAAATCGTCTGGGCGCCCGCCATCATGGTCGTCAGGCCCCAGAGAGCAAAGCGCATCGTGGAGCCGATGTCGAGCGGTCCGAAGCCTCGTGCATACCACTGCCAAACCAACCAGAGGTTCAGTGCCAGTCCAGTAGCTACGAGTATCGCTCCCAAAACGAGCCCGCGTTCGACATTGCAGTAATCGAACGCCTTGGCAAGAAGCGTGCGCGCGGGCAGAAGGCCGTGCCGCCAACCATAGAAGCGCGCGAAGGCCCAGAACCAGAGCGTTTGGTAGCCCATAAGCACGCAGAGAGAACCAAGGAGCATGGTGTGCACGTCGAAGACGACCCGGCCGACGGCAATCGGTCCCGGGGTCAATGCGAACATCAGGGCGATGCCCAGGCCAAGAAATGCACCGGCGGGAATCAGGTAGAGCCAAAGCGGGCAGAGAAGGAGCAGGAAACGCAAGTGCCGCCAACCGTCGCGAAAGCTGCGCAGGTGCGGCGGCCGGTCGCGGCCGTCCGGGTGCAGCACGGTGGGGACTTCGCTGATTTTCTGGCGGTTCAGGCAGGCCTTCACGACCATTTCGCTCGCAAACTCCATGCCCGCAGTCTTCAGGCCGAGCCGATTGTAGGCGTCCTTGCGGAAGCCGCGGAGCCCGCAATGGGCGTCGCGGATGGGGCTGTGGAAGAACAGGTTGAGGATGCCCGTCAGCACAGGGTTGCCGACGTAGCGGTGCAGCCAGGGCATGGCCCCAGGACGAATGCCTCCCTGAAAGCGGTTGCCCATGACCAGGTCATCGCCATTGCGCAAGCGCTCGACAAACGGCTGCAAGCGGCTGAAATCGTAGGAATCGTCCGCGTCGCCCATGATTACAAACCGGCCACGCGCTGCGGCGATGCCTGCCTGAAGCGCGCTGCCATAGCCGCGACGCGCAACGTAGACCACCTCCGCACCGTGCTCGCGAGCGATTTCGCGTGAGCCATCCGAACTGCCGTTGTCGGCTATCACAACCTCGCCGCGCGTATCCATTTCTTGCAGCGCGCGCCTGGCCTTGTCGATGCAGCGGCCCACCGTGCGCGCCTCGTTCAGGCATGGCATTACGACGGAAACTTCCACGTCGTCGTTGGTTTTGGCAGGGGCCCGGAGTTCAGGTTCTTGAAGTGTTGCTTGCATGCTGGAGGTCTCTCGACAGGTGAAAGCAATGCGGCCGATGCCAGAAACGCGGTTGGACAGGCGCTGAGCGCGCAGGTTACCCTTTGAGGCCGAGCAGTACTTTTTTCCTTGGCCCTTAAATGCCTACCTGGATTTCAAGCACTCGGAGGGCCCGGCGTGATCCACGGGATCAATCAACAATAGGTCAAAGAGAATTGGGTAGCAAACGAGGATGGGTTCCTTATTTTTCAAGCCCTGAATGTGCATGAGTCCTATTAGGTCCTATTGGAGCTTACGGCCGAGATGGTTGCATAGAATATCCTTAGCCGCGCGAAAGGAGCAAGGTGGTGTGTCATGGTTGGCGTTTTCGAAGACGCAGGGATACGTTTCCAGTACCCCGAAAACTGGCGCCTCGAACGGGAAGATAACGAAGCGGGTTGGACGGTGACGGTCCAGAGCCCAGATACCGCCTTTCTGATGATATGCCTGCGTGAGGACATGCCCAGCACGGACAAATTGGTAGAGACGACTCTTGAGGCGCTTCGCGAAGAATATCCCGATCTGGAGGCCGACGATTGGGTTGGTCCCATTGCAGGGCAACCAGCCGTCGGTCACTATATCAGCTTTTTTAGCTTCGATCTTACCAATACTTGCTGGACCCGCTGCTTTTACAGCGCCCGCGGCACGGTCCTCCTCCTTTGCCAGCTGAATGACCTTGAACTGGAGAAAAACGAGCCTGTCCTGCGCGCCATTTGCGCGTCGCTCGAAGTTGCAGACGAATAGATTTCCTTCATTTCCTTGCTGGCGATGAACAGCCGTGCCGGTTATACTACTGCTGTGTCAGCGCGGATGAAGTGCGCGTCTCTCACATGACCGAATCTGGGACCTTTAGGTCCTCTCTGGCCTCCAACAACGGAGATGGCACGATGGCGAGGAAGACCTTATCCCCCGTTGAGCGTCAAGTGACCCGGGTCCATCGGCGTTTGCTTCTTCAAATGCTTTTGAACTCGGTCATCTGGTGCTGGGCCGGGGCGATCTTGCTCTCGGCGGGTTGGTTCTTGGTGCAGCCATTCGTGATCCAGCATCCGCCGGTTTGGCTGCGCTGGGTGGTGGCCGGGGGACTGGTCGGGGCATCTTCCGTCTTGGCGGTGGTGTTGCTAGTGCTGCAAGCTCCATCGAAATTGACTGCTGCCTTGTCAATGGACTCGCAGTTCGGCCTGAAGGAACGCGTTACCACTTCGCTTACGCTGCCTGCCGAGCAAATCACTTCACCGGCGGGACAGGCATTGCTCGCCGACGTCAATCAGCGCATCGCGGATCTTGATATCGGCTCGAGGTTCCCAGTTCGCATGTCGTGGACGGCTGCGATCGTGCCGGTGTGTGCGGCACTCCTCGCCTTCGTCGCGCTTTTCTACGAACCCTCCCAAAGCCAAGCCACGGCCGGGAATCTCAGTGAAGCGAACAAACCACTGGCCAATGCGCCGGCGATTGATCAGAAGATGAAGGACCTTGCCAAGAAGTCGCGGGAGAAACTGGAACCGATCCACGCCACGAAGTCCGAAGACCTGGAACGGCTCGAGGCGGAGCTGGAGAAGATCGCCAATCGCCCGCACAGCACCAAGGACGAGGTCAAGGAGCGCGTGAAGGAGATGACATCTCTGGAAAACGAGATGAAGAGCCACGAAAAGGAAATGGCAGACAAGATGCGCAGTCTCCAGAGCCACCTCCACCAGCTCGAGCGCATGTCGGAAAAGGGCGATGACGAAGGCCCGGCGAAAGAGCTGAAGAAGGCGCTCGCGGAAGGCAAGCTCGATAAGGCACGCGAAGAAATCGAGCGCTTCAGCAAGCGCATCGCGAAAAACGAGCTGACCGAAAAAGAAAAGAAACAACTCGCCAAGCAGTTGGAGAAGCTCAAAGATAAGCTCGACAACCTCGCCAAGCAAAAGGACAAGGAACAGCAGTTGAAACAGGCCAACCTTGATCCGGAGACGCTGCAGCGCGAGATGAAAGAACTCCAAAAGGAGAACCAGAAACTGGGCGACCTTCAGGATCTCGCCAAGCAGCTCGGCCAATGCCAGAAGTGCCTGAAAGAGGGAGACATGAACGGCGCGATGGATAACCTGGCAAAGGCCGGCGACAAGATGAAGAGCATGGAAGGGGAGGACAAGGATCTCGACGACCTTCGCGACCAACTCAAACGTCTACAAGATGCCAAGGATTCTTGCTGCGAGGGCCAGGGTGACAAGCTCGGTGATCCCATGGCTTCAAACCTGGAACAGGACAGCAACAACGCAGCGCAGGGCGAAGGGCAACGTCCGCTCGGCAAGAAGGCACCGTACAAATCATTCGAGGCCAAGAACAAGGCCGAGTTCGATCCGAAGGGCAAGAAGATCTTCGACGGCTATGCGCCCGGCCAGAGCTTCAAGAAGAAGAGCGGGGCCGAGCTCGTCGGCGATATCAAACAAGCCACGCAGGAAGCTCCTGAGGCGATCGAGCAGCAACGCATTCCCAAAGCTGCCCAGGAGATGGCCAAGGGATACTTTCAGAAAATGCGTGAACAAACTGAAAAAGAACAGAAATCTCCGCCCAAGCAGTGATTGCTTGTGCCGGTTTGCTTTTCTTTGCAGCATATCCTAAGTTTGCGTGTCCTCAGCTACTGGGGAGAAGGTGAGGACGTTTGGGCCGTTCGGCATCGAGGGGATTGCCGGCGGCCCTTTTTTTGCGCGCCGAAAATCCGCATGACATCGTCGCGCGGCAATTCTCTTTCCTACCTGAGATTGCACTGTTTAACCGCGACCCAGCGGGGAGCGCGAGCAGACTGGACGCAGGTTGCCTTCTGCTCGCGCTCCCCGCTGGGTCGCGGTTAAACGAACTTATCTTGCCGCGTGTGAAAGTCAGCGCTGCCCGTCGGCTTGCCGTAAAATCTTTCAGCCTCCGCAAGAACGAGCGCTCACTCCATTGCCGCTACCCCTCCGCGGAACGAGAATAGACTTTGAAGCGCTTGCTGCGACCGCCACTGAATTCCGGAGCATCTTTGCATGCCTTTTATGAAGATCCGTTGAATCCGCGCTCTGTGTTTCGCGTCAGGCAATGATCGAGGAAAACTTAACATGGCGAATTCCTTTGGGAGTGAAGCAACGCTGCGCGTCGCCGACCGCGACTTCACAATTTTCCGTCTCGACACAGTCGAAAAAGTGTTCAGGGACGCCGCTCGCCTCCCGTACAGCCTCAAGATCCTTTTGGAGAACCTGCTGCGCACGGAAGACGGCCGGTCCGTTCGCAAAGAAGACATTGAAGCCCTGGCAACCTGGGATGCCCGTGCCCAGCCGAGCCGGGAGATTGCGTTCACCCCCAGCCGGGTATTGCTGCAAGATTTCACCGGAGTCCCTGCGGTGGTGGATCTGGCTGCGATGCGTGAGGCGATGCGCAAGCTGGGCGGCGACGCGCGGCGCATCAACCCGCTGCAACCAGTCGAGCTGGTGATCGATCACTCGGTACAGGTCGACGCCTTCGGGAGCGGCTCGGCTTTTCTCACCAACGCAGACTTGGAATTCTCGCGCAACCATGAACGCTACTTGTTCCTGCGCTGGGGCCAGAAGGCATTTCGCAATTTCAAGGTGGTGCCGCCGGACACCGGTATCGTGCACCAGGTCAACCTGGAATACCTGGCCCGCGTCGTCTTCACCGACGATGCCGCCAAGCCCCAGCCGCTCGCTTATCCCGACACCGTGGTCGGCACCGATTCGCACACCACCATGATCAACGGTCTTGGCGTACTGGGTTGGGGCGTCGGCGGCATCGAGGCCGAGGCCGCAATGCTTGGTCAACCGGTGTCGATGCTCATTCCCCAGGTGGTCGGCTTCAAGCTGACGGGCCGCTTGCCCGAGGGAGCGACGGCGACAGACCTCGTGCTCACCGTGACGGAGATGCTGCGCCGCAAAGGCGTCGTCGGCAAGTTCGTCGAATTCTATGGCTCCGGATTGGCTGAGCTGGCTCTCGCGGATCGGGCCACCATCGCCAACATGGCTCCCGAATACGGCGCGACCTGCGGCATCTTCCCCGTAGACAAGGAAACTTTGCGTTACCTCCAGTTCAGCGGCCGCCCCGAAGCGCTGGTTCGCCTGGTCGAGGCCTATTGCAAAGAGCAGGGCCTGTTCCATTCGGAGACCTCGGATGAGGCACGCTACTCCGACACGCTCACATTGGATCTGAGCAAGGTGGAAGCCAGCCTGGCGGGGCCGACTCGTCCCCAAGACCGAGTCCCCTTGCGAGAAAGCAAGAAGAGCTTTGCCGACGCGCTGCAAGGAATGCTTGCACGCGCGAAATCCAAAACAGGCGGAGCCGTCACCGCGGCGGCGCATCCCAAGGTGAAGTTTGACGGTGCTACCCACGAGCTGCATCATGGCTCGGTCGTCATCGCCGCCATCACCAGCTGCACGAACACGTCGAATCCGTCGGTCATGATGGCCGCGGGCCTCGTCGCCAAGAAAGCGGTCGAGCGCGGTTTGCAAACCAAGCCGTGGGTGAAGACCAGCTTGGCCCCGGGCTCGAAAGTGGTTACGGAGTACCTGGCCGAGGCTGGATTAATGCGCTACCTGGAGCAATTGCGCTTCAACCTCGTGGGCTACGGCTGCACAACGTGCATCGGCAACAGCGGCCCTCTGCCGCCCCAGGTGTCCAAGGCGATCGAAGAGGGCGACCTGGTGGCAACCGCTGTGCTCAGCGGCAATCGCAACTTCGAAGGGCGCATCCACGCGGAAGTCCGGACCAATTATCTCGCCTCACCTCCGCTGGTGGTCGTCTACGCGCTGGCGGGGCGCATGGACATCGACCTGAACAAGGAGCCGCTTGGGCAGGGCAAGGACGGCCAGCCGGTGTATTTGCGTGACGTCTGGCCGACCCAGCAAGAAATCCGCGCTGCTGTTTCGCGCGGTATTCAATCTTCGATGTTCCAGAAAGTCTACGCAGAAGTGTTCAAGGGCGACGAACGCTGGAATTCCCTTGCGGTCCCCCAGGGCGACCTCTACCAGTGGGAGTCTGGCTCGACGTATGTGAAGCACCCGCCCTATTTCGACGGCATGGGCCCAGAGCCTCCGCCTGTGGCGGAATTGCGCGGCGCGCGTGTCCTGGCGCTCCTGGGCGACAGCATCACCACGGACCACATTTCGCCGGCGGGTTCCATCAAGTTTCAAAGCCCCGCCGCCAAATACTTGATCGACCATGGCGTGGAGCAGAAGGACTTCAACTCCTATGGCTCGCGGCGTGGCAACCACGAGGTAATGGTGCGCGGCACCTTCGCGAACGTGCGCCTGCGTAATCAGTTGGCGCCCGGCACGGAGGGCGGCATCACACGCCATCTGCCGAGCGGCGAAACCATGTCGATCTACGACGCTGCCGTGAAATATGAGGCAGAAGGAGTGCCGCTCATCATTCTCGCTGGTAAGGAATACGGCTCCGGTTCCTCACGCGACTGGGCCGCAAAGGGGCCACGTTTGCTGGGTGTGCGCGCTGTCATTGCCGAGAGCTACGAGCGCATCCATCGCAGTAATTTGGTGGGGATGGGCATCCTGCCTCTGGAATTCAAGGCTGGCGAGAGCGCCAAATCGCTTGGACTGACCGGCGAGGAACTCTATTTCCTCTTGGCTCTTCCCGAAAAGATTGAAAGCGGCTTCTCCTCCGGCCGAGAAATCACCGTGCGTGCCCGCCGGCCCGAGGGCAATGTGAAGGAATTCCAGGCAGTCTGCCGGATCGATACGCCTCAGGAGATTCTCTACTACAAGCACGGCGGCATCTTGCAGTACGTGCTGCGCCAGTTGCTTGCGAAGTAATCTTGGTCGTTTGAATTGCTACAAGGGGCATGGATTCGATCGGGTCATTACACCTTCGGTCCGCGGCTTGCAGTTGATGCGGCTTTGTGGCGGACGGAAACAAAGCGGATCTCAACTTTCCGGTCAAGGGCCGCAGCGATTCGGCGGAGCATGCTCAAAGAGTGACCCTCGTAGTCGGCATTTTCGAGGAGACAGATAACCGAAGCCGTGGTTCCGACAAGTTTGGCAAGTTGCCTTTGGCTGAGACCAGTTTTGGTCCGCAGTTCATAGATTTTTCTGGCGACCTCATCATTGGCCCTCGCTTCCTCCAGGGCCGCAATCCTGTCGGGGCGGCCTTCATAGTAGCGGCGGTGCATGATCTCCACGGCGTCGCTAGTTGGTTTGCGTTTTTTGGTCATACTGTCTTACTCCTCGTGCGAGTGGCGTTTCGGGTCTTTGCCGAACCGCTGATTCGCCGCTACGGCCCGGTCAATCTCTTTGGCAGGAACCCGTTGTTCTTTTACGAGGCCATGCGAGATTACGGCGGCGACGTTTTCGTAAAAGAAATAGAGCATGCGATAGTGCACCGTTCCAAGCCGGACGCGTAGCTCGTAAACGCCATCGCGTAAATAGTCGGCCTCGGGGCGGCGAAGTTCATGACCCAATTCGCGTAGCCGCTCAAGCTTCAGGCGGCATTTGTCTTGTGCTTTCTCTGGGAGACTATCGAGCCAGTCCACGATGGGTATCGTGCCGTCGTTCTCCCGGTAGAAGGCAACTCGGATCTGGGGCATTCGTACCTCATCAGGAGCATGTTCGCATAATTACGAACAACAGTCAAGCGCGCACGCAAGGCGTTCGAACATGATTCCATAGAAGCCACTCATCCCCGTGCCCATTTCAACGAAAAGCCTATGCGGTGCAGCTGCTTCACAAAGGCGCCGGCAAATCTCGCTTGCAAAACGTCCACATCGCCAGCGCATACCCGGTGATGCCCACGCCGAACAAGACCGCCAGCACATTTACCGAGTAAACAGCATGCCCTCCTGTCCAGACGTCCAGATTCACCGACCACTGATGATGCAAAATGATCTGCTGCGGCTGGTAATAGTAGAAAACCGTCAGCGGCCGGAGCAGAGCCACGGTATCCCATAATTGACCGACCAGGTTCACCAGGAACATGATGAGTGTGCCAAATACTGTGATTCCGAGCACCTTCCAGCGAAACCGTCCCGCCGCCGAGAGCAGCATGCTGTAGCCGCTGACCGCGAAGAGCAGCGCCGCGACGTTCCATAACGCCGGGCCAAAGGCCGCGGGATCGACTTGCAGCGAGGCCGGATCGATGTGCACGGTAAATGGCAGCTTCGCCAGGTTCTGCTCCTCAATTTGCGTCGGGCCGACCAGCCAGTTACCCAGCCAGGTACCACCCCACAGGCTCAAGCACAAAAAGGGAATTGTCACGCAATCGACGCAGAGGTGCGCCAGGATCAACCGCGAGCGGCGCACGGGCTGGGCGAGGAGCAGCTCCATCGTCCCCCGGTCGATCTCGCCCGCGATGGCGCCGGAGGCGCGGCCGATGGCCCAGATGCAGAAAATCGTCTGCATGAGCGGATGCACGTAGCCGATGGACATGATGTCCATGGAGCGATCGAGGGTGATCTCCTCGCCCCCCATTAGGGTGCGCATGATCTTGCCGGGCCCGCCGAAAACCACCTTCTCGATTTCCTGCGGGGCCATCCCTTGGGCAATCGCGAGACCTCGGAAAAAGGGCACCAGCTCCACGGTGATCCGTTGTGTGATCTTCACCCAGAGGCATTGGAACCCAATGAGCAACAATGCCACGACGATCAACGGCTGGCGGACGTCGCGGACGAGTTTGCGAACGAGGCTTATCATTAGGGCACGGCTCCGTGATAGCGGCGATAAATCGAGGACAGGCCCAGCGGTTGCATCCGCAAATCCGCGACGGCTTGGTGGGCGAGCCAGTCGAGCAAAGGCGGCAGCGGGCCGGTATATTCCAGCGTGAGGCTGTCCTGCCTCTGCTCGCGCAGCTCCAGGCCGGCCAGAGCGGGGAGTTGGGCTTCGTGCTCGCGGGCAAAGCGAACATGAATGAGCCGGCCTTCGCGCAGCTCGCTTATATTCTGCAGATGGACCAATCGGCCGCGCTGAAGGATGCCGACCCGATGGCAGACATGCTCCACCTCGGTCAAAACATGGGAAGAAAAGAGCACGGCTTGCCCCCGGCCGCTCGCCCGCTGCAACTGCTCCAGAAGCTCGTCGCGCATGTTCGGATCGAGGGTGTTGGTCGGTTCGTCGAGGATGAGCAGCGGCGCCTTGGGCACGAGCACCTGGAGGAGCGCGACTTTGCGCTTCATTCCTGAGGAAAGGTGGGCAATGGGGCGATCCAAATCGATATCCAATTTGCGAGCCATCTCCTGAACATCACCGTTGACCGGCTGACCGCGCAATTGTCCGAGGAAGCGAACCAATTGCCGGCCGGTCATGTTCTCGTAGAGACGGAGTTCGCCGGGGAGATAGGCAACCTGGCGACGCGCGGCCACGCTCTGGTGCCATGAATCGCAGCCGGAAACGGACACGTGACCGTCAGTCGGTCTGAGAAAGCCAAGCATCAAACGTAATGCGGTGGTTTTGCCCGAACCGTTGGGCCCGAGCAGGCCGAAAATCTCGCCGGGCGCTACCGTTAGATTGAGATTATCTAGGGCTCGGTAACTGCCATAGTCTTTCGTGAGGTGCTCAGCGACAAGCAACATTGCAGGTTTTCTCGACACGAAGATTCGATGAAGACGCTCGTTTCCAGAGGGAAATGCCTCATCCGCGCGCACCAACGATGCTTTTCTAGGCGTCCCCTTTGCGAAATCGGGATGAAGGAGAGATGGGCTAGGCAACCCAGCCCCAGTTTCCCTCCAAATCGTGCAGCGCAGCGAGGCACCTCGCATTGTTCCGACAGGAGCCTGGCTTATAATTGATGATAAGAGTGCCTGTCTTAATCGCCAACAAGGGAACGAAGCATGCCCGATGCCTTTCTACTCTCGGGAGCACGAACTCCGATAGGCAAATACCTTGGCGCCCTTGCCGAGGTTCCAGCAGTCCAGTTGGGTGCTGTCGCCGTCAAGGCGGCCCTGGAGCGTGCCGGCGCGCCCTTGGGCCGGGTCGACGAAGTCATCATGGGCAACGTGCTGCAAGCGGGCGTCGGGCAGAACCCAGCTCGCCAGGCTGCGCTAAAGGCCGGCCTTCCAGAAACTGTCGCGGCGTTCACGGTCAACAAGGTCTGTGGATCAGGACTGAAAGCCGTGATGTTGGCGGCCCAGGCTATCCGGGCGCGAGATGCGGAGTTGGTCGTGGCCGGCGGCATGGAGAGCATGAGCCGAGCTCCCTATCTGTTGTTTGGCGCGCGCTCCGGCTGGAAATACGGCGACCAGAAGGCCGTGGACGCCATGATCCATGACGGCCTTTGGTGCGCTTTCGAAGACTGGCACATGGGCGAGGCGGCCGAGCACATTGCCCAAAAGTGCGGCGTGACGCGCGCCGATCAAGATCGCTTCTCGGCCCAAAGCCAGCAGCGCGCAGCCGCCGCCTGGGAACGTGGCTCCTTCGCGGCAGAAATCATACCAGTCACCGTCGGCGCGGGAGCCAAGGCGAAAGTTGTGGCGCGTGACGAAGGCATTCGGCCCGAAACGACCGCCGAGGCACTGTCGAAACTGAAGCCGTCCTTTCGCGAGGGGGGTACGGTAACAGCCGGCAATGCTTCAATGATCAGTGACGGCGCGGCCGTGCTGGTCGTCGCGTCCGGCCAAGCCGCCGAGCAACTGGGCACCAAGCCGCGGGCAAAGATCATTGCCTACGCCACCAGCGGCATCGCGCCGAAAGACATCTTTCTGGCGCCGGTACCGGCCGTTCGCCAGGTGCTTGACAGGGCCGGGCTGCGTCAGCAGGACATCGATCTTTTCGAGTTGAACGAGGCTTTTGCGGCACAAATGCTCGCCTGCGGCAAAGAACTTCAGCTGGATGAAGGCCGAGTCAACGTGAATGGTGGAGCGATCGCGCTGGGCCATCCGATTGGTGCCTCGGGGGCTCGGGTCCTTGTCACCCTGCTGCACGCGTTGGAAGAGCGCAGCTTGCGGCGCGGTCTCGCTGCACTCTGCCTGGGCGGCGGCAACGCCGTGGCAATGATCGTGGAAAGGGTATGAGCTTCCCGAATGCGTGACCCTTCGCTTCGTGGTCTGCGCATCCATGCAAGGAGCGCGTTTCACCCAGGTCGAGCACGGCGAAAAATGGTATCCAGGAGTGGGGCATCCATGCTCATGCGACTGCCGACTTCTCTCCCGAGTCTTCGCTGAGGAAAGGAAACGTTGATGGCCGTTGTCACCGACCATTCCGCTTTTGATCGCTGGCAGCGGGAAATCGCTGCCGCACCGAAGCGCGACACGCCGCCGACCACGGTCAGCGGCGTGCCGGTTGAGCCGCTGTACACGCCGGAGAGCCTGAACGGCTTCGACCCCGACCTGGACCTTGGTTTTCCCGGTCAATATCCCTTCGCGCGTGGCGTTCATGCGACCATGTACCGCAGCCGGCTGTGGACGATGCGGCAGTTTGCAGGTTTCGGCACGCCCCGCCAGACCAACGAGCGTTTTCGATTCCTGCTCGAAAAGGGCCAAACCGGACTGAGCACCGCATTCGATCTGCCGACGTTGATGGGCCTGGATAGCGACGATCCGCGCTGTCTGGGCGAGGTCGGCCGGCTCGGCGTCGCGGTTGACACCGTCGATGACATGCGCCAGCTCTTCGACGGAATCGACCTGGGAGACGTGTCGGTCTCCATGACGATCAATGCCCCGGCCATCGTCATCCTTGCGTTCTTCCTGGCCAACGCCCAGGACCATGGGATCGACTGGCGGCGGCTGCGCGGCACCTTGCAAAACGACATCTTGAAAGAGTTCCATGCCCAGAACGAGTTCGTCTTCCCGCCAGAGCCATCCGTTCGGCTGGTGGCCGACGTCATCGAGTTTTGCACACATCACGTACCGCAATGGAACACGGTAAGCATCAGTGGATACCATATTCGCGAGGCCGGCTCGACCGCCGTGCAGGAGCTTGCTTTCACGCTGGCGGACGGCTTCCACTACATCGATATGTGCCTCGCCCGCGGCCTGGATATCGACGCCTTCGCCCCACGTTTGAGCTTCTTCTTCAACGCCCATAATGACATCTTCGAGGAACTCGCCAAGTATCGTGCCGCCCGCATCCTCTGGGCGGAAACCCTGCGCGAGAAATACGGGGCTCGCCAGGAATCTTCCTGGAAGTTGCGTTTCCACGCCCAGACCGCCGGCTGCTCGCTGCAAGACAAGCAACCCGAGGTGAACCTGATTCGCGTGGCCTATCAAGCGTTGGCGGCGGTTTTGGGTGGCTGCCAATCGCTGCACACCAACAGCATGGACGAGACGTTGGCACTACCCTCGGAGCATGCTGCCACGCTTGCCCTGCGGACGCAGCAGGTGCTGGCCTGTGAAACCGGCGTCACGAATACGGTCGATCCGGTAGGCGGCAGCTACTTCGTCGAAGCCATGACAAAGCAAATGCAACAGCAGGCCCGAGCCTACTTTGAGTGCATCGATCAGCTCGGCGGCATGATCGATGCCATCGAAGCCGGCTTCTTCCGCCGCGAGATCGCCGAGGCCGCGTTTGCCTATCAGCAGGACATCGATGCCAAGCGCAAGCTGATCGTCGGCGTCACTGCCTTCCAGCAAGCAGAGGAAAAACCTCTGGAAACACTGGTCATTCACGAGTCGGTGGAACGCGAGCAAGTCGAAAGCCTGCGGCGCATCAAGGCCAAGCGCAGCAACGAAGACGTGCGCCGCACCCTCGACAAGGTGAAGCAAGCAGCGGCTACGACGCACAACGTACTCCCCGCGTTGCTGGATGCCACCCACGCCCGCGCGACGGTTGGCGAAATCATGCACACCTTTGCCGATGTCTTCGGCCGCTACGAGGGCGCGGCCAAGTGGTAGTCGTGGCGTCTTTAGCACGCAGCGAAGGACTATATCACCATGCCTGATTCGGCAGCGGCGTAGGACAGATTTCCTAATCTGTCCGGTCAGGTTGGAAACCTGACCTACTGCCGAATCCCGCACGGCCATTTAGTAATACATTGACTTGAACCAATCAACTCTCTGGAGACGGATGCATGGCGAGGAAGCCGTCTACCCGCGTGGTATTGGCCAAGGTAGGCCTGGACGGACATGATCGTGGCATCAAAATCGTGGCCCGCGCTCTGCGTGACGCCGGCATGGAAGTGATTTACGCCGGCCTGTGGCAAACGCCCGAGGCGGTCGTGCGCACGGTCGCCGACGAAGATGCGGATTGGCTGGGACTGAGCCTTCTCAGCGGCGCCCACCTAACTCTCGTCCCACGCGTGCTGCAGCTCTTGCGCGACGCTGGGCTGGAACACGTGGGCGTCCTGGTCGGTGGCATCATTCCCGAAGCGGACATTCCCAAGCTCCTGGAGATCGGGGTCGCTCGCGTCTTCGGTCCGGGAACCGCACTCGATGAGATCGTCGGCTTTTTGCGCGAGCGGCATGGAGCAACCCATGCTTAAATCCCTGATCGAACGATTGCAACATGGCGACCGGCTGGCACTGGCCCGTCTACTGACCCTCGCATCGCGCGGAGAGCGTCTGGAGGAAATGTCCGCTGCGCTCCCCCAGACCTCAGCCGGCAGCCGCGTGGTTGCCATCACCGGCAGCGGTGGCGTCGGCAAGAGCACATTGGTTGGCAAACTGATCGAACTGATTCGCGCGCATGGGCAGACCGTCGCCGTACTGGCCTGCGATCCCCAGAGCCCTTTGACCGGCGGCGCTTTGCTCGGCGACCGCTTCCGCATGCCCGACAGGACGGACGATGACGGGGTATTCATCCGCAGCCTGGCAGCGCCTTCCGGACATGGGGCAATCGCCGACCACCTTGATGTGATGGTCCGTCTCCTGGATAGGTTCGGCTTTGGCGTCATCCTGATCGAAACGGTCGGGGCTGGCCAGGGGGACACGGTCATTCGCGATCTGGCCGATGTCCTCGTGCTCCTCGTACAGCCGGAAATGGGTGACGACCTTCAGTGGGAGAAGGCAGGGCTTCCGGAGGTGGCGGATGTCGTCGTGGTGCATAAGGCAGACCTGCCCAGTTCGGAACTTGTCGAGGCGCAGGTCCGTTCGATGCTGGCACTGTCGAAGGACTCTCACATACCTGTGCTTCGAGTAAGCGCCCGCACCAGCCAGGGCCTGGAGCAACTCTGGGAAACGATCGCCGGCATTCCGAGCCGTCGAGTCCTGCACAACGATGACGGCGCTGGTCTGCTGCAGGCGGCTCATGCGGTTCTGGCCGACTGGTTTGCCGCGGCGAAAGCCGACCGACTTCCCGAATTGCAGCAGCTGCTTAGCCAGTGGCAGCACGGGCGCCTGAATCAAGCTGAGGCGGCGTCGGCTCTTGTGCAGCTCCTGCAAAGGGAATACGGAGCCCCCCACGAGAAGCCAGGCGTGCATTAAGCTGCTGCGGAGACACCATGGCTCTGGACTATGACCATCTGTGCCAGACCTGGGATCCCTGGAGATTCATTCCCGCCTCGTACAACCTTGGTGTGGGGCTCACTCATGATCAGGTCCTCCATGGCCACGGAAACAGCCACGCCCTTCTTTGGGAAGACGCCGCGGGTCGATCACAAACTTTTACTTACGGCCAGCTCGATGTGTTGACGAACCGGTTGGCCTGTTCCCTGAGCCGGCTCGGGATTCAGCGCGGCGACCGTGTCTTCCTCAGGCTGCCGAACCGGCCCGAGTTTTACCTTGCGGCTCTTGCCGTTGCCAAGCTGGGCGGCGTGTTCATCCCGTCGAGCACGCAGTTTCTTGAAGCCGAGGTTCGCTATCGCCTCAACGATTCCGGTGCGGTGGCCGTGGTAACGACTGCCCAGTTGTTGCCTGCCGTGGAGAGCGTCCGCGCCGAATGTCCCGCGCTGCAGCACGTTATCCTTGCGGATCGCGAAGGCTATACCGCTTCGGGCGACTGCCTCGACTTTGGCTCGTTGCTGGAGCAAGGGCAGGAGAATTATGTGCCCGCTCCGACGCACAGCGATGACATAGCCTTTCTAGCCTACACGTCGGGCACGACAGGCGATCCCAAAGGCGTCGTTCATTTGCACCGCTATCCGATTGCGTATGAGTCGCTGGTCCGCTATTGGCACGATTACAGACCCGGCGATGTTGTCGCATGCCCTTCCGAACTGGGCTGGTTGCTGCCGGTCGCGTCCACATTTCTGTTCGCCCTCTCGCGTGGCTTGACCGTTCTCCTCTACGACTGCCAGGGCGGCCGTTTCGATCCGGAAAAGTGGATGGGCCTCATCGAGAAGTACCGCATCACGAATTTCACCGCACCGCCCACAACCTATCGCATGCTCATGGCTGCGGCAGATGCCGCGAAGCACCCCGACCTCTCCAGCCTACGCCACGGGGTCAGTGCCGGCGAGCCGCTGCCGGCGGATACGCTCGAGGCCCTCAAAAAGCGTTTTGGAATCACGCTCCTCGACGGTATCGGCATGAGCGAGTGCATGGTTTACTGCTACAACATGATCGATGCTCCACTGAAGCCCGGTAGCTGCGGCAGGCCGGGCCCAGGCACCGCCATCGACTTGCTGGACAGCAACCTCGCGCCGGTCGGGCCCGGAGAGGACGGAGTCTTGTGCGTCCGCCGCGACTCTCATCCGGGCATGATGAAGGAATACTGGCGCAAGCCCGAGCGCACCGCCGAGGTTTTCCGCGGCGACTGGTATTTCACCGGAGACGTGCTCGCTCGGGATGACGATGGTTACTTCTGGTTCAAGGGCCGCAACGACGACGTGATCAAGGCCAGCGGCTATCGCATTTCACCATTCGAAGTCGAGAGCTGCCTGGCGTGTCATCCCGCAGTGTTAGAGGTCGCGGCCGTTGAAAGCCCTGATGCGCTGCGGGGCATGGTCGTCAAGACATTCATCGTTCTGCGCGCAGGCCAGGAGCCGAGCGCTGCCCTCAAAGCGGACATCCAGGGATTCGCCAAAAAGCACATGGCCGGCTACAAATATCCGCGCAAGCTGGAGTTCGTGACGGCACTTCCCAAAACTGCATCCGGAAAGACCAAACGAAAGGAATTACGCCAGCGGGAATTGGGCGCCTCCGCGCCGGGAACGCCCCGCGCTGAGTAGAGCTCAAGGAGCTACCGCAGAAGCTTCGAATTGGTTGGGCTTGAAAACAGGATTCAGATGAACATCGCGATAGATGTATTCGCCCAGCAGTTTGCCATCCGCGTCTTTCAGCACGGTACCAACCTGGAAGGATGTTTCTTTATCGATGTAGATGGTGATCTCCGCGGGGTCATCCGTGCCTGAAGGCGTGCAGGTGCGCCGCAAGGCATAACAGAGCCGATCGCCGGCCTCACGCAGATTGCGCATGCCAAGGAACTCAATCTTGCTCGTCCCAGAATTCCTTCCGGCCTTCCAGTCTTTCAGCGTCCGTTCAAGCGTCTTATTCGGACCGAGCTGGGTGACGGGATAACGGCCGGACTGCCGGGCGTCCTCCCCCTCTGGATCACGGCTCACGACCTTGACGAGTTTGCCGGCGATTCCGGCAGGGTGAACCAGCATCTTCCCGCCGTTCATGCCAGCCACGTAGAGCACGTTCTCGGCTAACCTCTCACCGCGCAGCCAGTGCATGAAAACACTGTAAGGTTTGGCGCGGAAAGAGACCTCGATTTCCTCGCTCGGTTGCAGCTTGCCGCCGATCCGTTCTTGCTTATGCATGATCAGGCTGTAACCAGCAATAGACTGCTGGTTGTAATGATCTAGGCATTTTTGCAAGAAGTCGATCGCATCGCCACCGGGTATCGATTCGGCATCCGCCACGGGGAGCGCAAGTGGTTGCTCACTGGCCGGGGGAGCTTCCACAGACTGGGGAGCCAGGAGGAGACATAGCGGCAGGCAGAACAAAAGTCGGTACATGGCGAACCTCCTGCTTAGCGCGATTCGAACTCATCCTAAGTTAGTTTAGGGGATCTGTAAACAGGGGCAATAAAATGCGGGGACCCAGATCGTAGAACTCCACCCGGGGAGTCAGAGTATCCGCCAAATCTCGGCTGACTTCACAACCTTGGCACCGGGAATGGGGCGAGGAGAGAGGCGAAGACTTTGCTGCATCTATCGAAGATTCGGATGATCCGGAGGCAAAATTGCCTGTCGGGAGGTGGCTCCAGGGTCATCCGCGGACAAATCCGGTGTAGCATGCAAGTGCTGAGCTTAACCCTTTCTTTGGCGCCCAAGGCATTTCGTGGATGGAGCCGTGTTGAAGATTCCACCCTTTCGAGTTCGCTGGGTCCTGCTGGTTCTTCTCGTTTTCTCCGGTTGCGCGGGTGTAAGGCACGAAGTCCTCGCGCCGCTCAGGCTTCCCGCGCCGCAGGGAGTGATTTTTTCTGCAGACGGCGCTGGAGGTTTTGAAGCCACCTCGGATGCTCTGCGCCAAAGCATTCAAACTGAGGGATTACCACTTCACGTCGAAACCGTCGATTGGTCACATGGGTTTGGCCGGATCATTTCCGACGAAGTTGGACGCGGGCGCATGCACGAAGCCGCGGATTGCCTGGCTGCAAAGGTTGCAGCCTTCCATTCTTCCTGTCCGGATACGCCGATTTACTTCCTCGGGCACAGCGCGGGGTCGGCCGTGGTGCTCGGCGCCGCAGAGCGACTACCTACCGGTTGCGTGGATCGGATCGTTCTTCTGGCCCCTTCCGTGTCCGCGGAATACGACCTGCGTCCAGCGTTACGATGCGTCCGCGAGGAAATTGATGTCTTCACGAGTAAGCGCGACTGGTGGTACCTGGGTTTCGGCGTGAGCATTGTCGGCACGGCGGACGGACGCTGGCGCGCCGCGGCCGGTCGCGTCGGCTTTCGGCCAATCATCCAGGCTCCGGAAGATGCCAGCCTTTACACAAAGCTGCGACAACATCCCTGGGATGCGTGCGTCGAATGGACCGGCAATCGCGGCGGGCACTACGGCAGCCATCACCCGGAGTTCCTCCGCGCCTATGTCCTGCCGCTGATGACATGCCGCGGACGCGTGGTGCAAGGCCCGGCGAGCGCTCCCTAGCAACGACTGCCTGGGCGAGCGGCAGGTCATGATCTCCCCTCGCCCCCGCTTCGTGGGAGAGGGGTCGCCGGTGGGCCGATGAAAACCACGCCGTCCTTTCATCTGAAAAGCGTTGCGCTCGCTCTCCCCTCTCCCCTGTACTCGGGGGAGAGGGGGACATAGTCCTTGCAACAACCGCACGCTCTAGCGAGGGATGCTAACCCCCACACCCCTGCCCCTCTCCCCCGAGTACAGGGGAGAGGGGAAAAGGCGCAACACCCCAAGACAAGAGCACTAGCCGAAAATGGCCGCCTGATCAGCGGTTTTCATCAGCCCACCCCCGACCCCTCTCCGCGGAGTACCGGGGCGAGGGGAGAACAAGCGCTGCCGCTCGCCTTAGAGGGGATCACATCAAACCATAGAGGTTGCCTCCGGCTCAACCTCCCCCATTCCCACCGGCATTCGCGTATACTGATCTGGAAGATCAATCTGAAGAGGGATTTGCCGAAATGCCGGCGCGCGTTGTACTAGCCATGAGCGGCGGAGTGGATAGCTCGGTCGCTGCGTTCCTGCTCAAGCAGGCGGGGTACGAGGTGATCGGCCTGTTCATGCGCACCGGCACGCATGGTCAAGAGAATGCGGCGACGCCGGCCCACAAAAAGGGCTGCTGCAGCGCAGTGGATGCTGGGGACGCACGCCGCGTGGCCGATCGCCTGAATATCCCTTTCTATGCACTCGATTTCGAGGAAGACTTCGAACGCATCATCGATTACTTTGCGGACGAATACTTGGCCGGGCGCACCCCCAACCCGTGCGTGGTCTGCAACAACTGGCTCAAGTTCGGCAAGCTCTGGTCTTACGGGAAGCAACTCGAGGCGGATTACATCGCCACGGGACATTACGCTCAGATCGTCGCACGCGCGGGGGTTGCGGAGCTGCACCGTGGCGTCGATCCGGAGAAGGATCAATCCTACGTGCTCTTCGGCCTGCGCAGGGGGATTCTTCCCCATCTCCTTTTCCCCATTGGCGGCTATCGCAAAGAAGAGGTCCGCGCGCTCGCCCGCGCGGCCGGCCTGGGAGTTGCCGAGAAGCCGGACAGCGTGGAAATTTGCTTCGTCCCGGATGGCGATCACGCCGCCCTAATTCGCCGGCGCCGGCCGGAATACAGCACGGCCGGCCGAATCGTCGATACCGTTGGCCGTGTCCTGGCTGACCATGAGGGCATTGAAAACTTCACGATCGGTCAACGAAAAGGGCTGCGTTTTGCCGCAGGCGAACGGCGCTACGTGCTGCAGATCATTCCTGCCGAAAACGCCGTAGTCGTGGGAGACCGCGAGGAATTGCTGGCCTCCGGCCTGATAGCTTCACGCGTCAACTGGCTGCTGGAAGCGCCCCCCGATGCGCCATTGAAGTGCACTGCCAAGATCCGCTATCGACACAAGGCGGCGGCCGCCACTATCCGTGCGCTGGCAAATGGCGAAGCCAGCATCCACTTTGTCGAGCTGCAGAGTGCCGTGACGCCCGGCCAGGCGGTTGTCTTCTACGACGGCGACCGCATGCTGGGCGGCGGCTGGATCGAAAGCGCGCTGGAGGAATGATCGCACCGCACGCGGTCACCTGTCCTTGTCCACTTCCTTTACCAGCTCGTGTACCTTGGCGATGATTGTCTCTTCGACCGGTGGCGCCCACTTGGTCGGCATGCCGTAGTAGACCATCGAGGTGTCGCCCTCGTACCCGCCTTCCCGCAGCACGCGCAGCGAAGGAATGTAGGCCATGACATCGTTGGCGTACGCGGTGATCCAAACTGGCCGGCTGCGGCCAATCTCGGCCTTGAGCCGAAGCGAGTAATCGACGACGACCTCGCCTCCGAGGGCGACCCAGAGCAACCGGTCTCCCAAGCGCCAAACCTGGACCGGATAATAGCGATAATGGTCGTCTAATTTGCCGCCGTTCGCTATGACCTGAAGCAACCGAGCCGCCCTGTGCCTTGCGGCAAAGATCTTGCTGCCGAGATCCGTCGTGAGCATCTCTTTCGTCGGCAGTTTGTCGAAGGGTAGTTCCACCAAGCTGTAAGCGGCCGCCAGGTGGCCCTGCACGGGCGTCATGCGCTCGTTGAGCACCCTGTCCACGGCGTCCGCCAGTTCCTGGCCGTGCTTCTGGCATATGGCCACCGTCCTGCGCGGCATGGGGTTGGCGTCGCCGCCGCAGCCGATCCAGAAGAGGGCGAGCGCGCCGGGATGTTTCTTCTGGAGATACTCCTGTGCATAGCCCGCGTAATCGCCGCACCAAAGGTTCAGGTCCAACGTCGTGTTGTGACAGGCGTAGCCGAAGACAATCGCGCGGAGGTCACCTTTGGGTGAAGTGATACGAAGGATAGGAACGTCGTGATCGACGGGCCCACGCGGATTCTGGCCAATCGTGACGCCGGTTGAGCCAGGCTGGCGCCGATTGCCTGCGAAGGCGGCCGTGCCGGTGCCGATAGCCAGTTGCGCCGGCTTAAGGTCCTGAAGGGCCGCCACGATCGTTTCGACCATCCAGCCTCGCAGCTGGTCGGTGTAGGTGTTGATCAGGGCATTCTGCTCGGGCGACAAGTTGTACATGTCGTTGAGAGAAGAACGGAGCACCGGCCCGCAGTGAGTGTGCGACGAGGTAAGCATGAGCCGCTGGCGCGGCAAGCCCGTGCGGCGTTCCACGTCTTCTGCCACGGCACTCGAAAGCTCGCGTGGCAAACCAAGCAGATCGCTGGTGAGGAGTACGTGTTTCTGGCCGGATGAATCCTCGATGGCGAGGACCTTTACGTAAAGGTCGTGCAGCTTTCCCTCCGAGGGGCCGGTGCGTGCAGCATAGCCGGCCATCCACATCGCGTGCTGGGGTGTGATGATTTTAGATGCGAGTCCGACGCGGAAAGTCTCCGGAGCGGCCCTGCAGGTAGCTGAGAGGAGGCCAGCTCCGATAATCCCCGACAGGAAGACAAGGAGGAACTTGCGGTCAGCTCCAAGGGGTGCGCGCATTGGCTTGTTACCTCAGGAGGGGCTTCAGTGGGAAGAAGTCCGTACCGGCTTCAACGAAAATCAAGTCTATGGCAAGAGTACAGCCATCCTACATTCTCTGAACGGCGCAGGCGAGAAGTATTCTGTGAGATTCCCGACGTCATACGAGGCCCCATTGGCGCCGGAAGAACCATTCGAGGCAGAGCAGCGATACGAACAGCAGGAAACAAGCCAGTATCCCCGAGTGGGAGAGGGCTGAAAACTGATCCTGGAGTGATGATGAGCTGGGGTTGCGCCGCCAGTCAGGCCAGAGCTTGGCCTTGGGTGTGTTCTGGGGCAAAGGCCGGCCCGCGTAATCCTTGAGGAACTGTTTCAGTTCTTCGCCCTGATGGAATTTGCCGCCGCCGGCGCTCGCAAGCTTCGCGAGAAACTCGTGGTCCGCCGCCTGGCGTGCCAGCTCGGCGTCATCCTGGTAGATCATGAAGCGGGCCTTGGCAGGAGGTAGGTCAAGAAGGGCCTTGCCGTCCACGTCGGTGCCCCAGCCGCGGGCAGTGACTATATATTCGCCCGGCACTTCGGTTTTCCAGAAGGTGCCGCGCTCGTCGCCGTGTTCGCGCGCGGTCGGCACTTTTGTTTCCACCTTGTCGGGCCCCAGCACCGTAACCTCGAAATGAGCATCTTTCTCGGGAACCTCGACGTTGCTCTTGCCGCGTAGTTTGACATTGAACCCCAGCTTGCCCCCGACCGGAAGCCTCCGCGTGTCCGGCGTCACGACAACGTTGCCGTCGGCTTCGTCACGCTTGGCCAGCCAGAAGACCATCTGCTGCCAGAAACGCGCATGCACCTTGTCGCTCTCCAGCGTTCGCCGCCAGCGCCAGGTCGTGTCGCCAGAGAAGGCAAGCGTTCGACCATTGCCAAATTGCATCTGCCCCACGAGCACCGGCTCGCCGGAAGCGGACTTGGCGAGCACGAGCGCACCCGGCTTGGGAGCGCCAAGCTTCGTCATGCCGTCCAGCTTGGGAAGTTTCTTCCAGATTTCGACGTTTTCCGCATCCTTGTCTGCCAGACGGAGGATGTAGTGACGCAGCCCTTCCAGGGTAGGGACTATTTGCACAGGGCGATCCTCCTGGCCGGTCGCGTTTAGGTACACGGGAAGGAGGTCGGCGATTTTTGTCTCTTTCCAGTCGCTGTTGCCAAAGCTCTCGTAGCCGCCGATCATCAGCAAGCCGCTCCCCTTTTCGAACACTTGCTGATAGATCGCCTTGAGCACGTCTGGATTGCGCCCGGAAAGGCGCCGGGCCGTGATGTCGCCCAGGATGATGACGTCGTAATGCTGCTTTTCGAATTCGAAGAGGTCAGCTTCGGCGCCTGCCGGCTCTTGATCGGTCAGGCGGACTGCTTCGAAGAGGCGGATGCTTGGGTCATAGCTCAGCGCCCGCCGAATGGAACTCGGCTCAAAGGCTCGAACCTTTCCCTCGACGTAGAGGACGCTGATGCCCTCCTTGGTGACGGTTACATAGGTGCTGATCTCGTTGTTGAATGGCGTTATTTCCCCCCGCAGCGGGTCGATCTTGAGTGTGACTCGAACTTCCCCGGCCGTGGCAGGAGCGTTGCAGACCAACCGAATTTCGTTGCCGATTCTCTTCGGCAGTTTCTCATCCTGTGCCGTCTCTTCCTTGCCGTCGATCAGCAGGTGGACGCGCACCGGGGCATTTTCAAAGCCGGGAGCGTCCACCGTGCCTTTCACGGTCAGCTTGCCCTTGATGGCCACGGGAGATGGCTCGACTGTGATGCCGGTCAAAGCGATGTCGCGCTGGTTCGCACTGGTGGTAGTCTTGCCGAAGGCGAAAGTGTGGATGGGACAGGGCAGTTTGCTCCACTTGCCAGCCAGCGAGAGCGCTGGATAGCGCGTGCCGTTGTCGGCGCCATCGCTCAGGACGAAGAGGCCGCGCAGGCTGCGTTCAGCGCTGTGCCTCTCATAGAGGGCGTGCAGCATCTCGCCAAAATCGGTGCGCTTGCCGTCGGCCTTGCCATCCGGGTCGAAGTCGGCCACCTCCCCGGCGAATCGATAGGTGGCGACGGTGATATTGTGTTCGTCGCGAAGCTGTTGCAGCACCGGTTCGCATTCGCGCAACACGCGCCGGAGGTGGTCCCAGCGCGATTGATTATCGTACTGATCTTGAATGGTCATGCTCTCCGATGCGTCCGCAGCAATCAGGAGCACGGATGGCACGCGCAAATCCTCCTGGATGGCCAACGACGGCCGAAGCACCACCAGACAAGCCACCAACAGGGCGGCCAGACGCAGCCCGATCAGAGAAATGATTCGCCGCGGACTCGCTCCCCGGACGCCGCGATACGTCCAGACCGTTAGGACGATCAGGATTGCCGCAACCACCGCCAGAGACCAAGGGCCCACGCCCGGGATAGACCAGGGCCATGCTGGGTCGCTGGTAACGATCAGGGAATCGCTCGGCGTGGCCATGTCAGCTATTCACCACCGCTTCACTAGATTCTTCCGAGGAACGCGTGGACGTAGAGCTGCTTTCCGGCTCGACGCCTTCACGCCGGTAGAACTTGTTGGCAAGTAAGTTCTCAAGGGCAAGGGCCAGCAGCACAAAAATCATCAGCCACGGAAACAACTCCACGGGCTGACTCCAGCGTCCTTGAAGGGCATCGTGCAGGTTTACGCTTTGCCCGACCGGCAGCAGGGCGCCGGCTCCCAAAAGGCTTTCAATTTGCTCAGCCGGCACACGTGTCAGGTCAGACTCCTCGGCGGGCTGGTTGATGCTGAAGCTGGCCACGCGTGTGTGGTCCGCGCCGAACAGCAGGAAGTTCCCCGGCGTGGTCGCTTGCGGGAGTAACAATTCACTCTCGTTACTCGTGCGCGAGACGACCGATTCAGCGGCGCTGACCCCGGGGCCCTCCAGGTTGTAGGTCGAGAAGCGTGGCTGGACCGGTAAGGCAATCATCACCGGCTGACCCGAGGAGTAGTTCAGGGTTGCTTCCTCCGCATCACCCGCGAGGTAGCCCTCGGCAGTGTTGACGAGCACCACGTAGTAGGACGTCTTTGCAAAGTTGTTCCATTCCTCACCGGGCTTGATCTTGCCCAGCGCCGTGTCGAGGCGCGACCTATCGAAAGCCGTCGTGAACAGCAGTACCCGGCCGCGAACTTTTTCCTTGGGGTCGAATACCCGCTCAATCAGGGCAGGTCTGTTTTCCTTGTCCGAATAGGTCACAAGGATGCTCGATTCGCCCAGCGAAGGTTTGACCTCCCAGTAGCGCCATGCCGCGGGTGGGGCCTTCTCGAAATCGACATTCTGGGTTTGCCGCCACTTTCGGAACGGAGCCATCATTGGATGCTGATAGCTCACCTCGCTCAGGCCGACGCCTGCCTCCGAGACGTCATGGACGATCTGGACGAGCCGCCCGGGCAACAACTGCTGCGCGGCTTGGGTCTTGTTGTAGGCATCCTTGTCGAGTTCCGCGCCGGGAACCACGGCCAGCCCGCCGCCATCGCGAACGTACTGCCGCAGTTTTTCCCACAACTCCGCATCCGGCTTTGCGACACTCAAGAGGCAGATGGCCTGATAGGATGAGAGATCGTTCGGGCTCAAAGCGCGCAGGTCGCCGGGCGTGCGCACGTCGGGGCGAAATGCCTGGAACGATTGCAAGGCCCAGTACCAAAAATCGGCATCACGGGGATCGTCGACCAGGATCAGCGTCTTTCGGCCGCCGCGTACCTCAAAGGTGGCGAAGCAAGCATTATTGAATGGCAGCGCATCGGTGCTAGCGAGTGTCAGCTCGACCTGGTGCGGGCCCGGCCGCAAGCTGCCCCGCTGGAATGAAATCACCTGACTCTGACCGGCGGCGAGTTGGATGGGTTTGCGCTCGGGCGCCTCTTCGCCGTCGATGCGGCAAATGACCTCCGTGTCGCAACCCTCACCCGTGGCCCGCACGGTGACACGAATGATCACCTCGCCGTCTGTAGGCACAATCTGGTGCGGCAAATCCACGGAAACCAGCGCAAGGTCCACCGGATGCTCGGCACCCACGTCGACGAAGACGGCGTTGGCGGGCGGGCTGAGGCGGTCGCGGATCTGCTCCAGGTCCTTGACCCTGCTGGCGTCCCACGATGCCTGCGTGCGATCCGAGAAAATGTACAGGAACCGCGGCATCGATCCGTCGTGCTCGGCGTCCTGGCTGAGGTCCGCCAGCAGACGATATGCCTCGCCAAGACGGCTGGTAATCGGCGCATTTGCGGCCCGGAGCCGCAAGTCTGGGATGCGGTCCTTCGCCAGGGAGACCGAAGGCAGCCAATCGCCCCCTGGTTCGGCGGTGTCGAGGATCGCTACTTTGCTGTCTGGGGGCAAGCCGTCGAGCAATTCCTCTGCGCGCCGTTTTGCTTCATCCAGCAAGGACCGGCCTCCCGAGACGTAGCCCATGCTGTAGCTCGTGTCGAAAACCAGCACGGCGGCCACGGGCCGGTCGCTGCTCAGGTTGAGGCGCTCGCTGAAGATCTTCGGTCGCGCCAGCGCCAGGCAAAGGCCGGCAATCAGTGCCAGTCGCAGTGCCAACAACAGCAAATGGCGCAAACGAATCTTGCGTTGGTTCGTGCGATGGCGCTGCAACAGGAAGCGAAAAGCCGGAAAGAGGAGGTGCTTAGGCTTCTGGCGCATGATCAGATGCAGCAAGACGGGAACGCCGGCAAGCGCCAAACCACCGAGCAGCAGAGGGAAGATAAATGTCATATGAAATTTGGAGTGCGGCGCTTTCCCGCCGCTTTTGTTTTTTCTTCCGCAACAGTTCTATGTCGTCGAACGCATTCACCCTACCGGTTCATAATGATCGCCTTGAAAGAGGATATCCCAAATAGAAAAGCAAAAGCGGCGGGAAAGCGCCGCACTCCAAATAGGGCAATAATGCTCTGGCAATCAAAACCTTTTCTGCCGCGACAGCAGATATTCCATCAGTGCCTTGTCAAAGCTGATGCTCGTATCCATGGGCACATAGTCGATGTTCGCCTTGGCACACTCGCGCCGGTAGAACTCACGGAACTCGTCCAGCGATTGCAAATAGTCGGCCCGCATGCCGCGGGCGTCGATGGTTAACTGGTCGTGCTCCTCAATGTCCTCGAACTCGATGACCCCTTCGAAGGGAAAATGCACCTCGGCTTCATCCAGGATGTGAAAGAGGATGATTTCGTTGCCGCCATGACGCAAATGGTGCAGGCTTTGCAGCACCGGCTGCGGATCTGTCAGCAAGTCGCTGAAGAGCAATACCAGGCTCTTGGTGCGAATCATCGCGGCCACCTGGTGAAGGCAATGGGCAACGTCGGTCTGGCCCGAGGGTTTCAAGTTGGAGAGCAGGGCCAGAATCGTGCCGAGCTGCGTCCGCTTGCTGCGCGGCGGGAGGCTCGCCTGAATGCGTTTGTCAAACGTGATGAGCCCGACTGGATCCTGCTGGTGGATCATCAGATAGCCGAGAGCGGCCGCCAGGCAAATGGCATACTCGAACTTCGTCAGCTCTTGCCGGTAGGTGTAGGCCATCGATGCACTGAGGTCCATCACCAGGTAACCGGTCAGATTGGTTTCCGCCTGGAACTTCTTGAGGTAATACTTGTCGGTCTTGGCGTAGACATTCCAGTCAAGGTCTTTGAGATCGTCGCCGGCCACGTACTTGCGATGCTCGCTGAACTCGACTGAGAAGCCGTGGAAGGGGCTGGCATGCAGGCCTGCCAGAAAGCCCTCGACAATGAACTTCGCCCGCAGGTCGAGGCGGGCAACCTGGCGGATGACCTCGGGCCGGAGATATTTCTCGGTGCTGCCCATGACTTCAATCTTCTTTCACAAGGAGAGCTCCGTCTGCATTGAAGAAACCCTGGTCATCCACGTGGTAAATCCCGTCGGTCGCGCCTGCGAACAACCGGCAAAGTTCGATGCTCGGGCTCGCCGACTCGAGAATTGCCGGGCGCTCCCCCGGACATTGCCAGGCGATAAGCTGCGAGGTGGCAATTATCCGCTGCATGAGCGATTCATGGTGCGGATTTTCTTCCCTCGTTTCCAGCCAGGCTGCCCATGTGTTCAACTCCGCCCGGACGCCCTGTTCGCTCGAAAGAAAACGCTCGATCCGCAGGTTCTGGCCGCGGACGGCCAGGCCGATAATGAGCCGATACCAACCCAAATCATCCTCATCCACCTCGATAGCGGCTTCGATCCCCAGTCCTTGCAGGTGCCGTGCGATCGCCTCGGCCGCCGGTTGGCGATCGTTGCTGCCGAACACGCGATACCACGGGCCCATGAGCGATCACACTTTCCTGCGCCGTTCGTACTTGGGTGGTTCAGGATCCCCAATGACTTCGAGTAATTGTCGAATGATGTCCTCGCTGGTCTTGCCATCCGCCTGCGCCTGGAAGTTGGTGCTCACGCGATGCCGCAAAACCGGTATGGCCGACTTCTTGATATCGTCGACCGCGACGCTGAAGCGGCCGTCCATCGCGGCCAGCGCCTTTCCTCCCTGGATGAGAAACTGACCGGCACGTGGACCGGCGCCCCAGTCGACCATCTTCTGCACGAAATCGGGGGCTGTGGGGTCCTTCGGGCGCGTCGCGCGCACCAGCCGCAGCGCGTAATCGATCACGTAATCCCCAACCGGCACGCTGCGCACCAGCCTTTGCATGTTCGCGATTGCCTTGGCGCTGAGCACCTTGGTCAGCTCTTGCACTTCGTCCTTGGACGTCGCCGCCAAAATGCGGCGTTCATCCTCGATGCCGGGGTAATCGACCTTGATGTGGAACATGAACCGGTCGAGCTGGGCCTCGGGCAACGGATAGGTCCCTTCCTGCTCGATCGGGTTCTGCGTGGCGATGACGAAAAAAGGATCTGGCAGGTTGTAGGTCTCCTGTCCCACGGTGACCTGGCGTTCTTGCATGGCTTGCAAGAGGGCAGCTTGCGTCTTCGGCGGCGTGCGGTTGATTTCATCCGCCAGGATGATGTTGGCGAAAATCGGCCCTTTCACAAAACGGAATTCACGCCGGCCTGTCTCCAGTTCTTCGAGAACCGTTGTGCCCGTGATGTCGGAGGGCATCAGGTCGGGAGTAAACTGGATGCGCTTGAAGGAAACATCCAGAATCTGGCTGATGGAGCTGACCATCAAGGTTTTGGCAAGGCCGGGCACGCCGACTAACAGGCAGTGCCCGCGCGTGAAAATGGCAGCCAGAATCTGCTCCACCACGTCGGTCTGGCCGATGATCACGCGGCGAAGCTGTTCAAGCATGAGGCTGCGCGATTGGCTGAACTGGCTGAGATATTCGCTGATGCGATCGCTAGACACCGGTGACCGTTCCTTCCCATAGACAGGATGTCGCAAGAGCCTTCTTGTTCAATTCATTGTAAGGGAGGAGCGCGGCGGAAGGCAAAGGAGGATGCGCGACAATCCCCATGTCACGGATTATCCACGAGAACGTACGCGCGCGGCACCCAGCCGACCTCGCCGCGGGCCAGCTCGATCTGGAGCCACTTGCCTCGATCGACAAGCAGGCGTGCTTCGACGCCGCGGTGGAGCGGCGTATCGTAGCGGCGCGGATAAGCCAGGCCGTTGCCCTTGCGCATCAACACGCCGTCCTCGGCAATGACCACCAGCGGATTGCTCCGCTCTTGGCGATGGCTCCAATCCTCCATGACCAGGGTAATCGCGAGCAGCCCCGCCAGTGCAAAGGCAAGGGTTCCCATCCCTAGGATCGACCCCTGGCGCAACATCCACCAGCGAAAGACTCCGGTCCAGCCCAGCGCATAAGCCAAAACAGCCAGGAAAAGGCGAAGGTAGGGGTTGAAATACGGCAGGCTGGCCGGCAGACGGTCACTCGGTGGGCGGCCAAAGTTGCCGCGCTCGGCGAAGGCAACCTGGGCACGCGCGTAATCCAAATGGGTGCGAAGATTCAGGTCGCCGGGAGCCAGTCGCAATCCGCGCCTGTAAGCAAGGATCGCACGCGGTAGATTGCCCGCCAGCAAGTAGGCGTTGCCTTGATTTCGGCACAATTCCGCGGAGTAAGCACCTTGCCGACCTAGCTCCCCGTAGCCGGCGGCTGCCTCCTGAAAGCGCGGCCGCGACTCTGCAGGGCGGTCCCGGCTTTCGATGCCTTTTCGAAACGCATCCTCCGCCTTTTCGAGCAGATCGCTTTCCGAAACAGACCCCGTAAAAAGCGTCAAGCCCGTCAAAAACATCCTAATCAGGAGGCTGCTGCCGGCCATTGCTCCGCCTCCAATCCAAGGACCAGGCGAATGGCGGATCCGGACCAGCCATTCTGCTGTGGATGCAAGCCCGGGGCGAAGCGGGCTGCTTCGCATTCCTCCAGGAATTGCCGTGTTTTCTGAATCAGCTCCATCGACGAACCTGCATTCTTGAGAAGGGCAGCCACTTCGGAAGGCGTTGGTTCGGCCGGTGCGAAATCGAGTTGATTTCGGAGGTAGCCAAGTACAGCTGCTGCCGCTTGCGGGGCCTCGTCCTTGGGCTGGGTTTTGTCGAGGCGCTGCAGGGTCTTCAATGCCTGCCGGGCGGCGCGGCTCCGTTTCATCTGCCTCATGCGGGCCTCATCAGGAAAGCGATAGCGCCAAACGACATACCAGGCCAGCCCCGGTACTATCGGCAGGACCAGTAGCGCGGCCAAAGCGAATGGCCCGGGCAAGAAAAATACGCGCTGGTGTCGCAGAACAGTCGAGCCCTCTGCAAAGGTGTAGATAGAATCGGGAGCCTTGACGGAGTTGTCCGGCCCTTGAATTTGCTTCGGCGTCACGCGCGCACGCGATTTGACGGTCAAGAGTATAGCCGGCGCATAGGTGGTCTGATAGCCCTTGTAGTCCGGGACCAACCCGGGCTTGAAGAAGACAAACGGCAGAGGAGGAATCTCTTTCACGCCGGAATTCTTCGGGCGCAACAGGTAGTCAAATTCTCGAGCATTCTCCTGGCCAAGAGAGCGGTCGGCCAAATTCTCAATGTGAAACTGTCTGGCGAAGGCCGGCAGATGGCGAAGGTCTGGACGCGGGAGGTCTGCCAACGAGCCCGAACCGATGACTCGGACCGTTAAATGTATCGGATCCTCCGCCTGGAGTTCTGTAGAGTTCACGTGCGTCGTCACGCGACAGGTGCCAATAGCGCCGCTGAAATTGGCCGGCCTGCCCGCGATCGGAGGCTCCACGGGATGGTTTGCATCTGGGGTTCCGCCCACGACCAGGGAGCAGGCCCACAGGGCAAGCAGCGCAGCGGCAGCCTCTTTGGCAAGGCGTCGAGAGATCACATCTGCTTTTGGGACAGAGGGCATGCGCTGGTTACCAGTCCATTACGCTTGGTGCCAGGGCAGGGACTGCCCGGCGGCGATACTCCTGGTGATCGCGAAGAATCCGCGTTGCTGCCTGACTGAGATAGGCAGCCGTATCTTCGGGCGAGAGGGGGACCAGGTCATCGCGGTCGGGCACCTGTGGCAGATTGCCCTTGCCAGGCGGCGGAGGCGACTCCGACCTGGCCTGGCCAGCCTTGGCAGCGCCGGCGTCATCGAGTGCGGCACCCGGTCTGCCGTTGGGATCGAGGTTGGCCATCTCCGGGCTTGCGCCTTCCATTTCATTCCTGTTGCTTTGGGACCGCGGATCTTCACTGTCGTCCGCGTTGCTGTCCTGATCATGGCCGTCCTTACCGGCCCTCGCCTTGAGCCAAAGGAGCCGGGCGAGTTCCAGATTGTGACGTGCGTCCTTGACTAGGTCCGTTTCAGCAGCTGAATTTGCAGTACACTGCTGGTACAAGCCAATCGCCTCGCGTAGCCGAGCCGCGTTGCTGCCTTGCCCTTGCTGCACGAGACAATTGGCGAGGTTGAACAGCAAGCGCGCCAGGCGTGGCCCCTCCGCATCCTCGCGGCAGCGCCGATAGTACAGCTCGGCCTCTCGGTAGCGTCCCAACTGGTAGAACGCGGTGGCTTCGTTGAAGGCAGCCAATCCCGGATCAGGGATGCGCTCTTCCGCCTGGGCGTACAGGTCCGCGGCCTCCAGGAATTCGCCGCGCGCGAATGCTGCGTTGCCTTGTCGCACCCATTGGAGGGGCTGCGGCGGCAGCGCGGCGCCGAGCCCGGCAAGTAGAGCAAGAAAGGAAGCACACTGCAGGATGCGACATGTCATAGTCACTCCGACAATCCCGGCATGATGGTTCTAACTTTCGGCCTGATGCCGCTCAGGGCCATCTCCAAGCCGAGCAAAACAAAGGAGCCGGCAAAGAACCACGCATAGCGCAGCTGCTGTGCGGGCAAGGCATCGTCCTTATCCTCGCGGACGGCGGCATTCTCGATCCGCTTCTCGAATAGTTCGCCCAAGGGCAGAGCGTTCAATCCGGCTGGGGTGTACGTTCCTCCGGTCAGACGCGCGATTTCGCGGAGCGGCTCTTCCACCAACCGAGTCAGCACCACTTGATGGTTGTGTTGCAGCGGCTCATCGCCTCGCGCCGGAATCGTGCTGCCAGCCAACGCATCGCCCACGCCCACCGTGTGGACGGGGATTTTCTGTTCATTCGCCGCCCGAATCCCCTCGCGCCACTCGCCATCCCGCGCCGGATCGTCGCCGTCAGAAATCAACAGGATGTCCTGGTAGCCGCGGAAACGCGGATCGTGGGCGTCGACGGCAGCGCGCAGTCCAGCGCCGATGCGCGTGCCGGAAGTTCGGTCTTCGCCCGCCGGCCTGAGATCGGGGCCGGGATACGCGGCGTCCAGCTCGGCGAGTGCCAGGCGAAAATGATCGTAGTCATGCGTGAGCGGACAAACGAGGCGCGCACGGCCGGCAAAGGCGACTAGTGCCAGCCGGTGCCCGCCACGTTTTTGCACGGCGTGACTGAGGTCTTCGAGTGCCTTTTTGGCCCGGTCAAAGCGGCTTGGCAACACGTCCTGGGCGAGCATGCTCCGGCTCATGTCGAGCACGAGGACAATATCCCGCCCCGGGGCCGCCGGCTGATCCCAATCGCGACCCCAATGAGGCCCGGCGCTGCCGGCCACGAGAAGCATCATGCCAAAAGCAAAGCAGGCGCGTTGCACCACGCGCAGCCAACGCCGCCTTGCCACCAACGGCCTGAGCGCCATCGGGCTGCCGAAGTGAGCCAGGATTCGCCGCCGCCGTCGCGCAGCCAAGAAGCCTCCGACCCCAAGAAGTGGCAAGACGCTCAACAGAGTGAAGATCCACGGATTTGCAAACCAGTGACGAATCTCGTTCATTCAGGCGCTCTTATTTCCCCCGGCAGCGCTGCAACACCTCTTCAGGGAATCCGCTGCCAGACAGTCATCTCCAGCAGCTGCACCCCCACGAACAGGCACAGAGCGCTCAAGCCCAACCAGATATACACATCATAATAGCGACGATACTGAAAGCTCTGAATCTCCTGCCGCTCCAGGCGATCGATATCGCCACAGACGCTGAGAAGCGCTTGCGAATCTCGGGCAACAAAGTACCTGCCGCGCGTGAGGGCCGCGACTGCGCGAAGCGATTCCTTGCCACTTTCACGTTCTGCCACGTCAGCAGGCTTTCCCTCTTCGTCGGGCGCTTTCGGCTCCCCACCGGCATCGATTGCATAGATGGGGATGTGCAGATTCGCGGCAAGCTGGGCCGCCTGCCTCGGCTTCAGTGCCGGCGGAGGCACATTATGTTCGCCGTCGCTTAGCAGAATGATGACCTTACGCCGCGAGCCGGCACTTTCCAGCGTGTGCAGACCCCAGGCGATTGCATCACCGATATTGGTTTCCGACTCCGTGGGAATCGACTTTGGCTGCTCGGCATCGAGCACACGCACGAGAACGGAATGACTCAACGTAAGCGGGCAGGCAGTTTCGGGTCGGGTCGAAAACAGCACGAGCCCCATGAGGTCGTCCGGCCGGCCGTCGAGGTGAGCGCCGTCAGGACCGTCGCCGCCGGCAATAAAAAGCCCGAAGGCTCTCTTCACGGCATCAAGCCGGCTGATCCGGCTACCTTGCCAGGTATAGTCGGGCTCGGCCATGCTACCGCTGACATCGACGACCAGCGCAATGGCAATCCCTTCGGTCTCCACACGCGAATGAAGATCGGGCCAGCGTGGGCCTGCAACAGCAAGGGCCAGCGCCACGAATGCTGCTGCCCGCATGATGGCTCCACCCCAGCGCGCCACCCGGCCACGTCCGTTTGGCAAGCCATGAAGGATGCCGACAGAAGGGAAACGCAGCGCGCTCCCTCGACGCCGCAGCCACCACCAGATGAGCGGCGGCACGCCCAGGAGCAGCAACAGACAAGCCGGATTAGCAAAACTGGGCATCAATACAAGCCGGGAGGCATGGGTACACGGATTCTGTCTTTAGCATACCAAGCGATGGCGAACTTCGACAATCTGCCGGCCTGGGAAGCAAAACTTGTACCGCCTTTTCCAATTAGGTACAAACCCTCCCCCGCTCTCGACCCCCTGGTTCCGCAATAGAGTTTGGGGCCCAGAGCGTACGAGAACGGATGGTCAAAGTTTGTTAGGCGATGCGCAAAATCTAGCCAGTGCTTCTCGGCTTTCTGCTTTGCGTCCTCCTCGCCCTGCCGCTACCATAACAATCCGTCGAGCCTTGTTCTCCAGAAGGGACCTACCATGATCAAACTAGGCGTGCTCGATTTTGACACCTCTCATGTCGTCGAGTTCTCCAGGCGGCTCAATCACAAGGGAATTGCGGAGGATCAATGGGTCGAGGGAGCCCAGGTGGTCATCGGTTGCCCTGGCGAATCGCAGATCGCGCCTGAGCAAGTGCCTGTGTATCGAAAGCAAATCGAGGCTTTGGGGATCCCCATCGTCGAGCGACCCGAGGACATGATCGGCAAAGTAGACGGCATGATGATCGAATCGCAGCAGGGCAGCGTACATTTGCGGCGTGCGCGGCCGTTTTTGGAGGCAGGCATTCCGTGCTACATCGACAAACCGTTTACCTGTGGGGTGGCGGACGCTCGGCAGTTAATAGAGCTTGCCGAGAAGCAAAAGTTGCCGATGTTCAGCTCCTCTTCGCTGCGCTATGCTCCGGAGCTGGTGCGCTTCCTCGGGGATCCCAGGCACGGCAAAACCCTGGGAGCCTTTAGCTACGGTCCCGCGCCGCTCGATGATCGCAATCCCGGCCTGTACCACTACGGCATCCACCCCGTTGAAATCCTTTACTCAGTAATGGGCCCCGGCTGCGAGCGCCTCACGTGCATGCACGAAAAAGACGTGGACCTCGTGACGGGCCAATGGAAAGACGGACGTGTGGCCAGCGTGCGCGGCATCCGCTCGGGAAGAAGCGACTACGGCTGCGTAGCTTTCACGGAACAAGGCGTTCGACCTGTCCCGATCGGCACAACCTACATCTATCGCGAGCTACTCAAGAAAATCGTGGAGATGTTCAAAACGAACAAGGCACCACTGGATATCCATGTCACCCTGGAAATCATCGCCTTCATAGAAGCGGCATTCAAAAGCGCTAATAACCACGGCGCCACCGAGAAAGTTCGAACCTGACGCCGCCTCGCGGTGGTGGAAGCTCTGCCCGGCTCCTACTTTGGTTCCGGATATTTCAGTTTTCGCTGAGGATCGACAAGTCTCGCGAACAAGGCCTCCTTGTTACCCCGGTAGGTGATGCGGAAGAGGAGCTGATTGGCTCCCTTTTGCAAATGCACGTCCACGCCGGCTTGATCTGGTGTCGCGGCACCTTCGCCCGGTTTGCCGTGGAACGTCGGGACGCCGTTCACCCAAACTTGCATGGCAGATCCTGCCCCTAGGAGTAAACGTGTCTCCATCGCCTCAGGAGCCATCACCGCTGCCGTGACGTAGGCATCCACTTCAGCCACTCCGTTCGGCGAAGGCAGGGCAATCTTTCCGGGGGGACCAACGATTGGCTTAGCCCAGTTGATGTCCTTGCTGTGCAGTGGCTCCTTGAGATCGACCGAAAGGGATGCTCCGCGAGCAATGGGACCTGCTACCGCCGCGTCCGTCAGAAACGGGTTGACCATCACATAGCGGATGAGATGGCGAAAGTCCGCCACGGTCATGTTCTTGTTGAGGCCTTCCGGCATGAGCGATTTCTCTTCCACGGTGATGTCTTCGATGGTCTTTCGCTGAAAAACTTTGAGCGCGTCGTTCTCGGTCTTCAGGGTGATGCTTTGCTCGTCCTCGGCGGCCAGGAGTCCTGTCTCGACTCTGCCATCCTTGAGGGCGACGTAGTACTTGTAGTATGGCTTGCCCACCACGCGATTGGGGTCGAGGACGTTCACGAGCAGGTATTCGATGTCGCGAGCCGCGCCATCGAGATTTGGCCCGACGTCATGACCTCGCCCCTCGAAGCGGTGGCACTTGGCGCATTGGTCCTCGAAGACCTTTCGGCCGCGCTCAAAACTCCCGCGGCCCGCATATAGCTCATTCCGCATCTGGGAGATCAAGGCTTCCAGCTCCGCGGGCATCGTATCTCGGACCCGACCCCAGACGCGTTCGATCTGCGCATTCAGTTCCTTGTCGTGCAAGGCGCGCATGTGCAGGATCGTGTTGTTGTTCAGGTCGGCGCGGGATAGCTCACCCCTGCCCACCGCGGCCAGGAGTTCGCGCGCCCACGCCTTGCGCCCGGCCAGCATATCGACCACCTCCGTGCGCACGGCCGGCGGATAGCTCTTCCAGCCGGCCAACACATGGGCGGCAATGCCGGGGCTATCGTACGCGGCCAAAGTCCGGCAGACCTCCTCGCAAAGTTCTGGGTTTGACTCATGTGCCAGGAGGCCCTCCAGCGGTCTGAGTGCTTCCGGAGGGTGGATGATTGCCAAATCGCGAATGGCATCGACTCGCGCGGAGAGCGACTGCTCGCGATCGAGCGCGATCGACAGGGAAACACGCAGCGCCTGCAGGTCATGGAACTTCACAGCCAGCCGGCGGGTGAGGCGGACTACTTCCGGATGTCTATCGCGCACATACGATTGGAAAGCTCGGCTCCAGGCTGGCGGCGGATCAACGTCGCGGTTTTGCAGCGCTTGCAAAAGACCTTCCAGCGCCCGGCGGCGCGCGGACGATTCCTCGATGCTGTTGAGGAAATCGACGCACGCTTCCAGATCTGCCCGATTGCCGGTCGAGGCCATGCGCCGCAGTGCGCGCGGGACAATCTCGTCCGTGATCAGCGGATTGTCCGAGGCATGCCCGCCGAGCCAGGCGAGTGTCGAGGGCTGCCGGGCCGCAACGCGGGGCTCGTAGGCGAGCCAGATCATCAGCGGGATATCCGGATCGTGGGCATCTTCCTGGTGATGCATCAGGTTCTGCAAGAGAGGAACGGTATCTTGCCCGGTAAGCCTTTGGGCGGTACAGGCCAACTGCAGCCGGACTTCAGGGGCCGGATCGAGCATGGCCAGCCGGGTCAGTTCTGCCATCATCTCGCTCGAAACCTTGCCCGATTCGCCAAGCAAGCGCACAGTCCACGAACGCACCCATGGACTCTCATGGTGTAACGTCCTTTTGGCGAGAGTTTCGTCCCACGCGCCAACGGCATAAAGACCCCAGATGGCGCGGAGCGCGCGGCTATCATCCTTGCTTTGCGCGAGAAGCTCTTCGAGCATGGGCGCTGCCATCAGGTCACGGCGCTCCGCGAGCAGGCGCAAGGCGGTCCGGTACCACCAGGGATTGTCGTTTTTCAGGAGCTCAACCAATTCGCGGCTTGACTTCCTAGAGAGGTCGCCGGGCGGCTCGGCGTGGGTGCCCTTGCGTTGGATCTTGTAGATGCGCCCGTGTGTCATGTCCCAGCTATCGGGGAGGGCCTGGTGACAGGGATTCTGGTCGTGCCAGTCGATCACATAGATCGAGCCGTCCGGTCCCCAGCGCATGTTGATGGGGCGAAAGTTCTTATCGCCGCTTACCAGGAAATCGGGAGCATGGCGGGCGACAAACGTCGAGCCGCGCGGTTCGAGCAGGTCGCGCTTGATGCTGCAGCCGTGAATGCTTCCCATGAGCAAGCTGTTTTGAAACTGCGAGGGAACATGGTCCCCTTGCATGACAAGCGCGCCGGCGTGTGCCCAGCCACTTTCGGAGTGATGCAGGTGATCGCTGATTTCATGGAGCAACCCATAGGCATAAGGATTGCGGCTGTTCCCTGCCTGGCGGATGTAGGTGCCTCCCGGGATGATGTGAAAAGCGTGCGGGATCACGCAGGCAGTCAGAAAAGCCTGGCCATGCTTATCGAAATCAAGTCCCCACGGGTTACTGGTGCCTTCCGCAAGCAGGTCAAACTTCTTCTTGTCCACCTCGTAACGCCACACGGCGGCGTTCATCTGCACACCGCCAACCTTGGATTCCGTGAAGATACCCTGAAGTCCGTGAAGCCGGCCATCGGGCCCCCATTGCAGGGTGTTGAGGACTTCGTGCGTATCCTGGCTGCCGAATCCTCTTAGCAGCATTTCATGGTGGTCGCAGCGCCCGGCCCCTGATATGTCGCTGAGAAAGAACAGGTAAGGCGCGGCCCCAAGAAACACGCCGCCGTGGCCGACTTCGATGCCGCTCGCCAGGTCGAATCTGGGCAGATCCTTCCCCTCCGCCCAAACCGAGACCTTGTCTGCCTTGCCGGCCCCCGTGGTGTCCTCCAGGATCTTGATGCGGTCGCGCGGCTTGCGATCCTTGGGCGTTCGCTTCGGGTACTCGTAACATTCCACAACCCACAGCCGGCCTCGTTCATCGATCGTGAACGAGATGGGATTGATAATGTCCGGCTCGGCGGCAAAGAGCTTTACCTCATACTCGGGGGGCACGTGCATGCGCCGCAGCGACTCTTCCGGAGGCAGGTAAGGCTGGCCGGAGGGTTTCGTATTCACGAAGCCGAACTCGCTCTGGGCAAGCAGGGGAGAGAGAGCCGAACAGGAAAGGAGAACAAGCAGGCTCCGAACGCAAACCTTTATCATCATGAACTCCACGCTTGCGCGGCAGGGTGAGACTGCTGAAAAAGGGGTCTGACCCCCTACGAAGCTTCACTGATTTCCCACTTTCTTGGAGATCTATCGCCATTCGTGGAAGGGGTCTGACCCCTTTTTCAGCAGTCTCAGGGTGGCCCCCCGTAACCATGAGGGGCTTGGTTAGTCGGTTGCTGAATAGCAAATCGTATGCGATGCCGCGGGACTCCTCAAGTAGCCTCTCCCATCGAGGCTGGCGAACATGGTAGTTGCAGGTCGAAAGCGTCGGCCTCCCGGAAGGCATGCTCTTCCGGATCGAAGCGGCGTCTGATGCCATGGAACTGATTGCCGGCAATCGTGTAATCACCATAGGACCATCGACCTCGCTGCGTCGCGCTGCCTGCGCAAATGACTGGAAACGGAGCAATATCCGGGCTTGCATGATGGTAGGCGCCATGCCGATGACCATGCAGCCACAGGCAAACGCCGCCGCGCGTTGCCACGGCCAATAGATCCGACAGATCGCGCAAGCCGCGATAGTGCGGTTCGGGAGAGCCGCCGGCCAACGCGACCGGGTAGTGCGTCACCAAGATGCGCGGTCCAGGGCTCAGCCGAGCCAAGAGGGCTTCCAGGCGCGCGAGTTGCTCGCTGCCGACCTGCCCCGAGGCATCCCAGAACTTGGGGTTGCCCACGGAAGAGTTCGCGGCCACCAACCACAGCGGTCCCACTTTTTGCGCAAAGGGATAACGTTCGGTCCCGATGCGCGTACCCTGCTGCCACGGCTCAAAATAACGCTCGAAAAGACCGGTCGCGGCCACGCGGCGCGTGTAATAGTCGTGGTTGCCCGGCACGGCCAGCCCGGGCAGCGCGTTGGGGCCTGTCACTCCCAAGAGCTCCGCCGCGCGAGCAAATTCGGTTTCAAAGCCCAGTGCCGTGGCATCACCTGAGAACACAACATGATCTGGTGGGCGGCGGCGCAGGTCCCTGGCGAGCACATCGAGAATCTCGTTCGTCCTCTTAAAACGTCGCCCGCGGGGCAGCACGCGCAGGTTCAGCCAGCCGGTCAACCGCTTGGAAAACCAATCACGAAAGGTCCAATCCACCTTGGCCTCACGGACGTGCACGTCGCTAATGTGCACCAGGCGAACCGCTGGCGAAACACTGTGGTCAACGGCGAGATTCATCGGTAACTCGAGCCCTCATGGCCCTGCTGAGCTGAAAAACACTGGGCCTTATTCGTTGGGCCCTTTGCCACTTTAGCGAACATAGACCCCTTCCGGCTCGGTTTGTACAATCTCCGCATCCTCCACGGTGGAGAAACCAGCTTTTCGTCAGGGGATCGCCTCAGAAGGGGTTTTATTTCTATGCCCAAAGTTGTGTTCGTGAACGAGAAAAAGGAGATCGAGGTCCCGGACGGTGCCAACCTTCGGCAAGAGGCGATCAAAGCCGGCATCCAAGTGTACCAGGGTCTGCATCGCTATGTGAACTGCATGGGCAACGGTCTGTGCGGCACCTGCAAGGTGCTGGTGAAGAAGGGCATGGAAAACCTGAGTCCCAAGGGCCGCCTGGAACGATTCACGCTCGCCACCGCGCCAACGACCATGATGTCTGTTATCGGCCACGAAGATGAAATGCGGCTATCCTGCCAGGTCCAAATCCACGGCGATTGTACCATCGAGACCAGGCCGCCTTTCAACTGGAGCGGCGACAATTTCTGGCAGAAGCCCTATCCCAATAAATAAAAAGAGTGGACTCGTTTATTTGTGAGGTGCAGAGTCTTTGGTCGGTGTTGGCGCGAGGAGGGTGGGCTGACTCTGCGCCCCCAGACTACCTGCTATTGCCGTGACGCGAAGCGTCGCAAGGCTGAAATCCATTGCTTTGTCGATATCCTGCATACCTGGCCTTGGGTAAAAGGCGATTGCAGTCACCGTGTTCCCATTTTTGTGAAAGTATACATACGGGCTCCCTGGTGTCTCATCATGAAACCACTTGAACCTCTGCAAATCATCAACCTGTTGGCCCAGCTCCTTGGATCGATCCCGCACATCTTGAACATTCAGGGCCTGCAGGACCTCTGCTTGATAGCTCGCTCGCTCTTGCTCCGAGCTGACGTTTACAGCGCCGACCAGCACCTTTTCGAACTTGGCGTCAAGGTTCTTCGGATAAACCAACAGAACTTCTTGCAGTAAGCTCGCGGGAACCAAGGCGATTCCTTTTGGCGGTTTGTATGAAAATCCAATAGTGGTCAGCCACTTGTACTTCGAATTACCCGGTTTGGTCATCTCCTGGTCCAGTGTAATGGAACCAGCTGCCACGAATGTTTTTTGCTGGTCAAGGTAATTCAGGCGCCTTTGCGCTCGGTCCATGCGCGCTTCATATTCCGTCAGGTTGCAGCCCATGGCCACAGTCATGGATGCAATCACGAAAATCTGTGGCAGAACCCGGCAAGGATGATGCAGAATGTTCAAGTGAAGGCACCTCGATCAGGCGGAAGACCCGAGTGATCCCTCCTATCTCAATTACCAGGAATTGAGCCGTCCCGCCAGGGGAAGGCTGAAGTAAGGGTTCAAGACCGCACGCGCGTGTTAATAGTTGACAGCTCGCCCAATCCATCCAACAATCGGGGAGCTCGCCACACGGACTGATGGGGGCAGGTCGATGGTCGAGTTCTCGGAAGCGCTCCTCCACATCGGGTTAAGCAAGCAGGACCATGAAACAATTTACGATTGTCGTTAAGCCATTTCGCGCAGAAGCCGTCCTGCGGGCCATCGCAGAACTAGACATCGTCGCTTGCGTCGTGCGTGAAGCCAAGGGCTATAGCCGGCAGAAAGGCTACCTCGACCGCTACGTCGGCAGCGAGTACAGCATGGCCTTCATCCCCAAGGTCGAAATCAGCGTCTGGGTCAGCGATCAACGCGCTGATGAGGTTGCCGACCATATTGTCCGCAGCGCGCGCACCGGGCGCATCGGCGACGGCAAAGTCTTTGTCCTCGACATGGCCTGGCCGGACGCGATCGAATTCTAAGTCACAGAAGCCTTACGAACCCTTTGCGTAGCCCTGGCACTGGCGGTCAAGCGACGTATAACGTCGAACAGAGATGTAATACGCCGTCAGCCATGGGTGCATTGCCGCTTTTGTTGGTAAGTTTTTCGTTTAACCGCGAGCCAGCGGCGAGCGCGCGAACAGAAGGCGACCGGATCCTGTCTGTTCACGCCCTCGCCGCTGGCTCGCGGTTAAACGATTTTTCGGGCGCTGCAGTAACGGGAATGCACCCAAGGCGCCCTGAGTCATTTACAGGATTTCCTAACTGAGTTACACTTATAGGAAAGCCAGGTTTTGGCCGAGCATAGCGCCTGATTTGAGGCCGCGATGCTGGCTATGCAGAGTGCTGCCGGCCGCGCGAAGGTTTCTGTCGAGCCAAAGGAATCCATATGCCGCATGCCATAGTCGATCCGGAGGAACTCCGGCGTTTCGCTCATAACCTCAAACAGTTCAACAACGACCTGCACAACCGCATGTCCGTCTTGCACGGCCAGCTGGTGGCCCTGGGCAACACCTGGCGTGACAAGGAACACGAAAAGTTCTCAGTGGAATTCGAGCAAACGCTACTCGTCGTCAAGCGTTTCATGGAAGCAGCCAATTTGCATATTCCGTTCCTGCTGCGCAAGGCGGAGCGGGTCGAGGAATATCTGCAACAGCGCTAGGGGTTGAGGCATGGGTCAATCCGCACGAGTAACGTCGAT
>DATGZX010000058.1:0-22686 GCA_035296965.1 Gemmataceae bacterium
CGTTAAGCCTGCTCAAGCGGAATCCGGCCAAAACGAGCATCGCACGGAAACGCAAGGCGGCTGCCTTGGACACGGGTTTTCTCGAGGAAACCTTGGCTGGGGCACGAAACCTAGAGAAAGTTTGATGCGTTCGCCCTGGGGCAACGCTCCCTGGAATACCTGGGAGACGCCGCGCCTGCGGGCAGCCGCCTAGTGCTTCTTCAAGGCTAGCTGTTGGGGCCCGGGTACGAGGCCATTCAGAAACGCAAGGCAATCGACGGAAACGAATGATGTCATGTTATGTCATGTAAAACGGGGGTACCCAGACAACGAGTCTGACAAAAACAAGAATCTGCAAGCTATTATTCTGAAATATGTTACGTCGCAGATCGGAGCTTGGATGAATGGCAATCCGACATGACATATGTCATGTGTACTGACGTACACATTTTCAAGCAAACTGCTCCCATGCCTCTACTCCAAAATCAAGCCTTGAGGACGCACCAGGGCCTTAATTTCGCGCTCGTGTCCCATCCGGAATCAAGGAAGTTCTGATGAGTCACTCGGAGAGTTTCTGGCGCGACCGCAGAGTGTTCGTCACAGGCTGCACCGGATTGGTCGGCGCCTGGACCGTCCGCGCTCTCCTCGAACGGGGCGCCCATGTCGTGGGTTTGGTCCGCGACCAGGTCGCCGGCTCGGAGCTGGTGCGCTCGGGGCTGGCTGCCCGGATCGACACTGTCCACGGTTGCATAGAGAATGAGTCCCTGCTGGAGCGGATCCTCGCAGAATACGAGATTCGGACCATCATCCACCTGGCTGCACAAACGATCGTCGGCACCGCGAACCGCAGCCCGCTGTCGACGTTTGAGACGAACATCAAGGGAACCTGGTGCCTCTTGGAGGCCGCCCGCCGCTGTGGCACCAATCCCCAGGTCGTGGTCGCTTCCTCGGACAAGGCCTATGGCGAACAAGACACGCTGCCCTACACGGAAGACGCCCCCCTGCAAGGCCGGCATCCCTATGACGCCAGCAAATCGTGCACCGACATCCTGGCGCTGACCTATCACCATACCTTCAAGTTGCCTGTTTGCGTGACGCGCTGTGGCAACTTCTATGGCGGCGGCGATTTGAATTGGAATCGAATCGTTCCAGGTACCATTCGCTCGGTTGTGCGCGGCGAACGGCCGATCATACGTTCAGATGGCAGTTTCATTCGGGATTACTTTTACGTCAAAGACGGCGCCGCCGCGTATCTCCACCTGGCGGAGTGCATGGCCAGAATTCCGGACGTCGTGGGCCAGGCATTCAATTTCTCAACAGAGATCCAGGTTACCGTGCTCGACCTGGTTTCCCGCATCTTGAGGTTGATGCGCTCGGATCTTACGGCGGAAGTTCTGGCGGAAGCGCACAACGAAATCAAGCACCAATACCTGTCGGCGGCGAAAGCCCGCCGCATGCTCGACTGGCAGCCGCAATACGCACTGGATGATGCGTTACAAGAAACGATTGCCTGGTACCGGGAATACTTCAGTGAGCTGTCCGACCATTCGTCCCCGGCATTCCGATTTGGCCAACGCGCTGCTTGAGGAGGCATGGGAATGGCGTGCGGTCGCGAGCGAGTCTTGATCACAGGAGGCACCGGCTTCATCGGCGCCTGCCTGGCGCGCGACCTTATCGCGGCGGGCGACGACGTGCACTTGCTGCTGCGCCGCGAATCCCGGATGTGGCGACTCAGGGGTACGGACGGCCGGTACACGCCCCACTGGGCCGACCTCCGCGACGCCAATGCCCTGCGCAAGGCGGTCACTGCGTGCCGGCCTGAAGTTATCTATCACCTGGCGACACACGGCGCGTACCCCTCTCAGAAGGAGCGGGCCGCTATCCTGGCCACGAACCTGCTCGGCACGGCGAACCTGCTCGATGCCTTGGATACCCATGATTATCGCGCCTTCGTTCATGCAGGCAGCTCGTCGGAGTACGGCCACAAGGGCGGCCCCATGCGTGAGGATGGCCGCCTGGAGCCTCGGACTGATTATGCCGTTACCAAGGCGGCAGCTACGTTAGTCTGTCAGGCGGAAGCATTCAAAGGCCGGCCTGTATGCACTGTCCGAGTCTTCTCGGCCTACGGTCCCTGGGAGGAACCAACTCGCTTGGTCCCTTACGTGATGGGCTGCTGCCTCGAAGGCGTCAATCCGAAAGTCACCGCAGGGTGGCAGCCGCGCGATTTTATTTATGTGGACGACGTGGTCGCCCTGCTCAAATGCGCCGCCGGACAAAACCAGGTGCACGGCCAAATCCTTCACGCTGGAACCGGCCGGCAACACACCGTGCGCGACATGGTGGAAACGATCATCGCTGTTTGCGGGGCGGGCCAAGTGCAGGCCCAGTTTGGTACCGAGTCGGTCCGGCCCGATGAGCCAACCTCCTGGGTGGCGAGCCTGGAGCAGACGACCGCGCTCACTGGCTGGCGTCCACAGCACGATCTGCGCTCCGGCATCAGTCGCATGTGGAGCTGGTGGACCACGACGCCAATGGAGCGCGCTGCCTGATCATTTGCTATGAATACCGATAACCGCCTGTTGAGCATGGTCGTTCCCGTCCGTAACGAGCAGGAAGTCCTGCGCGACACGTATGGCACGCTCACATGTGTCCTCGAGGATTTGTCTCTACCCTTCGAGGTCATCGTCGTTGACAACGGCAGTACGGATGACACGCCGAGCATCATGAGGGAGATTTGCGGACAGGACAAGCGCTGGAAATTCGTGCGGCTGAGCCGGAATTTCGGTTACCAGAACTCCATCACCGCCGGCATGCTCGCCGCGCACGGCGAGGCCATCATGGTGATCGACTCCGACCTTCAGGATCCGCCCGAGTTGATCCCGGAGTTCGTAGCCCGATGGCAAGAAGGCTACGACATTGTCTATGGCGTCCGCGAGCAACGCACCGGCGAATCTACCATGCGCGTCGTGCCCACGATGTTGGCGATGCGTTTTATCAGTTGGATGAGCGACGACGTGAAACTGCCCCTGCACAGCGGCGACTTCCGCCTGATTACCAGGCGCGTCCGCGATGCCTTCGCCCTGCTGCCGGAAACCAATCGCTACGTTCGAGGCATGATTCATTGGCTTGGTTTCCGGCAGATCGGTATTCCGTATGTGCGCCGCGGGCGCACCAAGGGGCGGACCAGCAGCAGCGCGCTGTTCCTCATAGGGTTCATGTTCAACGCCGTGTTCAATTTTTCGTTCAAGCCTTTGAGGGTGTTCAGCCTGTTTGGCGCGGCAACCTTGGGACTTACAGCCATCCTGGCCTTTGTTTACCTGGTGATGTCTTTTCTCACGAGCCCGCCCCCCGGTATTACGACCATCCTGCTGCTCCTGTTGATCAATCTTGGCGTGATGTCGCTGGGCATTGGCATTCTCGGCGAGTACATCGCCCGGATCTACTCGGAGAGCAAAAGGCGGCCGCTCTGGTTCGTCGATTACATGCTTAACATGACGGCGCCTGCGGTCGGGCGGCCGGTAGATGGGGCTACCGCTGGACCACAACCGTCGTCAGGGTGCGCTCAAGATCCTCCGGATCGGAGACTGGCTTCCTGACGATGCGCGATTCGGCTGCACATCAACTAAAGCATAAGCAGGCGCTGGCGCCAGCGTCCTGGTCAGGCGGTCGAGGTCGTATTGCGTGAAGTCATTGAGGTCCTATGCGACGTTTTGATCCACGGCAATTACGCAGAACGATTTTGCAGATGGCTTACGCCGGATCAACCGTGCACATCGCCTGCGCATTCTCCATTGTTGAAATGCTGGCGGTCCTCTACCGCTCACACCTCGAGCTAGACGAGAACAAAGGCACGTCGCCCCACCGTCACCATCTCATCTTGAGCAAGGGCCACGGCGTGATGGCGCAGTACGCATGCCTCCGCGAGGTCGGTTGGCTTTCCGAGCACGATATCCAATCGTACTTCGCCGACGGAACGCGCCTCAAGGGCTTGTCCGATGCCCATGTGCCCGGCCTGGAAGTTACCCCCGGGTCGCTCGGCCACGGTCTTTCTGTCGGGCTCGGCCTGGCACTGGCAGCAAAACGCAGGCGGACTGCCCAGAAATGCTTTGCCATTGTTGGCGATGGCGAAATGAATGAAGGAACCATCTGGGAAGCCTTGATGTTCGCCGCGCATTTCGAATTGTCCAATCTCCTGCTGCTTGTTGACGAGAACGGCTATCAGGCGATGGGCTCCACCGAGGAAGTCATGCGCCTGGGTCGCATCGCCCAAAAGCTGGCGGCCTTCGGTTTCGAAACGCGAGAAGTAGATGGCCATGATGAATCGGCACTGAATGAGGCGATCTGTGAACTGACGGCAAGCCCTTCTGCTTGCCCCAGGGCGATTGTGGCCCGCACCGTGAAGGGAAAGGGAGTGTCCTTTATGGAAGGGAATAACGTCTGGCATTACACGCGGCTGACGCCCGAGACATACTCCGCCGCGCTGGCCGAATTGCACAATTAGCGAGCAAGGGACGCGCCATGAGGAAGGCTTTCGCGATTGCCTTGGTGCGGGCAGCACAAGCCGACCCGCGCGTGATCCTGCTCACGGGCGATCACGGTTATGCCCTGTTCGATGAGTTCCGCCGGGTCTGCCCAGAACAGTACCTGAATGCGGGCGTCGCTGAGCAGAATATGGTCGGCGTCGCGGCGGGGCTGGCCAAGTCTGGATTTCGGCCGATTGTCTACGGACTGAGTTCATTCATTCCGATCCGGGTCCTCGAACAGATCAAGCTGGATGTGTGCTATGAGCAGTTGCCCGTGGTGTTCATCGGCGATGGCGCGGGAGTCGTCTACAGCAGCCTCGGCTCCAGCCACCAAAGCACGGAAGACCTCGCGGCCTTGAGGGCTGTGCCGCACATTGCCATCCTTTCTCCTGCCGATGCCCACGAAATGACGGCCTGCATGGACCTGGCGATTTCCGCCACGGGCCCGGTTTACCTGCGGATGGGGAAAGCGGATCTCGGTGCGGTACACGGTTCGCCGGTCGCCCTTCGCTGGGGCGATCTTTGCATGCTTAGGGCGGGCCACGGCCCCGTGGCATGGATCGCGACCGGGTCAATGGCGAAGACTGCCCTGCTAGCGTCGGAGTCCTGGCAAGATAGTGCGGTATGGAGCGCCCCGTCGCTGAAGCCTCTGGATTCCGACAGGGTATGCAGCATTTGCAAGCAACACCAGGCCGTCGTGGTACTGGAAGAGCATTCCATTTATGGCGGCCTAGGGTCTGCGGTCGCTGAAATCGCTTCCGAAGAAGCCCCCACCTGGGTGTGCCGGATCGGCATCCAGGATAGGTTTTCTCGGCTGTGCGGCAGCTATCAGTACTTGATGTTCGAACACCAGCTCGATACCGACGCGGTGCAGCGGCGCGTCAGAGCGTTTCTCGCGCGCGTGCATGCGCACGACGCAGTCATGCGCTCGGCTGCCGGCTGAGACATTAATGCAGGGAGGCGACCCGATGTGGCAGGACTTGCATGCCCGTATCTTGGCACTGGTGCGGGAATACTATCAGCTCCGGCACATCCCCGGCGCATTCGTTCCGGGCCAGACCAAGGTACCGTATGCCGGTCGCGTCTTCGACGATGCAGAAATGGTCGCCGCCGTGGATTCCATTCTGGATTTTTGGCTTACCTTGGGGCCCCACGGCGAGGCATTTCAGAGAGAACTATCCACTTATGTGGGCACCAACCACGCCCTCATTGTGAACTCGGGGTCGAGCGCGAACTTGGTGGCATTTGCTGCTCTCACCAGTCCGCAGCTTGAACGGCCGCTACACCCCGGCGATGAAGTCATCACCGTGGCCGCCGCTTTTCCCACGACGGTCACGCCCATTGTTCAATACGGCTGCATTCCGGTCTTCGTTGATGTGGACTTGCAGACGGCGAACGTCGACGTTGATCAACTCGCCCAGGCCGTTGGGCCCAAAACCCGAGCAGTGTTCTTGGCACACACCTTGGGCAATCCGTATGACCTGGACGCTGTCCTCGATGTGGTAGGGCGGCATGAGCTGTACTTGATCGAAGACAACTGCGATGCCCTGGGAGCAACCTACCGTGGGAAGAAGACCGGTTCATTCGGTCACCTGGCGACCCAGAGTTTTTACCCGCCTCATCATGTCACGATGGGGGAAGGCGGGGCAGTCCTGACAAACAGCGGACGACTCAAGCGTATCGCCGAGTCCTTTCGCGATTGGGGACGAGATTGTTGGTGCCCGGCGGGCAAAGACAACACTTGCGGCAAGCGCTTCGGCTGGCAGCTTGGTCAGCTGCCGACGGGTTATGACCACAAATACGTCTACAGCCATCTCGGCTATAACCTCAAGCCTCTCGACGTGCAGGCAGCTATTGGCCGGCAGCAACTTCACAAGCTTGATGCGTTCGTAGCTGCCCGTCGGGCACACCACGCCCGTCTGCTTGCCTGCCTCGCTCCCTATCGGGACTATCTCCATTTGCCCCAGGCCACCCCATTCTCCGAACCTTCGTGGTTTGGCCTGCTCATCACCGTTCGCGAATCAGCGCCTTTTAACCGGGCCGACTTGGTTCAATACCTGGAACAAAGACAGATCCAGACGCGACAACTCTTCGGCGGCAATCTGTTACGCCAACCCGCTTTCCAAAACGTGCCGCATCGCATGATTGGCAGTCTGTCCAATACGGACAAAATCATGAACGATTCGTTCTTTGTCGGCGTCTACCCGGGTCTGACTGGTCCCATGCTGGACTATATGGAAGAAGTCTTCGCCGATTTTTTCAGCACCGTTCGCGCCCGCAAGCGTCCAGCAGCCTGAGTCTGAAAGGCGCTGCCCACTCTGCTGCATGGCCATGCGGGATTCGGCAGTAGGTCAGGTTTCCAACCTGACCGGACAGATTGGCAATCTGTCCTACGCAGTTGCCGAATCAAGCTTGGTGATATAGGAGCTGGCTGCGTAGCAAAGCTACGCTCACGGCGAGAGATTCGACAACGCATTGACTCGGCGGAAATGCTATCTCCCCGTGTAGATGCAGCCGCGCAATTGGCTGCCTTGCTGGGGAATGAGCTGCAGCAGGTCTTCCACTTCGGGGGATTGGGCTTCGGCGGCCTGGAGCACGAGATAGACTGCATCACAAGCCGAGCCGAGGGCAACCACGTCGGGCCGGCCATCCCAGCGGGCGGCGGTGACAAGTACCCAGTCGTAACGCGCGCGCAAGTGTCTCAGAACAGAGCGCATCGCTTGACCGGTGAGTGGATTGCGTTGCCCTTCGTGCGGCCTTCCCGCCGTTAGAGCGTACAGGTTCTCCAGCCCTGTTTCTTGCACAGCGCGTTGCAAAGACGCCGTCCCGGCGAGGACATCACAAAGCCCCGGCGTCAAAGACAGGCCCAGTTGTTCTGCCACCGCTGCCTGCTGCGTGTTCGCATCCACGATGGCGACACACTTGCCCTGCTCTGCCCAGGTCACCCCCAGGTTCAACGTGACCGTCGCCGCGTCGATCCCAGGAATGGCCGCCGTGAAGAGAAGCACCTGGGGCTGCCCCGCCGGGAGCTGTGCCGCCAGGGCAGAGACAAGCGCACGGTACTGTTCACTGAGAGGGTGATCGGGCTGATGCAAAGCGATGACTTCGGGAGAGAAACGCTCCTGCGGCCGTGCCGGGGGCGAGATCTCCCGTGGCAAGGCGAGAAATGCCACGCTGCTGATGGCCGGTGCTTCCTCGTGAGCCGCCGCTTCGACGATCGGCTGGGCTGGTGCGCTGGCCGCCTTGTGCTGGGCGTTGCGACTCTTGATTGCCGGCTGGCTCAGCGAGGCAAGGACGGAAGGCGATCCCTCGAGGCGGCCCCGGCCGCCGCCCACCTCGATGAAGTGGATTTCTTCGCTCTCTTCCGCGCCGCGAGCAGGCTCGTCCGCCAGGAAGGCCCGGGGCGCCGGTACATTCGCGGTGAGCTGTTCGCGCGTCAAGTCGGCCTTTCGGAGCGCGTCGCGAATCCTTGGCATGATGTCCCTCAGGGCCCGTGTACGCCTGTTCGATCGCGTCCGGGCCCATTCTGTTTCGTAGAAACTCTTGGGTCTGATCCGGCACCGCCTGGGATTCACGAAGCAGCTCCGCCGCTCGGTTCAACCCCGAACCGGGCGCACCTGGGCAAGTTATGCGGGCCGTCGCGGAGGCGTGAACAGGCGGCGTGACCGACCTGGGTCTTTCAGGAGGTTGGCATGGGGACCATGGTCAACCTTCGCATCGTCCTCCAGTATCAGCATCGGCTGAGTCGAGGGCTCGGCTTCGGGCTCAATTGCATCATTCTCGCACGACATTTCGGAAGCCGCCCCGTTCATTTCTCCATCCTTGCCTGCACCGTCCTCGGCAAGCCCCAGAACGGCCAGGGCCTCCAAGGCCGCTTCCACATCCACCAGATTCGCACCCGCGCTCTGCGCCAGCGTTAGCGCGTGATGCGCAGCTTGGTTGAGCAGCCGAGGTATGCCGCCCGTGGCGCGGACAAGCACCTCCAGCGCCTCATCGGAGATGATGTCTTCAGGTCTTCCACCTGCCGTGCGCAATCGATGGACCAGATAGTCGGCCCCCTCGTGCAATCCAAGGCACTCCAGCCGCACACGGACGGCGAGGCGTTGATTGAAACAGGCCACGGCAGCCAATTGCAGCGTCTCCAGAATCGCAGGCAACGCCAGCAAGATCACCTGAATCGCCTTACCCTGCGTACCTTCCAGGTTTCCCAGGAGGCGCAATTCTTCCAAGAGGTCGGGAGTCAACTCCTGTGCCTCGTCGACGATCAAAACGGTCCGTCGCCGCGCTTCGTAATTCTTGAGCGCCAGCTCGGTGAGCGCTAGACGCAGCTCCTGTTCACTCTTGCCTTCAAAGGGCAAAGACAAATCGTACAGGATGGCCTGAAGCAACGCCGTGCGGTCACGGAAATGGCAGTTGACGAGGAAGACGCTGCTGACGTTTTCTTGCAGCCTGTCGAGCAGGCACTGGCCAATCGTTGTCTTGCCGGTGCCGGGGTCGCCGACGAGGAGAGCCAGGCCTTCTTCCGCCTCGACGGCGTCCAGCAGTTGAGCCAGGGCACGTTCGTAGCTGGTCGCCGGGTAATAGAACTCACTGTCGGCAATGGGCCGAAACGGCCGCTGTCGCAAGCCGAAATGGCTTTCGTACATCGTAACCTTTCCCCCCAGGCGGCGCGCACGCTAACAGACCCCCATCGGACTCATCGGCTGCCCAGAGGAGGGACTTGAGAGGAACTGAGGATGATGGTATGCCACTCGATTTTGGCAGGTGTTTTCTGTTCTCCGCTCACCCGGCTCCTTGCGGCGCCCGGCTCGCCAGGCGAGCCGAGCCCCGTAAGAGGCCGGGTGAAGGACAGAGGTTCGCAGTGCCACAGCAGCATTAGCGTGGAACTTACTTGGCTGGAACTGCCCCCGGTGCAGGCGCGCGCAAGATTTTGCCCGGATTCCCAAAGACGCTTTGCAGCAGGTAGTTCACCGGTACGCGTGCGCTCAGCGCATCGGCAGCAACGCCTGCCGCAAACGCGGTGGCGATTCCGCTGCCTGCCGTCGCGTTCACTCCGCCCGCACCCAGATCCAGCGCGCCGGGACTCAAGACATCGGGCTTGGCGTGAAGGGCTTGCCCCAGAGCCGGCCCGCCCGTGCAATCTGCCGCCGGTTGACCGGAAGGATCCGCGGCACCGACACTGACTACTTGGTGCGCATCTGCCGGCATGCCCAGGCTGCCCAGATTGGTGGAATAGTCGAGAAAGATTGGCCGACCCTGCGCCCGCACTTGCGGATCCAGCATATTCACGAAAATGCGCGGCTGGACTTCCCAGAGCGTTGCCAAACTGGGTAGCGTGGCCACATCCGCCGGTCGAATGCCCCGCGGTATCCTTCCCTCGACGCGCAACGCATAGCGGCCGGGTTGGTCGACGGTAAACTCCACCGTCTGCTCATACGTCGCACTGGTTGGGCTGCTCGCCAAACGCAACGGCAGCCCTTGGGAGCGAGCGACAACCTGCAAATCGTCCGCCGGCAGCCGCTTCCCGGAAGGATCGCGTTGCTGCAAGACGGTGAGATGCAGATCAGCCAAAGGCACTCGATAATGATCTTCCTGCAAACCCGAGAAAGTGGGGTCGTGCGGCTCCCGCCATTGCACGCTGACTCGAATCTTTCCCCTCGGAATCTCAGGGCTTTCTTTTCCGGACAATGGCTGCCAGCCGAGGAAATTCAGCTCCGAGGTCCACCGGCTAGCGGGGAGAGGAGTGCCGGGAGGCGCGAACTCCATGACGCCGTTTCCGTCGGCATCCCGGAACACGCCGGCCCACGTTTGTCCCGCGGTGTTTCCTACCGACTGGAACCACAAGGGAGGCTGCAGCGGCTGGCCGTCGAAATAGCGGCTCAGCGGGTTGCTTCCGTCCACCGCGTAGCCGTCACTCCACATCAGTTCGCAGGCCACCACCTGGATTCCCCCGAGCTTGCGCAAGTCCTGCACGAGGTCCAGGAAACGTTGCTGGCGCGCTTGCTGCTTCCGATTCTGGGCGTCGAGCTCTGCCTGCTTTTGGAAATACGCTTCGCGTTTTTGTACAGTCGCCGGGTCTTGCCCGAAGTTATCGAGGACCGCGCGGCGCTCTTCGAGCAGTTTACCGCGAAGGACGTCGAGCCGTTCATTTTCGCCTGCCAGCTCGTCGCGGCGCTGCTGCAAGCAACCCGAGTGGAATGTTTCGCCGCGGATATAGCGAACGATCGATTGGAGTTGGTACGGCGACTCGCGGTCAATGCGAATCAAGGTAAGTTCGACTTCCGGGGCGACCAGGGACAATGCCAAAGCGGCCTGCGTCCCGTGGCCGATGGCCTGGCCATCGTCGGGGGCGGGGCTCGGCCCGATCTCGGGATTGCACTCCGCGGTGAGATCGATGTACTTGGTTTTCACCGGCAAGCGTTTGCCTACGAACTGTTGGAAACCCCGGAAATCGGCGTCGATAATCGCCACGCGTACGCCCCGGCCCAGCGAACGCTGGCCTTTTCCCAAGCCGGCTGCCTGCAATGCCTGGGCCGCCGTCTCTGCCTGGCGCGCGGACACCGGCTGCGCCAGGGCAGGACGCGGCAAGCGAACCGACGTGACAAAAGGCTGCCTCGCCAAGATGGGCGCCTGGTTCGCGGGCGCCGTCACCGTGACGATGGGACCCATATTACCTTCGACCAGTAAGCCATGAGCGACGGTCGTCAGGGCACGCTCCCAGGTAAAGTCGATTCCGTCCGGAGGCACCGCCAGGATCACCTCCATGCGCACGACTCTATCCTGCCCGACCAGGGCACGAAGATCGGGACCGATCTTCTGCAGGTACTGTTGCTCGCGGGGCACTGATGGCGCCGCCGGCAATTCCTTTGTAGCAACAACGCCGGCCGGTTCGGGAATGACTTCGATGATCTCTACCGGCCACGCATTCCGAATGGGCAAAGGCAATTCCGCCACCGCCACGCTGGGCACAAGCCAGCCGCTCGATTGCCAACGCAGGTCCGTCAGCAGTCGTCCGACTTGGTCCGCCGGAACGGTTCCGATCAGGTGCGTGTAGTCTCGATGGTCGTAACCGACCGCTTCCTTGAAGCCGAGCGGCTCAAGCAGTCCGACGACCTGATCCTTCAGGAGGCGCTGCCTCTCCGTGGTGAAAAGGCGCTCCAACACCAGTTCCACCTTGACTCGGCTCCCGGCTTCCGCCGGCAGTTGATAGCCTGACGGAAGCAGCAGGATCGTCTGAACCCGGTGATCCTTGAGGATCTTGCGGGCATTGGCAGAGGCGATCGTGCCGGTCATCCGGGTCACGTCGGTATTAAGGGCCTGGTCGTCAGGCCCGGCATCCTTCTTGAACCCAATCGACTTGAGGTATCGCGTCATGGTCAGGAACTGAGCGATGTGCTCGTTCTGTCCACCGGGAATCGCGTAGCGAATCTCGACCTTGTATTCTGGAGGCGGGGGCGGGGCGGCCGGCTGAGCGTGCGCCGAGTTCCAGCCAGCGCCCGCAAGCAGGCAAAAACTCAGGAAAGTCCTTCGTATCAGAGCGCGCATCATGGCGGTAAGCCTCGGAGGTGCAATCGTATCAATGCCCGTTTATTGGAAATTGTCTCACTCGGAGATCCAGGAGGGCAAGAGGAAGGCTGCCCAAGTATGCCACGTGCGCCGGCCAAAAACGGCCTTGCAAGCCAGGCTCACGTGGGCGAAAGTGAGAAACCGGCTCCTGTGGACAACGGTTGCGCGCGGGTTGCCGAGGGCGCCGAGAGCGCGCGACATAAGGGATTTGGCGGAAACGATGATGTCTTTCGCAGAACAGGTCGCGGTCGTGACAGGAGCATCCAGCGGCATCGGCTGGGAGCTAGCGCAAACGCTTGCCGGGCGAGGATGCCGGGTCGGCTTGATCGCCCGGCGCAAGGATAAACTCGAGGCGCTGGCCCAGGAAATACGCCAGGCAGGCGGACAGGTCAGCCTCGCCCCGGCCGACGTCGGCAACCGGGAGGAGACGAACGCTGCCATCCGGCAAATTGCCGGGGAGCTTGGGCCGGTCGATCTGCTCATCGCGAATGCGGGGGTCGGCATGCCGACCGTTGTCAAGCCGCTCAACACCGCGCACATCGAGAAGATGTGCCGGGTAAACTACCTGGGCGTCGTCTACGCCATCGAAAGCGTGCTGCCGGCGATGCTGGAGAGGGGCAAGGGGCATCTGGCAGCCGTGTCGAGCCTGGCCGCCTACAAAGGACTACCGGGGGAATCCGGCTACTGCGCCAGCAAGATCGCCGTCAACGTCTTCATGGAAGGCCTGCGCATCCAGCTGCGCGGTCAAGGAATCAAGGTTTCCATCGTTTGTCCGGGATTTGTGCGCACGCCCATGACCGAGGTCAATGACTTCAAAATGCCCTGGGTTCTTGAGGCGGATGAAGCCGCCCGAAGGATCGTGCGTGCCCTCGAACGAGGCCGGGCAGTCTACGATTTCCCCTGGCAAACCAGCTTGCTCACCAAGATGACGCGCTGGCTCCCTGACTGGATGGTGGCCAGGAGTATGCAACAATACAACGAAGATCCGCCTTTTCCGCCCGAGACTTCTTGAGGCAACGAGGTAGCGAAAACATGACGGGTCCCCTGGCAGGCCGCACGGTGGCGCTCGCGGAAGGCCGGCAGCTGGAAGAGCTGGCTGAAATGCTCGAGAGAGAGGGAGCGACCGTGCTGCGCTGCCCCATGGTCAGCATTCTCGACACGCCGGACGAGCCTGCGGTTGTTGCTTGGCTACGGGAACTCATTGCCGATCGGTTCGATTACGTCGTGCTGATGACCGGTGAAGCCCTGCGCCGGCTGTTGAGCTTCGCCCAGCGCGCTGGAGTGCACGACGGCGCCGTTGCCGCGCTGGCACGAACGCACACCTTGACGCGAGGTCCAAAACCGGTGCGGGCGCTCAAGGAAGTCGGCCTGACTCCAAGCACCGTGGCCGGTACGCCGACGACCGCCGGCGTGATTGCGACGCTGCGCCAGGAGCATCTTGCGGGCAAGACGGTGGGCGTCACGCTTTATGGTGAACCGAACCCGGCCCTGGTGGAGTTTCTGGAAGCTGCCGGAGCGCGGGCCAGAACAGTCATGCCCTATATCTATGCCGCCGCGGCGGACGGCGACCGCGTGGCGGACCTGATCGCGCGCCTGGCCCGTGGCGAGGTGGCAGTGCTGGTCTTCACAAGTTCGCCTCAGGTGGATCGGCTCTATGAGGTGGCCGCGGAGCGCGACCTGGAGAAAACACTACAAAGTGGATTAGACCAGACACGCGTAGCGGCGGTGGGCCCGGTCGTTGCCGAGACATTGCGCCACAAAGGCGCGCGTGTCGATATCTGCCCGGAGCAAGGTTTCGTCATGAAGAACCTGGTGCAGCACATCAAGCGGGTTCTTGGAGATCGGTAGTCGCATGCGGAGTTCGACTTGGTTTCTCCTTCACGCTTACGTTGGACTCGGCTTTGGGCTCGACTATTTGGCGTAGTGGTCGGCTCCGAGAAAATGCAAAGACACATATGGCTCGTCCCCAACCACCCAGCTGTCGTGAGGCTCCGGAGGGATGTAGAACAAGTCGCCCGGCCGCAGTTCAACCACTCGGCCATCTGCGAACGCCGCCGTGGCCACCCCCGACAGAACAAGCCCGATATGTTCGACCGAACAACGCTTCGTGCCTAGAGCGGGGCCAACGTGCACGGACCAGCGCCAACCCGGCTGATAGGTCGCGCGTCCGAACGTCGAGCCAGCGATTCGGACAACCTCGAACCTGCCGAGGGTCATCTCGCGCACTTCGTCCGGCACGTCAAACCGTTTAAGAATGACGCCTGCATTCATCCGCGCTCTCCGCTCTGCACCATGTGATCGACCGCCATAGTTTATTTCTTATTATCGTTTTTGAGCTCGTAACGGGAACTGTTAGCTTGGAGCAAGAATAGGGCCATCGTGCATTTCATGTCGAAATGCACAATGACCCATTGCCTGTTGATTTCCGTTCTTCCGTCGTCACTTCGTGCGCGCCGAGTCGAAGACTTCAGCGACGGCGACCGAAAAGTCGGGTCTCAAGATCGATGTGGCCGATTCGCCGCGCCGGTAGATGCCAGCCTCCTCATAGGCGTTTTCGCGTAGCCGGAGGACCGTGATGGTTTCCGTTTGCGGGTTGACGATCCAGTATTCCGGAACATGGGCCTCGGCATAGTCGCTCCGTTTGTCCACAAGATCTCGTTTCGGCTCATCCTCGCTAACCACCTCCAGGACCAAGTCGGCGCCGAGCCAGAAACGGTCCTGCCGGCGCGGATCAGCGGCCGAGAGGAACAGAAGAAGGTCGGGTTCGCGGAATTTGCCGGGCCTGATTTGCAACCGTAACGGGGCAAACTGGACATGTCCACCCTTTGGCTGCACCGCATGGAAAAAGGCAAGAAACAAGAATTGAAGCACGCTTTGGTGCTTGTCCGTGGGCATAGGTAGGACTTCCAGGAAACCATCGGTAAACTCGACCAGCCGATTGCTGTGGCCGGTCAGGACGAGATACTCTTCGTCGCTCCATGCTCCTTGACGCGGCAGGAGATCTTCGAGCACATCTTTCCATTCTTGGTTAGACGGAAGGTCGGTTGAGGGCTGCGTTACGGTGGCCATGACTCACCTTCGATAGAGGTCATTCAATTCCACACTCAATATAATCGGGGCCGAAGGTCTATGCTACGCGCCTCAGAACGCAGTGGCACAGAAGTTCCGGCGAGACGCTCTGGTCGTGGCGTGCACGAGATACGGACCTTGTGCATTTCCTGGCGAAATCCACGACGTCCATTTATCACACCAAGCCAGTCGCGACGGCCAACCCGTAGGAGGATGCTGATGGGGCAGCTGTTCGACACGATTCGGCGACTGGTCGCCGAAGAAAAGTATGTCGTCGGAGAGCACGCTTCCGAGCGACTGGATGAGCGCGGTATCATGGAGTGGCAGGTGGTCGCTGCACTGGAAGAAGGTGAGTTGATTGTCGAGCGGCCAGATGCGACTCCCAACCCTGCTGTGGAGGTGCGCGAATCCTTGCCGGATGGCACCGAGTTCAAGGCCGTTTGGTCTCAGCTGCGCCAGAGTGGTGTAGCCAAGTTGGTAACCGTCCATTTCTTCGACAGAGGTTAGCCATGCGTATTCCCGGACGGCGGATCAGGCGGACACGCCTGATTCAGACCGAGAAATATGTGGTTGCGGTAGAAGTCGAGATGGTCGTTCCGGTGGATGACCCAAGTGAGCCGTGCTACGAATCGGAGACAGTTCAGCTCCTAAGGGAGATCAAGGAGCACGCCGAGCAGGGAGACGTGGCCTGGCTAACTACGAAAGGCAAGGTCTATGCTGCCGTGGGAGCTGCCTAGGGGACAGGGTAATGGTGGCAAACGATGCCCGATTCGCAGAGCCTGCTAATGCTTGAGTTTCTTGACTGGGTCTCCAGCCGTCGCCGGACCTACGCCGAGGCGATGGAAGCCTGGCGAAGCACCTGCCCCCGGCACACCGTCTGGGAGGACGCGCTCTTGGGCGGACTCATCCAGCTTGAGGGTGGAGATACAGACCAGCATCCTGAGGTGGTTCTCACGCCGCGCGGTCGAGCCGTTCTTGATGGAGAATGCTGCGAGTAGACCACCGTAGGCGCGCTGTGCGAGGTTCTCCTGACCCCGTACCTGGATGACCGTAGGTCTCCCTTTTGCCGATTGACACTCACGGCCACCAGTTGCGGCGAGAACAGGTGGCCTTCACCGAGCGCAACCGCTTTTTGTGCCTGTGCTGCAGTTTCCGTTTCGCACGGTTTTTCGCTCCCGCCCATCGGCGGGAGAGCTTGTTCATTCGGCAGTCCGCATCTTGGCTCGGCAAGCGGCGCCGGATACACTTCCGGCTATGCCTTCACACTTCCGCGATGTTGATCCCCGCGAGCTACGAGTTCCGTCATCCCGGCGCAGCGGTGCCGACCCGTTCAAGCTCCACAGGCAGATTGCCCAGTTTGGGCCCTCCTCCGTCGGGATGCCCCCGCTAATCGTGTATGAGGGGACGGACGGCGTGCTCGTGGTGTATAATGGCGTGACCCGGGCGACCCGGATCGCCAGGTTCGCCCCGGGCACCTCGGTCAGGGTCGAGGTAATCGGCCGACTCCGCCGGGCCTACGGGCCGGACCCCAAGATCGGAGATTTGCTGCCATGATCCCAGCAACCCAGCGTGAGGCCTTGACCGTGTTGGCCGAACTGTGCGAATTGTCACCGGACGTGCGGCTCGGTCAGTTGCTCGCGCACCTCGGGTTCCTCGGCGAGGACCAGACCGGGCGGTCCCTTTGGGACATCGAAGACGAGCAGCTGCTGGCCATCCTCTACCACCATCGGGCCGAATTGCTCGGACGGCAGCCGGACTCGCCGGACCCATTGTTACATCCAAGCGGGTCGGCCGGCTCGGCTCCTCAGAATTCGGCAATTCAGTAATCGGTCCCGACGTGGGCGCTACCGCTTGCCAAGGTGCATCAGGCGCTGGACTACTTCAAGCAGAATCATCGTCCTCCCCCATTCATGGTATGGAACAACGATTCCGGCGACGGCGTAGTCATCGAGCGGGATAAGGCGCTATAGTGAACTTCGAGTCGAAATTCACGATGGCCCCTTATCTGGCCGGTGCTCAGTGGCATAACGTCACGAGTGGTGGGCATTTACTCCAAAGTGTAAACTATGGAGAGGACTCAAACGATGGTGATAAACCTTACCCCACAGTTGGAAGCCGCGTTAAGCGAACAGGCGCGGCGGCGCGGAGTGGCCCCGGAGGACCTGGCACTTGACGCGCTGCGGGACCGATTTCTGCCCAAGGTACCGCCCATCGAGCCTCGGGATGACTGGGAACGAAGACTATTCGAGGCCGCTATCGACTGCGGGGTCTCTATGCCCGACTTGGCTCTGAGCAGTGACGAGCTGTATAGATGACGGTTAAGAATCTAAACCGGACCAGATGAGCGGAAATGCCAATGGGCGCACCTCGTATGTACGCGGATTTTCAGGATCTAGACGATGAGAACCGTCTGCGTTTGACTTGCGCCAGGATCTCGATTTCGTCTCGAAATTTACGATGGACCCTTATCCGACTCTGACATCTCATTCACACGACTTTGGAACTGCTCCCACAAGCCTTCATATTTGCCACCGGTGGCGACGCTAATCAGCAGCTGCATAAAAACCACGTTCCCGGAGTGGATCTCGTCGTCAGCAATTTCGCGCCCGTCGAATTCAGGATCGCAAGGGAGATCCACTTCGCGAATCCACCAACGGTCGATCTTTGCCACCAAGTCGTAGATGGAGGCAAGCAATTCAGTATTGATCTCCGCGTCGACGGTGGCGACGAATTTGGGCAAGTCGTGGGCTAATTCGTTTCTGTGTTCACGAATTGCGTCGACCGAACGGATATCAGAGTCATCAAGAACAGACATTCCTTTCAACCACAGCAAGGATGCCCGTAGAGGGCTCTTGGCTAGCGAGAGAACGTCTTTCTTGTATTTGTCGCTGATAATTGATCCATTGGAATCGAACTCGTGAGTCAAGAAACCGCGAATACGTTCGATGACGGACGTGCGAAGGATTTCATAAGCAACCAAGAAGATCGATGCGGCCATCAGGTTGGCTCGAAGAATCTCTGGATTCAGCAACTTTGCCCAGCTCCGGTATGCTTTGTCCCTGAGTCCATCCATATTAGTGCTCCCGAAATAGCCCTTCGGCGCTATCATGATAGCCCTTGGATGAAGGCTGCGCGCAAGAGAATCGGCTTCAATGTCAAATCCCCCAGAGAATCATGGTGGCAGAGCTTGTTCTTGGTGCGTCTCAAAAAGGAAGACAGCAAAGGTGATCGCAGCTCCCACTGCAAGTCGAGCATGTCGTGAACTTGGGCTCTTTGTTGAGGCATGCTTGCCGTGTCCGGTCCCAAAGCGGTTCCGAAATTCAGCGAGGTCTTGTGAAAGTGCGGCAAGACGATTGAGCAAGTTTCGAATGGTCTCAGACGATTTTGCTTGATCTGGCATCTCCTCTGGTAGGAGCTTAAGGGTCCTCAAGGCCGCCCGAACGAGCTTGGGGAATTCCAGTCCCTGGTCGTAGGGTTGACTGCGCTCTTTAAGGATTGTTTTGCAGACAGTTTCCACAAATTCTTTGGCCGTCCCAATCGCCAGCTCAGGATCAGTTCCAATCGCAGACTCAAGGCGAGCGATTTGACGCGTCACGTAATCCGCGTCCAGAGCTCGGCTCACAAGGTGCGCGGAATCAATGGGAAGACTCGCTCCATTAAGAAGCCGGCGAGCGACGAACACCGGACGCGCAGAGATCCTCATACGTTCCACAAGTTCCCAACCATCGACGGTCAAGTGCCGATTCAGGAGTTCAACAAGCTTCAGAACTTCATTCGGATCACGTCGGACGACCGGATGCACCATTTCAGCGAGAAAACGCAAAAAAACCTCATCGCTCCCGTTCAAAAGATCGAAGCGGGAGTCGAAAAAGACCCAGTCGTTGTCCCCATCCTGATTGTTGACTCGATGCTGCCAGATGTCGTCCGCAGCGTCGGCAAATCTACGATCCGAGGAAGGCAAATCCCGGAGCCTATACAATCGATTAAGGAAAGCGGGCTCGTCGAGATTTCCGCTCCATGGAATCTGCGCCAAAGCGAGTTCGTGGATGATGGCCCGTCGTGTTACTTCCGTTACTGCCCGTACAACATATGGGATTTCGTTGGTCATCGGTTAAGCCCACGGTCGGTACCTGGCACGCAAAGTAGGACACGCATCGAACTTCTTCAGTTCGCTCAAATCGTGCGAATCTCGGCCTTGATTCTCCGTGGAACAACCGAACTGACCAGCCCTGCCAACGACGAAGTCGTCAGCGACAGACAACTCCAGGTATTCTACAGTTAACGAACCGAGAATTCGGCTCGAATCTGAAATGATGTGGGGCTGGATACTGTCCGGAAAACGTACGCTATCCGGTCCTATGGCCTTCTACGTTCAAGGAGGCGCGTCCCAGAAGAAAGCGCTACTTCGAGGACTTTCTCCGATTCCCTCTCTCCCTATTTCTTCAAACTAAACGTCGCCGAGATCGACACGCGATAAATGACTTTTCCCGGCTGCGAGCCGACAGCCTCTCCCGCGTGTGGGGTGCTCTTGGCACCAGTCGCTTCTCCCTGCAGCATCGATCTATAGAACGAGGAAATGGCCCCGGCCGGCGAGGAATCCTCCGCAGCACCGGCCAAGGGCGAGGTGTCCTCGATGCGATGGACCGAGCCCAGTTCGCTGCCGGCTGCCCGGGCCAGGCGGGCGGCGTCCTGTTTGGCGCTTTGAAATGCCTGAGCCGTGGCCTTGGCTTGTGCTTCCTCGGAGAGCTTGCTGACATAACTGAAGCTCGGCTCGCCGCGTTTTGATTCTCCGGCCATGCCGAAGACGTTCATCGCCATCATCTGCGGCGTTTCTTCTGCGCTTTCCTCGTCCTGGGGCGATAGCTGCTTGAGCTCCTTCAGGCCGCCCAGGTCCGCGGCTTTGAGTTTTTCTTCCAGGTCATGAGAGAGGATCATCAGCTCCTCCGGGCTCGACGCTTTGAGCGGAATTTCCGCCGTGAGAATTGCAGAGACAAGGATCGAGGGCGCCTGTTTTTTCTTTGCTGCGGGAGCTTTCGGCTGGTTCATCACCCGGCCCCCCATCATCATCTCGAGTTGCTTCTGCCGTTCCGATTTTTCATCTCCAATCACCGCCCGGCTGACCGTAAACGACGCTGCAGAAGCCCCCGAGCGTTCCAGATGACCTTGGGCGCTTTCGCGTCGTTCCTTAAGTCTCGCCAGGGCCTCCTTCACGTCCTTCCCCTTCGCCAGGACATCCACCTGAACGCGCAGGCTTTCGGGCGGCCGTTCGAGCTCGACGGTCCCGTGGCCCGTCACCGTTGCAGTTTCCGTTTGGGCTCGCACTGTCGTGGGGAGGAGGAATGTCGCGACGAAAATAATCGCTGGCACAGTTCGAGTAAGGTTTCGCATGGCGGAATTCCAGGATGAAAATGGTCGAAGGCTACCATGGGAGCCAGATCATCGTAGAGCGCCGTGGCAGCGTACGCAACGAAAAACAGGGCGCCAGAGGCTTCGCAGCCGTTTGAGTCCAGGTTACTTGATTCTCGAAAGTCGCAGCGGGTGAGTCAATTTTTTGGGAAGGGCCGAGGCGAGAGTAAGATGAAGAGTAGGATGAGGAAGAAGAGTAGGAGCAAGATTAAGAAGAAGATTAAGAGGTAGAATTGAGACGGTTAACATCTTGCTCTTACTCCTGCTCATAATCCTCTTCCTAACCTTCATCCGGGCCTAAATCGGCTGCTGCGTAGGACAGATTTCCAATCTGTCCGGTCAGGTTGGAAACCTGACCTACAGCAGAATCCCGCTCGTTTCTTTGAGGTATGAGCCTCGTGCTACTTCACCTTGCCGTCCGGCAGCGCGCCGATATTCTCGAACAGGTGGGCCAGGGAAGTCATCAGCTTGCGGAAATCGCCTTCGTGCAAGCTTTCATTGGGAGCGTGCGGATTGCTCTTGGGATCTTCAATGCCGAGCAGCAGCGCTGGGGCGCCGCCAAAAAGCTCGGCAAGCGGGCCGACGAAGCCGATGCTGCCGCCGCAGCCGATCGCGGCAGGATCTTTCTTGAACCCGCTGCGCAGGGCCGCGATCGCGGCTTCGAAGGCCGGGCCATTGGGGTCGGTCATCCACCAATCGACAAGCCCCTGCGATTTGAAGGTCACCTTCACTCCCCAGGGCGGGTCCTTGGCCAGGAACTTTTGGATCTGGTCGAGGACCTGCTTGGCATTCTGGTCGGGAACGATGCGACAGCTCACGATGGCCGACGCCTTGGGCAGCACCTGGTTCGAGGCGCCCTTGATCGAGCTGGCTTCCTGGGCGATCACAGTGATGGCGGGTTTCCGCCAAGTCTGCTCAAAGACGTGGCAGTTCTTTTCGGTCGCAAAACGCACGCTGGGGAGAATGCCGAAGTCGCGGCGCCATTTCGCTTCGTCTGCCGGCAGCAAGTGCAGCGCACGCCGCTGGGCCGCGGTCATGGGCCGAACCTTGTCGTAAAAGTGCGGAATCGGAAGTTTGTCGTTGCCCCAGTAGAGCCGGGCCAGGATCACGTCCAGCGCCAGAGCCGCATCCGCCAGGGCGCCGCCCGCCATGCCGCTATGGACCGGCAGCTTCGCACTCTGCACCTCGACAAGCGTCGCAGCAATGCCACGCAGGGCATAGGTGATGCAAGGCAGACCGACTTCGATGTTCTCCGTATCGCACACGACAATGACGTCCGAGTGGATCTTCTTCTTGTGCTCCTGGAAGAAGCTTTCCAGGTTGCGTGAGCCAACTTCTTCTTCCCCCTCGACGAGCATTTTAACGTTCACCGGCAAGCTGCCGCGCGTTTTCAGGAAGGCAGAGATTGCTCCGAGCTCGGCCGTGATTGCGCCTTTGTCGTCGGCCGCCCCTCGGCCGAAGAGCCGGCCGCCGCGCGGCGTCAGCGTCCAGGGGTCGGCTTGCCACTGTTCCGGGAAATTGATTGGCTGCACGTCGTGATGTGCATACAAGAACACGGTCGGCTTGCCGGGAGCCTTGAGCCATTCACCATACGCATAAGGATTGGAAGCGCCGCAGCGAATCACTTCCACGTTTTCCAGGCCCGCCTGGCGCATTTGTGAGCAGGTCAACTCGGCGGTTTGATCAATCTCCTTTTGGTGCTCGCCGTCTGTGCTGATACTGGGGATGGCAACCAGCTCTGCCAGACTGCGGACCAATCCTGCGTGATTCTTCGTCAACCAATCCAAAACCTGCTTCATGGTGCAAGCCCTCAGGCGTCGACTGCTTCTTTTTTTGGGGTTTCGGCCATGACGGTATCTTGGGGAGTCAGCGACTTTTGGCCAGTCTCACGTAGATGCGATGCTGCCGGGAAAGTGTGAATTGGTACGAGAATCGTGTCCAAGAGTCGTTAAGTGTCGGTAGAATAAGCCAGATCAATCGAGGAAACTACCATGTCCTGGCAAGTACTGCCGCTTTCAGCTGGCAACTTTCGCGTCGCAAGCCATTGGAATGTGAAGTTTTAGGCGCAGCTGAACGCCACTGATCGGAATAGGACATCTCCAGGGGGACTTTCTGGAGTTCGCCCTTGGAGATGTCACCATGA
>DATGZX010000059.1:0-2313 GCA_035296965.1 Gemmataceae bacterium
GCCCGTGAGGTAATAGAGAGATAGCTGTTCGTTAGCATCGTGCCGGACCAGGATGAGGCCGTCCTCGTCCGCCGCGAAGGCAGCATCCTCCACTCGCACGCCTCCAGAAACAGAAGGGAGACGCCCTGCTGGACTAGCTACACAAGGCCGAATCGCAGATGACCTCCAAGCAGCGCCGGGTGGTATTCGCCAACGCGATCCGCCTGCCGCCGAGGGCGACCGTAAATCGCAACCGGTTGAGGCAAGAGATCGACGAATTCCGTCTCGATTCCTTGGCTGGCGAGCATTGCACTCCGTTCAATGTCTACTTCAAGAACTGCATGGATGTGCCCAAGGCGGAGGAGGAATGGTGTGATTGCTTCGCCAGGTTCGTCGCGGAAGCCTCCAGACTGACCACGAGCCATCGGGGGAACGCGCGCCGGCTGTCCTCTGCTTTGCTATCCGCTACGAGTTTTTCGAAGCCCCGGCTTCCACAGGCAAAGCATGTTCCAAAGTCGCTCGTTCTATGACCCTCGCGGACCTGCGCTGGACAAAGCGATCGAAGACCGGTTTGGGAAGCATCGGAAGGCTCCTGCCGGATTGAGTACACCTGTTCTGGAGAAGAACCATACAGATGCAGCCATTCTTTACAACCCTTGATCGGCTTCCGTCAGTCATCGCCTTACCCCTGGCCGATTACCTCCAGGAGGATTCGGACTCTCAGCCAGTCTTGAAGCTCTGGCATTCGTGCGACGTCATTGAGATGACTCTGCGGCTGCTCGTCATGGTGGGCATAGCCGACCTGAGGCGTCACGGTCCCCTCCCCGCGTCGCTGCTGAATGACCTGCGCGCCCGCATCGAGGAACCAACCCTGGGCAAGTGGAGAGGAATGGCGGGAGCTGTCGCCGAAGAGATCACTCGTACGTCTTCGGCGGTGCCGGAACTTCCTGGTTTCGTGCAACAGGCGTTAGTCCCTTTGTTGGACGGCCCAAGAGAAGCCTATCCGTCAAGTGATCCGGGCGCTCGGAGGACTGTCCGAACTGCCGAGAATTCCTTCAGCCAATTGCGTAATCGGCTGGCTCATGGTGGTGGGATGACTCGCGTTGTAGGCGCCCGCCTTCTGAAGATGTGGGAGGGCCCCTTTCGTGAGGCCATGAGTAACGCTGATTGGCTGATGGATCTGGACCTGGTGATCCGGGACGCCAGCGGAGTGTTTGGGATTCTGCGGGGTCCCGTGCCACGGGCGGCGCTCTACACTCCTCGGCCAGATATCGATCTATCAGACAGCCTGCGGGAAGAAAACGAAGTCGTTGTGATCCGAGATAGGCATATACTCCGCATTTGGCCGCTTGGCCTTTACGGCCTCCCTCGCAGCCTGGATTCCGAAAGTGTGCAGCCCGAACAGCCTGCACCCCAGGCGTACGTCCGGCGGGGAGAAGTTAGCTTGCATTTCACCCCCGTCGGTTCCGCCGAGGTTTGTCAGAGCATAGGCAACTCGCGATCCATGGACGAGTTCCGTAAGTTGTTCCAACTTGACGCAGTCGCAGATGTTGGAGTCAATCTGTTCGTGGTTCCCGGCTTCGAGCGGGATCTGCAGAAGGATGCGGCACAACTGGTCGGGCGAGCCGCTCAACTCGACACGCTGCGGCGGCTGCTGGCCGAAAACCCGCAGGGCGTCTCCAGGCGGGGCACAAACTGCAGTCGATCCTGGCCCGGCCGGCGAGCTGTCTTGCAGCGCAGCCGGCTTTCCGGGCTATAGCCAGATCTTCGATTCAGGCGGTGGAGAATAGTCGCGAACATAGCAAGACCTCCGATGACGATTAGCACGGGAGAAGGAATTCAAGCTGCCTCTGGCATCCAATGCGAGATTCAGATCGACGGTGCACGCAGCCGATAGGAAATTTGAACGGTCCACGCCGGAGAATCGAGCGATTTGGCTCTTGCGGGGAGATGAATCGGGCGTCGGCATTCGGGGTTAGTGCGAAACTTGAATGCCATCCAGGAGGTTAGCTCTCCGCCATGCGGCGATAGAGCCAGGCGCGCGCCAGGGCCCATAGCCGGTCGGCTGCGCGGCGCCCCAGACCAAGAACTCTCGCAGCTTCTTGGTGGCCAAGTCCGCCGAAGTATCGAAGTTTCACGAGTTGAGCAGCTTGGGCGTCATGCTTTTCAAGCTCATCGAGCGCTTCGTCGAGGGGTCTAGCGTTTGGAGCTGGCTCAACCCCTTCAGATGCTGCGACCGACGGTTTCCACCACTTCTCGACTTGTGGCTTCAATCGCAAACCCTGCTTTTCAGACTGAACGGGGTCTAGGTTTCACACTGGTCGATTTCGCAGG
>DATGZX010000060.1:0-19832 GCA_035296965.1 Gemmataceae bacterium
TCACACCATCGACCAGGTCGGACAAAGGGCAGATCGACCGACGCCGACGGTGACGAGGATGTTGCGGAAGAACTTCTGCTCAACAAAATCTGCACCAACCGGCTTGACAACGGATCCTTCATAGATGCCATGCTTTCGGGCCCCAACTACTGCCGGAGACTGCCAGGAGCCAATGCCCGAAAGCATGGAGCAGTCGGCGAACTGCTCTCCTACGTTGGGGCACGACATGCTTTCGTGGCCCCGACAGATAGGCATATGGATTTGATGCCGGCCTGGGCCACGAAAGCATGGCACCCAAGTTCAATCTCCTGCTGCTGAATCAGGCACGCTGATTTGCCTTACGCCGCTCTTCGAGCCGTTGTGCCGGCAGGTGCCAGGATGGTCGCGAGGTAGCTGAAGAGTTCGGCTTCGAAGCGGCGGGGATTGAAGCGGAGGGCCTGGCGGCGAGCGGCGCTCGGGGCGAAGTCGTGCATGTGTAGCTCAAAGGTCTCAAGCGCGGTCCTGACACAGTCTACGCTTTGTTCTTCGAACCATATTCCTGTGGGTTCCACGGACGTCGATCCGCCGGGCATGTGCGCCTCATGCCTGGGGATGACCGTCTCGGAAGCGCCGCCGCGGCCGAAGGCGACGACAGGGGTCCCGCATGCCTGGGCTTCGACAGGCACGATCCCGAAGTCCTCTTCGCCCGGGAAGAGGAGCGCTCGGCAGCGGCGCAGGTGATGGCGAACCACCTCGTCCGGCTGCCAACCCAGGAAATGCACGGTAGGTCCAGCCAAGGCTTGCAGCCTGCGCCTATCTTGGCCCGTGCCAATGACTACCAATGGCCTTTTCAGTCGATTACAGGCGGCAATCGCCAGATCGAGCCGCTTGTATGGGGCAAATGCGGAAACGATCAGATAATAATCCTCGCGCCTTGAAGATGCCGGACTGAAGAAGTCGGTATCCACGGGCGGATAGATCACGGTGCTCGAGCGTCCATAGCACTCGGCAATGCGCGCCTGCACAGTTCGGCTAATGGCCACAAAATGCGTGACACGCGCCGCCGAGCGCCGATCCCAGTCGCGCAGGAAGCCCAGAAAGCGATCCAGAACCCTGGCCTTCAGCCTCCCTAGTCGCGCCGCTCCAAAGTAAGCGCTCCGCTGATGCCAGGCATAGCGCATGGGCGTGAAGCAGTAACAGACGTGCGGGACATCTGCCGGCGGCCGGACCGCCTTGGCGACGCAGTGACTGAGGCTGACCACCATTTCGCAGCGCGGCAGACGCCAGCTTTCCACGGCGGCAGGCATCAAGGGCAGGAGGTAGCGATAATAGCGGTCCACCCTCGGCAGGCATTGCAGGAAGCTGGTGCTCAGTGGGCGATTTTCGATGACGGGACTGACGGCCCCATGCTTGCGCAGCAGAGTGAACAGATGCGCCTGGGGCCAACGGCGGCACAGGCTTTCGAGGCACTTCTCGCCGCCGCGCATGCCCGTGAGCCAGTCATGCACGAGCACGATGCGCGGATCGCCGTTCGCTTCCATGCCGCTTCGCCTCTGGGACGATGGACTCCATCCTGGAATATCCGGAAAGTGTACCGTAGAGATGATCCTTGGCAAAGGCGAGCTTTGGCGGAATCGACGCCAACAGAGCACGGATAACTACTGACGAATACTAAGGTTGCGTCCCAAATCCTCTTCCATCCGCGTTCATCCGCGGCCATGCGGCGGCATGTGGACCGGCCCCCTGACCGTTGACCGCGGTCTCGGCCCGTCGTAAAGTGAAGTGGTTTGTCTCGGGGAGGATGCTAACGCTGCCACCTCTCCCTCATCTGTTGATGCTGCTTCGATGGGAGTAAATTGGTGCAAAAAAGAGGCAAAGAGAAAGGCCGCCCATGGTTGAATAACGCTTCCTGGCTGGTCCTGTTCATCCTCGTTACCGCTGGCTTCTACTGGCTCGTCTATCATGATCAGGGCGGCATTGCCCTCAAGTACGGCGAACTCAAGCAAGTCTTGCATGACCCAAGCGTCACTTTCCAGAAGGTCCAGGCCGAACACGCGGAGGTGCTGGGCGAGATTGTGACGCGGGATCATGTCACGGACGGCACCGAGACCAGCCAGCTCGTGACCAAACAGAGGTTTCACACTTCTCGGCTCGGCCTGGAAAATGATACCAGTCTTCCAGCGGAGCTGGACAGGGCTGCTCCAAGCTACCAGGGCCAGGAAGACGATTCGGCCATCAAGAGCATTAGCTCGCTCGTTCTTTCCTTCTTGCTGCTTGTGGCACTCATTGGCGCGGCCTTTTTCCTTATCCGCTGGCTGGCTGGCGGCAGCTCGCCCCTGACCTTTGGCAGAAGCAAGCACAAGCTCTACGCCGAGAAAGACCTGCACATTACTTTCCAGGATGTCGCCGGCATCGACGAGGCGGTTGCGGAGCTGCGCGAAGTCGTCGATTTCCTCAAGACCCCGGAAAAATACCAGGCGCTGGGCGGACGCATTCCCAAAGGAGTGCTGCTCGTCGGGCCTCCCGGGACGGGAAAGACGCTCTTGGCCAAAGCTGTCGCGGGGGAGGCCGACGTCCCCTTCTTCAGCCTTAGCGGGTCGGATTTTGTCGAGATGTTCGTCGGCGTCGGGGCCGCGCGCGTGCGTGATCTGTTCGCACATGCCGAGAGCCGGGCCCCATGCATCATCTTCATCGATGAACTCGACGCCCTCGGCAAAACGCGCGGCGGCAGCGCCGTCGGCGGGCACGACGAGCGCGAGCAGACACTGAATCAGCTCCTGGTCGAGATGGACGGCTTCGATTCCAACCGCGGCGTGATCATCATGGCGGCGACCAACCGGCCGGAGACGCTCGACTCGGCGCTCCTTCGGCCGGGAAGGTTCGACCGCACGGTCGTCGTGGACCGCCCGGACATCGTCGGCCGCGAGGCGATCTTGCACGTCCACGCTCGCAACGTTCGCCTGGCGCCGGATGTCGATCTGCGGCACGTCGCCAGCTTGACTCCCGGCACCGTGGGAGCAGACCTGGCTAACCTGGTCAACGAAGCGGCCCTGATGGCGGCCCGAAACAGCAGGCAAGCCGTGACCATGGCCGAGTTCGACGAGGCGGTCGAACGCGGCGCCATTGGCCTGGAGCGCAAGAGCCGCATCATGCATGCCGACGAGAAACAGCGCGTCGCCTACCACGAGGCCGGCCATGCCCTGGTCGCCTGCGCACTGCCCAATACGGACCCGGTCCACAAGATCTCCATCATCCCACGCGGCGTCGGGGCGCTCGGCTACGTCTTGCAGCGCCCGGAGGACGACCGCCACCTGCGCACGCAATCCGAGCTGGAAAGCGACATCAAGGTCTGCCTGGGCGGCACTCTCGCCGAGGAGCTGATCTATCGCGAAATCTCCAACGGCGCCACCAGCGATCTGGAGCGCGCGAGCCACATCGCCCGGCGGATGGTCAAGGAATTCGGCATGAGCCGGTTGGGCCGGGTTTTCTTCCGCGAACAAGGCGGCTTGCCGTTCTTACCGGGGGCGACTTTCGGGAGCGGCGAACGCGAATACAGTGAACAAACCGCCCGTGAAATTGACATGGAGCTCCGCAAGATCCTGAGCGATGCCACCGAAGAGGTTCGCGCCATCCTGCAGGGACGCCGCGCCTCGCTGGAGGCGGTCGCGCAGCGTCTGGTGGAGAAAGAAGTGATCGATGCCAGCGAACTACGGCAGATTCTGGAGTTGCATAGCCCCGGCCCCAAGCTCGTACCCGGCTCGTTGGCCGTGCCGGTTGCCCCTGAGCCCCCGGCAATCGAACATCTGCCCGAGGGCGGGATCAGCGCGAGCGCCGGCGCAACCTAATTGATCGTGCGGGATTCGGCAGTAAGTCAGGTTTCCAACCTGACCGGATAGATTGGAAATCTGTCCTACCCAATAGAGCAAGCCTAGTCGCCAAGAGACGGTCCGCCATGAACGTGCTAGAGCAGGTCAAGCCGAATCCCCGGCATGAGATCTTTCGCGTCGAACGCATCCTTCATCCGGAATCGAATCAGCCGGCCAAGCGCAGCCATAAAATCATAGCCGTGCTGCCTGCGTACAACGCCGAGAGCACGCTGGCGGCAACGCTCGCCGACGTGCCGGCTGGGTCGATCGACGAGGCTATCCTCGTGGACGATTGCAGCCGCGACCGCACCGTGCAGGTCGCGCGGGAAATGGGCCTGACCGTGATCGAGCACACGCAAAACCGCGGTTACGGCGGCAACCAGAAAACTTGCTATCGTCACGCACTGGAGCACGGCGCCGACATCATTGTCATGATCCACCCGGATTACCAGTACGATAGCCGGGCCATTCCGCACGCCGTCGGCTTCATCGAGCTGGGCATCTGTGATATTGTCCTCGGCAGCCGGGTGCGCTCACGCCACGAAGCCCTCGCCGGCGGCATGCCGCTCTACAAGTACATCAGCAACCGCGCTCTTACCGCCGCGGAGAACTTCGCGCTCGGTCAGAACCTTGGCGACTTCCACAGCGGGTTTCGCGTTTACCGGCGCGAAGTCCTCGAACGCATCCCCTTCGAACGCAATTCCGACGACTTCGTTTTCGATACCCAATTCCTGGTGCAAGCGGTGCATCTCGGTTTTCGCCTGGGCGACGTCCCGGTCCCGGTGCGCTATTTCCCCGAAGCAAGCAGCATCAATTTCCGCCGTAGCTTGAAATACGGCGTCAACACCCTCGGCGTCGTCGGCTCCTACTGGCTCAACCGCCTGGGGATCCGGCGCTCCAAGCTGTTCGAAGATAAGCGCAAGAACCCCGCCTAAGTTCCGCGCGTCAGCAATCTTTTCGCCGGTTAGCCGGCGACCGGACGGAAGAGGTGCGCAATGCCTCGCAGCGACCCTTCTTCCAGGAAATTCACCCTTGCGCCGGCATACTCCGGGATCAATTGCCGCACGACTTCCGCACCCCCGCCTGTCAGAAAGACGCGCTGAAAGTGGTCACCCATGCCCAAGGCGGCAAGGGCCTCGCGGTGCTTGCACTGCAGAGCCTTGAGAAGGGCTGCCAGGAGATCCATGCGCCCGGTGGAGAGGGTCAACTCGCGAAAGGCGGCCTGGCGCGACTCGATCTCCAGGCGGTCGCCACCCAGGTAAGCCGGCTCGAGCTGGACCTGCGTCGACCGTGACCGAGCCTCCAGAATGGTTTGGCCGTAGAATTCGGCCTCGGTTTGATCGCGGAAACAGAGGTTGTGCAGCCAGCCAAGCGCCACGCCGCCCACCGGATTGTGCGTTACCTGAATGAATGCCTTGCCCACGCCCAGCCGGCGCGTCAAGCGCTGCGGGCTCGGCCGCGGATTATCCGTCAGCGCGGCCAGCACCTGAGTCGTGCCGACAACATGGAGCAGATCGCCTTGCCTCATCTCGGCGGCCAGTATGGCGCTGCTGGTGTCCGCGGTGCCGAGCTTGACCGGGACGCCAGCCGGCAAACCCAGCTGCGCCGCAACGGCCGGGCGCAGCGTGCCAATCGTGGTGCTGCCGCACACAACCGGTGGCAGGCACGAAGGATCGACGGCAAAATACTCACACCAGCGCGGCGACCATGCCTGGTCGGTCATCGTGCCAAAGAGCCCGGAGAAGCAGGCATTTCCAGGATCGAAGACTGCCTCGCCCGTCAAACACAGGCCGAGCCAGCTATTGACATGCAGATACCTCTTCACGCGCCGCTGGAGAGACGGAGTCTGGAGAAGCTGCTGGCGATAACTGGTAGCCGAGATCCCTCCCGGCAAGGGCCGATTGCCAACCTCAGCAAGAAATGTCGCGCCTACCTCTGCCCACACCTGCTGCGCCACCGGGCGGGCACGCCGGTCCAGGTGAGTCCAGATCGGCCCCAGCGGGCGGTCTGCTTCATCGAGGAGAACGAGCGCGGGTGTCAGGCAGGATAGGCCGATCGCTTCAATGCCGGCTATCCCCTCGGCAGCAGGATGTGCCGCGGCGGCGATGGCGGACCATAATCGCTCGGCGGGGACTTCTGCCGCATCGGGCGTGGGATGGTCGAGTTGATAAGCCACCCGGCTCACCGGACCCACCGGCAACGCTGTCGCCACGTCCAGGATTGCAGCTTTGACGGAAGATGTGCCTACGTCAATCGCGAACACGCGCATGGGGGATACCATCCGAGTTTCCGAGAGAGTCGGCGCTCTCGACATGGTGGAGCCTTGCGCAGATCCGCCAGCCATGAATCGGAGCCAGACAAATTCCCGGGCCCCGTACCTGGCCGTGCAAGAAGCTCCACTGCCTTCATTCAGAACAGCCAACAAAGCTTTCCCATGCCACTGTACAATGAGTGGAGTCCGATGGCTACCACACTGGCGACCGAGCATGAATGGCTTGTTTCGTCCCTCCATCCTGGCAATCGTATCGATCGCACTTGCCATAAGCGCCATCGTGCTCGTGCTCTGGCCGCGCGCGCCGGAGAATCGGGCCGTGCCTTTACCGGTGGACGAAGGCGATCAGGAGATTGTCTGGCTGTACGCGGCGACGAACGCGGTTCCCTGGGAGCGGTTTGTCGAGGCGACCGGTAGCGCTGTGCAGAGGCTCGCGAAGAATCGTCCGGACCTTCCCCTGGAAATCAACGCAAGCAACGCCTTTCCGCGCGAGACAACGGGAGTTTCGGAGCTGGCCCTTTCCGTTAAAGGGAAGAAAGGGCGCTTGTTGTTTCGCTGGTACAAGCTTACCAGCGACCTGAAAACGCAGGATTGGGTGACGGCTTTGCTGCGAAGGCGGCCGGCACCGCTGGCCGTCCTTGGCGGAAGTTCCAGCGATCTGGCGATTGAACTGGCCCACCGCATGGCTGAAGAGGTAGGCAGGCAACCAGCCGGCCCCGCGCCGCTTTTACTGTTGACCACGGCGACAGCCAATGACGAGCCTTCGCTCTACAGCCCGAATGACGAATCAGTCCCTGGTGGACCGCTCCAGGCGATCTATCCTCAGCGCACCTTCCGTTTTTGTTTCACGAACCAACAAATGGCAGAAGCCGTCACCGATTTCATCTGGAGTCAAAGCAATCTCCGCCCCGAGAGCGATCCCGTCTATCGCGCGTTCTGGGAAGACGACCCGTACTCCCGCGACTTGTGCGACCGGTTTGGCGAAACGCTTGCAGTGGCGGCAATTCACTCCACGGCGCGGACGGCGGCGCGCACCTGGGCCTGGCTAACGGCCTTTGCCGCAACCGGAGGCATGCCCATCGATGCCGGACGTATCTTTTTGGGGCATTTCCGAAACGCCCTCCCTCTGTCATGGAATATCCCTTATAGCGCCGGCACCTTCGATAGGCCCAATCGTTGGGAGTTGGCAGCAGCCCGAGAATTGATCGATGCGAAACTGCACGAATATCCGAACCAGCAACAACCGCTGCTGATTGTGTCGGCCGCGTCTCAACCGACGCAACGCTTCTTGCGTGCCATCGTGCGCACGGCTCCCGTTGAGGCTCGGCGCTTCGTGGTCGCCACAGGCGACGCGATCGCCTTCAATGTTGTTTACCGAGATCGCAACATCACCTGGCCCATCCAGGAATTTCCAATCCCTTTGGTGTTTTTTTGCCATCGCGACCCTGTCGACGCCAGCGCTGGGTTTTCGGAGGTCACGTCCTCGGAACAGGACAAAGGGAATGGGTCCTCGGCCGGGGGCACGGAGGATTTGCTGCTCTTTGTCGACATTGTGGAAGCCTTGGTCCAGGCTAGTTACCGAGAGGCGAACGTCGCGGCAAATCCCGATCGCTTGCGGGAAAACCTCCAGTTGGCCAGGTGGTCGAAAGAAGAAAGACGCGTCGAGTTTTCCCCTGTGGGCCGACCCTTGTTCGACAGCGCCGGCAACCGGCGCAGCGGCACGGGGGAGCACGTCGTGCACCTTGCGCCGGTAGTCATAGGAGGAAAGGTATTGGCGAAGGCGAAGATTGCCGTCTGGTCCTGGCAACCGGATCAGGCCCCGGGCAAACGCTGGACCAGGCAAAGGATTCTCGACGTTAGCTATGAAGGCGCCCTCGATTTGGACAGCGAGACCCATGTCCCGTAAGCAATTCTGGCGCTATGTGCGCGGCCTGACCGCCCCCGTGCTGCTCTGGAGCCTGTTCGCGGCCGTTCTGGTCATGCCGCTCCAATCATGGCTGCGGGGGGATGAACAGTACGACGAAGCCACGATCCGTGAATGGATCGATGAGACACGCCCATTCCGACTGTCGTTGCCGGAGTTGGCCCGCGACTATCTCAAGGAATCGGACAAGGCCCATGCCAATGGCGCACAAGGCAGCGCGGCCGAGGAAATCCTCACGCCGCAGAATTACAAACTAGGCATCCAGGAGGAGGGGATTCAGGAGCATCTCAAGTCGATGGGAATTCCTCCCCAGATGTATCAGGGGCAGCTTCCCAGCTTCCCAGTCATCTATCGACTCACGCTTTTGCTTGATGTTGCGCCGAACGGCCCGCAGAAAGAAATCGTTTGGGATTCGAATCAGACTCGCCTCCCCGAGCAGTATCGGGAACTCGATTACAGTATTGGGCCACGAGCCCATGTGAAGGTTCAGTACCAGCTCCACGCCTACAATCAGCGCCAGCAAATCGAGCAAGCAAGCGCGCGCCGCGTGCGCTGGGTGGGTGTCCTGGCCATCGCCGGCACCGTCGTCGCCGTCTTGTGGGTCTTTCTCGTGCAACATAGAGAGCAAGACCGGGAGCGACATCGGATCATGGTCCAGCAACAAATCGAGCGGGCCGAGCATCTTCGGCTGGAGGAAGAACTCCGTCGCCGCAACGCCGAGAGCCGCCACGAAGAAACGGAGAGAAAACTGCTCGAGCAGCGCCTGGCAACCCAGGCGGCCGAAGGCAAAGCGTTGGAACTCAAGTCGCAGCTCTATGCCAGTATCGGCATCATGGCGGGCTCCTACGCGCACAACATCAAGAATCTTCTGGTCCGCCCCAACGATCTGTTGCGCCGCTGCCTGGAGGGGGATGGGCTTGCTCCCAGGCAGGAAAACATGTTGCAGGAGGTCCGGCAAACGCTGGGGACCGTGACGGAACGGCTTCAGCAGATCCTCCGAACGGTGCGCCGCGACCCGAGTCGGACCGAGTTGACCCGGCTCGACCTTAACGAGGTCGTGCGCGACTTGCAGCACACCTGGGAGGACCTGGCCCGCGAGAAATGGAAGCTCACGTTGACCTCGGAGCTGGGCCCTGAGGCGTTGCCGATCCAGGGCGATCTTTCGCACCTGGAGCAGGCGATCGAGAACCTGTTGTTCAATGCCCGCGACGCCACATTCGAACGGCGCAACCAGCTTCGCGATCAAGCCCGCAGCAATGAATCGCTCACGGCCGAAGCGCGGCGGCAGGCGTTGATCGACGCGGCCGCCTGGAAAGGCGCCGTGACGCTGCGCACGCGCCGCCAGGGAGACTCAGCCGTTCTCGAAGTTACGGACAACGGCATTGGCATGACCGAGGAAATTCGGCGGCGCTGCACGGAAACCCACTTTTCGACCAAGCGGGACAACGCCATCTACGAAGGGAACAGTACGGGGATGGGCCTGGGGTTGTCGTTTGTCGTCGTCATCCTGGAACATCATCAGGCTACGTTCGAGATCTCCTCGGAGCCGCTCGGCGGCGCCTTATTTCGCGTCGGCTTTCCGCTGGCGAAGGCCATCGCTCCCGAGAAGGCAACCTGAAGAGCGCTCTACTCCTCTCGCGGATTATTCTGCCGGCGGCCCTCTTCCTCATCCTCCACGCCGGATAGTAGCTGGGCGAGACGGCCCAGCAGGGCCACGCCACCCGTAATGGCCGCCAGGCTGACCACGCCCGCGACGCACCAGACCGACAGTGAAACGGCAAACACGATATCGGATTTGTAGGCGACCAGAAATGAAGTGACCGTGCCAGCCGCGCATACGCACACGATCGGCACCAGCAGGGCCGTTCTGCCGGCGAACACGGAGCGTTCATCCAGGCGCGGCAACGGGATACCTTGCTCCAGGGCACGCATGTTTTCCGCATGCCTGAGTTCGATCGATTGTTTCTGTGCGCGCAATAATTGCGGCACCAATATCAATAAAGTCAGCAGCAACATCGTGCTCAGGAGCAGGATCGTAATTTCGCCACTATGTTGTTGCAAGAATACTTCGAGCGGCATCGGTGCACCTGCATGGGGATCAATCGATAAGAAAGCGTCGTCTTCCACTTTAACGGGGAGACGACGAAAGGTGAACCGGCGGTGGTCGGAAGCACACACGCGGGGTCACCATCGAGGATCGTCGGAGGTCGTATGCAACGTCTGTGCGTATTCTGCGGCTCGAATGTCGGAAACCAGCCCATCTATGCCGACCAGGCGCGTCGATTAGGCGAAGAGCTTGGGGCACGCGGGATCGACCTGGTGTATGGCGGAGGTCACATCGGTTTGATGGGCATCCTCGCGGACGCCGTCCTGAAAACCGGCGGAAAGGTGATAGGCGTGATCCCGCAGTCATTGAAAGACAAGGAGCTGGCGCACGCGGGGCTGACCGAGTTGCATGTGGTCGACACGATGCATCAGCGCAAGGCGCTCATGGCCGATTTATCCGATGGCTTCGCGGGTTTGCCCGGGGCATTTGGCACCGGCGATGAGCTATTCGAGATCTTGACGTGGGCCCAACTGGGACTCCACGCCAAACCAATCGGCCTGCTCAATGTTGCCGGCTATTTTGATTCCCTGGTAGCCTGGCTGGAGCGGGCGGTCTCCGACGGCTTTCTGCGTGCCGCCCACCGCCGGCTCCTGCTGGAAGCCGCGGATCCGGTGCACTTACTCGGGCTGCTGCAAGAGTATCACCCTGTCCGGGGTCCGGAGAAGTGGATCGAAAAGGAGGATCGTTAGAGCTGAGGCTTCAGGAAGGCGGCCAGGCAAGACATTCAGTGCCAGGCGAGCACGTGGCAAGCCTCCCCTGGCTTTCAACGATTTAATGCAGCCAAGCTTCCTGGCGTTCGACAAGGATCGTCTCTTGGCCAAGCGATTCCTCGAGTTCTCTTCGCAAAACTTGAAAATAGAGGTCGGACGGCGTAGCAGCGGCAGCATACACCACAAGCGGCGTGTGTTTGTTGAGTTCGATTTGCTCTTCTCGAAGACCGTACCCAACCGAGTCCGGGAGCACCGTGAGTCCATCGAAGTGACCGGTCAAAACTCTTTCTATATTTTCTAGATCCTTCTCAGTGGCAATCTGCTGGGGGTCCTCTCCGGGTCGGGTCTCTTCAACGGGCACAAGGACGGTGTAGCGCCATACCATCGTCCCAATTCCTATGGAGACTTTGATATTGTTCTTGCCAAAGGGCGTGAGAGCCTCAGGATTGAACGGCCGGCGAGTTTTGGCCATTTGAGGGTTCTTTCGAGACGTACTGGAAGGGGATTCTCGCCTCCTTGAGTGCCTGAATATGCTGGTCAGTTACTCCCATAATGTCTCCGGGAAACCGAACGCGCGTTACTCGAACCCCGTGGAAAACGCCGATAGCATGCTCTCGTGTTTCCTTATCCGGAAACCGAATCAAATGGATAGAACCCATCCTTCGCTTCCCCCTTCACCCTGCCCGTGAAATGTCTGTCAGGCTGAGCCTGAAAGCGCCGGTCGACTAGCCGCGAGCCAGGCCGCTCTCCGCCACCCCCAGGGTGCACATGTTCGAACCAGGGATCCAGAGCCTACGACCATACCGCGGTCTTGGCTCCCCTCCAATTTCCACGTATCCATTTTCAATCGCATGGCCAAAAACCGCAATAGCTCTGGGGGCCTCCTTTCGCCCTTGCCATTGGAAAGACGGCCGAGATTCATGCGTTTTCTTACACGGTGGCTCGTATGTGCGACGAAGTGGTTAGCCTTTCCCTTTCGCATCCGATTTCGTCTCGCCGGGCTTCTTCTCCGGGCTCGCCTTGGGCTCGACAATATCCTTACGTGTGCTCTCGACAATCTGGAGCAGGTCTTGAGCATCCGCAGATTTCACGCCTCGGGCTTCCAATGCTTTTCGTAAATCAGCAACCGCCGCGTCGAATTCGGCATTGGTGATCCCCATCCCTTTGTGCGCCTCCCTCATCCCCTTACCCTTGTAGAGTAGAGGTCCTCCCGTTGCGGAGCTGATGAAGGCGACCACTTGGTCCTTCAGATGGGCGGTCTGGGCGTCCGAGAGCTTATACCTGCCGCCGCGCGAGAAATTGACTTTCGGGTCGGTAGCCGCGAGCGCCACAAAATCATCCACGACCTTGCGGATCGCCTGCTCGCCTCCCAGTCGCGTCCACAGGCTGGCGGGGACTGGAGGAGTTTTCTTGATCGTGGGCTTCTTCTCGGCCGGCATGGGTAGCGAACCCTCGGCCGAGGGCTTGGCGTTTGGCGTGCGTGATGCATCATCGATCGGCTTCAGCTCAGCCCGAACCTTATCGAAGACCTTGCGCAAGGCAAACGCCCGACGCGCATAAGTCGGCTGGCGGTCGGCATCGTCCAGGCCGATGGTGATTTCTTTTTGCAGGCCGGGTCGGTGGGCCAGCAAAGGCTGCACTGTCAGCAAGGATCCTTGATAGAGACGATAGCAGCCGGCATGGTCGCCCTGCTTGTTGTACAGGTCCGCGCCTTCATTGATCACGTTCTTGAGAACTTCATAAAGCTGCCGATCCAGGTCCTTGATATCAATTTTACCGGGGACCGGGACAGAGCTAGCAGTTTTGCTCGGTCCCGCGTCGAGACCCTGGCCAAGAACTTGACCCCAGAAACGCGCCTGCATCTTTGTCGGATTATTGCCCGCTGCGGCAAGTGTGCCCGGCCAACCGAAGATGACCACGCAGATGACCGGCACGGCCGGCCAGTACGGAAATCGTGTACGCATGAACCTGTTCCTCTCTATGGCCGCCTGGAAGTGAAAAGGCCCGGCCACCTCCCAGGAATTCCATCCCCCAGGCCTGGTCCCCAAAAGGGGCTCGCACGAGTTGTGCTGATGATAGGACTTGCGCGCGAATAAGAAAAGCGCTTTTACCTGATCTTGCATCGTTTGGCCATCTTCGCATAATGGTTGGGCACGCAGGGCCGAGCAGGAGCACGGGCCTCATCTCGCCGTTTGCCATGCCAGGGAGAGTTCAGTGGCTGATAAATCCACTCAGCTAATTCTCGACGCGCTGAACCGGGCGGTGGCCGAACCCGCTGGCGTGACGCTTCACGGCACCAAAAAGGCTCCGGGCCTCTTCTCCACCACGGCTGCGGCCAGGCAGGTCGCCCAGCAGTGCCTTGAAGAAGGGTTCCTGCGCGTCGTGCACCGCGAAGCCAAGGGCAAGAGCGTCCAGGAAATCTGCGCGATCACCGAGAAGGGACTTGCCCACCTGTTGAGTCAGGTGAGTCCCAAGCAGGTGCTGGAAGACCTGGTTCGCGGCCTGGAAGCCAGGCAAGCTCAGGTCGGCGAATTGGTTACCGCCGCCCGCGATTGGCAGAAAGGACTGGAGACCTTGCAAGCCACGGTCACGCGCGTCCTGCAACAGATCCAGAAGCCCAGCGGTGCAACCGGTTCATCCGCCCCCGCGCCGGGGCCCGCACCTTCGACCAACGGCTCGGACACATGGATCAAGGACGTCGTCGCCTACCTGGTCCAATGGCGCAATTCCGGCCCATCCAGTGATTGTCCGCTGCCCGAGCTGTACCGACGCGCTCTATCTGTCGCCTCGAACCTGAGCATTGGCCATTTTCATGACGGGCTCCGCCGTCTCCACGACCAGCAGCAAGTTTACCTGCACCCCTGGACCGGCCCGCTCTACGAAATCCCCGAACCGCCTTATGCCTTGTTGATCGGGCACGAGGTGGCTTACTACGCCAGCATCCGTTGACTGAGGAGGTCACCATGCCAGCCGCCGTTGCTGAACGATCGCTGCCCGAACGAGCGCTGGAAGTCCTGCGCCGCGCCGGGAATCCGTTCCGTAACTACTTCGCGCGCAATCCCGACGATGAAGTGTGCGCGCGCTATCATGTCCCGGAATTGTTCGCGACCGAGCGCGACCAGCTCCTGGGCGTCGTCGATTTGTATCGCTACGACCCGACCACGCATTCGGAAGTCGTGCCGATCCTCGGCAACAAGGGGGCGGGCAAGACTCATCTGCTCCATTCGATCAAGCATGGCAACGAGGGGGCGTTGCAGCTCCTAGTTACGCCGGGTGTGTATCAGAAGGACAGCAACTTTCTCGAATACCTCCTCTTCCAGGTGATCGATACTCTCCTGGGAGGCGGCAAGCAAAAGGGGACCAGGCCGCTGGAATTCGTCGGCGAAGAGCTGACGCGCCGGCTCCTCCACCGAGCAACGAGTGGACTGACAGCGGAGCAGCGGCTCGATCTGTTCCCCGCGCCAGGGCTGGGCCGCTGGACCAGGCGTCTTGGACTCGGCAGCACCCAGGCTCAAGAACGGACCCAGTGGCTGATCGACACCCTGGCCAAGCCGAGCGAAACTGGCATCGTGGGCACCACCCGGCGTGCCTGCGAAGAGGTGAGCCTCGAGCCGGACCGTGCCTGCACGTTCCTCTGCAATCACGTCGAACGCAGCGAACCCCACAATACTGCCGGCCTCATGCGCCGCAACATCCACCAGGGCTTTGCCCGTGCGGTGCTCCTTGGCGACGAATCCGATTTGGCGAATTTCGTCACGTTCGGTTTCGCCGAGCTGGATTTCCGCGTCCAACCCACGCGCCAGGACCTGGTCCTGTCGCTCTTCAAGGTCTTGATGGAAGTCTTCCTCAACCTGAAAATCCCCGTGGTCGTCGCGTTCGATCAATTGGAGGACCTGTTGCTGGCGCGGCGGACGGATGACGGCCACCGCGTTGCCGAGGCGTTCTTCGCCGGCATCGTGCAGGCGATGCACCAGATCGACGGGCTCTGCTTCCTCATCTTCGCGGAACGCGGCCTGTGGAATCGCTTCGTGCCGTCCCTGGATGGATACATTCAGGATCGGTTGAACAACCCGGTTCACGTTCCCAGGCACGGCACCATCAAGGCCTTGCGCCTGGAGGCGCCCGCGCCGGAGCTGGTGCGCCGCATCGTGGAGGCGCGCTTGCGTCCCGCTCTGGAAGAGTTGGCCGACTTTGCGGACCTACCTTCCATTCATCCGTTCACCGAGGAGCAAATCGAGCGCGTCGCGCGCACGGAGCCGACGCTGCGCGACATGCTTCAACAATTCCGCCATCTATTTGACCATCTGGTCTACGGTGGAGCCCCCGTGACCGCCCTGGATCGCGATAGCGCCAAGGTGCAGACGACCGTTGTGCCCGAAGGGGAACTCCCGCCGTCGGTCAAGTCGGCGATCATCGTGGAAACGCCGGCGGCGGCGCCCCGGAAAGAAACCGCCCGAGACAGGTCCCGCGGCAGCGCGAATGCCACGCAGCTCGGCGAATTGTGGGACCAGGAAATGAAGGCGGCGCGGGCCAACCTGGAACCGGAAGGCGCGCTGACAGGTGCGACAAGGGAATTGCAAGCCGGCCTGGGCGCCTTTCTGCAGGTTTGCCACGAACATGGCGTCAAGGTCGGCCCCTGGCGCGTCCAGCACGTCGTGCCTGAATGGATTTTCGGCGATCATCCCACCTATGGGGCAATCAGCATCGGCCACTGGGTTTGCAAGGACGGCCAGCCCTGGAAAGTGGGTGTTGGATTGTTCCTGGGCCGCGGCCCCGCCAAGCCCAAGGACCTGGGGACAAAGCTGGCCGCCTTCGACGCCGAGCCCCAAGTCATCGATCATCTGATCCTGCTACGACCAGAAGACGACCTGGCTCTCTCAGGCAAAAGCAAGACCCTCTGGCAGGACGCCGAGCGCCGCGGCCGTCATGCTCGTCTCGAAGCCGTCAGTCTGGATGCGTTCGCGGTGCTGTACGGCTTCCCGCGTTGGCTGGGGGCCGTGACCGAGGCCCTGCCGAACGGACAGCCACTGCCGAACCTGGCCGACTTGCTGCAGGAGCGTTGCGAGAAACTGCTGGAACAAGTGTGCATGCCCATTCAGGGTGGCTAGCGGCCATGGCCGGCGAACTATATGACAGTGCGCAATTCGGCAGCATTTGTGGGGCACGTTTTCAACGTGCCGGCCGGTGTCTGGGCACGTTACAAACGTGCCCCACAAACCGCAGCAGCCGATTCACGCGCGGCCATATAGCCATCAATAGATGGCCCAGATGCCTGGCGTGGCCAGTTCGACGAGATGGCCGTCCGGGTCTCGGAAATAAATGCTGATCCCGCCGCGGGTCCACTGCATCTTGCTCTCGATCGAAATGCCTTTTTCGCCGAGCCGCTGCTCCCAGAAGGCAAGGTCAGCGGTCGAAATGGAGAAGGCAAAGTGGGTCTGTCCGGAGCCATCGTGGGGAGGGATGATACCAGTCGGCGTGGCGATCGGCGCGCGCGAGGCACCTTCGCGGAACAGCAGAAGCACTTGCTTTCCAGCCACGCTGAGTGCAGTGAAGCGATCGTCCGCCGCCAGGACTTCAAGCTCGAATAGGTCTCGATAGAATTCTCGAGAGCGTTCCAGCTCCTTGACGTAAAGCGCCGTTTCCAGCACGCCATTGACCCTCGGCATCGCCAAACTCCCGGGTAGTAGGTATCGCGTCCTGCCGAGTTCGACCGGCAGGAGCCAGATCAGGCACTGAAAGACGGAACGCTCATCCCCCAATCAAGATCGGTCATACGTGCGGGCGGCACTCGCATCCCCCTCATTCCTATGCTATCATCCTCGTTAGCTCTTGATCGCGAACCTAACGAACGGAGCACTATTCATGCTGGTTTCGCCGCGGCGCGCGTGGGCCTGCATCGGGGCCGGCACCGTGTTGGCCGCCGGGCTCTTCACGGGGTATCTCGGTCTGCGCGCGCTGCAACTGGAGCCGGAACCCACTGTCTTCAAAGCACTCTTAGGCGTCAGCTTCCTGGCGAGCTGTGCCGCAGGCCTGGCGATCTGGATTGCACGCCGGGACGACCGCCGCGCCATGGAACAGCTAGGCGGTTACGTTGCCGCACTTCGCCAGGACGCCTCGCTGGACGCATTGCGCGCGTTACCCGCGGAATACGGCCCCCTCTACGATGAGCTTGACACGCTGGGCAAATGCTACCGGCAAGCGCTGGCAAATCTGACGGCCCAAACTGAAGCATTGGAAACCTTGCGTTTGGGGCAGCAGCAGGCGGAAGTGGCCCTGCAATCAGTGCTCGGGCGGGCCGATGCGGAGCAAGGCCGGAGCCTCTTTCGCGTGCGCCGCACCGACAACAACGGCCGTAACATGGTGGCCCGCTTGACGCCCACCCTGCACTGGATGGTCTCGACACCTGCCTTGCAAAAATTCCTTGGCTATAAGTTCGGTGAACTCAATGGACGGGCCTTCCTCGAGATGGTCCATCCGGATGATGTGGCCGAGTTGCAGCGCGTGTTCCTGGAAGCCCTGGAGGCAGGCGAAGGTCACAACATTACCTTCCGCATCCTGCGCCGCGACGGGGTCCAGCAGCATCTGCAGATGGACGTGCTCACGCGCTACACGCAGAAGAGCACGCCGTTGCATCTGCGCTGCCACTTTCTGGACATCACGCATCGAGTCCAGACCGATGAGCAGCTCCGCGAGCTGGCCGAGGCGCTCAAGGCCAAAGCGGAGGAACTCCAGCAGGCTAACACGCAACTACTGCGCATCAACCGGGAACTGGATGACTTCAGCTATGTTGTCTCACATGACCTCAAAGAGCCGCTGCGGACGCTCGAGGCTTTCAGCACTTTTCTCGAGCAGGACTATAGCGACCAGCTCGGCGGCGAGGGCCGAGAATTCATCAGTCACCTCATCCAGGCGAGCCATCGCCTGGGTGCCCTGATCGACGATTTGTTGACCCTGAGCCGTGCCGGCCGGGTGATCAATAGCGCGAAAACGTTCCGCTTCGAAGACATCGTCGCCACTGTCCGCCGAGACCTGGCCGACCTGATCCAGCGCCGCAATGCCATCGTGCGCGTGGAAGGAACTCTCCCGGTGGTCGCCGGCGATCCCCAGCGCGCGCTCCAGCTCCTCATCAACCTGGTGAGCAATGGGTTGAAGTACAACCTCAGTCCGTGTCCGGAGCTGGTCGTCGGCCATGCCCCCGCCATTTCGGTTTCTTCCTCCCAAACCAAGGTCGAGGGAGGAAAGCAGCCCAGGGGCTCGTACTTCACGCTGTACATTCGCGATAACGGCATCGGCATCGCCCCCCAGTACCACGAGCAAATCTTCCGCATCTTCCGCCGGCTGCACCGGCGCGAAGAGTATGAGGGAACGGGCGCCGGCCTGGCCATTTGCAAAAAAATCATCGAGGCTCATGGAGGCCGCATTTGGGTCGATTCCGAACTCGGTGCCGGCGCAATCTTTTATTTCACCATGCCCTCGCCCTTGCAGGCGCTGCAAGATCCCGTCGAAGAAGGACGAAAAGCAGAGGTACAGCGTCCGCCCGCTCAGAGGCTGTTCTCGAACGAACCACAGGAGTCTCTTCTTTCGTGACAGCCCCAGAGGTAGAGAAACGCCGTTCTCGGCTGTTTGTGGTGGACGATGCACCGGAAATCACGTTCATTGTCGAGCGCTGGGGCCATCGGCTTGGGCACGACGTGGCGAGCCGCCCGAGTGTCGCGGCGGCATGGGATTACCTGTCCCATTCCCAGCCTGATTTACTGATCGTGGATATTAATCTACTTGGCGAGAGCGGGTTGGAACTCTGTCGCCGCGTACGGATTACGCCACGCCTGGGCGGTCTGCCGATGGCAGTCTTCTGTCATTGGGACAGGCCGGAGGACATCGCTGCCGGCCTCGAGGCGGGATGCAAGTACGTGCTTTCCAAGAGCCTCCTGAGTAGGCCTGATGAATGGCAGCGTCGCATCGAAGAACTCCTTTTGCCTGGAGATAGACAACCCTATGTCGGTTCTCTAAGCTGGACTGGGAAGGAGCAGACCGAACCTGTGGTGACATGGGTAGACTCGCTCAACCAAGTGCTCCGCTTCCAGGCGCCGCGCCAGCTGGGACTGGAAGTCGTGTTGGTTGTCGTTCGTCAAGCCATGAGCAGCATCGCTCCCGGCATTCGTGATCGGTGTCTTCTGCCGGATGGTTTGGGATTGGATGGCGAGGTAATCATGCGCGCCGGCACTCCGGACCTGGTCATGGCGTTTGCGGTCTCCCTGGCGCACCGGTTTTGGTCGATCTTGGGTTCGATCGAAGGAGCGGCACTCGAGCGGGCTCTGGCCCTGGCCGTGCCGCCTCTAGCGGAGTTTCGCGTAGCGCAGCCATGAAACCGATCCACCCCATCCTCCTGGTGGAAGACAACCCCGCCGATATCAAGATCACGGAGCGGGCTCTGCGGGCCAGCGCCATGCCCGTGCAGTTGATCGTCGTCCGCGATGGCCAGGAGGCCGTGGAGTATCTCCTGCGGCAGGGCGAGCATGCAAACAACGCGACCTGGAAGCACCCGGACATCATTCTGCTCGATTTGAATCTGCCGCGGCTCTCCGGCCAGGAAGTGCTGGAGCGCATCCGCGCAACGCCCGCACTGCGGTCTGTCCCCGTCATCGTCCTCACCACGTCGCGACGGCATGAGGACATCCAGGCCGTGTATGCAGCCGGCGCCAATACCTACATCGAGAAGCCGTCCGATTTCCAACGCTTCGTGGAAGTGCTGCAGGTCATCCAGAGCTACTGGCTCGACGCGGCCGTGCTGCCTTCGACCGTCAAATCGTGCTGAGGACTGGATAGAGACAGTCCTGCGAGGTTCCCCTACAACACCCATCGACATCAAGAGAGCGGAGCCATCTCGCATGACTCAGCAGGCAGACGCGCGTTACCAGCAGGCACTCGATTATTGGTTCAGCAGCATCAATTACGAGCAACGGATCCCGGAACC
>DATGZX010000061.1:0-12651 GCA_035296965.1 Gemmataceae bacterium
GTCAAACAATCAGATGGCCCGGCGGCTCGTCCGGCCAGTCCGGGGCTTTCAAAGCAGAATGAGCCCCTTGGATCGCCTCCACACAACGCAAGCATAAGGGAATCAGCAGCAAATCGTCCTCGGGCGCCAGGATTTCGGTCAGCTCCCATCGGAGACATTGCACCTGCTGCGGCGTTAGCCAGCAACGAAAGATCGAGTACTGCATCCGCTCGCCGTAGCCTTCCACGTGCTTGGCCGTCCGCCGCAATCGTTTCGGATCGTGGACATCGTAACAGATCAGCCACCAGTGGGTACCCTGCATAGGTTCACTCGCCTGTTGCCTTCGGCACCGGTGCGTGGGCCATGCGGGCCGGCTTAGCAATCCGGCCTACAAGGTGGTCGGAAAAGCAGTCAACGCAGCCGGGCTTGAGCGAACAGCCCTGGCTCGCCGGTCCATTCCTTTTCGAGTAAGCGCGCCTCCAGTTCCAGCGTCCGCGCATACGAGAGTGAATAATTCACCACCGGATGCTTCCACGTCTCCTCCAGCCGGCTCTCGAATAGGCTGATCGCTTTCTTTCGGCCGGTATCGGAAAGCCAGACCTTTGCTTTGGTGACCTCGAAGTCTGCCTCGGGGTCCCATTGGCTCCGGTTCAGCGAGCCGAGGACGACGAGGTCCCAGAGCGGCACGCGGAACAGCTCCATAAGATCGAGCACGAGCGGGTAGGCGGCACTGCGTGGCGTATGAAAGAAGCCGAACGCCGGCTCCAACCCCGCCGCCAGGAGCGCCCGCATGACGGCCGTGTGCAGCAGTCCGTAGCCGAAGCTCAAGATCGCATTGAAGCGATCGCGCGGCGGCCGGCGGTTGCGCTCCGTCCAGCGAAATTCCGCGGGCACGCGCTCCCCGAACAAATTTCGAAGTCCCTCGAAATAATGAACGGCAGCCGACCCTTCATAGCCGCGCAGGCTCGCGCGTTCGGCCACCTGGCCCGCGCCGCGGAGCGCCTCCTGCATGCCATCGAGGCTGCGTTGCACGAGTTCGCGAACGCTGTCTTCGCCGCGCGAGGCGCGGAGCAAATAGCGATGCTGCCCCTCGACCTTGGCCAGGACCACCGCCCGCGCCAGCCGGACGCAGGTTGCTTCATCGCACAGCGCTTGGTACTGCCTGATCCGCCGTTGTACCTGCCCAGCCGTGGTGGTCAGGCTCGCCATGTGGTGTCCGGACATGCTCAGCCAGTGCACGGGCACTTCGTAGTCGACGCAGGCGCGCAGCGCCTGCGTCGATATTTGCACATAGCCGTGCAGAACGACGGCATCGACGGCATTGAGCGGATGGTTGCTTTCAGGGCCCTCGCGCGGCCGGACGGCAAGCGTATCGGCACAACGGCCGACTTGGGTTCCCTGGGAGACGACGTGAAGGGTTGTGCCCTCGCGCTCCGGCGGAAAGAGTCTTGTCGCTTGATGCGTTGGGTCGCGCAGTTGCCGAACTTCCTCGGGCAGGCAGACAGGAGCGAGCGAACAATGGGTGCAAAGGCGTTCGTTGGTGGCGATGGGCGGCCGTTCGACCGACTCGCGCAGCCGCCGTGCCGTTGTCAGCGCTTGCTGCAATTCCTCCCGCGCCGCGACGTCGATGGGTACGCGCACGGTGACATTGGCGGCATGGTAGCGCACCCGGCCTTCGGGGATTGCCTGCCCATGTGCCTCTTCGAGCAACACCGCATAGGCGACGACCTGCAGGCGATCCGACGGCCAGGCCTGAGCCGCGCCGTCAGGGTCTCGTGCGGGCTTGCCGCGCTTATGCTCGTAAGGGATGTAGGTACCGTCGCGCTTGCGAATGCAATCGACCTTGCCGACGAGCCCCAGGACTTCGCTAGCGAGTTCGAGACTGAGCGCCTCGCCCTCCTCGTCGGCCGCCAGGCTGGCATGCAGCTCACGCCCGGCGAAGACACGGGCATCAGCGACCCGGATTTCCTCGACCTCCTCCAGATAGAAGAGGCGCGGACAATACGCCAGGGCGTGCAGGGCCATGACGCGAACGGGGGGAACGTGGGAGTCGATAATGGGGAGGGAGGTCATGGGGCGTCCTTCTCAAGTGGTTCAATTCGTGGCATCGCCAGCAGGTCTGGCTGGCGTTCCAACGGCCAATCGCCGACCAGGTCGCCGGTGACATAACGCGTGCCCGCCGAGCCGACATGATCTACCCAGACGGGGAGGGTTAGTCGACCTCGTTGGGCCAAGATGAATGCTTGACCGCGCGGCATCGGGCTACGATCATGAAACCGCTTGCTCTGTAGATACCTGTCGAGTGGCTGGACTTCGTCGACGAGGTGTGTACTTTCGCCCAGAGACAGGCCACCGAAGCGCTGCACCTCGCGCGGTTCGTTTAGAGCGCCAATTGCGCGCTTCTCAAGAGCTGGGCCATCGCTGGCTTCCTCGCTCGAGTCCAGCCAAAGAATTAGTTCGACTGGCGCGAGCAGTTGCTGGTAGTCCGGACGAGTGTTCCCGGGTGAACCGAGCGGCGTTTTTTTGACGCGCCACACGGTTCGCAGAACGACGCTGCGCTCGGGACGATTCACCAGCACAGGCGCAATGCGACAGCCGATATGGCGCGCACGCATGGTCTCGCCCACGAGTGACAGGAAGAACCCATAACATGTACTGGGCGGCGGCAGCGGCTCAGTTTCCAGATATTCCCGCGCCAGGCCTTTGCGAAAACACGCGACGGGCACAGTAACACGAATCCCAAGCATGCCTCACCCCTTAATGCCAAGTTTGCTGTTGATCCGGCGAACCGCTTCCGCCATGGCGCCTTTAACACCCGCTTGACCGTTGGTGCCGATGAAGGCGCCCAAGGCCTGAAGCTTCTTGGCCGTTTCTGACTTGGCAATTGTGCCGCCCAGGACAAGTTCCTTGGGGCTAATATCGCCGTCCTCGACACGCTCGCGAAGTTGCAGAGCCTCAACAGTCTTGCCGTCATCCGCGGTCTCGAAGCAGTAGAGGAAGCGCGGCGCCGGATCATCAGTGATGCGAAAAACGACCGAGTCCGGTGAGAAATCGAAGAGGAAACGGCCGTGATTACCGGCAACGGTGCCGAGCTGGCAAAGGGCTTCGATGGCCTTGGCGGCGCGGCTTTTGTCGCGCAGGCGCTCGGGCGTTAGGGCGATCCCGTACTGATAGCGCGTGGCGTGGACTTCCGTGCCATAGGGGACGGGGTTCTTGCTTCGATTTTCGCCTTTCGAGGCGGAGGGGGTGGCGCCGGGTGAAGCAGCATTGAACGTAACATCGCCGGGCCAGGGAGTGATAGAAACAGCCCGAGTCACCTCGAGGACGGCTCGCCGCACGTTAGCAGAGCCAGTCTCGCCTTCTTCCTTAGCAGCCTCCGCCGTCATGTAGCCCAAAAGATCGTCATCTACGTAGGTCTCTCCTTTCTCCGTCGCCCAACCTTCGAACTTCCGGTCTTTCCAATCGTTGCTGCGATTGTCTTCGTCCCATCTTCGGTTAGTGGGCTCGATGCCCATTAACCTGCGACGCAAAGCAAAGCGAATTGCTTCCGCAGAAACGGTCGAATGGGTCTCGCCCATCCACAGCAGCTTTTGAAGCGTGGTAATGTTCCCTTCGTTCTCGGCGCGATTGTTAGCTGCCGTGCCGAACGGGGTGACGAAATTCGCGAATACATGTAGGCTCATTAGGTATAGCCTCCGGTTCTGGTTAGGGAGTGGCTTCAGTCGAGTCGGTATCGTCCGACTCGCCTTTACTGGCATAGCTGGCGAGAGCGAGCAGCCCGAGGTCTCGGGCGAGCTGCCAATCGGCTCGAAGAACAGGCAACACCTTAGCCCATTCTCCTTGCAGCACAGAGTTGCTGCCTCCGCGGCTGAAAAGGTCCATGAGAGCAAACCGTACATGTGCGCTCGTCTTGCCTCCGGACAGATCCAGTCGGAGTTTCTCGCGAAAGCGCTGCCAGCGGTTTTTGGTCGCCTGCGAGAGTGTCTTGGCGGCCTTCCCGTCTGTTTCCTCACGGATACGGCCGAGCGTCTGACGGATGGCTTCGTGCACCGCCTGTACGACGAGTCTTTCGCCCTCTTGGTCCCACATCTTTGGATCCGAAATCATCGCATACAGCCCCTTTCTTTCGAACGGAAGTTGGTTGCGGTAGGGTTTGCGAGTTGTCGGGTTAAGCTTGGTCATGAGCGTAACGAAACCAGCGTACCACTTGCGCGCAAGAGCTAGGTTCTCGGCGATCATTGGACGGACGACGCTATCGGACCAGAATGGCTCTTGTTTCTTGGCCTTCGTAGGTCTTCCACTCTTCTCTGCCGAGGGATTCGGCTGGACAAGACGTGGCGCAAGCTGACTCAATGCACGTTCGAATCGGTCAAGCACGATAGCGTTAGCGCTCGAGACATCGATAGTTGCCACTCGTGGCTTCTGCTTCTTGTTCCATTGCGTCGGTTTGCACGTGATGGCGTGGCAGGATGGGGCTGCGAAGCCCGATGCTGTTTGGCGTGCTCGAACGCGCACCTGAGCTTGTAGTGCGGCGTCCGCCGCGCCTGCAATTCGGCACTGCTGAGCATTCTGTGGTGTGAAGAAGCTCCGCGTTTCAACAAAGGTAAAAAGGTCTGTGATTTCTGGAATGAGAAGTACGGCAGTGACCCGATTAACTGAAAGAGTGAGACAGCCGATCATAGCGAAATGCAAGCAAATCAAACCGCCATCGGTTTCGCAAGCAGCGGATTCTTTATAACGGTCGTGGCGAACAATCCCACCCGGAGATAACTTGTTGTCAATCTCGTGTTGCGCGCCGCTCAACTCGCCATCTTCGTTTACAGCGGGGAATTCCTGATGGTTCTGCAGCCTGCGACCAGTTTTGGGTTTCTTTCCAGTCTTCGGGTCTTTTTCTTTGGACCTTTCGTCGCGATCCAGCCAAAACCATCCTTGGTGCTTGTACGAAGTAAATACATCGTGTGTAACAGACATTGGCGTTTCGTTGATCTCTACAGTCACCATTCGTTCTCCGCTGCGACTCCCGCAGGTCGGGCCGTGTTGCAGAAATGTGTTCTGAATACCATCTTGAATGGCCGCCAGAACCACGAAGCTTGGTGGCACATCCCCGTACTGCCCCGGCAGGTAGATCAGACCATCCTTCACCTGGAAAGCAAATGCAAACAGCCTCTTCAGATAGGCGCCGGCATTCTCCGGCTTGCCGAATCGGAGCGTAACCGATTGGTTGCTGATTTCCCAGGGTGGGGTATCGCCATCGAAGGCGGCGGGCAGTTTGGACGCGGCGAGAGTGCCGGCTTCATATTGCCGCTCCATCGCCTTGAGCGTGCAAGCGAGCCCTCCCAAGCCGGCACGGTGCAATAGCGACATGCCGGCGGCAAACAGGTCGAGGGTGAGATGGTCTGGCGCTGTGGCGGCTTTCACCTTGCCCATTCGGCACCTCGCAATCGGTCATAGACGATTGTGCCGGGCGGCGCGACTGGCAAGCCGCGTTCGCGGCACCACGCCTTCCAATCCAGTCGTCTTGGCGGGGGCTGCATAGGAAGCGCGTAGCGGCCGAAATAACTTGGCTTCCCCCGGACCTTTGAGAGATCCTCATCCATCAGCACCGTGATGCCCGGCGATGCCTCGCGCAGCTCGTTGACTCTCGTCGTGGGTCCGCCGTCGAGCCAGGCGCTCGCTATAAACTCAGGCGGCTGGTCACTCGTCTGTTCCCACAATTCCGCCAGATGCTTCTGTGAAATGTTTTCGGCCGGCAGCTTGGATAGCCAGGTTCGCGCGGCGTCCAGCTCAGCGGGCGTGTACGGCAAAAGATTGTCTGGTTCCACGATTACGAACGGCTTGGTCGGGTCCCCTGGCTTGGCTCGTCGATTAAGGCGGCCAAGCCGTTGAATGCCCGCAGGCACAGGCGCTAGATCCATCACCAACAAATCTGCAGAGAGGTCGAGGGACATTTCGGCAACTTGAGAGCAAATCGCGAGTGACGCGCTGTTGCCCTTGAAGGCCTCGATGACTTTACTGTGTTGCTCGACCCGATCCACATACTTAAAGCGACTGTGGTAGATAATCGGGGCGAGTGTCTGTGCCTGCTCAGCAGCGCTCATTACACGGCCTACAGTGTTGCAAACCCAGAGCACCTTGCCGCCGCGTCGAATTGTTCCCTCGACCTGCGGCAATGGATCGTTGTCGGCCAGGACTCCTCGGTGATAACGGGGGAGTTCTTCAAGTTCAGGGGGGCCCGCAATCGGGTTTAACTCGCGGCCCAACCTACTAAGGACGGCCCGCAGTGCTTGCTCACGTGCCTTCGGCAGGCTGGCAGTCATCAACAGCGCGGGCAACCCAGGCAGATCGCGTAGGAAGCGGAGGAGTGCGCCGAAGAGCCGATCGTCGAACGCATGAATTTCGTCGAACACGAACGCCGACTGGGCTAACGCTGGCCAGGCGAATAATCCACGGCGATTATTCTGCACGATGCCCAGCACAGTATCCACAGTGCATGCGACTACCGGCGTTTTCCATGCCCTCAGCGCATCGAGGCGGGCTTCTTCCTCGCTCAAGGATCTTGAGTCTGGCCCTGTGTTAAGGACGATCTCAAAATCGATGTCAGACCGACCATGGAACAGGTCGGCCCCGATCCTTGGAGTCTTCTCCGCTTCGTCAAACAGGTAGTCGCGAAATCCTTCGGTAGCGGTTCCAGTGGTTGGATAGCAAAAGTAAAGGCGCCGGGTTGGGTGGTTTTGCGCAGCCCACATATATGCCGCCGCGGTCTTTCCCGTACCGCAGCCCGCCTTCACGAACGTGACCGGCGCTGTCGATTCTGCCACCGCAGTTTGAAACTCGCGCGGCGTGCTGCCGCCGAGTCGGAAATCGACAACGGCTTGCAAATCGCCTGTTACTGGCTTGTCCGCGAACGAATTTGTAATCCAATCCCACCGTTGCAAGTCGTTCGGCTTCGCTTTGGGCAGAGCAGACCCAGCAACGTCCGCGGCGATCAGACAGTCCTTCGCGGCCGCGACAAGCAACCGATCGGGGGACTTTCTCATCTTTTCCCAAATTTGTTGCGCCCCACGGCACCACCGTCCCAATTCCTCGAACACATTGTCCGAGCCGACGAGGTTCCGTCGTTGATTAGTGAGGCTTGGCGGATCGGTCAGGCCGAATGCGGACTGCATCATTCGCAGGGCGGCTAAATAGTCCGGTCGTTCAAGCAGCAATTCGATTTCGCAGCCTGCACCCGGCGGGCAGAGACTTGGGGGACTGGCATGAGCGACCGCAGGGTGATGTCCTGCGACGGCCCATTCAGTAATGGCGAAATCGCTCTCTCCCCCGTCGAGTGCAGGTAAGAGCCACTGGCGGAGTCGCCCAAGCATCAGAATGGTCACCCACTCATGACGGAGGCCCTGCGGATTCTGTTGCACATTTCGCGAACCGCCGATCATGCCCTGAAAATGATCGTTCGCCTTGCCCAGGTCGTGAACCGCCGCGGCGACCAGCACAATTCGCCGGAGGCGCTTGCGATACTCGGCAGAGTTCAACCCAAGCGCTGCCATTTGGTCGTCGGCCGTAGCGTCGAGCACACGTTGCGCTGAGTCATAGACGTCGGCAAGGTGGCCCGGCAAGAACATCGAGGCGTATTCCCTGTCTTGCTCGCGCTTGCTTTTGGCCCAAAGACGATTCGGGTCCATTGTCATGCCCTATCCTCCCTCATCCCCCCAAAGAACCCGCAGCCCATCTTCGCCCGACCACCCAAACCGGACTCCTGCAAGCGAATGGACTCCTCCCCTGCCAGCCCAGTCACAATCATTGGGAAGCCGATCACGTACTTGTCTTTTACGCGGATAACACGACGGCGGAGCTCGCCAGCGCGCGGTCCGTCAATCACTTGTGGAATGCCTGGTTTGCCCGTGATACCGAGAGCTGTTAGTTGGCGTTGGACCGCTTCGAGAAACGGCCCAGGTTCCGTGAAGCCTTTGATGGTCACCAGCCGAGCGACCACGTTTGGCGCGGGGCTCAAGTTGCGCACCTGCGGAACTCCGAGGCGCAATCGATTGCCGCCCACGTCGATGGCTTTGCCCGCCAGCTGGAGCACGGGCGGAATTTCCTCCGCCGCAAGCCGAAGCCGCAATCGAGAGAAACGCGAGTCGAGTCTTAGCGACCCATTGCCCGTATAACTGCCCCGAATCGGCCCGATGCGAATCTTGCATGATTCCTCATGCAGCCTTGGCACAAGTCCCGCCAGTGCAGCGTACAAGTCATAGCCGTGGTCGCTGTCCAGCGACTCGCCAAGAGCAGGAAAGTGGAGATCGACATGCATGTTGCTGCCTCGCTTGGTTTATTTCGTAGATGACGTTTGTGCCGGCCGGTCCAGGGGCGCGAGCATCTTCCTCAATTCCGCGGCTATCTCCAGCCGCAAATCCTCCGGCCCCAGCACCTCGCAGTCCGCCCCCCACGACAGCGCCCAGCGTTTTACCTCCGCGAGGTGATTGACGCGCAGCGTTAGGACCAACCCGCCACCGGGTTCGTCGTGCAGTTGTTGGGTGGGATGCCAGGTTCTTTCCTTCGCATAGCGTGCGGCAACGGGACTAAAGCGCAGCCGGACTTCTTGCAGCGGACCCTTGCCGCGTACTTTGCGGAAACTGACATCGAGGAAATCCGTGATGCGAAAATCGTGCGGGCGCTCACAGCGCTCGCCGGTTTCGTGGAGTTCACGGATGCGGCCCGATGCGAACATCCGTACGTCCTCACGCAGATGGCAATACCCCACCAGAAACCAATCGCCATCGATGGCCGTGAGATGAAACGGATCCACGACGCGGCGGTTGGTTTCGTCGCGGGACGCCGTCCAGTAGAGAAGCTCCAGTTGACGGCCGTCACGCACGGCGTGAATCAGCCGGCGGAAATGTTCGGCCTGGCCCGGGTCGGTCGGTTGCGTCCGAATCGAGTAGGACTGCGCCAGGTGGTCCGAGTGCAGGGAGATGGGGTCCGGCAGCAAGACCGTGATCTTCTGGAAGAGCCGATCCAAGTCAGCGGCCAGCGGTAGACCATTGTACTGCTGCAGCAGGCGCTCCGCGAGAAAGAGCGCCAAGCACTCCCCTTCGGTCACCTGCGGAAGTGCGAGACGAAAGCTGTCTTCCCGGTAATAGTAGCCGTGCCGGCTAGAATCGTATTCGATGGGCGCGCCCATCTGATCGCGCAGACAGTCGATGTCGCGATGGATCGTGCGCTCGGTTACTTCTAGCAGCCTGGCGAGCTTCGCGGCGTTTGGCCAGCGTTTGGAACGCAATTCTCCGTCGATGCGGACCAGGCGAACCAGCACATGACGAGGGAATGAAAGCATGGGCGAGCCCTTTTTCTGCCAGCTGCGTCCATGCCAGATGAAGACATCGAAACGGCAGGTAGTTTACCAAAGGGGGTATGACAGCACGGGGCACAATACAAATGTTCCATATTGGAACCTGCTGACTCGCAGAAATCAAGCAAAACCAGCTGTATTGCTGCTTCGCACTCCTAGGACCGGCGCGGCCGACTGTTTCCGTTCTTTTCTTTACGCTGCAGACTTTAGGCCTCCAGGAGTTGCCCTCAGCGCTGACCGTAATGGCGCGATGGGTCGGTTAGACAGCGTTTCGCGAAGCCGTGGCGGCATGATGTTTCCCAGGCCAATTCGCTTCGACGAATGGTGCCAAGACCGCGATAACCTCGCGGAGTGGTCGACTGGACTTCAAAGGAGCGGGGTCAGGACCATAAGAAGAGAACCAAACTTCTCCAGCGTACTTAAGTTTTTGCCGCCTTGACCATCAACCTGATTGCTTCCTGGATCGGCCCCGGCAGCGTATCCCAGGCGGCGACGATCTCTTGCAAGGTGGGGTCAGGTGCAGCGCATTTTGCAGCGCGCCCTTTTGTGGGTTTCCCTAACTCCATAGTGGCGTCTATAGTTGCGGACACGAGTTCGGCCCCTACTCGGATACGAACTAGTTCGGGACTGCATTTCATGAGAACGCCGCCTTGAAGGGAATCGTCATTAGCCTCCATTTCTGGGTTTCCCTCGTCTCTGGGCCAACCGGCCAGCCCCTGTCCGACCTGCACTCGTCTTCGCGTCGGTCGCGCGATGCTAGGTTTGCGCGGAGTCCGCACCGGCATGAGGCCGGTATAATTATCGAAACACACCCCGACGCTAGGAGGCTAGAGCTTTGGCCTGGCCTGTCTCTCACACGCTGGCTAGAGCAGATGAGCATAGGATGGATTTCAGCAGCCAGCTCTTGAGGAGGATGTGCAGTGATGATTGGTATCGGCGATGCAACCACGGTCGATCTGACATTTGGCCATACCGGCCGGACTGAACGGGTCAGCGAGATTATTGGGAAGGTAAATGATTGGGCGTCGATTTGCAGCATAAAGGAGATGTTGGAAGATCCGATGGCGGAAAAGGTTGATAAGTGCCTTCGGGAAGTACCCCAAGTGAGGGGGACTATTCTGGAAGCGTATCGAGGGCGTGGAATCCCGGAGGGTCCAATTAGTAGCAAGTGCATGGGACCTCCCCCTGCGGATAGCGTTCGCGTGGAGGGGCGTTATCACAAGTTGGAGCAGGATGTTCTTTATCTTTGCAATTCGGAGTTAGGCGTAAAGAAGGAGTTGGAGGTCGAATACCAAAGCGGATCACTATACATCCAAGCTTTTGAATTGCCCTTGGAGCAGATAAGAATCGCCGACTTAACTGAATTTCCTCCCGGACATATTCTGACCTCTGTCTTTGCTCGGGCAGAGGAATGCCAGGTCTCAGATCGAGGGCCGGCAAGTTACAGGTTCAGCCAGGGCGTTGCAGAGCTTGTCCGCCGTCATTTTCGAGGCATGAAGGTACGGGGCGTGCGCGGCAGACCCGGAGATCAGTATGCGAACATTGTTGTCTTCGATCCTCATCCTGCCTGGGAGAAATGGCTAAAACCAGGGACTTCCCCATGCCTGGTGAGACAAGTTGGCGAATGACGCTGGGGCTATTCATGCAGGGCGGCCCTGACTGCAGGCTATCCCAGGCAGCAAGGATTTCTTGCAGCGAGAGGATCAAGCCATGCCGAAGCTTACCGTCGAAGGAGTCGGCCAGTTCGAAGTGCCTCCGAACAAGCGTTTGGTGCTGGCGCTCGAGGATGAAGCCAAGATCGACCAGCTCCACGCCTGCGGGGGCAACGCGCGCTGCACGACCTGTCGGGTTGAATTTGTGGCCGGCGAGCCCGCGCAGATGACAGTTGCCGAGAAAAGCGTTCTCGAAGCTCGAGGTCTATCTGGCGTGCGGCTCAGTTGCCAAATTCTTTGCAAACATGACATGGTGGTCCGGGCCATCAGCCGTTTGGCCGGCAGCGGCCGAAAGGACGCCGGCCTTCGCCCCGCTGACACGATCCAGCCCGAGCCGGTGGTTTTCACCGACAAGTGATTGGCTGGCATAGAGTCGTGGGCCTGCCTCTATATCGAGTGCAACCACTTTTTCAACACCTCCCGAGAGGATTAGGCGATGTCCCTCATTGCCGTTACCAGCTTACGCGTTCGCTCAATTCGCTTCCTATTGCCCTTCGCCTGGTTCGCATGGCGTTCTTCTCGGCAGGCTCAGCGGGCACCTGGCAACCTCGGCGTACGGTTGCGGAAAGCTGAAGGCATGGCGTTCTGGACGTTGACAGTCTGGCGAAACGAAGAGGACATGAAAGCCTACCGCATCGCGCCTCCTCATCTGCAGGCGATGCCCAAGCTGTTAGGGTGGTGTGACGAGGCCGCACTGGCCCATTGGAACCAGGACGGCGCGGAGTTTACGGATTGGAAAACGGCGGAGGGGCGTCTGGCTGAATCGGGACGCCCCTCGAAAGTGAATCACCCCTCCGCCGATCAAGGTGCTGGCCGGCTAGACTTCACGAGCATCGGTAGAGACGCGCGGCGGGCGTAACCTGGATGCCTGGGGGCGCGTGCCCGTAGCGCTTCCAGAGAGGGCCCATCTTATGTCGTTCGACATTACCGAGAGTCAGATCAGCTGGCTTCCGCGATGGGCGCGGGTGGCCTTTGCCGCGTACTGTGCGGAATTGGCCCTTAAATTGGTGCAGAACCGTTGGAAAGAAATGCCGCCCCAATTCAGGAGCGATTGCCAAGGTGCGATAAACGCAGCGAAACAGGCCGCGTTTACGGGGCGGGAAGTCTTGTCGTTTTCAAGTGCTCACGATCGAGCGATGCAAGCCGGAGTCTCGTGCCCTGGCCTCGTCTACGCAACCTTCGCCGCTAACAGCGCACGATGCGCCGTCGAGAGCGCCTTTGAGAGCGAGCCCAGCCTTCCGTATCAGGCGTGGAACAACGCCAAAAGTACCGCAGCGAGCCTCTCCGACACAGCGATCAACCAAGCCATGAAGCACGGCTTTGACAGCATCAGCTCACAAGCCACCAAGGACGACTGGACTGATGAAACGACTGTACTATTGACGTATTTCGGCAGCTTTCCCGATTTGGCGTCGGCAACATAACAAGGCTCGCAAGAGGTGCACCATGAGCCGAAAGAAACCGCCGGACGGAACCGCCTGAGCGGCGTCTGCCCGCCCGCATCGTCAACCCCGGCGTGCCGCAGCGGGTAGCCGTGCCCTCAGTACGCGTTCCAGTTGACGCTGGCGCGTGCTCACCATATTGATCGAACTCCTTTTGCGCGTCGGCGTGTCT
>DATGZX010000062.1:0-19548 GCA_035296965.1 Gemmataceae bacterium
CGTTAAGCCTGCTCAAGCGGAATCCGGCCAAAACGAGCATCGCACGGAAACGCAAGGCGGCTGCCTTGGACACGGGTTTTCTCGAGGAAACCTTGGCTGGGGCACGAAACCTAGAGAAAGTTTGATGCGTTCGCCCTGCTATTAAGTCTAGCCGAAGAATTGAGGGCAAATCTCGACAACAACATGCGCCGCGTATTTGTCTTGATCGGAACGATGGGCGCTTCCTTTATCGCGGCTATGGCACTCGCGACTGTCATGGTCCAGTTGTCGAGTCTGGATTCTATGACATCGCGATCTATTATTGTAGGATTTGCTGGCTGCTTTGTAACACTATTCTCAGGGACGATCTATTATTGGTTTCATACTAACAAGCAACGAATGAGGGACTATCGCGCGTTCCATGAAATTGTAGACATGCTCCGCGAACTATTGCCAGCGATGGAGAACAAAAAGAGGGTCTCCAACCTGGAGCGTGCGGCTTTTAGAATCCGACTATCTCGACTTGACATTGGGCCGGGACAATATCCGGCAGAATCCAATATATCGGACCCAGGCAATGAGGCTTTTGCAGTGCGTCGACTCATGGCTGCAATCGTGGCGAAAATCGCTGGCCGTCAGATTGAGGAATCGTACATCAGTGTGGACGGGCTGGCCTATGTGCTTGCATTCAGTGGCGAACGAGCCAAGAACATGCAAGATGTAATGAAGGAAGTTCATTCGTATGTTCAAGCTAAAGCAGATGACCGGATTGATGAGAAGGCTGCCAAGGCAAGAGTGCTGGAGGCATTTGAGCGGTTCCTTGCAAAGTGGAGTATGTGAGCATTCGTCAACTTCTTCCTGCCGAAATCCCGTAATTCTGCAGATTAGGCAGGCGCTATTTTCCACCCTGAGGGCGGGAGAAGCCGTGCCTTGGAAGCGTGGGCGAGTGCATGACGAGCCCGTCCATCGGAAATCGATTGTCCACCACGCCCAGGAATATACTGGAGGGGTCCATTGTGTTCACGCAAGCAGAAAAAGGTCAGGCCTTTCGTGCGCTCCATGAGCGCGACCGCGCTTTCATCATCCCCAATCCGTGGGACATCGGTACTGCCCGGCTACTGGGGCACCTGGGGTTCGAGGCGCTGGCCAGCACCAGCATGGGCTTTGCCTTCTCTGTGGGGCAGCGCGACACTACGATTGGCCGCGAGCGGATGATAGAACACGTCTCGGCGCTTGCGTCGGCCACCGATCTGCCTGTGAGCGCCGATCTTGAGAATGGCTATGGAGACACGCCAGAAATCGTCGCGGAAACCATCAAGCTGGCGGCGGCTGCGGGAGTTGTCGGCTGCTCTATCGAAGATTCGAGCGCGCGCACGGACCAGCCGATCTATGACAGGGAACTCGCAGTAGAAAGAATTCGCGCCGCCGCCGGGGCGGCGCGTGCCCTGCCCTTTCCTTTCACCCTGACCGGACGCGCGGAGAACTACTTGCACGGCCGGCCTGACCTGAAAGATACGATCTCCCGACTGCAGGCCTATCAGGAGGCGGGCGCCGACGTCCTCTATGCTCCGGGCCTTGCCAGCAAGGACGACATTGCGGCCGTGGTCAGCTCTGTGGATCGCCCGGTGAACGTCGTGATGGGACTACGAGGCGTTCAACTGAGTCTAACTGCTCTGTCGGCGATCGGTGTCCGGCGCGTCAGCGTCGGCAGCGCTCTCTGTCGCGCCGCTCTTGGTGCCTTTCTTCGGGCCGCCCGGGAGATGCGCGAGCACGGTACCTTTGCTTTCGCAAATGAGGCCGTGAACCCTCGGGAGATCAGCGCGATCTTTAAGACGTGACATGGTCAACCATCGCGGCAACTGAGTGGTGACGGGGGTGGTTCAAATCCAGGTTGCAACACTCGTAGAGCAAGCTGCCAGCTTGCTCTACCGCAATCAACGGCAAGCTGGCAGCTTGCCCTACAAGCTCTGATATCCGAGCCGCATTACTTTTGAACCAGGCTTCGCGCCTACTCCACTAATCCTCAAATTCAGGCAAATTCTTCTTGACGGGAATTCCTCTCCCGGCGACAATACATAGGATAACTATGTATCGAATTCCTTTGCTTGCAGGGCTGCGATGGATACTGAGCTTTTGAAGGGCACGCTCTCGCTCTTGATCCTGTCGCTTCTGAATCGGAAGTCGATGTACGGCTACGAGATTGCCGCCACCGTGCATCGCGATACTGACGGCGCCTTCACGTGGCGCGAAGGGTCGCTGTATCCGAACCTTCACAAGCTGCAGGCGGACGGCTTGATCGTGGGCGAGTGGGAAGAGAAGGACAGCGGCCGCAAGCGGCGCTATTACCACATCACCAAGAAAGGGCAAGCCGTGCTGCAGGAAAAGGTGCGCTCCTGGACCGAGATCTGCCAGGCCGTCAACCGCGTGCTGGAGAAACACCATGGACAAGCTTGACCGTTACCTCGACCAGGTCTGCCGGGGCATTGCCGGACCAAGGTCGCTGCGGCAGCACATCCGCCAGGAGCTGCGCGAACATCTGCTCGATGCCGCCGCCGAGCATCGTGGCGCCGGTTTGTCGGAAGAGGACGCCCTGGCGCGTGCGCTGGCAGATTTCGGCGGGCCCGAGCAGGTGGGTTCCGAATTGGCGGCGACACATGGTCACCGGCTGACAGCCGTGATGATCGACAAGGCTATCGAGTGGAAGGAAAAAACCATGAAAGCCAAATGGTTGTGGAGTTCGTGGGCGCTGCTCGTCGTTGTCGGCTTGCTTGCCCTGGAGATCTTCACTATTTTGTTCGGCGTTACCTACCTCATCCCAAAGTATCAGAAATTCGCGCGGAACGGTTGGCTCGGCAATGACGCATCCTCCACGAGTGCGTTCATCTCCTGGGCGCAGTCGTTCCAAAACCACTTGGCCGACACTTGCCGGCACACGACTTGGTTGTTCCTGGGATTCGTGGGGCTGTGGGGATTGTTCGAATGGCGCGTGCGCAGCGAAAACAAGTCGATGATGCGGCTGGCGAGTCTCGGATCCGGGGCGTTCGGGCTCATGGTGGTGATCGTGCTCATGTCGGCAGCTTTGACCATACCGTTGATTCTAGCTATCCCGAACATTGCCACCCCGCCGCCCGAGCAAATGCTGCTAGTGCTGAATCACCGCGTAACGACCATCGACCGCAGGATCGACGATTTGGAAGAAGCCGTTGTGCAAAAGAACTGGAATGCCGCACGGGAACTGACACATCATATTTTTTTGGAAATAGATCTGCTGCACTGCAACGCTCTAGCCGTGTTTCAAGAGCAGTTAGCGACCGCGGAGAACCATCTTCAAAACGCCAAGGAAGCGATACTAAAGCAAGACACAAAGCGTCTACAAGACGAGCTACAGCATTTTCGGAAGGCGTACGCGCCGGTGCACGACGCGGTGATGAAGGCAGGTAAAGTAGCTGCACCGGGAAAATGAGCCCAGCGGGCTCGACGGCCAGCGTGGCGACCAGCAATAACCATCGTCGCCTTCTCAGAGGAGCATTTCCATTTGCCAGAGATTTCCGCGTACTCCGCTAACCGCAAGCCAGCGGCGCGCGTGAGCAGAACAGGAAGAGCGTCCTGTCTGTTCACGTGCGCGCCGCTGGCTCGCGGTCAAACGAAGGACGGGAATGAGGTAAACGGAGTTTCATCAGGTCAGAATTCGCCTACCAGAATCGTGTGAATCTCCAAGCGCGGAACCAGGACCACAGCCACCTCTCCTTCTCGTCGCGCCTTGACCGGCTGGCTGCCGGGTTCCAGGTGGAAGGATTTTGGTGCGTCTTTGCTGAAGCGCACTTCTATGTCGTGAATCGGCACCACTTCCTCGCGCAACGGCACGTCCATGGCCGGTAGGCCGTGGTTCGCCGCGGTGTTCACGCCGTTGAACAGGTGAACGATCACGCGCTTGCCTTCCTTGGTCGACTGCGTGAAATACGATGCCTGCACGCACATGGGGGCCCGTACCGAGATCGGAGCCGGATCGCGTGCCGCCCATTCCAAGGCTCGCGCGAAAAGACAGCGCTGGTAGGGATACGCATAGCTCCACAGGGCGCCATCCACGGCTGCGGCGAAATAGACGACGCGACCCTTGCCAAAGGTCCGTGCGATCGCCGCCGGAAGTTGCGTATTCATGCCCTCCGGCGTCATCGACACAGCGACCGCATCGGCCTCCTTCGGCTTGCTCACCTGCACCAAGGGTCCGCGGAACGTGACGGAATTATTCGGCACGAGCTGGCGTAAGCGGGTGTCGCGAACAATCGGATGGTCGGTCCAGGTGAGCGTGGCCACGCCCACGCGCTGCCGCCAGTAATTTTCATCCACGACGACGGCGAAATTCGCGTCCAGCTCCGGGCGCGCTTTCGGCGCCTTGGGCGTGCCCTGGTAATCGACGCCCAGGACATCGGCCAGGGCGAAGTTTCGGCGGCGACGGCCGAGTTCGTCGCAGAGCGACGTCTCGCCCGTGGCAACCAGGCCTCCGCCGGCCTGGACGTAGGACCGGACCGCGGCCGTCTGGGCGTCCGACAGGGCGGCAGCGTTGGGCAGGACCAGCACGGCGTAGCGGCTCAATGCCTCCGGAGTGAGATCCCAATCGTTGATCGGCGCGAGCGGCAGATGCGTTTCCAGGCCGCAGCGGAATGCCCCGTAGACATGTGGGAGAAAACGGTCCGCGATGTCCTTGTAGGCGTAGAACTGCCGGGTTTGCTCGCTGACCAGCAAGCCAGCCCAGGGCAAGGGAGTGGTGCGCGTCAACCAGCGTTCGCGTTCGCCCACCTGGCGGAACACTTCGTAGGTCGATTGCTCATGGCCGGGCCAGCCCAATGCCTCGGCAGTGATACTGCCGTTGGCGATGGCCAGCAGATTGCGCGTGAGCCGCTCGTGGACCGGGAAGCTATCGGTACCGTAGGGGTTGCCGCGCGACATCAGGTACGCTTCCGAGGCACAGGGCCGGCTGCCCGTAAGCCCGCGGAGATAGGCAGCGCCGCAAGCCGGGGCCACGCTGCCGCCGAAGTTGGTTTCGTCGAGCCACCACTCTTGCATCGGCAGGTCGAAGAGTAAATTCATCCGTGCCGACATTGAGCGTGGCGAACTCAGGAAATGGCCGTAGCGGCCGGCGTTTACCGTCCACGACATCAGCACCGCCTCGGGGTTTTCTTTTTTCAAGCGTTCCTGCAAACGGCGGTAGTGATCTTCCAGGCGTTCGCCGCGCCAAACCAGGTACTGGCGGTAGCCAAGCTCGTCCAGATTCACGGCGGCAGGCAAATCGCGTTGCCGATCCTGGCGATAGGCATTCTTGCAGGCGGGACAGTAACAGATCGACGGGTGATAGTTGCCGTCGAACGAGTAACCGTCCAGGTGATAGTCGTGGAGCAGCTCCACGCAGATCTCGATCAGGTAATTGCCCCAGGGACCGAGGTTGCAACCGACCCGGGTGCCCAGATTATCTTCCCTCGGTTCCACCTTGAGGATGGAGCCGGCATTGTCCGGATGAATGCGCCAATCAGGATGCCTCTTGACCAGGTCCACGGAAGGGAAAGGCGGCAGTCCCAACACGAGCTTCATGCCGAGTCGATGGCTGTCGTCAGCGAACTTGTGGAGTATGCGGTCTTCCTCCGGCTTAAGCTTGCCGCCGTCACGCCGCAGAGGAAAGTACGGCCAGACAGCATTGCCATGCACGACCTGCACGCCGGCCTTGGCCGCCTTGTCGACTTCGCCAGGGGCCACGAAGGCCATGCGCGAAACGCCATGCACCCACTCGGGGATCCGGATAGGTTTGAACGCATTTTCAGCCGCGGCATCGAGAGCCAGGCTGGTTCCAGGCCATGTGGAAGAAGCGAGTGCGAGCGGAAGGCCGCACGCGGCGGCCTTCAAGACTTCACGGCGCGACGGTGCATGTGCGCTACTGCCTGGGTCCATGACATGATCTCCAGTAAGCCCTTGGATTGGTTGCCGCGTCAGATAACTCGTTGTTCCTCGAACCGGAGAGCCTTTGCGGAGTGGTTGAGCAAGGGGCGGGAAGGATTATTGCACGATCTACATCATCGTGCGCGATTCCGCTGATACTAGCCCGAAGCGTTAGCGAGGTCCTCGCTAACGCTTCGGGCTAGTATCAGCCGATTTGCATACGGTCCTCTAGATCATACACCGGCGGTCCTGCCTGGGAAAAGAAAATGCATCGCGGGGAAAAGCTTGCAGAAGCGGGTTTGCGGCCGGCTGTCCATTGCCGATTTGCTTCGCACATGGTTCAATGGGTACCAGAGCCTACCAAGGAGCGACCGTGCTCACCTTCATCGACAGCGACCACAGATACAACCGCCGAAGCTTTCTCAAGATCGGCAGCCTGGCTCTGGGAGGACTCTCGCTGCCGGGATTGTTGGCAGCCCGTGCCGGCGACGCCAATAAGTTGGTCACGGACAAGGCGGTCATCTTCCTATTCCTGCACGGCGGCCCCAGCCAGACCGAGACGTTCGACCCCAAGATGGCTGCTGCCGCCGAGATCCGCAGCGCAACGGGCGAGGTGCCCACTGCCCTTCCCGGCGTCACGTTTGGCGGCACGTTCCCCCGGCTGGCAGCCCTCGCGAACAAGATTGCGGTGGTCCGGTCCTTTGTGCCCGGCGATGCCAACCACGACCTCAAGCCTATCATGTGCCGGGACACCTTCGGAGCCAACCTTGGCGCCATCTACGCGCGCGTTGCGGGGATCAACCATCCGGTCACCGGCTTACCGTCCAACGCCATCCTGTTCCCCCGCGCCGTGGACCCCAGCACCCAGCCGGGCACCGGATCCTTCGGCAGGTTCTCGGCCACCGGCACTCTTGGCAGCGCTTGTGCACCCTTTGACCCAAGCAGCGGCGGCGACCTCGAGAAGGATATGCATTTAGCAATGCCGCTCGCTCGGTTGGACGATCGCCGGCGCTTGCTTGCCGGTCTGGATCGCGTGCGCTGGTCGCTCGCGGAAGGGAAGATGCTCGAGGGCATGGACCGCACGCGCGAACAGGCGTTCCAAACCATCTTGGGCGGCGTCGCCGATGCATTCAACCTCGCCAAGGAGGATCCGCGCACCATGGGCCGCTACGACACGGCTCCCCTGGTCCGGCCCGAAAACATCAACAAGAAGTGGAACAACTACAACAACTACGTGGACAACGCCAAGGCGCTGGGCAAGCTGCTGCTCCTGGCCCGCCGGCTTTGCGAACGTGGCTGCGGTTTCGTCACAGTGACCACGAACTTCGTGTGGGACATGCACGCGGACGTAAACAACGCGGGCGTCGCCGAAGGCATGGGCTACATGGGCCGGCCGCTCGATCATGCCCTGTCCGCGTTTATCGAGGATCTCGAGGCGCGCGGGCTGAGCGATAAGATCCTGCTGGTGGCTTGCGGTGAAATGGGCCGCACGCCGAGGATCAACAGCAAGGGCGGCCGCGATCATTGGGGCAATCTCGGCCCGCTCCTACTTGCGGGCGGCGGTCTCAAGATGGGTCAGGTGATCGGCCGGTCGAGCCACGACGCCAGCGAGCCGGGCTCAGATCCAGTGCACATTCAGAACCTTATCGCGACCGTGTTGCATACCCTCTTCGACGTCGGCCAACTACGCCTCGTTCCCGGCATGCCGCGCGAGGTTGCGCAGACCATGACAGGTTGGACGCCCATTCCGGGTCTGCATTCCTGAAGCACTCCGTGGGCGGTCAATGCATGGTGAGCACAGTGTAGGTGTACGCCAGTTTCTTCTCCTCTCCACCCTTCAGTGTGAAATTCCAGAGCAATTCATTCCGCTTGTTCACCGAGTAGACGCCTTCTTCGCGCAGCGACGACTTGGGCGAATCGTCCGCATGCACCAGGTCGCCGGAGAAGCGGCGGCGGACCACCATGCGAACGGTTTCCTTGCGATGGTTACTGATTGAGAGTTCGCCCTGGACGGTGCTCTTGCGGAATTGCCGGCCGCCAATCCATACGATTTCACGAGTGTCCGCACCGTTCTTCAGATCTTCGTTTTCCACGGAGCGCGTGCGAATGCTCAGGGCCTTGTTGACGCGCAGCACCGTCTCCTCGCCGGAATTGACCCAGTAGCTGGTGCGTTGGCCATTGAACCTTCCGTCTGCCACCACTTCAGCGGGACCGGTGGTCATTGGGAAATCGAATGGGTTTTTGAATTTCAGTGCGTCCCAGGCAGAATCGCTGTTCTCGTCGCCGTAGTCTCCGCGGCCGCGACCATCCGCATGCCTGCCGTACTCGTCGCGCGAATCGGGCACCAGCCATTCGACGATGCGCTCGTAGGCGGCTTTGCCTCCCGCCACCTTGAGCGCCAGCGAGTCGCCCAGGCCCAGGGTTTGCTTGCCAATCGACTGATAGTGGAGGTCCACTCCTTCGCCTGCAGGTGTGGCTGCCAGGCTGGGTGCGCTGGGCGAAAAGGCGAGGTTGGAGGCCATCTGTCCCATGACCTGATTTAGAGCAACGTCGGATTGTCGGGCCGTTGCCTGGCTGAGCTGTTGAAAGAAGTTTGCCCAGTTTGTCTGCGGCGACAGGGGCGACGTGACGTTGGCAAATTGGACGCTGGGGAAGCCCGAGATCAGTTGAATCTCGGCGTTGTCGAGGTCGGTCAGCTCGTTCTTGACGACCGCCTGCTGTTCGAGGCCCAGGACCTTGGGATCGGAGATATCGACGCGATAGCTGGGCGCCCACGAGATACCGTGAGTCAGGTAACTGATGAAGATCTTGTTCTGGGCCTTCTCTGTATTGCCGACCTTGACCAGCAGCCGGGAGCGTGGCCGTTTGACGGTGTCCGCTGCGCCCTCCGCTTCGATGTAGGCGATCTCCGAGCTTTCCACATAGACACGCCCCTTGGTTGTCTGCAAGAGCAGGAACCGTGACGGCGTCGCGACAGGCTCCGAGCGGGCGCCGTAGAGCGCTTCACGTGCCCGCACGCGATCCGGCTTCGAGGGCTTTGGCGTGATCACCGTCCCGGTGGTTGGAGGGATCGAGCCCGCTTTGAAGTGGATCAGGACTTTTTTCCCGGCCAGGTCTTCCTGGAGGTTGCCCGGCACGGCCGGGGCAGGCACGTCCACTTCGGAGGTCTTGACGATGGTTTCCACGGGGACGGTGCTCTCCACCCAGTAAGTGCCGTGGACCGGCTCCGGTACGTCGTCGACCACGTAGGTGCCCGACCTGCCTGCCGTCACCTCGCGCTTGACGAATGCCAGCCCGTTCTTGAATAGGCCCACGGAAACGATGTGGCTTTTGGTGGGCGTTTCCTCGGCACGCAGCAGGTTGCCGAGAAGGAGAACAGCCAATCCCAATGTGAGTCGCACAACACCGCGCATGACAACCTCCCTTTCACCAGTGACAGCCTAGCCCATTCTGCCGGGGGCAATCGCGCTGGATCGTCCATCGACGCTCCCCGCGCGGGCATCCAGTAGAGAGTATCAGCTTATATGACGAACGATTGCCGAAAGGGTTTGGAACGTACGCGCCCAGTTGCCTTGCAGTAGCTATGGACTGGTCCCAAAAACATCGCGCGAACTCCTGCCTGCCGGCCAAGAATCACGAGACAAATACCGCGGGAATGATAAATCTATCCCTGAGGTTCATCTGACTTTGCACTACTCGCTCTTCTGGGGGTGGTCCATGAAAGGCATAGGGCGGATACCGCAAATTCTAGCGTTGGCGGTCCTTGCTGTGGTCCCGTGTGTGGCCGCGGCTGAACAATACAGTCCGACCCTCTACGAGGGGCTGCGCTGGCGCATGATCGGGCCTTTCCGCGGCGGCCGGACCGTAGGCGCTACCGGCGTGCCGGGCCAGCCCAACGTTTTCTATATAGGCGTCAACAATGGCGGCGTCTGGAAGACCACCGACTACGGCCGGACCTGGACGCCCATCTTCGACGATCAGCCAACCGGCTCCGTTGGGGCGCTGGCCGTCGCCCCCTCCAACCCTAACATCATCTACGTGGGCAGCGGCGAGGGATTGCAACGGCCCGACCTGTCCACCGGCGACGGCATCTACAAATCCACCGACGGCGGCAAGACGTGGAAGCACCTTGGTTTGCGCGACGGGCAGCAGATTGGCGCTATTCTCGTCGATCCGCACGATCCCGACCGAGTGTTTGTGGCGGTGCTCGGCCATCCTTACGGGGCCAATGAAGAACGCGGCGTCTTTCGTTCGACCGATGGCGGCGCGAACTGGCAGAAAGTGCTCTACAAGGACGAGAACACCGGGGCCATCGCCCTGGCGTTCGACCCCGCCGACCCCAAGACGGTCTACGCCGACCTGTGGGCAGGCCGGCAGGGCCCATGGGAAAACGGCCAATGGCAGGGCCCGGCCAGCGGGCTCTTCAAGTCGACCGACGGCGGCACGACCTGGCGGCAGCTCACGAAGGGACTGCCGACGACGAAGGAGGGCCTGGGACGCATCGGCTTCTCGGTTGCACCCAGCGATCCACAGCGGCTCTATGCCATTGTCGATGCGCCGCGTCTTGGGGGCGTCTTCCGCTCCGACGATGCAGGCGAAAGCTGGCGGCGCGTCAACAGCGAGCAGCGCGTTTGGGGTCGAGGCTTCGATTTCGCCGAGGTGAAAGTCGACCCCAAGAACAAAGATATCATCTACGTCGCCAACACCTCTACCTACCGCTCCAACGATGGCGGGCAAACCTTTCACGCGATCAAGGGCGCACCAGGCGGCGACGACTACCACACCGTTTGGATCAATCCCGAAAACCCGCAAATCATCCTTCTTGCCTCTGACCAGGGAGCGGTAATCAGTGTGAATGGCGGCCAGACCTGGAGTTCGTGGTACAACCAGCCGACGGCGCAGTTTTACCATGTGATTACCGACAACCAGTTCCCCTACTGGGTCTACGGCGGCCAGCAGGAGAGCGGCTCGGCGGGCGTCGCCAGCCGAGGAGGTTACGGACAGGTCCTGGCTTGGGACTGGCATCCCGTCGGCGTCGAGGAATACGGCTACGTCGCCCCCGACCCACTCAATCCGAATCTCATTTACGGCGGCAAGGTGACGCGCTTCGACAGGAGCACGGGACAGGTGCAAAACGTTGCCCCGGAGGTGCTGCGCTCCGGGAAGTATCGCTTCCTGCGCACGGCACCGCTTCTCTTTTCCCCTACAGACCTTCACGCGTTGTATCTGGGGGGCAACGTACTGTTTAAGACCAGGGATGGAGGCCATAGCTGGCAAATCATCAGCCCGGACCTGTCCCGCGAATCTCCCGAGGTGCCAGAGAGCATCGGTGTCTACCGCACACCGGCGCTTGCCAAGCAGCCGCGCCGTGGGGTGATCTATACGGTCGCGCTTTCGCCCAAGGGTTTCGACAATATCATCTGGGCCGGGACCGACGACGGGCTAATCCAGGTAACCGACAACGGCGGCAGGAATTGGCGGAACGTCACTCCCATCGAGGTGACCTCCTGGAGCAAGGTGTCGATGATCGACGCCGGCAAGTTCGACCCGCACACCGCCTATGCAGCCGTCAATCGCATCCGCCTCGACGACCAGCGGCCGCACATTTTCCGCACGCACGATCTTGGCAAGACTTGGAAAGAAATCGTCAACGGCCTGCCGGCGGACGCGCCGGTGAACAGCGTGCGCGAAGATCCCGTCCGCCGCGGCTTGCTGTTTGCCGGCACGGAGCGCGCGGTCTTTGTCTCTTTCGATGACGGCGACAATTGGCAGCCGCTGCGCCTGAACATGCCGGCCACCTCCATCCGCGATCTCGTCGTCCATAACGATGACGTCGTGGTGGGGACGCACGGGCGCTCGTTCTGGATCCTGGACGACATCACGCCTCTGCGCCAGCTCAATGCCCAGGCGGCCGACGCGCCAGCTTTCCTCTTCAAGCCGCAGGTGGCCTACCGCGTGCGCAACAACGTCAATACCGACACGCCCTTCCCGCCGGAAGAGCCTGCCGGCAAGAACCCCCCCGACGGGGCCATCATCTACTATTACCTCAAAGCCAATGCGGATGGGCCTGTCACCCTCGAGCTGTTCGACAAGACCGACAAGCTTGTCCGCCGCTACTCGAGTGCCGACAAGCCGGAGGCGGTCAACGAAAAGGAACTCGACGTTCCGACTTACTGGATCCGGCCGCCGCAGGTTCTTCCCGGCAATGCAGGCATGCATCGCTTCATCTGGGACCTGCACTACCCACCCCCCGAGGGCTCGCGACGCTCGTATCCGATGACGGCCATCTATCACGATACGCCCAGCGCCCCAATGGGGCCGTGGGTGATGCCCGGCGAATTCACGGCCAAGCTGACGGCCAACGGTCAGAGTTTCAGCCAGCCGCTGACCGTCAAGATGGACCCGCGCGTCAAAACGCCGGTTGGCGTGCTGGTACTCCAATTCGGGCTGGCGCTACGAAGCTGGGAGGGCATTGGCCAGGCGCAGGCAGCCATAGGCGAAGTCCGCAAGCTCCGCGCGGAGCTGAAGACTCGCCGGGAGCGCGCCGGCGAAGGCGCGCTTGCCGAGAGCCTGCAAGCGCTCGACGAAAAGGCGGCCGCACTGGTAGGCAGGACGTTGGGCCGCCGCGGCGGTCCGCGCCGCGGGCCGGCGGGCGACACGAGCCTTTCAGGACTGAGTGGCGAACTGGGCACGCTCCTGGCCGTGACGGAAGGCGCTGATGTGGCCCCGACCTCCCAAACGCTGGCCGCCTACGGTCAGGTGCAGAAAAAGCTGGCCAGTATCCTGGAACGCTGGCAGGAATTGAAGACCAAGGAACTCAGCGCACTGAATGAGCAGTTGAAGCAGGCGAAGTTGGACCCCGTGAGTGCAGGGACCAAATGAACGGATGCGCTCGGTAGGCATCTTAGGCAATCCCCTGGATCTCGACCTGGCGCAGTTTTCGGCATTTTCGACAGAAGAAGGTCGCCCGCGTAATTCCTGAGCGGATGGGTAGCGTGCTTTTGGAGGTGTCGAGATATCCGCACTGGGTGCATTTCTTTTGGAATTGAGCCGTCGTGCCGTTCTGGCTCACGATGACCGCGCCCTTGGCCGAGACGATGCGACCCTTCGGCTTCGCATGCGCCTTGGCAGGAGGCGGCGCCTGTGGCGCTGCTTTGCCATTCGCCTCTTCCGGGGTGGTAGAAGTTGCAGCCTTCGAGGGCTCCCAGGCGGAAGCTTCCTCGCCTTTGTCCAGGGGTTTCAATCCTGGATCGGCTTCAGGCTCCGGATCTCCACGCTCTACAACCACCGCTCCATTGTGCGAAGATGGCGGCATCTCGGCTTTATCTTTGGGCCGGGTGACCTCGGCCGCGAAAAAGCCCTCTGCGGGAGGCGGCGCAAACAGATTCTTCACTCGATGCGCCAACACTCCCTTTTCGGTACTCCCTTTCCAGATGAGATCCATCGCCTGGATGTGACCTGTCTCGGCCAGTTCTTGAAGTCGCTGCCCAGAGACCGGGCCAAGTCTTTGATCGCCACAGGCGTAGTACCACTCATCGGCCATAAAAGGGCATCCCCAGTGAAATGTCAGCAATTCGCGCCAGTGTCCGTCCGGGTCGGAGCCGACACTCTTGCGTACCGTAGAGACAGAACGAAGTCATGGTCCCGCGCCAGCGGTGCGAGGCCACGGCGCTCTGATTGGTCAAATTAGTTAAATGGCTGCCCCGGCGTTGGGGACGATCAGATAAGAAAGATGGCCATCAGATAAGGCACTAGTAGGAGTATAGCAGACTTGGCGGAGGGCAGCAAGAATCGAGCCGTCCGAGCACCGGCGCGGCGGAGGGGGTCAGAGACAATAACACAACGGTCACCAAGCACCACGGGTCACGAAGGTCTGCTGACTCGAGTATGCACACCAGATGTTATTCGACCTGTAGCGGATCGAATCCGATCTCTTTGGCATGGCCGAAGAGGGTATACTGGAGCCCATGAATTGGCATGCTGGCATTTCTCCACCGGCGCTTGTCACCCGATCGCCGCGACGACGCGGAGGGCGCGTCCTGCCCGCACTTTGCTTGTTGACCTGGCTCGGTGCCGGTTGGGGCCTGTGGTTGGCGCGCACGCCGGTCCCGCGCGCGACGACACTTCGGGGGATCTCCGCGCAGGGCGAGTGGCGTACCTGGAATCGATCCGGCGAGGTGCTGGCCACCCAGAGCGGCACCGACCCGGATAATCAGACGATTACGTTGTGGGACACGGACCAGGGAAGTTCTCGCTGCCAAATCCGCGGCCCACTCATGTGGTTCATGCAACTTTCCCCAGATGGAAAATTCCTTGCGACTTCCACGAACGAGAGACAATTCCAGCTATGGGAAGTCGCTACTGACGAGCCACGCGTGTGCATGCAGTTTTGGCAATCTGGTCCACTTCGAGTTTGGTTTTCCCCAGACAGCAAGCTCCTTCTTAAATGGGAGGAGAATGATGAGTTCAAACTCATAGAGTTAGCAAGCAAGACCGTGATTGCAACGTTCGATTTGCCGGGTCGATTGATCGGCTTTTCGCCTGACGGACAGGATCTGATTTTTGAACGCCCGGACAAGTCCGGGCTGATCCTTGTGGACTGGAAAACGCGCGCCAAGCAACGAGAGATCCCGATACCATTGGACTTCAATCCCGAGTTGGTCACACCGCCGACAGCGCCGTGCGCCATTGCACCCGACGGCCAAACTCTCGCGACGGGATTCGACAAGGACTTCGTGCATCTGTGGACTGGAACTGGGCAGCATCGGGCTGTTCAGGACTTCGGTGGACATGGCGGACTGATCCGGAATATGGCCTTTTCAGCCGACAGTAAGTTACTGGCTGTGAGTCGTTGGCGCGACGGTTCAAAGTACTACCGCTTCCGGGGGATCCTAGGTGGAAACCTCGCAGAAAAATTCTTCCCCCCCGAGCACATCACGGTGCTGCTGGACACCGCCACCGGGCGCCCCTTGATTCAGCTCCCTTATTCATGGGTGCTCATTTTCAGGCCTGATGGGAAAACACTGGTGACGTACTCAGAGGAGCAGGACGCCATTGTAATCTGGGACATGCCGCCGCACACACGTTTCAACTTGGCCTGGGGCTTGCCTCCAACCGTGCCGGCACTCCTGTTGAGCGCCGCATGGTGGTACAGGGCCCGACGAGGGCGAGCGCCAAATCCGCCCAAACCGGAGGCGACTTAGACCACCATGTACTCCGTTGTGACCCGAGGCTCCTGACTCGTCCCGCAGTCGACCGCAGCCCGCCCCTGGCGAGAGGAGGCTTGCAGAGGAGAGCGTGGCTGTGTCAGGAGTCACGGCCTCTACGCGCCGTGTGACGCCTGTGGAGGGCGTCTAAGGATGGGCGGTACAGACTACTGGCGGCGGACCCCGGTCCAGGTAGCGGCGCTTGGGGGTTTGCAATCGATCCTCGTTATTTTGCCTTCGCCCGCTTGTAAGACACGAGAATGTGCTGGCTGCCTGGCTTCGAGGAGAACTCCGTTGGCCTCGGCTTATCGGGTTCGGCCCGGCAGTACTTGAGCGTGTCGTCCGTCACTTCATAGATGCCGAGCGCTATCTGGCCCTTCATGCTGCCTGACGTGTAAATGAAGTCGATCGTCTTGGGTTTCTTCGTGGGGTCGATCTTGATCGTGGCCTCAACGACGGTGACGTCGCCGGCCTCGGCCTTGAAGTTGCGGTCCCCGTCAATTGTCGTGGTCACCGATCGCAATGTCACGTCGTCATAGGGCTTATTGCCGTCGGCCTCGAAAGAAGTGAACTTCCATGTGCCCTGGAGCTTCTTCAATCCTTTCTTGACCGCATCCTCGGGCGGGTCCGCAGCAAGGAACAGTCCCGTCGTCGCAACCAGCAGCAAAAAACGCGACTTTCTCATTGGCGCATCTCCATTATGTCAGAGTTTTCCGCGTATTCCGAGCATACCTGGTTGCTCGGGCGCTGTAAACCTCGCGGTATCGATGGCCGGGTAGAACCAAGGAGTCTGTTCCATATATTCCACATCCCGCAGACCACGCTCCCCGCGAATGCGTCGCTTCCGCTGAACCGGAGAAATCGCGCCAGCCGACATAAGAAGGAAGGTCTACTACATGCGCACAACGCGAACTTGACCCACGGAAGGGCCAAGGAGGTCGGCAGGATGTCGCGGATCAGTTGGCGCGGAAGATTCGCCCCGGCGTTCTACGGCGGCCTGTCGCTCCTTGCAGGCGCTGCCGGCCCGGCCATTTTCGCACAGGAGCTGGCGCCGCCCGCGCTGCACTTGCAGGCCCCCCCCGCGGTGCACGCTTTCACCTCCCCTGCCCCGATGGACGACGCCAAGCCGCTGCCGATCAGCCTGCCCACGGCACTACGCCTGGCCAATGTACAGTCCACCGATGTCGCCGCGGCTGCCGAGCGCATCCGTGTGGCGTGCGCGGTGCTGGCGCAGGCCAAGGCGCTCTGGCTGCCGACGATCACCATCGGCGGCGACTACAACCGCCATGACGGCGCGATTCAGGACTCGTCGGGCGCTGTTACCGACGCGAGCCATGGCAGCCTCATGTTCGGCCTGGGCACTGGCATTGGCTCGGCCGCCATTCTGTCGCCTGACGACGCGATCTTTGCACCGCTCGTGGCTCGACAGCGCGTCCGCGCCCGGCAAGCGGACCTCCAGGCCGCCTCCAATGACACGCTGGTGGCCACCACCGACGCGTACTTCACCGTGCAACAGGCCCGCGGCGAATTGGCCGGGGCCCTGGTGGCTACGCGCCGCACGGCGGAAATTGTCAGCCGAGCCCATAAGCTGGTTTCCTCGGGACTGGTGCCCGCGCTGGAAATCGATCGCGCCGAGGCCGAGCTGGCGCGACGCCAGCAGGCGGAATTCCTCGCCCGCGAGCGCTGGGCGGTGGCCAGCGCGGAACTTCTGCGCATCATTCGCCTGGACGACGGATCTGCCCAGGTCGAGCCCCTGGAGCCGCCAAACCTGCGCGTGGACCTGGTCGATCTTAAACGCACTGTGGATGACCTCATTCCGATTGCACTTACTTCCCGCCCGGAATTGAGGTCGCAGCAGGCGGAGGTGCAAGCGACATTGACACTGCTAAAGCAGGAGAGGCTGCGGCCGCTCATCCCAAGCATACTCCTGAGGGGGTATTCCACGCCCGTGACCGGAACCCTCGCCGGCGGCGTCTTTGCAGGCGGGACCAACGGGACGATCGGCAATACCGGGCTGAGAGGGGACCTGGATCTTCAAATCCTGTGGCAGTTGGACAACCTTGGCTTTGGCAACCGGGGGCGCATTCATCAGCGCGAGGCCGAGAATCGCCTGGCGGTGATCAATCTCTTTCGCATTCAGGACCGCGTCGCGGCCGAGGTGGCGCAGGCCCACGCTCAAGCGCAGATGGCAGCCCGGCGCGCCGATTTTGCCGAGAAGGAATTGCGCGCAGCGCTCAATTCCGCGGACAAGAACCTTGCGGCACTGAGCCAGACCAAACAGGCCGGAGGCGTCTTGCAGACGCTCGTGCGCCCGCAAGAGGCGGTCGCGGCCGTGCAGGAGCTGGGCCAGGCTTTCATCGACTACTACGGCGCGATTGCGGACTACGACCGTGCCCAGTTTTGGCTCTATCGGTCGCTCGGGCATCCGGCACAGACACTGGCGAACGAGGGCGCGGGTTCTCTGCCGTCGCAGCAGTAGGAGCCTGCTGAAAAAGGCGTCTGACCCCTTCCACGAAGGGCGATAGATCCTCAAGAAAGGGGGAAATCAGTGAAGCTCCGTAGGGGGTCAGACCCCTTTTTCAGCAGGCTCACGGCACCTTCCACTGATAGACCACGGGATAGGGACCCGAACCCAATCGCTCGACGCGCGGGCAGATGGCATAGAGCATGCCCTCGCCGGCGTCGAACACCAGTCCCGTGCAGACCTTGTCACAAGTCAGCTGCATGTTTGGGGCCAGCTTGGTCGGATCGAATTCTTCCGTCGGACCGATTTTCGAGGAAGCCATCCGGCCCGCTGCGACCGCGGCCAGGTCGTTGGCGTCGTAAATCAGCCATGCTGCCCGGTACTGGGAGCCATGCTGCCCTTTGGCTTCATGGCAGGGGTCCTTGATGCCGCTGGCCAGCGGTGACTTGCCATACCAGACGTGTTCCGAGGCGAAGCGATTGCCGAACAACACGCCGCGTACCGTTCGTCCTTCGATCCAGGTGCAGGAGGGCACATAGTCCGCAGCCGTCCAGTAGCCGAGGTTGCCCTGGGTGGGCCAAAAGAGCGGGCTACGCGTCGTCAACACCTGCTCACGCTCGTTGAGCACATCGTAATCGGGAGGCCGAATCAGCCGCTGGGTCTGCGGATAAAAGACGAGGGGGACGCTGTGCAGCAAGGCCCCTGCCGGCGTTGCCTCTCCCGGCATGTCGATGGCGTACAGGCCTGGTCCCCAGGAGGAATTGGAGGATCCTGATTCAATACCGGCACCCACGGCCAAGCGCCGGCCGCCCGTGTACTGGTTTGCGAACCACTCGGGCAGGATGGTCACGTAGTTGCGTCCGCGCGCTTGCCCCACGTCCAGCAGCCAAGGGCCGAAAGCGGTGGCCGTGCCGTCGGCATTGAAGCGTGTAAAGCCCAGAAACGGCTTGTTGCCCGGCTGCACGTCGTAGTTGCCGCCGTAGGTCCAGAAAAGCTTGTCCCCCAGCCAACATAATCCTTGCGTCTCCAGTTTCGTCGTCGTGGATGTGCGATGGCCCTGGTAGATGTCCCAGGCTTTCACGAGCTTCGCCCGCGGAGCGCCTTTCACATCGGGTCCAAAGCCTGCATCGGTAAACTCGAAGGCGTTCGTGCCGAAAGTCGTTTTGCCGACGCAGAAGAACGTCTTGGTGCCATCCGCGCCCTTGCGGAGGGCGAGGGCCCCGTAGGCATTCGGATCGATCTCGGTCGGCAGCAGCATCGCTCCAACGAATTGCAGGTCCGAGGCTTTCAGCAGCCGCTTGTTGCCGGATGGCTGATCCGAGTTTGCGGTTGTCGCAGATGATGGCTGTTCCACGGGATGCATGCCGAAGAGGGCCGCGCCTGGCACCGTCAGTATCCCGAACGCCACGACAAACAGTCGATGCGACATGAAAAGCACCCTTTCCTCTGCTCCGTCGGCAGCGGATTGCCGTTTTCCAGGTTCGCGCACGCTCCGTGCATTGTAAGGCCCCAGGCGTGTTGCCTCCACAATGTTCGTGCAGGCACTTGCTGGCCCTTCCGCGTGCGCTGTTACAAAATGCTGAACAGGAGGCAACAGAGAGAAATCCCTCGTCTGAGACCCGTTGCTCTCGGAAAATAGTTGCAGCCCAAGTGACTGCCTCAGTAGAGTGCATTCGCGTGACGCCGTCGGTCATCCGATCCCCATAGCGCTGGCTGGGTCCGCGGTTGAGTTCAACTGGAATCTATCATGAGTGCCACGCACGGAAGCGAGTGAATACGCCAATCCCCCAAGGCGGAGCAAACACGATGGATTCCTTAACGTTCGCCGGAGGTAATTTGTTAGCGCGTACCTATGGCTCGGGAGCGCTTAGGGGGCGAAGTATCTGAAAAGGCCTGCCGCGGAGGAGTAGAACATGCGCGGGCGCGTCGTGCGTGGTCAGGGAGGCAGCGGTAGGGGCACGACCGGGCCAC
>DATGZX010000063.1:0-34375 GCA_035296965.1 Gemmataceae bacterium
CGTTAAGCCTGCTCAAGCGGAATCCGGCCAAAACGAGCATCGCACGGAAACGCAAGGCGGCTGCCTTGGACACGGGTTTTCTCGAGGAAACCTTGGCTGGGGCACGAAACCTAGAGAAAGTTTGATGCGTTCGCCCTGCTACTTAGGCCGCGTCGGCTTTCTGAAACGAAAAGGCGAAGTCCGGTTTCGCAATATCGAAATCAAGGAATTGCTGCCAGAAAAAGCGATTGGAGCAGCTGCGAATAATGATGGACTCGCTGCCGCTCGGCCGGCGCAACGCGCGGAGGAAAACGGTAAGCCCAAACTAGCGGTTCTGGCAGAAGCGCCGTCCAAGCCACCCCCGGCAAAAGATGCCTTTCAACCCGGAAGCGTTTGGAAAGGCACGTACACTCGCCGGGCATCGGACAATCCCAATGAAGGAAGGGAGCCAGCCGTGCTGACCGTTCTCGAACGCGATGGCAAGACTTTCAAGGCGCGCTTTGAAATCCAGGCGGGGGAAAACACGCAGGATCGCGAGGTCACCGGCACAATCGGAAAAGGTGTGATCCGTTGGTTTGCGAAGGACGTTAAGGTGTTGGGAGGACCTAAGGGACATCAGGGACAGGATCACGTCGGTAAGATGCGTGGCCGGCACATCGATCTCTCGTACAGCGGCACAGCGATTTACAACAGCGGCGTGACGGTCCGGGGCGAGGTTAGGCTGGAGTTAGACACGCATTGACACGCGAGTAAAGAGTGTCAACTGACGGTCCTCTGCGCAGCGGCTGTTGCCATGAGCTCATGAAGAAGCCGGCGGAACCGATGTAATGGTGATCTATGGTCACTAAAAACACGAGGAAGGCCCCAGAAAATGGTTTAAGAAGTGGTCGGTGGTTAGAGGACTTTTTCAATGAACCCATTCAAATGCCGGAATAAGAACCCATTAAGGTTCTTTCTCGCTTTGTTCGTCGGTGCTACCTGTGTAGCGAAAGTTCCCTCCCAAGCCCAAACACATCAAAGGGGACGCATCTCTTTTGTCCTGGACGGGCGGCTGATAATTAGATGCGTCCCCTTTGATTCCTCCTACCACAGCATCCAGGTTCGGGTCGCCAGTACGTAAATGCCAAGAACAAGGTTGCTGACACTGTGAGCCACGATGCAAACCCAGAGGTCGCGCTTCCAGTACATCAGTCCATTCAACAAGCTGCAGTACACCGCAGCGGCCAGCCATTCCGGGTGAGCGAGCGTGAACAAAAGAGTTACGCCAACAAACGACGTGAGCGAGTAGCTTCCCAGCGGCTGTCGTTCCCAATCGGCTGAGATCAGCCAGCGCAAAAGGAATCCGCGCCAGAACAATTCTTCAACGACAGGTACCAACAGCGCCAGCCCAGCAAATCGGACGACGATGAACGCCCAACGCGCGAAGGGATGCGAGATGTTGTCGAATGGATTGTATCCAACCCGTTCCTGGTAGAGCCATGCAGGTAGGAACCGGCCGATTTGTTCCTCCAGCCTGAGACTGCTGAGAAGAATCCACAAGACGATGCCAACCAGGCCGACGAGCACACCGGCCAGCATGCGGCGATGAGGACGTAGGATCTGTTGATGCCGAAGAAGCAGGATGGTTATCGTCCCGACTACCAGCACGGACGTCGGGTAGAGCCAGACATAGTGATCGGAGAATGACGCACAGACCTGAATCGAAAGAAGATAAAGAATGAAGGGCAAGGTATATGCGATCAGACGCGTTTTGGCAGCCCTTAAATACTCGGTTGGCACGTTGCACCAGCCTCATCTCCGGCTTGTTTGCATGGCAAGCATTGAAAGTGCGATTCACTCGGACCCACAGCTATCCCCTCTCCCCCCGCCTCGGGGCACCAAGGTCCCCGGGCAAGCCGTGATCGGCGGGGGGAGAGGGGCAGGGGTGAGGGGGGCGTTACGAACTTTGGGCCTGCTCTATGCACGTCTGATAAATGGCTTCCTTCACGCTGTCCAGTTCGTCGTAGACTTCCGTATTCCAGAAACGCAACACTTGCCAGCCTTCAGCTTCGAGGAATGTCGTGCGCTTTAGATCAGAGATTTTTCGGCGCAAGTGTGTCTCACCGTCCAATTCGACTGCGACTTTACTAGTCACGCAGGCGAAATCGACGACGTACTGGCCAATCGGATGTTGTCGTCGGAATTTGAACCCACCAAGAGCACGATTTCGAAGTGCTCTCCAAAGTATTGTTTCGGCAGGTACTACTTGTTTTCGCAGCACGCGAGCCAAGCCGGTGCGTCTTGGTTCTTTGGCGCTGGTGCGTCTTGGTTCTTTGGCCACGGGTTGGCCCCCCTCACCCCTGCCCCTCTCCCCCCGCCCCATTCGTCGCGCTATAGTTCAATGCTTGCACAGGCGGGGGGAGAGGGGGAAGACGTGTGCTCTCCCGTCCAAGTAGAAACTACCCTGCCCCTCTCCCCCCGCCGCATTCGTCGCGCTATAGTTCAATGCTCGCACAGGCGGGGGGAGAGGGGAAGACTTACGCCCTCCCATCCGAGAAGACACCACCATGCCCCCGTCTATCGTCCTCACTCCTATCCACGTCACCTGGCAACTCGGTCGGATGCCGTTCTGGATGTCAGGCGGGCGCCCGTTCTTCCCACATGCGGAAGCCGCCTTGAAACGCGTTGCTGTTATCTCCGAGTTTTGTGCCCGGGGGCAGCGTCCTCAGTTTTTTGGCGTTGCCTCCGCCCAGGATGACCATGTCCGCCAGGAATGCAGCCCGCAGGCGAGCGACGACATCCTCCACGGCTTTGTGCCATTTCTTTTTCCCCAGCCACTCCAGGCCGCGTATGCCGACGTAGTCTTCGTAGGTGCGGCCTTTCTTGTAGGGTAGATGGGCCAGTTCCAGGGCCGCCACCGCGTTATCAATAATCAATGCAGAACCTAACCCGGTGCCCAGGCCGAGGAACAGCATGCAACCTCCTTCGTAGCTGCCGAGGGCCTGTATGGCCGCGTCGTTCATGATCTTGACGGGCTTGCCGAAGTGCGCGGCAAAATCGTAGCCAACCCAGCCGGGGCCGAGGTTCTTTGGCTCGAGCGCGACCTTGCCGTGGATAACGGGGCCGGGATAACCCATCGTCACCACGTCGAATTCCCAATCCTTGACCTCCTTGAGAACGCCGTCGACCATCTGCGGCGGCGTCAGGGTCGGACCCGAAGGAAACTTGCGCGCTTCCTTCTGGCCGGTCGCCAGCATCTTGATGTTCGTGCCCCCGATGTCGATCACCAACACCTTCATCCAAACCTCCCACGCTCCGACGACCTTGCAGAAAGAGGAAACAAAAGCGACGGAAAAGCGCCGCACTCCAAAAGTGACTTCTTTGGACTGCGGCGCTTTTCCGCCGCTTTTGTTTTCCCTTCCTCAACAATTCACTCCGTCAACCCTTCAAAATCTGCGAAACTCGAGCTCATTTGTCAATTCTTCAATTCCCGGTTCGGCAAATGGTTGAGCGATTCTCACTTTAGAGCAGCGCGCAGTTGCTCCATGCCTGCGGCCACGCCTTCGCGGGCGTGGAACACTGCGGAGCCCGCCACGAGGACGCGCGCGCCGGCCTCGACCACCAGTCGGATGGTGTGGGGTTCGATGCCGCCGTCCACTTCGAGTTCGCACTCCGGGTGGACCTGGTCGATCATTTTTCGGATGCAGCGGATCTTGGGCAGCATGTTGTGGATAAACTCTTGCCCGCCGAAACCCGGATTCACGGTCATCACCAGCACGAGGTCGACGTCGGGCAGGATTTCTTCCAGCACGATCGGAGGCGTGGCCGGGTTGATCACGACGCCGGCGCGTTTTCCCAGTGCCTTGATGCGGTGGATGGTCCCGTGCAGGTTCAGGGCAACTTCCTGATGCACGAGGATCGAGTCGGTGCCGACCTCCGCAAACGCCTCCAGATAGCGGTCGGGATCATCGATCATCAGGTGCGCCTCGAGTGGCAGCCGGGTCACCGCGCGTAGCGATTGCACGACCACAGGGCCGATCGTAATGTTTGGCACGAAGTGGCCATCCATGACGTCGACGTGGATCCGGTCCGCCCCGGCCTTTTCCGCTTCGGCCACCTGTTGGCCTAGCCGTGCGAAGTCGGCGGCAAGGATGGACGGAGCAAGCTTTATTGCGGCCTTGTCCATGGAGCATCACCTTTCCCGGAAGCTGCTGCAACGGGCGATCAAATCTAGCTTAGTACACTCTTGGCGAACAGATGCGCGACCCCCATGCTCTCCCTAAATACCGGATCGGGCTCACGGTCGGAAAGCTGTCGGCCGACCATCTCGGCGAGCGGCTGGGGCTGAATAGTGATGGTTCGCCGGGACATGTCGCCTCCCTGCGGCGTCACGGCTAGACGGCGCTCGTCTTCGACCACGAAGTCGAGTGCGCCCGGTTTGCCAGCGAGGTTGCAAGCGATGAGGATGTGGCGAACGTCCGGAGCGCCTTCGGCCAGGCGGCGAATCCGCAGGCGCAGTTTGCCGCTGGGCGCCACAACATGCCAACAAATCTCCAGGCCCAGTTCTACCTTCGTCGCCTGCACGTTCCAGCCGAGGCGCGACGCCAGCCAACCGACCAGCGCCCAGGCCTGCGTGACGGCATGCGGCCCATGTTCCACCAGCACTTCCGTAATCGATTCCGTTGCTCCCGGTGCGGAAACCGGGTCCAGGGCCTGGCTCAACACGCGGCGCCAGTACTTCAAACGTCGCCAATTCAAGTCGGAAGCGACGCGCCAGCGCACGTTTCCGGGAGGGCGCTCGAACTTGCTCAGCCACGAGGCTGTGGCTGCGACGCCCCGGTGCGGATCGGTCCAGCCGCGGCTATCGTAGATGAGCTGCTGAGCGTGTTCTGCGAGGTCGTAGAGCAAGGCGCCCGCCAGCGGGGGCGGCGCGGGAGTCGCCCACCAGAGGTTCGTCGGCAAGTCGCCAATAAGCAGACTGCGCAATGCAAAGGGAAGCTGTTCGACCGCGTGGCCCTGGGCGCGCAAGGTCACCTGCTCGGCACAGACGTGCCGACCTCGGTTGCCCAGTGGATGGACAACGCTAGGGGAAGCGGTCACGGAGTTGGTCTCCGGCCCGGGCTCGCCCACGGCCAGCAGCACGCGCGCCGGGTGAATAGAGATGATGGCCGGGAGGTCCTTGGAAACCGATTGGGCCTGCTCGGCGTTATCGCAAAAGATCACGAAGTTGGACATGCAGGCGCGTTGCACGGGAGCCTCGCCTGGCCCCTTGGCGGCGTTCATCTGCCGGGCCAGCTCGCGCTCCACGTCACGCAGCGCCACGACGGGCGGCGTTTCATTGGCTAGGGGTGTCCCTTCGGCAGTCATAGCGTCCTCCAACTTCGCCCATCGGCTTCGATCAGGCGGTCAGCTTCCAGCGGACCCCAGGTGCCGGCCCGGTATTCGGGGAGAAAACGCGCGCGGCTGTGTTCCCAGTATTCCAGGATCGGCATCACGAACGCCCAGGCAACCTCGACGGCATCGCGGCGCATGAACAATGTGGGATCTCCAGCCATGACGTCGAGAATCAGGCGTTCGTACGCCTCCGGGGAGGAGCCGCCAAAACCCGCGCTGTAGTTGAACTCCATTTTAACCGGGTAGATGCGCACCTTGGGTCCGGGCAGCTTCGAGGCGATGCGCATCGACATCCCTTCCTCGGGCTGGACGCGCAGCGACAGGACGTTGGGTTCGAGAGGCACATCCGGATGCGTGTTGAAGAGGATCTGCGGTACATCTCGGAAATGGATGGCGACTTCGCTGGCACGCTTGGGTAAGCGCTTACCGGTGCGCAGGTAGAACGGCACCCCCGCCCAGCGCCAGTTATCGACATAGAGACGCAGTGCCACGAAGCTCTCCGTGATGGAATCTGCCGGGATGGGCTCCTTGCGCATGGCGAAATACTCCCGGACCTCATGGCGGTAACTCGGCACCTCCTGTCCATCCATTTCCCCGGCGATGTACTGAGCACGAACGACAGCTTTTTCCATTTCCTCGGAGCTTAGCGGCCGCAGGCAGCGCAGGACGCCGATCTTGGCATCGCGAATGACGTCTGCGTCGAGCGAGTAGGGAGGCTCCATGGCCGTCAGGCAGAGGAGCTGCAGCATGTGGTTTTGCACCATGTCGCGCAGCGCGCCGACCCCTTCGTAATAGCCAATCCGGCTCGCCGTCGGCTCCCCCGTCTTCCGGTCTCGCTGTGTGAGGCCTTCCTCCTCGGCGACGGTGATTTGCACATGATCGATGTATTTTTGGTTCCAGAGCGGCTCGAAGATGCTGTTGGCGAAACGCAGCACCATCAAGTTCTGGACCGTCTCTTTTCCGAGGTAATGATCGATACGATAGATCTGGTTCTCGGCAAAGGCGTGGCCCACCGCAGCGTTGACCTGGCGAGCGCTTTCCAGATCGCGGCCGATCGGCTTTTCCACGATGATACGCGTAAAAGACCGCATATCTTTGGGATCGTTAACCAGCCCTGCCGTCTTGAGGTGCTCCACGCAGGATTGCACGAACTGGGGCGGTATCGACAGGTAATAGACCCGGCTGCCCGGGATGCCGAACTGCAGATCCACCGCTTCGAGCCGGGCCTTGAGCTGATCGTAGGCCCGCGCATCATTGAAACTGCCACAGACGTAGAACAGGGCCCGTGCAAAGTCTGCCCAGTTGCTCTCTTCCAGGGGTTGGCGCGAAAACCGGCCAATGCCTTCGCGCGCCCGCGCCCGCATCCATTCATCCGGGTCTCCCTCGCTGCCCAGGCCGAAGCCAACCACGGCAAAATTCGAGGGTAGCACGCCATCTACGTTCAGGTTGTAGATGGCCGGGAGCAATTTCCGCCACGACAGGTCGCCGGCAGCGCCAAAAATAACCAGCACGCACGGCTGGGGCAACAGCGACGGCGGAGCACCCAGCGTCAGCGGACTTCCCATGGTGGTCGGTTGCGTGCCCAGTGCCATGAATTAATCTCCTCCCCGGTGCGCCACCTGGCTCATTTGACAGGCAGGGCGGTGTATCGATTCGTCCCACGGCGACCGTCCATTCAGCATGGATGGCCCACCAGCCTCTTCGCCAGCGTAATTTTGATCTCCACGCGCAACAGTACCCGCTTCAGGCAGGCTGTTCCACGCCAAAATCGCCTCGGCGAGCGCGGAAGTTAGCGGTCGTTCTCCCCGCTCGTTATCACCTAGAGTTTTATAGGAACGGAACCCGTTCAGCGATGCCTCCCGAATGGGAGCAGCTCGCGTCCTCCTGCCGGGATCTACTGGAGGAAGACCGCGAACACGTCATTCGGCCTGGGTGTCGTTCCTGATAGCTAGCGTCAAATAGCAGAGGTCTGCGCCAAGACGAAAAGCGGCAGTGGACTTGCATTTGCAGATCAAAATCCAAACAATGAGTTCAGGTCGATGCCGAAGACAATGTAAGTCTGCATCCGGCCGGCATGATCCGAGGTACCCGAGATGAATCCCTATAGCTCGCTCTGCGACGACTTTGGGGTCTATGTATACCTGAACAGCAAGATGGAACTTCCTTCCGGTCGTGAAACAATTCTCCATTTCTTCGACAGCCTGCAAAAGACGTTTCCGCAGATGACCGACTTCGATACGCGGGAAAACGGGGAATACGTTCTGGAGGAAAACCGCGAATTAGGCAGCTATCGCTGGGTCACCCTCGAAACGCGGCGGATCTGCACGGGGTATGTCAATCCGCCGACCCTGGAGGAGGCCGACAAGCAGCACGAGCGCGTTCTCGAACTGGTCCCCTACCATCTCGACTTCAGCGCCCTCGATTGCGAGGCGATGGATGTGCTTTTTGCCTTTGATTTTACGTTCACGGGCAACCACGATGAGGTCGTCGTCGAGGCGTTGGGTCTGAATAGCTCGCTCGAGAATCTGGTGCAGTTGCCGGGCCACCGGGTCATCAATTATGAGCCTTCTCTGATGCTCAGCCTGGACGAGGAATGCCGGCTGCAGTGCCGTTTGAGCATCGAAACACGCACCAATGCCTACCAGATCCGCACCGGCCAGTTTCCCGAGGCGCCGATCAGTGTTTATTTCACGGTTCGGCAGTATTGGGGCCGGCAGCCTTACAAGACTTTTGCGGAATCTTACGCAAATCAGCGGAAGATCTGTCAAGAACTCGTGGACAGTCATATCATTCCTGGAGTCGTGCGCCCCTTGGCTCAGACGATTGCGGCCAAGCAATGAAACGTTGGGCCAGGCTCAAGGTACCCGGCGGAAAGAAACTTCTCCCTCCTTCCGCCGGACGCTTCTTTTTGTGTACTCCCGATGAATGACATCGCTTCCTCATCCGGTGTCCGCCTCAGCGCCTTTGCTCGGGGACTGACTTCGGAAACCGCCTTTGATGTGTTGGCTGTTGCCAAACGGCTGAAAGCCCAGGGCAAGGACGTTATCGAACTGCAAATTGGCGATAGCCCGTTTGCCAGCACGCGTCATGCCCTGGCTGCCGGCATCAAGGCGATCGAAAACCAGGCGACCCACTATTGTGCCTCGCTCGGCCTACCTAGCTTTCGGGAAACAATCGCCAAGAACTACGCCAAGGAATTCGGCGTTTCCGTAACTGCCGAGAACGTCGTTGTCGGCGCCGGGGCGAAAGTGTTCGAGCAGTTCTTTTGCGAAGCCTTTCTCGATCCGGGCGATGCGGTCCTGGTCTTCAGCCCCCATTTTCCGACTTACGGTCCGAACATCGAGCGCCGCGGGGCGCAGCCAGTCTACAGCACTCTGAAGCAAGCGAACCAGTTTCGGCCAGACCTGAACGACGTGGAGAGTTTCTTGCGCTCGACTCCGCGCGCCAAGGCGATTTTCCTCAATTCGCCTCACAACCCGACGGGCGGTGTGGCCAGCGCCGCCGACTTGCGTGAAATTGCCAACCTGATTCGCGGCCGGAATGTAGCCGTCTTCAGCGACGAGCCTTATTGCCACATGGTGTGGGAAGGCCGGCACCAACCGCTGCTGGCCGAGCCCGGCATCATGGACCAAGTCGTTGCAGCATACACCTTCAGCAAATCGTACAGCATGAGCGGCTGGCGGCTCGGCTACGCGATCAGCAGCCCGAAGATCGTCGAGTTGCTTGGCAAGATGATCAACACTTCCCTTTCGTGCGTGACGCCGATTGCGCAGTGGGCGGGTCAGGCCGCGTTGGAACACGATGCCGGCGAACGCGACGAGGTGATGCAGCGGTTCAAAAAGAAGGTCCAGTTGTTGGTCGAAGACTTGCGGCGCGTCGAGGACGTCAAAGTCCTCATGCCTGCCGGCACCTTCTATGTGTTCCCCGAGGTGTCTGCAATCTGCCGGCGGCTGGGTATTCGATCCCATGGCCTGGCGATGTACCTGCTCGAGGCAGCCGACGACCGCTTGGGCGTCGCCTGCCTGGGCGGAGAATGTTTCGGACCAGCCGGCCAGGGCTTCTTGCGCTTTAGCTGCGCGGAACCGGACGAGCGCTTGCGCCAGGCGGTCGCCTTCCTTGCGGAAGCCGTGACACGGACCGACCGCGTGGCCCGGTACCTGGCCGCCAACCCCAAGTATGCCTTGAAGTAAGCCCCCTGCCCTGCTCACGCCTCATCCACCGCCGCATCCTCGGCCCGGCGACGTTGCCCTACCTCGCGCAAAGCTGTGGAGGATACGGGCACGCGGAACGCCGCCTCTGGAATACCGGTAAAGATCTCCCGAATGAAAGCCGGCAGATGCAGCTCCTCGAGCCCGACGAACTTTCTCTCGCGGTCCTCGCGTCCAGCGACAATGAACCGGCAGCCCAGCGCGCGGATGTGCTCCAGAGCTTCGACCATGCGCGTTTCGCTGTTGCCGTAGTACCGCGGCGCCACCAAACGCTCGGCGGTGTCAGCGCCAATGACGAAGGCAGCGCCCGGAAACAGCGCCGCTTTCTCCTCGAATGTAGGTGCGCGCGTGAGCCAGGCTTCGCAGCGCCAGGTGAACTGGTGCAGCCGGCGCCGGGTTTCTTCAATGGTGAGCGGCGGTTTGTCGACATTGATGACGCTTAGCTCGAAGGCCACCGGGCCGCCGCCCAGGTTCGCCGCGACCTCTGCCAATCGCCAATGACCTATGTGGACGGGATTGAACGCACCGGAGAGGAGCGCCTGAGGACGAGGAGCAACCACAGAAAGTCGACCATCCACCTGCACGCACAGGGCGGATGCCTCGCCGCCAAAGAGACGAGCCAGAGGATCCGCGGGCATAGTTTCGATCTGGATCGACTCATCCGCAAGGAGAGGAACCGACAATCGCTCCGGGCTGCCGACCGCCTCTGCCAGCGCATTGAGCAATACGGCCGCGACAATTCCCTCCTCCGCCTCGCGGGTGCGTGCCCCTTTATGCAGGACGACGGAGTACGTGGTAGCCCTCTCGCTGCCATGAACGCAGAGATGAAAGCGGTGCTCGCCTCGCTTTGGCCTGTCACTGGCGAGGCTGGCAGTGCAGGAGACGCCTAGCACGGGCTCACCAGGCGCGAGCCAGCGTGCCCGTTCGAGGGCCCGAGCCGCCATTTCTCGACTGGTTGGCGCGGAAGTGAACTGCTCAGGGTGATGGCCCAGGAATTCGACAAAGGATTGCTCGTGATAAGGGACCACGACTTCCAGCACCGTGCGCGATCCGCCGGGTACGCTCAGGAGCAAGCCGGGAACGCTGGTGCCGCCGCCGGTCACGGCCAGCACGAACTTGGCCGGCCGGTGATGGACGGACTCGATCAGTCGATGGACAGTGGGGTCCAAGGCGTTCCACTCCGCTCCACGTACCAGGGTTCAGCTCTGTTGATTTTAGGCAAAGAGCCGACTTTCGAAAGCTCCCACCACGAGGCCGGGTTCGCCTTTGCGTCTCTGTTGCACAAGGCGCAAGTAAAATGACACGAAAAACTAAAATCTGCGCGCCGCAATCACAAGTCGGCCGTCTTAATAGGAAAGTGCCAGCCCTGCCAACTGCGTCTGTTGCCCTGGCTCTATTGGCGAAAGGAGCACCGCGCGATGTTCATCACGAAATTCACGTTGCCCGTGGTGTCGTTGCTGATCCTTGGAGCGCTCACCTACGGAGTAGGCCTTGTCCTCTGCCCTGCGCTCGTGGCCGGGCCGCCGGGCCCGCAACAGCGAGATGCGGCACCAGCCGACGTCGGCAAGGAACGCATCGAAAAGATAAAGGCGGGGAAAGCTCTTCCTGTGGCGGACATGTCCGGGGACCGAATCAACGTACTCCTCGCCGGCATCAAAGCGGGCGACAAGATGGGCGAGCTTGTCAAAGGACAGCTGGAGGCGGCAAAAACCGAACTGGATGCGCGCTGGCAGGAATTCCTCGCAGGCCGAGGCACCTTGGACATAATGCTCGGGTCATCTCAGCGATTGCTCCAGGCGGAATTCGATCTGAGCACCAAGCGGTCGGATCGCATCGCTGCCCTCGAAGCACACTGGCAGCGACTGCGCGAGGTGGAGACAATCAATCAGTCGCGCTATGACGCTGGGCGAATCCCCATCCAGGATCTTGCTCAATCCCGCTCCGGGCGGTGCCGTGCGGAGATCTTGCTGGAGCGTGCCAAGAAAGGGCAAGCCATCGACTCTGGCCAGCTTTGAAAGACCTGGTTCTTACTCGATTACGACCTTGGACAGATCGACACTCGGCGGCGGATATTCCATTTTCAATTCTTGAAGCGTTTTGACGATCGTTTCGGCAACGACCAGGTTGCGATACCACTTTTGGTTCGCCGGCACGATGTGCCAGGGAGCCCACTTGGTGCTGCACTTGCTGAGTGCGTCTTCGTATGCCTTGCGATAGATGGACCAGTACTGGCGTTCTTCCACGTCACTGAGCGAGAATTTCCAGTATCGCGTGGGGTCGGCGAGACGCTGCTTGAGTCGCTCCCGCTGCTCGCTCTTGCTGATGTGCAAGAAGAACTTCAGGATGATCACGCCGTTCTTGGTGAGTATGCGCTCGAAAGAGTTGATTTGGTCGTAACGGGTCTTCCAGACCTTTCGCGGCGCCAGGTCGTGGACACGGACGACAAGCACGTCCTCGTAATGCGAGCGATTGAAGATGCCGATGAAACCGTGGCGTGGAACGGCCTTGTGCACGCGCCACAGAAAATCGTGGGCCAGCTCTTCCTCCGTTGGTACTTTGAACGCCTTGACCTCGACGCCGAGCGGGCTCACGCTCGACATCACATGGCGGATGGTGCCGTCCTTTCCGGACGTGTCCATACCCTGGAGGATAATCAGCAGACCGTGTTTATTCTGAGCGTAGAGCAGGTTTTGCAGCCTGGCCAGTTCATCAAGGAGCTTGAGCAGCGGTTTCTCGGCCTGCTGCTGCGACGCATAGGGGCCGGTGTCGTTCGCGTCGTATTTCTTGAGCGAAACCTTGGAGCCGGGCTTCACGCGCATGAAAAGACTCGGAGAAGAAGTTCAGCCGACGAGCAGGTCCTTCTCCGCGGCGGCGATGAAGTGCCAGGTTTGCGCGGGAGTCTCCTGGTCCCGCAATTCGTCCACAAAGCCAGGGCGCAGGAGCAGCCGGGACAGGCGCGCGAGGACCTGCAGGTGGGTGCGGTCGTCACGGCAGCAAACCAGGAAAAAGATGTCAGTCAGTCCGCCGTTGGGCGCGCCAAAAGGAATTCCTGAGGTCGTGATGCCCAGCGCCATTACGGACTCGCCCAGCGCGGCGGGAAGCGGGCGGCGCGGGTGCGGCAGCGCCACGCCCGATTCCAGGGCTGTGCTCTTCAATTCCTCGCGTTGACGAATGGCCTCCAGAATCCCTTCGGGATCGTACACCTGCCACGAGTTCTCGGCCAGCGTTACCAACTGCTTGAGCACCGAGGCCCGCGTCGAGGCGGCCATAGGAACGGCGATCATCGCTTCCGACAGCAGTTTCGAGATCAAGGGCTCCTGGTCTTCTTGCGCGGAGTGGCCACGATCCAGTGCGGACAGCTCCTGTTCCGTGTAATCGGGGATCTGCGTCTCGATCCAGTGATTGATTTCGACCGTGGCGAAGCGCCATTCTCCCCCGACCTTACGGCCCGGGAGGTGTCCGCGACTGGCTAATTTGCTCACCTCGCGCACGTCGCGGCGCAAATAAGTCGCCAGCTGCTCGAGGTCCATCATCTCGTTTCCCATCTTCCTACCTTTTAACTGTTGCTTGCTGGTCCCGTGAGACCCGGCAAATCAAAGCCCTTGCCTCCTTTGAGGAGTTGCTGTTGAGCCTGGGTCTGCTGCGACAAGCCCCAGAGCTGGATGAAGCCTATGGCCGCATCGTGATTGAACTGGTCGCCAGTCTCGTAGGTGGCCAAGCGCTTGCTGTAGAGGCTGAATTCGCTCTTGCGACCGACAACCGTCGCCTTGCCCTTGTAGAGCTTCACCCGGACAAGTCCACTTACAAATCGCTGGCTGCTGGCGACGAAAGCGAAGAGATCCTGATGAAATGCGCTAAACCATAATCCATTGTAGATGATATCTGCATACTCTTGTGCCACGATGGTCTTGAATCGTTGGGCTTGCTTGCTCAGGACCAGCGTCTCCAGCTCTTGATGAGCATGGTGCAGGATCACGCCCGCCGGTGCTTCGTAAAGCTCGCGGGACTTGATGCCCACGAGGCGGTTCTCGACATGATCGATCCGGCCGATGCCGTGCTTGCCGCCCAGGACGTTCATTCGTTCGATGAGCGGCACAGCGTCAAGGTTCTGGCCGTTCAATGCGACGGGGACGCCGTGCTTGAATTCGATCTCCACATACTCCGGCTCATTGGGGGCGCGCGTCGGGTCAACCGTCCAGGCGAAGGCGTCCGCCGGCGGTTCATCCCAGGGATCCTCGAGGACGCCGGCCTCGCAACTGCGGCCCCAGAGGTTCAAGTCAACGCTATAGGGGCTCTCCTTGGTCGCCTCGACGGGGATGCCGTGCTTTGCCGCGTACTTGATCTCCTCGTCGCGAGTCATCTTCCATTCGCGCACGGGGGCGATGATCTTCAAATCCGGCGCCAGCGTGTGAAAGGTGACGTCGAAGCGCACCTGGTCGTTGCCCTTGCCGGTGCAGCCATGCGCGACTGCCTTGGCGTTGTGTTTGCGGGCTTCATCCACCATCAGCTTGGCGATGAGCGGCCGGCCCAGAGCTGTTGCGAGCGGGTACTTTCCCTCGTAAATGGCCCCGGCCATGAGCGCCGGGAGCACGAAGTGATCGACAAACAGGTTGCGTGCATCGAGTGCGACGGCATCGACGGCCCCGCTCTTCAAGGCCTTCTGCCGGATGCGCTCGATGTCTTCGCCCTGGCCGAGGTCGACAGTGAACGCGACGATGTCCAGGTTGTATTTCTCGCGGATCCACGGCACCATGACGGAGGTGTCGAGTCCGCCGCTGTACGCCAGTATGACTTTATCCCGGGCCATCCACGGCCTCGCTTTGCCAACTAATCCCCGCATGGGGGAGGCTAAAAAAGAAAAAGCGGCCCGATCAGCCGCGTGATCCAAGACCTGCTGCGTTCCGTTGCAATCGCTGCCTGAAGAAGTTATTGCCTCATCAGTAGAGCCCTTTATCGTCGAAAGGATCGTCCATCTTGTCAATGCCATTTCGTCTACGGATTCCCCGCAAACTGTGCGACCAGATTGTCGCGCAGGCTTTCGCGGAGTTACCAAACGAATGCTGTGGCTTGCTCGGGGGTCGCATTCTTCCAAGCGAAAGGCCTGAGACGGATGTGCGGGTTGGAGAGGTGCTGTGCTGTTACCCCCTCGTGAACGCGGCCGCCAGTCCTGTCGAGTATCTTTCGGACGCGCACGGAATGTTTGCCGCGATGCGCGACATGCGCCGGCGGGAGATCGATGTGCTGGCTGTCTATCACTCTCACCCGACGTCAGCGCCAAGGCCAAGCCGCACGGACCTGGAGCGCAATTACAGCGAGGAAGTGGTCAATCTCATCATCTCATTACAATCCCGCGAGCCGGAGATGCGGGGTTGGTGGCTCACCGCGAACGAGTTTCGCGAAGCGGAGTGGGAGTGTATCGAAAGAGAGCCTACCGCAGAGATCGCGGAGAGCGCGGAGAAAGAATAATGCAAGAGGTAGCTCACAGTGCTTCTTGCTATGTATCTTTCTCTGCACTCCCTGCGTTCTCTGCGGTAGAAATCCTCGTTAAACCAATTCAGCAATAAGCTTCCCGGTTTCAACCATCGCCGTTGGCCGTCCGCTCTGATCGTGGAAATGTTGATCGAGTGGTAGCCCAAGCACGTGGAAAACCGTCGCCATCAAGTCCTGAGGAGTGATGGGAGTCGTCTTGGGCACTTCGGCCTTGGCAGACGATTCGCCTACGACCTGTCCCATCTTGAGGCCGCCACCGGCGAAAGCCAGCGTCGATAGCGGCGCCCAGTGGTCCCGGCCGGCGCCGCCGTTGATGCGCGGCGTCCGCCCAAACTCGCCGGTGATGACCAGGAGGATCTCCTTATCCAGCCCGCGCGAGGCCAGGTCTTCCACCAGGGCCGTCACGCCCTGGTCCATCTGCGGTGCCAAACCTTTCATTCCCTGTGCAATTTGGCCGTGCATGTCCCAGCCGCCGTAGTGCATGGTCACGAAGCCAGCGCCCGCTTCGCACAAGCGCCGGGCCATCAAGAGCTGTTCGCCAAGCCCGGGACCGTACTTGTCGCGCGTGCGCGGGTTCTCGCGTTGGATGTCGAAGACCTCGCGTGCCCGGCTCAGGATCAGGTCGAATGCCTGAGTCTCGAAGCTATCAAGGCCCTGCATCGTGCCGCTCTTGTCGATGCTCCGGTTCAATTGGTCAAAAGACTTCAGCAGCGATCGGCGGTCAGCCAGGCGATTGAGGGTCACCTGCAGGTTCATGTTGTTGCGCGAGTTGCCGCTGGTGTCGAACGGCGCATAGGCGGGCCCGAGCCAGGCCGGCCCATCGCCGTAGATGCCGCCTATGCGGACGTAATTCGGCAAACCGGTGGCGGGGTTGTTGGCACCGCGCACGCGGGCGAGGATCGAGCCGAGGCCCGGTTTGATCGCAGGTTGATTGTTGTCGGCGGGCGGGAAGTTGTAGCCGGTCATGACCCAGTGGGTGCCGCCGCCGTGGCCCGAGTTGCCGTGCGCGAAGGAACGCACGAAGGCCAGCTTGTCTGCGACCTGCGCCATCTTGGGGAAAACGCCGCCGATCTCGACGCCGGGGACATTCGTCGTTACAGCGCCGACGGTGCTGCGGTACTCGGCCGGCGCCGTCATTTTGGGATCGAAGGTTTCGACGTGAGTGGGACCGCCTCCAAGCCACAGCCAGATGACCGAGGTGTTCTTGCTAGGGGTGCCCGCGGCCGTCGCCGCTGCCCGCGCCCGCAGTAAGTCCGGCAGCAACCAGCCGCCCATTCCCAGCGCGCCGACCTTGAGAAAGTCCCGGCGTGTCGAGCCGTCGCAGTTGATCCCGTTGCGGGATCCCCACACATTCAGCATGAATCGCTCCTTTCCTGATTGCCCGCGCGTCTTGCCGCGAAAGGCCCGTCCTTCGAGGCGGGGGTAGAGTGGCCGGCGGCAAGTGGCCAGGGCTGTTTGAGTAACAGGAACTCTGAGGGATCAAGCCTATGCCGTCCGCCAAGACCTGTCAATCGAGGTCGGCTGCACATTAGTGCACAAATGACAATTATGCAAATTCGGGGAATGCCTACGCGCACTGTTGCCTAACGCCTTCCGGTATGATCCAATGGTCTTTAGCACGGAGGAGGTGAGTTAGAACCATTTTCCCAGCATGATCAGGACGTTTCCCCTCTGACTCGTTTTCCCAAAACGCCATTCCGGAGGGCCCGCGTAATGGCATCCAACGCAGTGGTCGCCTTGGCAAAGGCCACGATAAACGGACAGACTCTCCTAGGCCAGAACTGCGATCGTCCCCATCGCAAATGCCAGCCCTTGTCTTGCACTCCTGGGCGTGCTTTAGCAGCCGGGGAAAAAGTCAAAACCCAAAATCTCGAGCTGCCGCAAGTGCGGCAGGTGTATCGGGTGTTGGCCAGCCAGCCAGACGGCTGCTTGGGCTATGACTATGGACTGAATGAGCACCAGGTCGCGGTTGCCTGGACCATCCTGCGCCCCGTTTTACCGGCTCCCGGACCCGGATTGATGGGACCAGACCTGGTGCGCCTGGTCTTGGAGCGAAGTCGGACCGCCCTGCAAGCCGTCGAAGTGGCAACCAGCCTGATCGAGCGTTACGGCTCGGGCGAAAAGAATAGTGCTATCACCTCTCCCGATGGCGATAACGCATTCCTGATCGCGGACCCGAAGGAAGCTTATGCGGTGGAAAGTGCGGGCCGGCATTGGGTCTATCAGGACGTGCGCGAGGTTCGTGCCTTGACCAATGCCCGCGTAGTCCGGCAAGACTGGGACCGGATCTCTCAGGGGCTAGCTTCCCACGCCATCGAGCAAGGCTGGTGGCCGGGAGACGGCAGCAAGCTCGATTTTGCGGGCGCCTTGAAGGAGGACCTCGGCGATCAATCCGACGCCATGCATCGTTGGGGACGAGCAACGTTGCTTCTCCAGGAACAAAACGGTCACATCGACGTGCCCTTCTTGCGGATGCTGCTGAGCGATCATTATGACGAGGGCGGCGCTTCCGAGGATCGGCGCACCTTGGAGAACGATCAGAGGTCTCTGTGTCAGCATTGGGGAACGAACGGCAGCGGTACGTCGGCAAGCTTGATCTCCCGGCTGAGTTCGGACCCTGCCTCGTTGCCCATGGCCTGGTGCGCGTTTGGCCCGCCGTGCGCGAACGTCTATTTCCCCGTTTTTCTGGACGGCGATATACCCTCCGCGCTGGTGGAGAAGGATCCTGAGCCTGAGGGCAACCGGTTTCATCGGCGGATTCATTTTCGCATGCGGCAGCTGCCGCGGGACCGAGAGAGCTGCCTCGAAATTCGGGCAGTGCTCGACCGTTTGCAAGCGCGTTTCGACCAGGAAGCGGAGGAATTCACAACGGAAGGTGCCAGCCTCAAGAAACGAGACATGCGCGAGGAACTGCAACGTCAGGCTACTTTCTTCATGCAATACCACCTGGAGCAGTTCGAAGGGGCGCTTGCGGAGTTGCAGGCCGCCCGACAGGCGCCTGCTCTCAGCCTCTGAGCGGCGCCCGCACCCAGGGAGCAGCGGGCGTTGAAACAGGATATTAGTACTCGTTGTCATCGGGACGCGCATTGCGCGCAAGCCCGCCCGATCGAGGTCGATACGATCCCTCCAGCCCGTCAACTTCCCGCAGCTACGCGTGCCGCGATGCCGATTCCCTGGGGACGATCCCCCCGGCCGTCCTGAGTACGCTAGATTTCTTTCGGGCGGGTAAGATTATTGATAAACTAACTCCCTGAGAATTCATTGTGACGATCACTCACCCCTGGCGAGGTTACGGCGTCATGCATATCTCATGCTTCTTGATGCTGTCTCTGACACAACTCCTGGGCGTAAGCTCGGCGGCCGATCCCAACGCCAATGTGCACGAGATCCCGCGGCTTATCACTGAACTGGGGAGCAACGATTTCAAAAAGCGCGAGGCTGCGACGCAGGCCCTGGACGCGCTAGGACCGGCTGCTTTGGAAGCACTGAACAAGGCCAGCCGGGGTACCGACCCCGAAATCCGCCGGCGGGCGGAGCGGCTCGCCCAGCTTATTGAGAAGCGTGTGGAGACAGCGCAGATCCTGGAGCCCAAGCATGTACGACTCGTTTGCCAGGATATGCCGATCAGCGACGCACTGGAGGATTTCTCCAAGAAGACGGGCTTTGCCATACAACTGGGAACTGAGGCTTGGAAGTTTGCCGATCGAAAGATCACGATTGACACTGGAGAAACGACCTTTTGGCAGGCGCTCGATCAATTCTGCGAGAAGGCCGGGCTCGTCGAACGTGCGCACCCACAGGTCACCACCGCAGATCAGAACTGGCAAGCGCGCGCACTTCAAAACGGGCAATTGCGCGCCGCTCAGGGTGGTGCGATTGTGATCATGCCTTCGAGCCCGTATCAGAATCGTTCTAGAGTTGGAGAGAGCCCGTTGAGGCTTGTGCCCAGCAAGGAGAAGTCTTTGCCGGCTTTTCAAGCCGGTGCCGTGCGCATACGGGCGCTAGCCGCAACAGGCAACCCCTGGAAGCAATCGGCGAATTCCGGCGAGGCAATGTTCCTATTGGATGTCGCGCCCCAGCCCAAAATGGTTTGGCATAATATCGAAGCACGCGTCGACCGCGCCATCGATAACAATGATCAGAATCTTTCTCCTGTAGAAACTTATTCCGGCGATGCTGCCCGCATTGCTGCTGCCCTGGCCAATGGTGGCGTCCTCTGGGACCCGCAAACCGGCACGCAGGCGCTGGTCGGCTCACGCGAAATGCCCGTTCGGTTCAAGAAAGGCGAAAAGCCTTCCCGAATGCTGAAGGAACTCGAAGGCGTTTTGGTCGCCCAGGTGCAAGCACCTCCACGCGTGGTCATTTCCGTGAGCAACATCCTCAAAGCAGCGGGTCAAACGGTCAAAGGGTCGGACGGCAAATCGATCAAGATCCTGGAGATTGAGACGCACGCGAACGGCACGGTTGCCGTCAACTTTCGCCTCGAGGATCCGAGCGGCCTGCGCGGCGTCATGGCCATGAATCGGCGCGTAGTCATGCGTGCCAATGGAGTGGTGATGCGCAGAGCATTGGCAGGCATAGAGGACTCCACCAGTCAGGTGGACAGCGGTTTTGCACTCCAGGACGCCAACGGCCAGAGTTTTCAAATGGAGGGCCGCAACGATAACCTCACGGTCAACGGCAATGCCCTCGTTTGGGAAATCCACATGACCTTCCGCCCCCGCGACGGGCAGGCCGAACCGGCCAAGTTCCTCTACACGGTTCGGCCCTGGGTAGTCATAGAAGTTCCGTTTACGCTCAAGGACGTGCCGCTTGGATAGTGGCGAAGGCCGCGGTCTCACGCACCTATTGATTCCTGCCCAACCAATGCCTCATGCTTCGTATGCCCCTCGCCCCCGTACTCGGGGGAGAGGGGTTGGGGTGAGGGGGTTAGTGAAACTTCACGGGTCTAAAACCCTCACCCCCGACCCCTCTCCCGTGAGTACACGGGCGAGGGGAGAAAGCTGGCCGTTACATTGGTTGCGCAGTTCTCAATAATGAAGGCCCGCCAGACACGCATACGCTGGTATTTTTCCGCACAACCCCGGAGAGTTCTGCATGCGCATCCTGTTGACTACTGTGGCCGGTGTTATCCTCGCGGGAACGACTCTTGCGGAGGATGCAGCGAAGCAAGCTTCGCAGGTCGTCCTTAAATCCCCGGACGGCAAAAAGGAGTACAACCTCGGCAAGCTCACCGCCAATGGTCCTGTCCTGGTGCGGCTCACGTGCGCATGCTCCGGATGCGATCGGGAGCTTCCCTACTTTCAAAAGCTGCAGGCCGCCTACAACGAGAAGGGGCTGCAAACCATCGCGGTGTTCCAGGAGTCGCCGGACGCGGCCAGCGAGTATGCGGCCAAGAAAGGCCTCCAGTTTTTCTGGCTTGCCGATCCTAAGGGAGTTACGTGGAAGACATTCGATGCGAAAACAATGCCGACCAACATTTTGATTGATAAAGGCGGCAAAGTGGTCAAGGTTTTGCCTGGCTGCACCAGGGACGGCAAAAATGCCCAGATTCTCTCGGCGGAAGTAGCCAGGCTCCTCAAGACCGATGTCGCCCGGGTGGCGGGACCCGATTCGGCGCCCAAGAAGTGAGCGAGTTTTTCTTTCCGAGTTTCTCCAGATTTGCCAAATTAGCGGTGTCTCGAACGAGGTAAGGGCAGCCCTCCTGGACGGACAAAGACCTGCCCTGGTTGCCTGCAATTACTACAGATTGGATCTAAACCCCGGCGCCGTAACGCCCGCCGGGGTTTTCGTTCGCCTTGCATGAACTAGGCCCCTTGCCTACAATCCAGCCGCACTGCAAACCGCATGCATGGAGGCGAGCGGAAATCTATGGACCAGGAATCGGTTCGTTCCCAAGAGATACCCTTCCCACACCGTCTGCTCGTTCTCCTCGTGGGAACGGTCTGCCGCTTTCCACGCCTGGTTTTGGCGGTCTCCGCGCTCCTTGCAGGGGTCTCCTGTTACTTCTTCAATACACGCCTCGAGTACCACACGCAGCGGACCGACCTTATCAGCCCCAACAAGGATTATCAAAAGAAGTGGCGCGAATACATCGCCGAATTCGGAAATGATAACGATATCGTCCTGGTCGTGCAGGGTGCTAATCGCCAGCGCATGCAAGAAGCTCTGGATTCGTTGGCGGGCGAAGTTGCGAAGCACCCGGATCTTTTCGACCGACTGTTTTACAAGGTTGACCTGAGAAAACTACATGACCGCGCGCTCCTTTATCTGCCGACCGAGCAGATCGAACAGATTCAAGGCGACCTCAAGAGCATGCACTTGCTCCTCGAATTTGCGCCTATTAGCTGGCAGTCTCTCACCCTGTTCAGTCTGCTTCACGAAGCGCGCGATCGGGCCGGCAAAATCATGCCCGGCAAACCGCTCAAGCCCGAAGACGAACAGTTCCTGGGCCAATTGCTCACCCTGGCGGAGACCGCGACGGCTACCTTGGGCGACCCGGCTAAGTATCACAATCCCTGGCACATCCGGCTGCCGGACGCACCGGAACAAAAGGACCTCCTGGCCGAGCCTCAGTATTTTTTCAGCGGCGATGGCGGGCTGGCCTTCTTGCTGGCCCGGCCGATTCAAGAAGAGGGCTCGTTCGTGGCGGCCAGAAAGAGCGTCACCAAGCTGCGCGAGCTCGTGGCCTCGGTCCAACCCGCGTTTCCCGAATTGCAATTTGGCCTGACCGGTTTGCCGGTGCTCGAAACCGACGAAATGGCGGCCGCCCAGTCCGACACCAAGTTGGCCTCCTGGCTGGCCATTGCCGGCGTGACATTGCTCTTCTTCATCGTCTACCGCGGCATCGCCTACCCGCTCCTGACCGTCGGCACGCTCCTGGCGGGCACGGCCTGGGCGATGGGCTGGTTGACCGTGACCGTCGGCCACCTGAATATCCTGTCGGCCACGTTCGCCGTCATGCTGATCGGCATGGGCGACTACGGCGTCCTGTGGGTGATGCGCTATGAACAGGCGCGCCGCGTGGGGGCCGACGTTCGCTCTGCCTTGCTGCATACCGCCGCCCACGTTGCCATCGGCAACCTGACGGCCGCGTCGACCTTGGCCTTGGCCTTCTTTGCCGCCATGTTCGCCGATTTTCAGGCTGTGGCGGAGCTGGGCTGGATTGCAGGCTGCGGAGTGCTGTTGTGTGCCCTGGCCTGTTTCACGGTGTTGCCGGCATTGTTGATGGTCTTTGATCGCCGCGGGCAACCTATAGCTAATTGCCAGTCGATCACGATCCACGCCGGCTGGCTGCCGAGGCTGTCCAGCCGATCTCCCGCCGTCATCGCCGCCGGTCTTGCGATCACTGCGCTCATGGCCTTCTGCGCTTGGCGTGTGGCCTACGACCACAATTTGCTCCATCTTCAGGCTCGCGACCTCGACTCAGTGAAATGGGAGATGACGCTGATCGACCATACCGCCGGGGCAAGCTGGCACGCTCTGAGCTACCGGGACACTCCCGAAGAGGCGCGCGCCCTCAAGGCACGCTACGAGCAGTTGCCGGAAGTCAGCCGGGTTGTGGAGGTGGCCTCGTTGATCCCGGAGGACCAGCAGAACAAGATGGGCATGCTGCGTGATATCCGCCAGCGCCTGCACCACTTGCCCGAGCGCGGCGCGCTGATTCCACACGCTCGACCGGACAATCGTGAGGTTAAGACCGAACTGGCCTGTCTCATCGGCCAGCTCCAGCCACTGGCGGACGCCACGGAACAGCCGATTCTATCGGATCTCCGTCGCGGCCTGCAGACACTGCTAGATCAGCTCGTCAACATGCCTATCGCGGAGATAGCGGAGACCCGTCTGCAAGATTTTGAACAGCACCTGGCGGGAGATCTCGCCGAGAATCTCTACCGGTTGCGAGATGTGTCGACGCCGGTGCCTATTTCTCTCGACGACCTGCCGGCGGACTTGCGCGTTCGCTACGTCGGCCAGAACGGCAAATGGTTGCTACGCGTTTTCGCCAAGGAGTCTCTCTGGAATTTCGCGCCGCTGGAGCATTTCTCGCGCCAGATCCTCACCGTGGACCCGGATGCCACGGGGAAGCCCTTCGCCACGGTGGAGGGGCTGAAATCGATGCAAAACGGCTTTCAGCGCGCGGGCATTTACGCGTTTCTTGTCATCGCCGGCGTCCTATTGGTCGACTTCCGCAACTGGCGGCACATGCTGATCGGCCTCACGCCTTTGGTGATGGGGATCATCCTATCGCTGGGCATCATGGGGCTCTGCGGACTCCCTTTGAATCCAGCGAACGTCATCGCCTTTCCGCTCATCCTGGGCGTCGGCGTGGACAACGGCGTCCACGTACTTCACGATTGGCTGCTGCGCCGCGCGAGAGGCGAATCGACGATCAGCTATCCCATCGGCCGCGGAGTGCTCGTGAAGGCGCTCACGACCATGATTGGGTTCGGCACGCTCATGATTTCCAGCGAGCGCGGCCTGGCGAGCCTGGGATTCATCCTCACTCTTGGCGTGGGCTGCTGTATGCTTTCAGCCCTGGTGTTCCTGCCCGCGGTCCTCCACATGCTGAGTCGCGGCAAGCAAGAAGCCACGGAACTCGAACACGAACGCGCGTATAACCCGGACCTCGTCCGGGCCGCCTGATCCCAGTTTGCCGACAACCTTCGCCCGAGCAACCAGGCTGAAGCCAGCTCGAGAAGCAGCCATCTTCGAACCTACTTTCCCACCAGGTTCAGCACCGCCAGACTCATGGTGAGCACACCCGTCTTGATACTCGGTTCCGGCGTCGGGTAATAACGATCCGAGTGCAATGAAGGCAATGGCTGCCCGGTTCTTTCGGACTCCGCTACGCGCTCCCGCGGTAACGTGCCCAGGAAGTACAGAAAAATCGGCACTCCCTCCCGTCCATACCGGCTGAAGTCCTCGCCCCCCATGATCGGCGGCCTTTCGTGGACGTTTTCCGCGCCCAATGCCTCCTTGAAAACGGCGACCGTTCTACGCGTCAGCTTTGAGTCATTCATGAGGGCCGGCGTGAACTCGCCCGGATCTGACGTGACAGTCGGCTCTGGAGCGCCCGCTGCCTGAGCCGCTGCCTTGGCGATGCGTTCGATCGCCTCGAGCGTGTGCTTGCGCACGGAGTCTTTCGTCGTGCGTACAGTCAGTTGCATCTTGACCTCAGCTGGAATGATATTGTGTTTCGTCCCTCCGTGAATCGAGCCTACTGTCACGACGGCAGGATCAGTAGGATTGGTTTCCCGGCTGACGATGGTTTGCAAATCCAGGATTATTCGGGCCGCGATCACGACCGGATCGATGGTCGTGTGCGGAGCCGCGCCATGTCCTCCTTTGCCGTGCACGACGATATCGACGGAATCGACATTCGCGAGTGCCAGCCCGTCCGTGTAGGTAATACTCCCGTGAGCGCTGCGGGCGTCACAATGCAATGCCAGACAATAGTCCGGCTTTGGAAAGCGTTTGAACAGGCCGTCGGCGATCATCAGCCGGGCGCCTGTGCCTATCTCCTCAGCCGGCTGGGCGATAAACATCAAAGTGCCCTGCCACTTGTCCTTCAAGCTCGCCAGTGTTCGGGCTGTGCCGATCCAACAAGTCATGTGCATGTCATGCCCGCAAGCGTGCATGGCTCCCACATCGTTGCCGTTGCGGTCACGCGTGCGCACTTTGCTGGCGTACGGCAAGCTGGTTTGCTCCACGACCGGTAGAGCATCCATGTCGGTCCGCACCAGGACAGTGGGCCCTGGTCCGTTCTTGAGAATCGCGACGACGCCGTAGCCGCCGACCTTGGTTGTAACGTCGAAACCAAGTCCCTTGATCTCTTGCGCCAATCGCGCCGAGGTGTGCTCTTCCACAAGAGACAGTTCCGGATGGGAGTGAAAGTACTTGTACAGAGTTTCCAGGTCTGCGCTGTTCTTCTCGATCTGGCCAGTCACGTCGCGCATGCGCTCTTTCAGGCCTTCGCTGGGTTGCAGCTTGGGATCCGTTGCCGCAGCAATCTTGGGCAGCAGCAGACTTGCGATGAGCAGTGTTAATCGAATAACAGGGTAGCTCCAGGCGCGCTGCATGATCATGGCTCCAGTCCTCTTAAAAACGCAGGCAAGATTAGCGATTTCCCCGGGCTGCTCGCGCGCACCGAGGGACTGCAAAGTCTTGAAATCCCTATAAGTGGTTTCCTGCCTAGCTGTAAAGGGTGGGCTTTTCCAACCCGGAAACACACAGGGAGAATTCTATAAGCTGAAGCAGCCCTTGGAGTGTAGGGAGCACATATGGATTCTCGCCCGCAAGCTGCCTCTTGGCAGGGAATTTGCCAAGAGAACTAGTCCCCGTCTGGAAAGTGCGCTGACCCTCCGGACGCTCTTTCATCGCGGGCAGGTGGCTGATTTACGAGTCTCACGCTTCAAGCGATGAAATGACAAAGGCTTAAGTGGATTGAACCGGCAAGGCACGTGTTGCCCTCGGGAGGTGGGCCAAACCGCATTTTCGATACGTCCCACGCGAGGCATTCATTCAACATAGAAAATTTCGGGATTTTGCTTCTGCAATGATAAGGCAAGACGTATAATGCTCGTAGAGAGGTTGAGCCCCTCTCGAAGTATTGAGGTAGCCAGCTCTTGTTTCTGCCCGCTTGATCCTATCTCCGGCCGTGGCGCCCCGAGCCCTCCCGTGCGGAGGCGACTTCGAGAGCGGAGACAATGCGGTAACGTGGGTCGGTACTCTAAACCATAGAGGCCATCCAGGGTTCGTTGATGCGAAGGGGCTCGGGTGGGTGGCTCGCCGACCCGGCAAGATTCCTCCCCACGAGTGGAAGGGGTGTATTATGGCAGCTAAGCGTTTGACTTTACAGCAACGTCGCGACATCTTCCGGGACTTGGTTGCTACCCAGGACCTGGGCACTGGTGTTCGACGTTCTTACCAGATCGTGACCGAGCGCTTCGAGATTACGGATGCCCAGCTGAGGCAGATCGAAGACGAAGGACTCGAAAAGGAATGGCCACCTCTGAACGAAGCCATGCAAGAGGTCGGCTAGAGACTTGTTCCGGGAGGAGCAGTACTTTGCTCCAAGACCCCGGACTTCAATAGAAGCGACGGAGCTACCACCGAGCAACTCGACTGGTCGCTCCGTTGCTTTTTTATTCCCCTTGCACGAGTCCGTCCTTCGCTCCTTCCCGGTTGTAGCCGGACTCTTGTAGAGTTGCGCTCCAGCCTCCAGCGCGCGGCCACCGGCAGCGGCGCTTGCTACTGGCATTTCTGTTTTATACCCGTCATACTATCCGGTGCCGGCTGCTCCACGCACGTGGCCAGTCGCTTTCCTAGATGGAGGTGCCGTGATGCTCGGCTCACTGGTCCCGAGACTTGTTCGTTTCAACGGTTGCCTGGGGGCCTTACCAAGCTTTGCGATCCTGCTCCTTGTTTCACTCACCATGCTTCCTGCTGCCGAGCCGGAGGACCCTCGCTATCGCCAGCTTCGTCTAAAGATGGTCGAGGAGCAGATCGTGCGCGAAGGCATCAAGGACGAAGCGGTTCTCAAAGCCATGCGCGAGGTCCCGCGGCATCTCTTCGTGAGTCCTGAGCAGAGTGGCGACGCTTATTACGATCAGGTCTTGACGATTGGCCTTGGCCAGACGCTATCGCCCGGTTACATCGTGGCCTACGAAACGAACGCCATCGATCCAAAGCCTACCGACCGTGTTCTGGAGATCGGCACGGGGAGCGGCTATCAGGCAGCAATCCTCTCCAGAATCGTCAAGGAAGTGTATACGATCGAAATTCTCGAACCGCTCGGAAAACAAGCTAGCGCACGGCTGAAGGCGCTCGGCTATACCAACGTGAAAACGAAGATTGGTGACGGCTACAAAGGCTGGCCAGAGTATGCGCCTTTCGACAAGATCCTTGTCACTTGCTCTCCCGAAGACGTACCGCAAGCCCTCGTCGATCAGCTCAAGGATGGTGGCAAAATGATCATTCCCTTGGGAGAACGCTTTAGCCAGACCTTCTACCTGTTCGAGAAGAACCAGGGGAAGTTGGCCAAGAAAAAGCTGCTGCCCACGCTGTTTGTGCCCATGACAGGAATCGCCGCAGCCAATCGCAAGGTGCCTCCGGACTTGGCCCATCCGCGAATTGTCAACGGCGGCTTCGAGAAGGAGACGGACGGCGTCGCGGATGGGTGGTATTATCAGCGGCAGGCCGTGCTGGAGCACGACGACGCTCCCGAAGGCAAGAACTACATGACTTTCTCGAACGACGTTCCGGGTCGGCGCGCACAGGCCCTTCAGGCCTTCGGCGTCGACGGGACCAAGGTCAAGACACTTCGAATCAACTTACGAATCAAAGCGCAAAAGATCTTGCCAGGCGGCGGTAAGTTGGAGCAAGCTGCTCTGGCCGTTGTCTATTACGACGACGAAAATCGCGCCGTGGATACGGAAGTGTGGGGCCCTTGGCTTGGCTCCTTTACCTGGCGGCGTTTCGTCAATGACATCCCCGTGCACCCCAAGGCGAAAGAGGGAGTACTTTTAATCGGCCTGAACGGGGCGACGGGCCGAATGAGTATCGATGATGTCAGCCTCGAGCCAATCCCCAGATGACCCGACTCAGCTTTCCGCTGGCCATGCGCGATCCCTCCCCAACAGAAAAAAAGCCTTCGTGTCTCCCGGAACCAATCCTGCCCACCTGGGTTAGATACCTGAGGTCGTGCAGGGAACGCAGGATCTCATTGGTTGGCGGCCCGGCCTTTCGGCAGCGCGCCGCGTTCCGTGTACACGCTCCCGTCCTCAAGAGAGGATCTCCATCATGTCGCCATCTGGTGCCATTGCGGTCTTGACCTCAGTTTTCATGCTCCCGATAAGCGCTCCGTCTGCCGAAGGGCCGCTTCAAGGACAGAGTAAGAGTGGCCACAAGGTCATTTACGGCGTGCTCACGAGCGTCCAGGCAGGCGGAAAGAATGGGCATGGCTCGATTACCGTGAAGATCCACGGGGCTCGGAGCAAGGGCGGCGCAGCAAAGGCGGCACAGGGAGGATCTGCGACGGTTGCGATATCGGCACACACGAAAGTCGCAAGGGTCGTTCGGGGCGGTAGCGGTCAGGCCACCCACGAGAAGGCGACTCTCACGGACCTCCACGAGGGCGATCATGTCTTGATCGTGGAGAGTCCCAAGCACGCGGGCACTGCGAAAGGCGTTACGATTCTCTCACGGAAGTGAAGTCCGGGGTCAATGAGATGAAGAGGCGTCCCGAAGCCGCTGACGACCGTCAGTCGCCTTTTGGCTCCAGTGAGGACGCCCGCGCCTCCTCGGCTTGTTCCAGGAAGGGCTTTAGAAGCGCCATCATTGAGGGCCGGCCCAGGGAATCTTTGCCAAAACCTCGAACCGCACCTGCCCCCACTGCCTCCTGCTGAGCTTCCTCGTAATTGCTCACGAGCATGACTGGCACATGCCGGAGCCTTTCCTCGGCTTGCACGCGCTTCACAACTTCCAGGCCGTTCGAGCCATCGCTGTCCAAGATGCGGTTGACCAATACCAGGTCGAAGGCTTGCCGCTGGAGCATGGCAACCGCTTCGTCCGAGGTTCCGGCGCGCACAACCTCCGCGAGAAAGCGTTTTTCGATCGTTCGAGAAATAGACCAGTGGTCGGCGCTGCATTGACCTACGCTGAGAATGCGCTTCCTCGGCAACTGGCACCCCCTCGTTTCGTGTTCGCCACGGCCACGGCGGAGACGTTCTTCGGATGTTTATCAAACTATCTAGCGTCTATCATATCGTCCTCGTTATGCTGGCGCGGCGGTTGCCTGTCCGCTTTTCGCTGCATCCTCTTGCTTCGGACTTTGAAGAGTGGTAGCTTCAATTATTAGAGAAATGCAACATGATCCGTTTCGTCAACGTAGCGCGCTTCGCTTGCTAAGACTCGAGCGAGCGAGACTCAGCACCACGAACCTGCATCGCCCAACGAATCTGACCGCAAGTTTCGAGTAGGCCATGAACATCTCCACGATCTTCATGATCGGCGTGCCCCTTTTGGCAGTCGTGAGTGTTGGCGCATTTCTCATTCTGCGCTCGCGCGTGCCGAAGGATCGTTCCGCTCACTATTTCCGTTGTTCAGGATGTGGATCCAAGCTCCGGTACTATGCTCGCCAGGTGGGTCACCGCGGCATGTGTATTCGCTGCAAGGAGCGCTTCATGTTTCCGCCGGTCGGTGCAGTGCGTCGGTAGATGCTCTTCATGAGTTGAACACTTCTTCGAGCGCTCGACCTATGACCGCTGGGCTGGGCTCGAGGCCCGTCCATAGCTGAATGCCTATGACGCCTTGTTGGCCGAACACTGCACAGAGCTCAGACTTGAATTGGCGGGCTGCCGGCATCGTCCATCTCCGCTTTTCAAAGTCGTGGAAGCGTGAGAACATCACCAATATAGGAAAGGCAAACCAGCTTGTATCTGCTTCAGTCCGGGCTACCATGAGCCAGTAGGAGTCACCCTGGACCGGTGATTGAAGCATCGGCCGACCCAGCAACAGCAGCTTGGCATACTTCCAGCAATGACCAAGAACGCACCTGTCCGAATCGGGATCGTCACGATTTCTGACCGTGCCAGCAAGGGGATCTATCAAGACCTTGGCGGCCCTGCCATCCGGGATTGCCTCGCAGAGATCCTCTCCTGTCCCTGGGAACAAGTCGCGCGCTTGATTCCCGACGAGCGCCCCTTAATTGAGGAAACGCTTCGGCAGTTGTGTGACCAGGAGGCTTGCTGCCTTGTCGTGACAACGGGCGGGACCGGACCGGCCAGGCGCGATGTCACTCCGGAATCGACCGAAGCCGTGTGCGACAAGCTGCTCGATGGTTTTGGTGAGTTAATGCGTGCAGTTTCGCTGAAAGTCGTGCCGACGGCGATCCTCTCGCGGCAGATTGCCGGTATCCGAGGCAAGTCCCTCATCGTGAACTTGCCCGGCAAACCTAGCGCTATCCGTGACTGTCTACTTGCCGTGTTTCCAGCCATCCCTTACTGCGTCGACCTGATTGAGGGCCCCTATCTGACGACGAATGAAGCTGTGGTAAAGGCATTTCGACCCAAGCAATCGTAACAGAGCATCAGGTCAACATGGAGATCGATCTCAATTGTGACCTCGGCGAAGGCTGTGTCAACGATGCCGAGTTGATGTCGATGATCACCTCGGCGAATATTGCCTGTGGCTTCCACGCGGGCGATCCGGCCACTGCTTTCGCGACCTTGTCCCTGGCTGCCCGGCATGGCGTGCAGGCGGGGGCGCATCCGGGCTTTCCGGATCGGGAACATTTTGGCCGGCGCGAACTACCATGCAGCGCGAACAAGGTGTATGAGGATTGTGTCTATCAGCTTGGCGCACTGGAGGGCCTGGCCCGCGCGGTGGGCAGGCCGCTCCGCCACGTGAAAGCGCACGGCGCCTTGTACAACATGGCTTGCCGCGATCCGGAGTACGCTCGCCCCGTTGTCGACGCCGCGGCGCTCTTCGGCTTGCGCCTCCTTGGTCTGCCTGGCTCAGCATTGCAGACAGTCAGTGCGGGTCGCTGCGCATTTATCGCCGAGGGCTTCGCGGACCGCCGCTATTTGCCGGACGGCTCGCTCGTACCCAGGACCGAGTCCCACGCTTTCATCGAAGATCCGGAGGAAGGCGTGCGGCAAGTGCAGTGGCTCATGCGCGAGAGGGGAGTGCAAACGATTTGCGTGCATGGGGACAACCCCCAGGCCCTCGCGTTTGTGCGTGCGCTGCGAAACGCACTGGCCCGACAGCAAATTGCTCTCCGGCCCTTCATCTGACAAGGTGCCGCGTGAAAAGGCCTACCAATCGCCAGGTCCGAGGTTACCGGCTTCCAAGCGTGTCTACTGTCGCTTTGTCATCGTGTCATCGATTCACACCATTCCCCGCTCATGACACTACGTGTTCTTGACCCCGGCCTATGCACGATGCTTGTCGACTACGGCCGGCCTGCTTTTCGAAGCCTCGGTGTGCCGGTGGGTGGCGCTGCCGACCGATTCTCTTTGGCCGTCGGGAATGCCCTGGTCGGCAACGCTCCGGACGCTGCCGCCCTGGAAATGACCCTGAGTGGTCCCACGCTGCAGGCAGACACTCCGCTAGCCTGCGTTGTTTTTGGCGCTCCTTTTGTGCTCGAGAGCAATCGCCAACGGCTGATAACCGGCAGGACCTTCACGCTGTACCCTCAGGAGTTGCTGCGCATCGACGGCACACCGGAAGGCGCTCGCGCTTACTTTTGCGTTCGCGGTGGTTTTCGCGTGCAGGAGATCCTCGGCAGCCGCTCTGGGTTGGAGCCGCTGCGCGCGGATGCCGACTTGCATTATTGCCCGGGCACGATCGCCGGTCGATTTATCAGACCGACGTTCACCTGGAACTCGGAGCCGAAGCTGATTCGCACGCTGGACGGACCGCAGGCTTCGTGGTTCGAAGCTTGCGAATTCTATGACCAGACGTTTGCGGTCACTCCTGCAAGCAACCGCATGGGACTGCGTCTGCGCGGCCGCCCTTTGGCACGGCCGAACCGAGAATTGGTGTCCGAGCCAGTTTGTCCGGGGGCTGTCCAGGTGACTCGCAATGGCCAGTGCATCGTGCTCGGCGTTGACGGACAGACGATTGGCGGCTACCCGAAGATTGCTCACGTGATCAGCGCGGATTTGGACAAGCTTGGCCAGTTAAGACCTGAGGCACGCATCCGGTTCACACGCGTGACCTTGGCGGACGCGGAGGCGGCCCATTGGCACAAGCAGGCTGAATTACGCGAATGGCTCACTCGATTGCAGGTTGCCGAGTCCCTGAGTCCATAGAATTCACCGAAAGCCCAAAGGACCGATTTTGAGTCCTTCACAATCTGGTTATCCGACTTTCTAGTTTGGGGATCGTTGCATGCCGAAAGCGATTATTACTGCATCCGCGTTAAAGGGAATCGGCGGTGTCTATCGAGATGTGCTGATCGGCGCCGGCTTCGAGCTGATCTATCCGCCGCAACCGGGTCAATTGACGGAAGATGAGTTGTTGGCCCAGCTCAAGGGAATGTCGGCATCGCTGGCGGGGTCCGAGCCTTACACGCGCCGCGTCATCGAAGCGAACCCGTCGCTGCGTGTGATTGCCCGCGTGGGCGTTGGTTACGACGCGGTTGACGTCGCGGCGGCAACCGACCGTGGCGTTGCTGTAACTATTCAACCCGGCACCAATCAGGACGCCGTTGCCGAACACACGTTTGCTCTCATCCTCGCGATCGCGAAGGGATTGCCTGCCCAGCACAATTCTCTCAAAGCTGGCAATTGGCCGCGGCAAACGAACTTGCCTTTGCGCGGCCAGACGCTAGGCATTGCCGGCTTGGGGCGTATCGGCAAGGCCGTGGCGCTGCGCGGCGAATGCTTCGGCATGCCTCTGCTAGCCTATGAGCCCTACCCTGACAAGGAGTTCGCCACCAAGCACGGCATCACCCTGGTGAACCTGGACCAGCTTCTTGCGGAATCTGATTATCTGTCGCTGCACATGCCTTTGACGCCGGAGTCGCGCGAATTGATCAATCGCCAGACCTTGGCGCGCATGAAGCCGACCGCCTTCTTGATTAATACTGCTCGCGGCGGTCTGGTCAACGAAGCTGACCTGGCGGATGCGCTGCGCAACCGACGCATTGCGGGAGCCGGCATCGACGTGTTTCAACTCGAGCCGCCTGGCAAGGACAATGTTTTGTTGGGGCTCGAAAATATCGTGCTGACGCCGCATGCTGCCGGTGTGGATCTGCAATCGCGCGATGACATGGCCGCCTCCGGAGCGCGCTCCATTGTTGCCCTATCGCGCGGGCAGTGGCCCGCCGAGCAGATCGTCAATCCCGACATACGTGCGAAGTTTCGCTGGTGAGCCCGCCCGTGTCGGTTGAAGAATGTGACGATGAAGCAGATCCGTCGGCATCAGGGGAGCGGTATGTCCTTGAATTCGAAAGGGATCGGTATCGCTGAGATCCTGCCCGGGGTCCGGTAGACGAGCTTCCAGTCGCTCATGTTGCCGAGGATAAGTTTCTTGTCGGGTTCGTCGCCGAACCGGTACTTGATGATGGCCTTGTCTTCTGATTGATCGTCGGTCTCGTACCCAAGATTTGGCGGGAACTGCTGTTTGATACCGTCCTTCTCTTTCTCCAGGTAGATCTCGTTGTTGACGAGCCACGATTGGAAGCTCTCGAATTTCGGGCCGTCGGCGGGGTACTCGAGGAGCAGGCCGACGGTCCAAACCTGGTCGTCCCCCTGCCCTTCGGGGCGCAGCTCGCGAAGAATCACGTTGACCCCGTGCTGGGTCTCCTTGCGTGCCTGAGCGGCTTTCTCGATCTTCTTCAATTTGTCGAAGGTGAAGGTGAGCGTCTGGGTAGGACCCATTGCGGCCAGCTTGCCTTTGAACAGACCGAGTTGCGTGGCCGAACGATGGGGCGCCGGCACGCGGACCTGGAGTTCGGCATGCGTGCGCTTGCCGATGGCTCCCAGGCCACCCTTGTCGTCCTCGGGAACTTCGATTGCGCGGCCTTTGTCGTCCTGGAGGACCATGGAGTCAGGTCGAGTTTCCATGAACAGTGGGCGGAAACGTGGCTCCCAGGCAACATCGAGGTAGAGGACGCATAGATGCGTGTCGCTATTGAAGACCTTGACGAGATCGACGCGATTGACAGCGACGCGAAAAAGCCCGCTGTAGCTGATCGACTCGAGCTTGTTCGGGCCATCCACGAGCGCAAGCTTCTCATCTCTTTCCGCGACTGAGACAGTGGCATCTGCCGCCTTGGCGATGGCGTCGAGCCCTTGCCAGAACGTGACCTTTTTGAGATCCAGTTTTATCTTTGTGTTGTCGTCCTTGGATGAACGCCGATCTTCGACAGGATTGCCCGTTTGCTTCGTTAATTCTGCGAGCGCTTTGCTGACGGAAATGTCCTTGTCTTGCAGGGTGAAGAGCTTTGGGGTCAATTCCTTCGGCAGCTCAGGCTCTTTGGGTTTCCCTTTCGTGTCGCTGCGTACCGATCCAGCATCGCAAAGGACAGCAAGGAGCACTCCCAATCCACAGACCATGACGGCGTGCAGCGCTCGAACCAGCATGACTGGATTCCTCATGGGCGAAGGGACAGGTTGTTTCCTGGATGGTACCGTGTCTAGGAAGCAACAGCAAGGAGGAGAGATGCGTAATCGCGCGGCGCAACAAGAGAGGCCCGCCTGTGGTTAACAGGCGGGCCTGTGGTAAGGATAAAATTCCCGGCGGTAACCTACTCTCGCGCTTTTGGCACTACCATGGGCCCCGGGTGCTTAACGGCCGTGTTCGGGATGGGAACGGGT
>DATGZX010000064.1:0-40670 GCA_035296965.1 Gemmataceae bacterium
CGTGTAAGCGCAGAAGTGTGTCGATGAACGCCATTTTGAGCTGATTCGCCATCTCGTGCCTCCCACAGCGCTGGAGCTGTAGGCAAGCCTAAATGGCGGATCTCGGTCCTCTCAAAATGGCTGGTTTTCAGGCGCCCCTCAGTGGCTGGTTTTGGGCGCCCCCTGACAACTGGACGGGCGTGCTGATTTCCTTGGATTTGATTGGCTTGCAAGGCGAGCACGCCGAACAGGAGGTCGTGGTCGGCGGTCATGAAAGACGGGTGTCCCGCTAGGCCCTTTGGATGGAAACTCTCATCATAAGTGCCCGCGAACGCCGTAAGCAAGGCTTGGCAGCTAGACAGAAGGCTCTCGCTCGATGTGACCCTTGCGGATTTGATCGGCGAATACTGGGGAAGGTGTCTGATCTGGCCCGAGATGCGCGGCGGATTGAGATGCTGAGATTGCGCCGTTTGGCCGGTCTTGACGGCTCAAATCGGGTTGTGCACAATGCCTTGAATTCTCGCCCGTTCATTGGGGCGCGAGCAGGCGGCCGCGGGTTCGGAACCGGACTTCGATTGCAAAAATGCACCCGCCAGCGTCAGGGAGGTTGTGATGCGTGAGAAGGCTGATTTCCGCATTGATGTCGGAGCGGCGAAGGCCCTCATCTACTGGAAGTCGCTGTTCGCAGATGAGGTTGCCGCGCGAGCGAGGCGACTCGCTGCCGAATCCAGCCAGCCGGAGCATGTCACCTTGTCACACTACCAGCAGGCTGCACAGATTGCGGTTCGCTCACTGTCGGCTGCGATTCTGGACGGGGGGCCATCCAGTGACGACCACAAAGCCGCATGAATCTGAGCAGCCCGAATCCCGGGAAGAGATTTCCGGGGCCGCGGACTTCTGGATTCGGACTTTCGTCACGCAATTTGAGCGGCACGCCCTCGAGGCCAGTCGTGAACTGCCGCCAGACGCAAGCGCTCCCGAATTGCAAGCGGCGACAGCCCGGGCCATTCTGGCGACGTTTCTCGACTCCGGAATGGAGTTCGAGTCGGCCATGGAATTGCTCGGCCAAGCCGCGGTCGATTGGCGGTCTGTCGATGTCCCCTGGAGCGATGCATTGAATCAACGGCGGTTCGAGCTAATCGACAAGGAAATCCAAGGGTCGCTGACACCAGCCGAGAACATCGAACTCGCGGGCCTGACCAAAAGCATGCGTGACCACGTCGAGTCGGAAACGAATCTGCCAATGAAAGGGGCACGAGCCCTGCATCGGAACCTATTGCAACTTAAGTCGGCCGGCGAATCCGAATGATTTTCGACTACCCGGAACCGCAGGGGAAGCGCCGCCACGGACCTGCGAACTATGCCGCGTATGAATCTTATCGCCCGTGGCTGCGCGACGAGTTTGATTTCCGTTGTGCGTACTGCTTGAAGCGCGAGATGTGGGGCCAGGTCACATCCGAGTTTGAACTCGATCACTTCGAGCCACAGTCGCTCGATCCGCTGTTGAGACTGGACTACCTGAATTTGGTCTATGCCTGCAGACGCTGCAACGCGGTCAAACGCGATCAGACGGTCGTGGATCCTTTCCAGCTCTTGCGGACAACTCGCGTCACCACGCTCCCTGATGGAACACTGCGAGCACACGATCGCGACACGGAACGACTGATTCGCCAGCTTGATCTGAATTCTCCAAGGCTGAAGTTGTGGCGCGTCATGTGGATGCGCATTGTGACACTGGCCAAAAATAGCGATACGGGCCTGTATTTCCGGCTAGTCGGATTTCCGCAGGACCTTCCTAATCTGGCTAAGTTAAGACCGCCGCTCAACACACAGAAGGAAGGCCTCGAACACTGCTGGTTCGCTCGACGCCAGCGCGGCGATCTACCGGCCGCGTACTGACATGAGGTTTCAACACTAGTTCGTAGGATGCCTCAAGCGTACTCGCGCCGACGCACCATTCCCGGGGCGGTGCTAGCGCGTCGGTTTCAATCCCTGGTGAGAACAAGACGAATGGCTTCTAGTAGTTGAAGGTGCATCGTGAAAAGGCATGAGAGAGCGGTGCGGTCCTCGTTGGTTGGCAAGGTGCGTCGGCGCGAGTACGCTTGAGGCATCTACCCGCTTAGGCGGTCACGGTTTCACCTGAAGCCGGGCGAGACGGTCCAGGGCAAACCGCGCGGCTCCCTGCACTTGGCGGTCCGGATCGTTAGCACTCAGCTTCTCGAGCCGCTCCCGCACCTGGCGTTTCTCCAGGCATGCGGCCACCTTCGATTTCTCCAGGCGGGGCTTCGGTGGGCTGCCCGGTTTGGGCGCTTCGGATTCCGGCTCCGGGAAGAGATACGATTGCACTTTCGAAAGATAGCCCTTGCCAACCTTAGCGTTGGACAGATCTGATTTCACCGCGGTCACTCCGATAAGTCGCACGGCACCGTGCCGCATGGCGGGAGATTTGTGGTCCAGCAACTGGACCAGAGCGGCCGCCAAATCGTCCGGGCGTTTCTCGCACCACTCAAGGATCATCTGCGCACTATAGAGGCTAGCTAGGCTCCGGCTGTACTCTTCTTCTTTGCGCAGCTTCTCGTCTTTCGGAATGGGATCGAGTACGCTGTCATCCTCTTGCAGCCGGATCAGCCAGGCCAGGTACTCATCCAGTCTGTCGGTCGCCCTGAACTTGAAGCAGTGGGAATTGTGACGGACATGAAACGTCCGGTCATTCTTGGCTGCTTCGATAACGGCCAGAGCTTTCTGATCCCGGGGAGCCGCCAGCGCCAGGAGGTTCAACCCGTCACTGCGGACGTTGGCGTCCGCCGACCCGCTGGCGCGCAGAGCCAGCTCCACCGTGCCTGGGGCGAACGTGGTGAGCTGCATTGTCACCAGGCCCGCATACTGGCGAACGGAGCCTTCCTGGTCGAAGAGCGCCTGAACCAAGGCGAGTGGGCAGGGCAGTTTCTGTTTCCTGGCAACATCGAAGAGGGCCAGGATCGCTTGCTGACGAACATTGCTGTCTGGGTCGTCCCGAATGGTTTGTTCCAGGATTGGGATGGCGAGTCGGGCGTTTTTCGCGGCGTCATGCTTCTGGAACCATTTCAGCGCCTCCAGCCGGGCCGGTTGGTCTTTCTTTTGCTCGAGGCGCCCGATCCACTCGCGTACCTCGGCATCAGTCGGCGTCGCCGGCGGTTGTGCCAGAGCCGCGTGGACCGGAAGCAGCAGGAAAAACGACGCAACCAAGAGCCGGCGGACGAGGGTGCAAGAAGGCATAGCGACTCCCTGGGGAGCGAGGAGTTAGCAGAAGAAGCACGGCGCAATTATACGAGGAATTCCGGACGGCAGCAGCTTCCCTTCCTCTGGAGTTCGTAGGGCGTCAAGCGTACTCGCGCCGACGCACCATTCCCAGAGGCGGTGCTGTCGCGTCGGTTTCAATCCCTGGTGAGAACAAGGCGAAAGTATTCGAGTAGTTGAAGGTGCATCGTGAAAAGACACGAGAGAGCGGTGCAGACCTCGTTGGTCGGCAAGGTGCGTCGGCGCGAGTACGCTTGACACACCCTACGACTTCTACTGCTTCCGCGAAGTTCTGGCCGAAATAGCACGTCTCCCTTGTTTCTAATGGGGCATTTCCATCGTCGGCGTTTATCCTGCCGGTGGGGCGGGAGCAAGGGCACAAATCTCCTCGGCTGCGGTTCCTCATGCGCCTTGCTGGATCTACAATTGGATCATCGGGACGCCGGGCGATGATCTCGGCGGACGAGGTCGTGATGCTTGTCGGCTGGCCCTGTCCGAAAACAAGCCGCTCGCGTTTCGCAGCGGCCGGAACACTGTTAAGCCGGGGACATTGTCCTTCATGTTGAGAAAACGCAACTCGACGAGAGTTGCAAGAATGGAGAGGGAAATGTGCACTCTTTACGCAATGTTAAAGCGCTGTTTGGCGTTGATCTCGCCAGCGGAAAAGGATCGATCCTGGCGGGACGATCTGCGCGCCGGCTTGCTCGCACCTCTCCACTCCCGAAACGGCGTACTTCCGGCGCACTTTCGGCGTACCTTCGATTGGCCTGCCCGCGCCTTTCCTGCAGTTCTTTGAACTGCTTTGCGCGTGATTCTGCTATTGGATAGAATCTTCCAGAGTGGAAAGTGGAACCGTCTACCACGCTGCTGACGCTGGGGCTTCTTCATGAAAAAGCAAATCTCGCCAACCGTGGTAATGGAATTTGATGACGTCGGCCAAGGAATTCCCCTGGTGCTGCTGCACGCGTATCCGCTCTCGGCAGCGATGTGGCGTCCGCAGGCCGCAGCACTCCGGGATGTTTGCCGGGTCATCACCCCCGATCTGCGCGGCTTAGGAGGCACGAGCGGATTCGAAGGACCTCCATCGATTGAGCAAATGGCTGACGATGTCCATGCGCTCCTCGATCAGCTTAAGGTGCACGAGTCTATAGTCCTGGGCGGCCTGTCGATGGGCGGCTATGTCTCCTTCGCCTTTGCACGCAAATATGCCAACCGTCTGCGCGCTCTTGTTCTCGCCGATACCCGCGTGGAGGCAGACAACGCGGAAGGGAAAGCCAATCGCGATAAGGCGATTGCATTCGCCGAGCAGCACACAGCCCTGGAGGTCATCGAGCAGATGATCCCCAAGGCGTTGGCTCCCGACACCTTGAAACATCGGCCGGAGATCGCTGAAGAGGTTCGCAGAATCGTCGCCCCGCAATCCAGGGCCGGTATCGTCGGAGCCTTGCGCGCCATGCGCGATCGCCCTGATTCCACTCCTTTACTTGCTAAGATCACCGTGCCAACGCTCGTCATTGTCGGCAGCGAAGACGCGATGACTGTCCCCTCAATGTCCGAGACGATCGCGGCGGGTATCAAGGGCTCTCGGCTCGAGATCATTCCGGGCGCGGGACATATGTCGAATCTGGAGAAGCCGGACCTCTTCAATAGCGTCGTCCTGAGTTTCCTTCAATCTCTTTGAGGCGTCCGCCCGAAAGGTTCAGTCAGGCAATAAACACGGCTTACCCGACGACGGCCACGCTTGGAATAGTAGAATAACGGCAGGCGAAGGCCCCAGCAGTCTCTGAAGAGGATCACCCATACCGAATGGAGGTAGTGCAGTGAGCACCCCTTTGCAATCTCTCGTGGCGTCGGGAACAAAACTTTGGCTGGATTCCATCGATCCGGATCTGGTCACTCGCAACCTCGCATGGGGGGCGACCGGCGCTACCTCCAATCCAATCATCATCGCCGACCTGATCGAAACGGGCCGGTTTGATGATGAAATGACCAAGCTGCTGCGTAAGGGTCTGGACGATGAGACCCTCGCTTGGACCATGACGGATCAATTGGTCCGCGGCGCCCAGGCGTCGTTTCTCCCAGCATGGGAAGCCTCGCACGGGGACAACGGCTACGTCAGCTTCGAACTCGATGCACTGATCGAAGACCCGGAACGGAACTTGCCGATCGAGAAACGGACGCAGCTCTACATCGAGTTGGGCAAGAAGTGGAGCGCCGGACATCGCAACCGCATGATCAAAGTCCCCAACACGCCGGGAGGGCTTGGAGCGCTGGAGGAATTGGTGGCGGCGGGGGTAACCCTGAACGTAACGCTGACGTTTTCGCCCAAGCAGTATATCGCGGCTCGGGACGCAGTATGGCGCGGAGCCCAGCGACGTAGCACCTTGAGCCAATTCAAGTCGGTGTACAGTATTTTTGTCAGCCGAGTCGATGTGTACACCGAGAAGCACATTGCGCAGCTCTCGCCGCGCGCACAAGGTCTGGTCGGTATCGTCAATGCAAAACGCATCTGGAAGATGAATCAGGACTTCTGGGCCGACAAGAAGCTGCCTCTGAAGCAAGAGATCATTTTCGCCAGCACCGGCGTGAAGAAGCCAACTGATCCGCCCTGGAAATACGTCGAGGCATTTGCCGGCTCGGACATCGAGACCAATCCTCCTGCCACGAATGAGGCAGTCCTGGCCAGCGGACGCACGATCACTCGACAAATCGATCAGCTGCCGCCGAAAGAGGTTCTTGCCGAGATCGACAAGCTGGTCGACCTGGACAAGATGGAAGAAACGCTGATGGCGGAAGGCATCAAGAAGTTCGCAGATCCACAGAAGGCGTTATTGAAAATGATCAAACAGAAACGCTCGTCCTTGCAGAAGGTGCCGGCCGGCTGACGCTCTCAACGAGCCGGAAGCGTGAGCGAGGAGGCGGGGCTTTCTGGGGTTCCCCTCGCTGACGCTTCGGGCTCGTATTCATACCTTCGGGCTCGTATTCAAACAAGGAACTTCGGCATGCTGGTCCTTCTTGCGCTCGCTCAGGCTCTGCTAGCCGCACCCGGTGCCTCTGAGATCCGGGCCGACGTGGTCATCCGTGGTGCGACGCTTTACGATGGCAGCGACCGTCCCGGCCAGCAAGGCGATCTGGCGATCCGCGGAGAGCGGATCGTCGCGGTGGGAAATTTCGCTATCGCGGGTCATCCGCGAATCATTGCCGGCGAAGGGCTGATTGTCGCACCGGGGTTCATTGATCTGCACACCCATAACGATATCCCTCTTACCCAATCAGCGACCAAGGCGAACCTTTGCTACTTGCTCCAGGGCGTGACGACGGTGGTCACGGGCAATTGTGGGACGGGACCGGCGGACGTGGCCGGTTATTTCCGGAAGCTGCGAGCGGGAGGCGTGGGGAGCAACGTCATTCACCAGGTGCCGCACAATGATGTCCGACGCCAGGTCATGGGCAATGCGAACCGTTCTCCTACGGCCGCCGAATTGCAAAAAATGGAAGCGCTCGTCGAACAGGGCATGAAAGATGGTGCCTGGGGTCTGTCGACGGGACTCTACTATAATCCCGGCAGCTACGCCAATACCGAGGAGCTGATTGCACTTGCCAAGGCGGCGGCGCGGCACGGGGGCTTCTATGCCAGCCATATGCGCGACGAAGGAGCGGGCGTCCTGTCCTCCATTCAGGAGGTGTTGACGATTGGCCGGGCTGCAAAACTGCCTGTCCACATCTCGCATCTCAAAGCGTTTGGTCCAAAGACGTGGGGGAAGGCTGCCGATGAGATCGCGATGATTCAGAAGGCCAGAGCGGAGGGACTGGAGGTAAGCGCGGACCAGTATCCATACACGGCCAGTAGCACCAAACTTGCCGCGGAGCTGGTCCCGCCGCGATTTCGCGAGGGGACCCCCAACGACTATCTCGCGCGCCTGGCCGATCGTGAGCAGGCGCCCCTGGTGCGGCAGGCGGTTGCGAGCCAGATCGTCAACCTGCAGGCAGGGAAGAACATTCGGATCGCTCGCTATGCGCCCAAACCTGCCTGGCAAGGCAAGGATCTGCAGACCATCGCTGCTTCCGAAAAGAAAGATGTTGTGGAGATTGTCCTGGAGATCGAACGCCACGGCGGGGCGCAGATCGTCAATTTCAGCATGAGTGAAGAAGACGTACGACTTATCATGCAGCAGCCATTCGTCGCAACCGCCAGCGATGGTGCCTCGCTCGTCCCCGACCAAACGATGCCGCATCCTCGCAGCTACGGTTGCTTCGCCCGCAAGATCGGCCGTTTTGCCATCGAGGACAGGTTGATTTCTCTGGAGCGCGCCATTCGCAGCGCCAGTGGATTGCCCGCGGATATTCTACACTTGCCCGAGCGGGGCTATTTGAAGGCAGGCTATTACGCGGATGTGGTGGTCTTCGATCCCCAAACCTACCGCGACCATGCCACCTTCGACAAGCCCCACCGCTACGCTACCGGGGTTCGCTACGTTTTCGTGAACGGCAAACTCGCCATCACCGAAGGCAAATTTGCCGGAATTCTGGCCGGCAAGGTACTAAAGCATCGGGACCCATGAAGCGCTGATCAGGAGAAGCTTGTGATTAGCCCGCCATGGCTGAGTCGTCAGGGGCTTGGCGATTGCGGCTCATTTACTATAAAGAAGAGTATGCTAATCGAGCAACCTGTTGCCAATGAGGGCAACCGGCTGCACAGTCCCAGGAAGCCAAGGTTCGGCAGCTAAGTTTCCACCTAGCCCTCGGCTCCTGGGCGAATAAAAACGCAAGCGATTTTGTTATCCTACCCTCGTTACCTCAGACATCAGTTGTTGTCGTTGTCGATCACCGGGTAGATGGTATGGATTTTGCTCGTCCCCTAGGCGAGCGGTATTCCTCAGCAAATCACAATTAGGAGGTACTTCCATGAGCACGCTTTTACGCGCTGGAGCGCTGTTAGCGGCTGAGGATCGGACGGTGGAAGGTTCTTTATCCAGTCGAAATCGAGACGTGCTTCAACCCTTTTGCCGGTTTGGTTCGAGTCAGGTTTGGCATTCTCCGGAATCTGAAGAACTTTTGGTGGTCGATGCGCGAGCAAGACTGACGCCTGCGCAAATGGTGGAGCAGAAGCTGGTCTCGCTGTTAAAGGGAAAGATGCTGCCGATGAGCCACATCCGATCGGCGGCTTCTTCAGGGAAACGGCGCTGACCGGTCACGAGGCTTTGCGCGCGGCCGGCAGTTCCGCAGCTTCGGCGTGGGCGACAGCAGGCTGTAGAACTCGCCGAAAGCCCAAGCGCTCCAGACCCTGGCTGACACAGGGGATCTCCTGGAAGACCTGGCGCACCCGATTATCCATCAGAAAGTTGTCAAGCGCCAGTGCTGCCGCCCCCGCGTCGATGCCAACCATGTCGCGCGCGACCCAGCTCCGGTCCACGTTGATATTGCTGAAGCCGTAGCGGCCATGCGTATGCAGGCCGTGCTCGCGATGTGCCTCGTAGAGATTCTCAAGAACGGTGGTCGGACTGTGCTGGACTGATGCCAGGGCTGCCATGAGATGAGCCGTGCCGTCAACCGGGCCAATGGGCGTGTAACAGCGGTAGGTATCTTCCTCTGCCGAGTCTCCGGGGCCGTCTCCTGAGGATAAACCCCAATAGCGACGAAAGGTCGCGAACCGCTCGCTCGCTTCTCGGCAAGCCTGGTAATTTGCCTGCGTTGCTACCCTGGCTTCTTCATGCAGATCGACCTTGCCAGGCGCCTGCCATTGCCGGAGATCGAGCAAATCGAGGCCGTACTGAAAGACGAACAATCCCAGGTCGGCACTGGAAAAACGAAGGCCCGCCACTGTGCCGTAAAACGGCTGCAAGCGTTGCCATGAATCATTGCCAACTGCGCAGCCTGCGCGGGCACCCGCCGCAAGCACGTACATGAAGGCGGTCTCGCCGTTGAGGCGGTCCCAGGAGCAGGCCAGGAATTGCCCGTCGCGCCCCTTGCCGTGCCGGATCAATCCTCGGGCGGAATGGTAATCCGGGCCGGTCCAGTAGTGCCAGTCGACGCGCTCGTAGAGATGGTTGGCCAATGCTTCCAGGCCGCTGTCCTCAAGGAACGCGCTCGCCCAGAGCGCGCCGGCAACTAGCCAGGCTGTCTCAATCGTGCTGAAAACATCGGCTCCATGTACGGCGTTGGTCGTAGAGTGGGTAAAGTGGGGCATTGCTCCATGGTCGTGAGGCAGCCGTTCCATGGCGGCACGCAGCCCCGAGCGGATGCGAAGGGCGGCAGAGTTCCGCGAAAGCAGGCGATGAGGAGGCGCACTTGCCAGAGCAATGGCAATGAATCCCATCCCCGTTGCGGCCATGCTGCAGAGGCCCTCGGAACGACAAGCGCCATGATTGCACTGCCGATCGAGGACGAGACCGCTGGGCACCTGGTTGTCGATAAAATACTGTAGCGTCTGACGCTGCAGACGCATTAAGAAGCCGCGATCTGCCGGAGAAAGGGTGGCGCCCGCGCTAGGCATGGTCATACCCTCCCCGGGCGCGGCGCGATCGTTTCGCGGATTGAATCGCAAATGATTTGCCATCGCCCTCCCTGGCATGGCTTAGCTCCGTCAAGGTGATTGCGCAAGAAAAAGACGTCGTCGAGGACCGCTGGCATGATTGCGCTCGCACAGCGTTGTGCGCGGACACGAAAAGGCGCGCACGCCGACGTGCGAGGCTTCTCTTCTCATGTTCCTGTCATTTGGAGTTTAGCACAGTCGCCAGGGGAGAAAAGAGGAATTCTTCGCACCCTCAAAAAACGGGCTGCTGGGCTTGAAGTTGATCGACGAGCGCATGCGCAAAGACTATAGGAATTAGGCGGAGTGGCTAACATGCGCCGCCTGAGCAGCATCAATTCTTCAAGATCACGCGAACTTCATGTTCCCTGCCGTCGTCCATCAATTCGAAAGCGCTGCCGGTGAGTTTGCGCCCGTCCAGGATCAGATCCCGGACGCCGCGTTCTATTCTCTCGGAATTTTCAACCGTGATGTGATAAGCAGCTGATCCAAACCGATAGGTCAATTCGTATTCGTCCCAGTGAGCAGGAATGCACGGCTCGATCCGCAGCTGCGTCCCTTCGCGCTGCAGGCCGAGGATATTCTCAAGGCCAACGCGGTACAGCCAGCCCGCTGAGCCGGTGTACCATGTCCAGCCGCCTCGCCCGGTATGCGGGGGTCGACCGTAGACATCTGCAACGACGACGTAAGGCTCCACCTTGTACAGGGCCACAGCCTCCGGGGAAGAGCTATGACTGATGGGGTTGAGCAAATTGAACAATTCCATCGCCAGCCCGCCCTGGCCGAGAAGGGCGGCGGCTTGCACTGTCCAGGTTGCCGCGTGCGTATATTGGCCGCCATTTTCGCGGATCCCTGGAACGTAGCCCTTGATGTAGCCGGGTTGCAGAGGTCCCCTATCGAATGGCGGCGAGAAGAGAAGGATGAGTTTGTCCGCTCTCTTCACGAGGAGGTCGTTCACCGCGGCCAGCGCCTGGCTGGCCCGGTCAGAGTCGGCGGCACCAGAGATCACTGCCCACGACTGAGCGATCGAATCGATCTTGCACTCGTCATTCTGCTCCGAGCCGAGAGGAGTGCCATCATCGAAATACGCCCGCCGGTACCAGCGGCCGTCCCAAGCGTGTTGTTCGATCGCCTGGCGCAGCTCTTCCGCCTGCTTGCGATAGCGTTCCGCTCGATCCAGGTCGCCCCGAGACTCAGCAATTGGGGCAAAACGCTGCAAGGTGGTCAGCAGAAACCAGCCGACCCAGACGCTCTCGCCCTTCCCGCCGGAGCCCACGCGGTTCATGCCGTCGTTCCAATCGCCCGTGCCCATGAGCGGCAAGCCGTGTTGTCCGAAGCGCAGGCCATGTTCCAACGCACGCACGCAATGCTCATACAGGGTTGCGGTCTCCGGGGAGGTCTCCGGTAAGCCGTAGTCTTCTTCCTGTTCCGGGCGCAGCAGAGGGGCGCGCAAAAACGCAGCCTTCTCATCGAGGATGCTCTTGTCCCCCGTGGTCGCCACGTAGTGACAGGTCACGAACGGCAGCCAGAGGAAATCGTCGGAAAACCGTGTGCGCACGCCCCTGCCCAGTGGCGGGTGCCACCAATGCTGTACGTCTCCCTCGACAAATTGTCGGCCGGCCGCGCGCATGAGCTGCGCGCGTTCCTCTTCGGGAGCACCGTGGACCAGCGCCATGACGTCTTGAAGCTGATCGCGGAAGCCATACGCTCCACCCGATTGATAGAAAGCCGATCGGGCCCAAATCCTGCATGACAGGACCTGGTATGGCAGCCAGCGATTCAACAGAAGGTCCAGGGCACGGTTGGGTGTCCGAATCTGCACGGCCGAAAGCACGTGCTCCCAGCGGTTGCAAACCTCCTCAAATGCTTTCTGAACTTCTTCCGGCTGGCGATAGCGCTCCACGAGGCGGCAAGCTTCGTCCTGATCGCCTCCTTGCCCAAGCAGAAAGATCAGGTCCTTCACTTCTCCGGGTTTGAGTTCGAATTTGGCCATGACTGCTGCGCAGGGATCGCGCGCCGGCTCGATCCGTCCGGACAGTTCCACTCGACTCAGAGCTGCGGGTGCCGAAAGCGATCCATTGCGGCCCAAGAACTCGGTACGATCGGTGGTCAGCGTGCGTGGTCGCAAATTTACGTCCAGGAACGCAACGCGCGCCGCATAATCCATGTTGAAAGCGTTCCGGGCAAGAGTTGCACCGGTCTGTGGGTCGATCCAAGGGACAATGGTTCGCGCGGTTTGTCCACGCACCGTTCCCAAGACCCACTCGGCGTAGAAGGTGGCGGACAGACGTCGCAACCGTTGTCCGGTATTGCGCGTTCTTAGCCGGATTACCTTGACCGGATCGGCGGTCGGCACGAAGAGCAGTAGCTCCTGAGCGATGCCATGGCTATCCTGTTCGAAGATCGTGTAGCCTTGGCCGTGTCGCACTCTCGTATTGGCCGAAGGGCGAATCGGCAACGGCGTCGGCGACCAGAACTCGCCGGTCGCCTCATCGCGCAGATAGATCACTTCGCCCGGCGGATCAGATACCGGATCGTTGTTCCAGGGCGTGAGGCGATTCGTTTGGCTGTTGCCCGCCCAGGTATAGCCAAGGCCCGTTTCCGACGCGAGGAAGCCGCAAGAGGGATTAGCGACGACGTTGATCCAGGGAGCTGGCGGAAGCTTGAGGCCCCATTCGAAACCAGAGTTCTTCTTCCCCGGTACGGGGGAGCGCAACCGGCCGGCTTCCTGCCGAGTATCGCCCCCGCGAGCAGTAATCGTGCGCCTCTCGTATGGGAAGAGCCAGTATTCGCGCCCATCCTGTGTAAAGCCGCCGATTCCGTTCTCGAATAGCAAGGGCGGGCGCTGCCGGGCAGCCGGCTCCGCTCCGCTATCCAATTCGGGCTCGCGTCTGCGCTCGGTGACGGACAGCCGCCCAGGAAGCGGTACTGCGCGTTCCGCCCGGTCGACTTGACTGATCAAGGAGCCATGGCCACCGACCAATACCACGCGGGCAGCCGCTTGCAGCAACAGCGTGTCGTCCTCGGAGAGCTGAGACGCGCGGCGGATGAACACACCGCCAGGCTTATCGATCAACACGTGGGCGTCGCTGGCGCGCACCAATCCCTGCAATTGCTCTTGTAATTCTTCGAGATAACTGGCCGGATGCTCGTTCAGAACGACGAGATCCACCACCAGCCCCTTGAGCCGCCAATAGGAATGTGCGACCAGCAGCTGGCGAATGAGGACAAGCTCATCCGTTTGGCTGACGCGCGCCATCACGATGGGTAAGTCCCCCGAGATGCCATGGCGCCACAGAGCAGCTGGTCCCTGATGATTCGTGGCCAGAGCACCTGCGACTCGTAAGCTCGAACCCGCGTAAATGATGTGGGCTGCAAGCCGCTGGAATAGATGAGCCTCCTCGGCCGAAAGGCGAAGATGACGCGACTGCACCTGGCTGTAAGCCCAGGCCAGCTCGAATAAGCGTGTCACACCGTGGAGATCGTGGTACTGGTCAGCCAATACCAGCGCTTCCTCGCGGCTCTCCGCCACTGCGGTCGTGAAGGCGACCACGACCGAAGTGCCTGGCGCAATTCGTACCCGCCGCCGTAGGCTGAGGATCGGATCCAGTACTGCTCCCGTTGTCCCCGATAGTACCGCCTCGGGTTCCAGGGCAGCGGCATCCGCGGGCGTCCGACCCCGACCCAAGAAACGCGCACGATCCGTCTCGTACTGCATCCGCCCGACTACCGGGCCGTCACTGGCCAACACGTGAACGGCCCACAACGATTTCTCGTCGATAGAACGTGGTCGGCGCCGGCACAACAACGCGTTTTCCGTCTCCAGATACTCTGTCTCCAGGAATAGCTTTCCGAAGGCTGGATGAGCGACGTCTGCCCCGTGGGAGCAGAGCGCCACTTCCGCGTAACTTGTCAACTCCAATTCGTGCGTGCGCGAGTTGTGATTGGTGATCGTGATGCGGCGAACCTCCGCCGGGCTTTCTGGAGACACGGCGATCTCGAGATGCGTTTCGATGCCGCCATCGGTTCGCCGAAACTCGGCCTTGTCGGAGGAGTAGACGACTTCGTATTCGTCCGCGGGACGGCACAGGGGTTGATAGCCGGCTGACCAGACAGACCCGGCGCGCAGGTCCCGCACATAGCAAAACTGGCCCCAGGCGTCGCGCGTCCGGTCTTCGCGCCAGCGCGTCACATCCATGTCCTTCCAGGTGCTATAGCCAGAGCCCGCGTTCGTCACCATGACGTTGTAACGACCGTTGGAGAGCAAATGCGTGCGCGGGTGGGGCGTGTGCGGAGTAGTGACCCGGCGGCTCATCGGAAATACTTGCTCACGCACCTTGGGCTCATGCGCGGCGTTCTCGCCGTCTGGCTCATGCAGCGGCGCGGCGCGCGGCACCCTCTCTTGCAAGAGCAACTCCGTGGCCCGAACCGTTGGATCGGCATGGAAGCGGCGGACGACGGGGCTGCCCAACAAGCAGTTGGCCATGGCGAGCAGGCTCATTCCCTGGTGATGGGCCATGTACGATCGGACGATCACGGGGCGACGTTTTTCGGCCAGGCGATCGCGCGTGTAGTCCACCGCCTCGTAGAGACCGAACGGGCCCTCGGCTCCCTCGGCACGTAAATGTCGGAAGTTCGCCAGAGCGGCATGCCCTGCAATTGGCAGCGCGAGGGCAGTTGCGTACGGCGCGATAACCAGGTTGTCTCCGAGACCGCGCTTGAGCCCCAGGCCCGGCACACCGAAGGACTGGTACTGGTAGTCCAGGGCCGCGTCGAGGGCACTGAAGGCGGATTCGGAGATTCCCCATGGCACATGCCTCTGCTTGCCGTACTCGATCTGCCGCCTTACTGCCGAACGCCAGCTCTCGTCGAGAAGAGTCCCGGCAAAGCTTCGGAAGAAGAGACGCGGCATCAGGTACTCGAACATGGTGCCGCCCCAGGAGAGCAACACAATCCCACCGCCGGCGGTCGTGAGCGGCCGGCCGAGATGGAACCAATGCCGTTTGAGTACGTCGCCGCGAGCGATAGCCAGGAAACTCGTCAGGGAGGCTTCCGAGGCCAGAAGATCGTAATGAGCGTTGTCATGGCGATTGAGGGAAAGATTGTAGCCGATCGAGAATAGGTTGCGCTGCTCATTATACAACAGCTTGAAATCCATCTCATGAGCCAGCGCCTGTGCTCGCTCCGCAAGACTCTGGGAACGTTCCAGCCATGTACCGGCTGCCGACTCTACCTCCAGCATCGATGGCAGTCGTTGAAGACGCTCGGCCTCTGAACCAGAATCATCGTTAGCAGCGTAAGTCGATCGATTCTGCGCGCCGAGCGAGGAGACCTCGGCTTTCCAATCCTCCACGCGGGCCTGTAGCTCCGCTATGCTGGAGGGGCTATTCAGGCGCTTCCGCAGGGCCTGCCAAGGGCCTGAATGCTTCGGATCCCCTTCCACCTGGCGAGCGTCATTCCCCTTCGCCTCACCAAGGATGTCGAGCCAGGGCATGAGCCGGCCGAGTTCCGCGCGCCGATCGCTAACCTGTGCCGCGAAGGCACCCGCCCAACGCTCCAAATCATCGGGAACCTCCTGCAGGATGCCGGCGAGAGTCTGCAGGTGAGCTCGGAATTGCTGGGCAACTCGATCGAGATCGCCAAACCACTGGTTCCAGGCGCATAAGTCGCTAGGCTCCGTGGTCAGCTGGCGGTCTAAGTCCTTGAGATCGTCCTCCATGACCTGGAAAAGCGCCAACGGCTCAGCAAGACTAGGAAGCTCCATGGCATGGAATTCCTCGGCAATCAGGCCAAGCGTGTCCGCCAGGCCAAGCCTCAGAGAAGGTCCAGGAATGCGTTCTTCGGTCTTTTCGCGAAGGCCTTGCTTCAGAGTTTCCAGACACGCCAGAAGATTTCCGCTGTCCACCGTCGATACGTAGCCAGGCTGCAACGGACGAAGTGTAATCGTGTCATACCAGTTGTAAAAGTGTCCATGGAAGCGCTCGAGACGATCGAGGATGGCGAACGTTTTCTCCAAGCGCTCGAGCAAGCCGGGCAGGCTCAGGTAGCCAAAGTCGTGCGCTGCCAACAACCCGAGGAGATAAAGTCCGATATTCGTTGGCGAGGTACGATGGGCCACCTCTCCCTTGGGGTCTTCCTGGTAGTTGTCGGGTGGTAGCCAATGATCCGCTTCGCCAATAAAGGTCTCGAAGAAGCTCCACGTCTTACGGGCCAGGCGCCGCAATTCTCGGCGATCCTCTTCGTTCAAGGGCATTTCCTTGATGCGTTGCGGCCGACTCACCCAAAAGGCGACGCTTGGAGACAGGAACCAGATAACCAGGATCGGCCCGGCGACCGGAAGGGCGGCTGGCCGGGCCAGGCACACGACGATACCCAGTCCCCCGACCATGACCAGCGTCGGCCACATGTTCAAACAGAAATTGACGAACCCACCACCGAGACGCCGTTCGGTCGATGCGGCGGTTTCCCATTCGAGTAAGTTCCGGCGCGTGATGAACACTCGTACGAGAGTGCGGCCTATTGCGTCCAGCGACAAGCGCGCCTGCTCCGCCAGGAAGATAAAACGAAGGATCACTTGCCCAGCCGTGGCCTGGAGAGTCTCCAGCACGCCGCTCAAACATAACTGCAGAGAGTCACCATGCAGAAGATTGACCAAAGCGCTGGGCAGCAACAGCACAAGCGGCAGTGCCACCACGAGAAGTGCCAACCCCATCCAGAACCAAATCGGTCCGACAGGAAAGATGAAGCTCAGGGCCATCAGCAACAGCAGGGCCGGCGGTATGAGGCTGCGCCGCAGATTGTCGAGGATTTTCCACCGCTCCAGGGCTGGGAGCGGGTTACGACGCTTCGTAAGGCGGGCGGCAGCGCTTGTTCTCCCCTCGCCCCGGTACTCCGGGGAGAGGGGTTGGGGGTGAGGGGCCTTGGCCGGGGATGGTTCGTCCCCCTCACCCCCGACCCCTCTCCCCCAAAGCGGGGGCGAGGGGAGATTATGACCTGCCGCTGGCCTGATGCCCTGATCTCCGCCGGCATTATCCGGAACGCTGTCGTCCTTGGGTGTGGGCACCGTTGGGAGCAACCAGGGAAGGAGCTGCCAATCGCCGCGAATCCAGCGATGCTCCCGGCGTGCAAATGCATGATAGCGCGCGGGAAAATCGTCCAGCAGCTCGATGTCTGTCGCCAACCCGCAACGGGCGTAATTGCCCTCGATCAGGTCATGACTGAGGATGGAATTGTCTGGAAAGGTCTGCCCCACGGCGGCTTCGAATGCATCCACGTCGTAGATGCCTTTCCCGGTGAAACTGCCACTGCCGAACATGTCCTGATAGACATCGGACACGGCCGTCGTATATGGATCGATTCCCGCCGACGCGGCGAAGATGCGCGAAAAGAGCGAGCGCGTGGTCGCTGAAAGGCTCAGGCTGACGCGCGGTTGCAGGATGCCGTAGCCCTTCACCACTCGTCCTTGCTTGGGATGAAATTCCGCCTGGTTCAGAGGATGAGCCAGCGTGCCGGCCAGTTTTTGCGCCGTTTCGCGCGGCAACTGAGTATCGACGTCAAGCGTGATAACGAAGCGAACGTGAGGGACCTTGTCGAGCTCGACGCTGGTCCAGGCAAAACTGGTGTCGCGGGCGCCTCGCAGGAGTCGATTGAACTCGACGAGCTTGCCGCGTTTCCTTTCCCAACCCATCCAGCAGCCTTGGCCGGGATTCCACATGCGGCGGCGATGAAAGAGAAAGAAGCGGTCCGGCTCGTTGGCGCAGTAGCGAGCGTTCAGGAGCTTGACGCCCTCCAGGGCGGACTGCAAGTAATCCTCGTCCTCGGGCATTGTCGCGGCAGGGGCGTCCGCAAAATCGGTCAAGAGAGCAAATCGAATTTGCGGGTCAGGGTTCGAGAGGTAATGGACTTCCAATCGCTCTAAAAGGGCTGCAGCGCTCCCCGGGCGCAAGAGCATGGTGGGCATGACCACAAAAGCCGCACAGTCCGGCGGGATACCGTCCTTGAAATCGAGCTTGGGCAACACGCGCGGAGGTAAGAACAGGGTAATCAAGTAGTGCACGGTTCCCACGGCAATCTCGCTGAGCGGCACAAGCGCCGCCAGGAATACCAAGATGGCGGCCAAGGTCCACCCGACAGCATCGATAAACACAATGAGGCCAGCCAGCAGGACAGCGTAGGCGAGGGCATGGGAACCGAAGTAAACGGTGTTGGGATGCGCCAGTACCGATTTGAGCAACCAGTCCATTGGCCTGGGTCGATATCGGATCAGAGCTTCCAAGCGTGCCCGCCCCTCGCCAACCAAATAGTATCCAACGTGGCCCGCCGGGTCCGTGATCGATGAAAATGGCGGTGAGGCAGGGAGCATTGGCCGTGAGCTTTCGGATTTGCTCCCGATTGGCCGCCGTCCGGCTGTTTCAGTAGTCTTTTCCCAAGCCTGGGCTGAGAGGGCCACGACCTGCCGCGCTACGCCCAACTCATCCAGATTGGAACGGCGTGCCAGCTTCTCAAGCTCCCGGCGATAGCGGTCTTTGGTCGGAAAATCCTGACGTCCATAGACGCCGTCCGGCTCCTGACGCAGTGTCGCCTCGACCAGGCTCAGCTTTTCGAACAGGACAGTCCAATCGATGGCGGACAGCAGCCGCAGGCTTGTGACGCAATTCCCGACGGAGACTTGGTTAGCCGCCTGATGTTGATGTTCGCGGCGCAAAACTTCCGCGAGGTGGGCGCCGCACGAAGCAAAGTGGCCTTCCAGGCGCTCGATCAACCAGGATGCTCCGGCCCCATGATCGCGCAACGCCTGCATCAAGCGCACGATGAAAGCGTCCGCCCGATCGGTCCCCAGGCCGACAATCTCGGCGTGGATAGGAGCCCCAGCCCCTTGCTGATGCCGCTCTTTGAGGGCCAGCAAACGCGCGGTAGTGCTCTCGGCCTTTCGGCGATGATCCCATGAATCGAGCATCTGTTCTGCCAAGCGGCGCAAATTCTCCAACAGACCCAGTCTGAGCATGATCGGCACAGCCCATAGCTCTCCGATCGTCAGGGCTGTGACGCTCTGATAGGCCTGGACGAAACGCGTGATGTTGGCCTCATCCAGCGAACTGTCCGTATGCGCGATCAATTCGAGAGCCAGCTGGTAGACGCGCGGGTAACCTTCCAGCGGAGGTGCTGCCAGCTTGGGCAATTCCCTGTAGTAGCCGCGGGGCAGATCGTTGCGCACCTCGCGCAAAGTGTCCGTGACGATGTGAAAATTGTCGAGGAGCCACTCGGCATCCGGCGTGATGCTTTCCTGCCGCTGCACTGCCTCGGAAATAAGGCGGTGGGCTTCCACGAGTCGCCGGCCATTCGCGACAAAGCGGTGCAGCATCGGATGGCCCGCACTCATCCCCGGCACCACTGGAGACGATTCGGCGAGCACTCGAGCATACGCAGCCAGATGCTCGAGACCAAACAATTCCGCTCGGATGGGTTCGTTGGCGTTGGCGCTGCCGAGATAATGAACAGAAGAACCAGCCTTGTTCTCCACCGGTGCGGCGGGCTTTGCCGAAGAAGTGCTCATCGTTGTCCTTGTTCTCCTTGCGCCATGAGTGAGCAGATGCCGTTGTGCGCCGCGCGCCGGCGCTATATCAAGGTGCTTGGTTCGGCGGCGGCGTAGGACAGATTTCCCAATCTGTCCGGTCAGGTTGGAAACCTGGCCTACTGCCGAATCCCGCACCGTCATTCAGTGCACGTGTCCACTACTGCGCAGACAGGCGCTTGTCATGAAATCATGCGCGGCAAACCCGGTGCCAAAGCTCTGCCAGATCCGCATAACCGGCTTTCGCTTAATGCGGACCTGTGGCACTGTCGGACTCTCCTTGAGCGGTTCCTGTGGACGCAACGGTCCAAGCCAGCTAAAATCAATTCACCTTCTGCGGCCACGATGCTGCGGTCCTGCCGCGGCCAGGCAATCCAAGCTTCCGTTACCATGGGGGTCGGAACATGCGGGAATGGTCCCGCTCACCGGTCGTGCGCTACGGCATGATTTTGGTGGCGTTCGCGGGGACAGCGTCCCTTGTCACACTGTTTCCGCGCTTCATTGCATCGATCGCTGCAATCTTGCTGTTGTTCCCCGTGATGCTAGGCGCGTGGTGCGCAGGAACCCGAGCAGGCTTCCTTGTTGCCGCGCTCGGTGGCGTGATACTTGTCGCATTGCCGTCTCCCCCCTTGGCCTCTGGCGAGTATGTCTGGGGAGAGCGGCTGCTCACGCTTATTCTATACGTGGCGCTATCAATCTGCATAAGTTCTTTGCTCAGCGCCTTGCAATCCGCCCGTCATGCCGCGAATGTTGGATCACGCGCGCTTTGGGAAAGCGAAGAGCGCCATCAGCGTTTGCAGGAGACAGTCCAGGAGGGGGTGTGGCTTCTCGACACCCACGGCTCTACGCTGAACGTAAACAGGCAAATGCCCCGGATGCTCGGCTACACAGCGGACGAGATCATAGGCCGGCCTTGGGTCGACTTTCTGAGCCCCGCGAGCCGCCAAGACGGGCAGCGCCTTTGGGACAGACGCAAAGAGGGCTTCACGGATCAGCACGAACTGCTCCTCCGCTGCCGAGACGGCACGGAACTGTGGACCCTGGCCACGATCAATCCGAGTTATTCTGCTCAAGGAGAGTTTGGCGGCGCCCTAGTCGCCATGGCCGACATAACCCCACGTAAGCATGCGGAGCAAGCGCTGCGTTTTGTCGTAGATGCCACGCAAGTGCTTGCTTCGTCGCTCGATTACGAAAGTACCCTCCGCAGCGTCGCCCGCCTGACCGTGCCATCCTTGGCAGACTGGTGCATTTTGGACATCCTTAAGCAGGATGGTTCTGCACGCCCCCTGGCAGTCATTCATACCGATCCGGAAAAGGAGAAACTTGCCTCGGAATTGTGGCGCTCTTCTCAAAGTGAAGTTCCAGAATCCATTGGCCTAACGAAGGTGCTTCGGACTGGCAAAGCAGAACTCTTCCGAGACTTATCAGACCCTCACCTGGAGAACGATCCAGCTGACGCCCGGCAGCTTGGAATCTTGCGCAAGTTGGGATGCCATTCCGTGCTAGTCGTGCCCGTGCGTGTCCGCGGGAAGACGCTTGGCTCCATTACTCTCGGGTCGGAAACGCCAGGGCGATGCTACAGCGCCGCGGACCTTACCCTGATCGAGAATCTGGCTCGGCGCGCTGCCTTGGCCGTGGACAACGCCTTGCTTTACGAGGAGGCTCAGACGGAGATAACAGAGCGAAAGCAGGTGGAAACAGCGCTCCGCGAAAGTACCGAGCACCTGCGCAACCAGCAGAAATGGTTGGAAGGCGTCCTCGATTTGATGCCCGCCCCAACAGTATTTATCGAGCCCGGGACGGGGCGGGTCATTTTTGCCAACAAAGCGGCCAACGAGATGGGGTGCAAGGATGTTTCCAACAACAGACGCGGGGATGAGCACCGGACGGCCTACATCTGTACGGACGCTATGGGCACTCCAATTCCCGATGAGCAGATGCCAGGAGCACGCCTTGCGCGGGGCGAGCGGTTGGACAAATTCGAGATGAACTGGCACTCTCCCAATGGAATTCGCTCCCTGCTCCTCTACGGTGACACCATTCCGGCCATGTGCGGCCACCCGGCCATGGCCGTCATGAAGTTTTACGAAATTACGCAGCTCAAACAGGTGGAGGCGGAGCTACGCCAAGCCAGTAAGGCGAAGGACGAGTTCCTGGCGATGCTGGCGCATGAACTGCGCAATCCTCTTGCGCCTTTGTTGACATCCTTGTATTACCTGCGCTTGCACAGCATCCCCGACGACGGCCTTGGGCACGCGCGCGACATGGCCGAACGTCAGGTCCGGCACCTGGCCCGCCTCGTCGATGACCTGCTGGATGTCGCTCGGATTACGCGCGGCAAAATCGAGCTGCGAAAAGAGCCTGCGGAACTCTCCACCTTGGTAAGTCGGGCCATCGAAGCCAGCCAGCCATTTCTTGAAGAGCGCCACCAGGAAATTGCCATTACGCTGCCTGCGGAACCCATTTTCCTGGAGGTGGATGTTATCCGGATCGAGCAGGTCCTCATGAATCTGTTGCACAATGCCGCCAAGTATAACGAGGAAGGCGGCCAGGTTTGGCTCACGGTGGAGAGCGCTTCGGGGGAGGCGGTCATTCGCGTCCGCGATAGCGGTATCGGCATTCCTCCGGAAACGCTGCCGCACGTTTTTGACCTGTTTGTGCAAGCAGATTGTTCCCTGGCTCGTTCCCAGGGCGGTCTCGGGATCGGGCTTACTCTGGTGCAAAGTCTGGTGGAAATGCATGGCGGAAGCATCCAGGCCTATAGTGAGGGGCAGGGCAAGGGCAGTGAATTCGTGATTCGGCTCCCCTGGCACCATGTAAAATCACCAGCTGGCGAGGAACGCAGGAAGGAGACTTGCGAATCGAATGGTCAAAGCCTCCGGGTGCTGGTCGTCGACGACAACGCGGACGCCGTTCAGAGCCTGGCGCTGGTATTGGAAACCATGGGGCATGTGGTGCACACTGCTTACGACGGGCCAGCAGCTCTTAAAGAAGCCGCAGCATTCCAACCGCAGATCGTCCTGCTGGACATCGGCTTGCCTGTGATGGATGGCTACGAAGTCGCCCGGAGGTTGCGCCGGCAGGGGAGTCCGCATGAAGTCATCCTCGTCGCCTTGACAGGATATGGTCAGGAGGAGGACCGCCAGCGCTCACGCGAAGCCGGTTTCGATGTGCATCTCGTCAAGCCCGTGGATCCTGAGGCATTGCAAGACTTGCTTTCCGGACGGAGAGCCGCCGGCGCTGCCCTCTAATCCCGGCCCCGCAGCGTTCATGTCAGCCGTGACACCGCACCACGTCGTACCGGCCGCCGGGAGCGCGGGAAGCACGAGTGGGATGCCCGCGTGCCTTGCGTCCCGGCGCGGGGGGGCGTAAACTTGCGCTATGCCCATAAGCATCAACTTAAGCGCCCGTGTGAGCGGGGGTTCAGCTTCTACAAGTGTGGCCGGGGCTGGAGGTACTCCGGAAGCCCCGGCAAACCCGGTTGTGACTCTCCCGAACTAGAAGTCAGCCGACCGTGCGATCTTTGCGTCGCGCAGTTTGGACAACATGGTCGCCCTCTGCTCCGCCGGGGCTTACGGAGTACCTCCAGCCCCGGCCACACCTCCGTGTACGGAGTCTCAGGTCCCTTCGATGAAGTCACGAGACATGTCCAATCTGCTAACCTATTAGATTCAGGACACACTTGGTCCAGTCGAGTAAGGCGATGCCAGACGGAGCAAGACGCGATCCACCCCCTATTCCACGTTTGCCGCCTCCGGCAGGCAGGTCGACAAATCTCAGTTCTTCCACGAATCAGGAGGCGGCCGAACGTCGCTTCTTTTGCCCCGAGTGTCGAAAAGCTCTCACGGAAAGGGAGCAAGCGCAACATCTCATTGTTGCCCACGGCTATCTTTCGCTTTCCGGAACATTGCTGCCCCGGCCGGCAGCGCTGACCTGCCTTTGGGGCCGAGTGTTCAACACCGGTGACCCGCAGGCGCACGATCAGTTATGCCATCTACTCGCGCCCCGAGCGGGTGAGACAAACGAGCGTTCGCCGTATGTGGCAGCGCTGGAGAGCGAGTTGCGGGGACGCATCGAAGCCCTCCTTTCGGTTCGCCGGGGTGAGCTCTCCAACCTCGTTCATCAGTTGCGGCGCAGCACCTTGGCGCGCGAGCAGTTTTGGCACTTGATCACTGCTGCCGACCCACGCAGCCGAGAGCTGGGCCGTGAATTGCTCTTGCCCGATGCAGCCACAGCTCTTGCCGACCCGCAAGCATCGACCGTCGACGTGCGGCGCTGGTTGGAGAATCTTTGCCCCCTGGACGATGTTTGGGCCAAGATCCGCGTATGCCGTCGGCTGCTGCAAATGGGAGCGGCCCGGTCGCCGACCAAGGAATGCCTCCGGCAACTTCAAGGCGAGCGGCCGGTGTCCTGTCCGGAATGCGGTACCGCGGTGCCGCAGGACCAGTTGGAGCACCACCTGCGCCACCGGCATCGGATCAACCAGTTTCGTGGAGTCCAGGGTTCGCTGAACGAAACGATTGCCGCCCTCCTGGCAGCGGTCTGCAACTCCGACCCTGATCCCACGGCGTGGGAGAGCCTCGAGACAATCGCTCAGGAGGAAGAAGGGGCGAAAGCCGGATCCTACCTGGCCACCCAGGTCGCGCAGACCCTGGCCGCGCTGCCCCAGGAGGACCAGGAGCCAGCGCTGCGTGCCGTGGCCGATTTCCTGGCCGTGAGCACTACCGGCTCCGAGATCGCCCTGGCACTGCTGACAGGGCGTGGACGCTGCGCGCGACAACTTGCTTTGGCCTTGGTGGCGCGCCTTGCACCGCCTGTGAGCGAGGTGCTTGTCGAGGCGGCCCGCCCTCTCCTTGCTCGAAAGCGGGCCCCGCGCCCAGCGCAAGTGGCTGCCGCGGCTGCGCTGCTGCGCACGACCGGCAAGGACGGCCCCCAAGCCGAGAAGATCATCAATTCTCTGGTTAGCCGTTGCGGCAAGACGCGGGCGCTGGATCGGCTCCGCCGGCTCGAGCAGTTCGCCGGATCGTCGCCGACCCTTGAGGCACGCTGCTCCCAGATCGAGCGCCGCATCCGCATGCGCTGTCCGCGTTGCAAAATCCAACTTCGGCATCCGGAGATGGGCGCGCATCTATGGTCGGAGCACGGGCTGGTGCTGGACGGCCGGCGTGTCCGCGAGCCTTGGCTGCTGGTGCGCGATTGGCTGGAGAGTTACCGGCGGACGCACAACGCGGAATTGCTGGTCCGCTGCCGGAGCCTTGGCCAGCACGTGGACCCAGAACAGGGACTGCAGCGCGTCCACCGCCTCGTACTCGCGGAAGGCATTGAAGACCTCGAGGCCCGCCAGATCTTGCTTGCCAGGGCCAAGCAGCGCGGCGAATCCTTGTGTCCACACTGCTACGCGCTCGTGCCCGTGCCCGAGGAGATCGTGCCACGCGCGCTGAACGAATCCCATGGCCGGCTCTCGTTGGATGGCAATTCTGTCGAGGTCTCCGAGGCTGGCTTGATTCCTCGGCTAACCATTGAGACTCCTCACGCGGTAGTCTATCGGGGCAGGGAACCGGGTCGCTGGTTGACGCGCCAGGGGGCCATCCTCCTCCTTGCCGGGCCCCCGGTCGTCGCGGCCTTCGTCCTTGCCCTTTTCTTCAACACATTGAGCGAGGTGACCGGGTGGCCTGCGGGGCTCACCATTCTGGCCTTGATCCTCTATCTGATTGTGCAAGCACGGTGGTGGCGGCGGCCGCGGCTGATCGACCGAGCGGTCGATTATGCCTGGCTCATGTTCGTTCCTCGGCTCCATCTGCAAGGATTCTCCGTGGAAGACTCGGCGTTCCTTGCCGGGCTGGCATTGACGAGCCTTTATCACGGCCGGCCGGAAGTGCGCGCCGAAAACCTTAAGCGCCTCGTGAATTACACCGAAAGCGCCCTGCTGACGGGCAGTAAGCCGTTAAGTCACTTTGCCGCACTCAAACGCCTGGAGGTGGCCGACGATGTCGGCGCGGGCAAAGATCCTGTGCCTTCCGTGGCGGGCTCTCTGGCCCGCTGTTTTGCCAACGGCAGGCCGCTGACTTTCGCGCAACAACTCCTGGGGGACTGGGAAGGGAGCTGGTGGACACCGGGCAACTTGGCTCGCTTACGGGTGCTCCTTTGTGACCGGGCGTTCGAAGCCGGTTTGGAGATGCTGGATCTGCTGGAGGCTGGCCATAGCGCACCCGCACTGGCCGCTGTACTAAGAACAGATCATTCCGAAGGTTTGGCACAGCTGCGTCTACTATGGTCGCTCCGTCCGCGGCGTCCGTGGGGCCAGTGGGGAGATCCTGTCACCGTCTTCGAACTGGCGAATGCTCCGGAACTGGGCCGAAAACTGCTGGCCAAGCATCCCGATTTACTCCTGATGGACCAGGGTGTTCCCGACATGTACGTCTGTGAGCAGGGCATCGTTTTCCAGAATGTCTTATTCACCTCGCTCCCCCGCAAGATCGAAGCGCGGGCCCGGCGTGATTTCGCTCGCTCCAATCCCGAAATCGTGATCGGGGAACACCATTTTCCGATGCTGAGCGATTCTACCGCGTTGGTGACCCGGTTGGAACGCTGGTTTCACTATTATTTCAGCGACTTTCTCGCGCAGGTGGCGGCCGTTTATTCGTGGCAGAGTCCCACGGGAACCAAGCCAATCCAATTTCGCGAACCGGTCCGCTGTCCGGAATGCCGGCGCTCATTGGTGGCTATTCCTGGAGACGTCGGCCTTGTGGTAAACACCAGGGGCGCTCCTTCTAGCCCTGCCGACCCCGGCCCGGAAGACAAAGATCGAGGCAATGAATTGAAGTCCTGAGGCACAATCGTGCCAACGAAATCTAACTACCAGGGTTATACCTCGGAAGGCACAGTTTCCTACTCAGCTTCCTCTCGAGGGAAGAATTGTCTCGGAGGTGTTTCGCCATGCCCCCAGTCACAAGACGCGCTCATGCTGCGCACGGCCGATGTCCCCGGCAGCCGCCGATGAAGCCTTGGGGTGACATCTACATCGTCAGCCACCTGCTTCCGAGCTTCTCGATCGGCAGATTGGCGCTCGCCTACTACGAACACGGCGCCAAGCCGGCATCCGTGTCCCCTACGCCCGGGCCGCGCATCTACTGGCGGACGGTAGCCGTCGTTGGTGCCTCTGCCTGGCTCCTCGTTGCGGCAATCGTTGGAGCCTGCGTCCTCAGGCAGCGTTCGGCGGAAGAGCCAAGGGTTTCCCTGAAGGTGCTTCCAAAGGAGGTTATAACCTCCCCGTCCGCAATCATGGAGAAGCCAAGTCCACAAAAACAAGAGGCTCCAAAACCGCCGGTCGCGCCTGCTGCTTCCCCCGAGACGCCACATCCGGTCATGCTGGCCAAGATCACCCCGCCCGTCCCGCCGACGGCTTTGTTTCGAGAAGACAGGATCGCCTCCGCACCGCTCTTACCCAGCTCCGAACAACCGCTTCCGCAAGAAACCACGGACTTCGAGAGATGCGGCACCCAGGTGGATTTTGCCAGCAACCCCTCGGATGCGGCTCGGTTGGCGCTTAAGGAACGAAAACTCCTGTTGGTGCTCCACCTTTCTGGCGAATTCGAAGACTCGAAGTTCACCTGAAACAACGCCGAGGCGTTCCGTGTGAACGCACTGTCCAGCGAAGAAGTCGGTTCGTACTTGAACCGCTACTTCGTTTCCTCCTATCAGAAAGTCGGTACCTTCCAGGTGGTGAACGGCGAAAAGACCGGCGGCAATGTGGCGAGTTATTTTTGCTTGCCAGACGGCTCCGTTCTGCACGTGGTAGCTGGCCCCGTGGATGCCGCCACCCTGCTCCGGGAAGCCCGCTGGGTTGTCGACACACGCAAGCTCGCTATGACCGAAAGCAAGGGCAATTACGCACGCTACAGGGCCTTTTTCCGCAAAGCGCATGCCGAGCGCCTGCGCAAGGAGCACAACCTAGACCTCGACCCGCAACGAATGAAAGACACGTTTTCACTGGCGTCCTTTTCGAACCAGGCAATTGATAAACGCGGCCAAAGGCGGCAGCTCGGCACTCAAGGCCAGGTGCATTGGCTCCTGGCCTCCGATCCTCTGGTAAAGATCGAGCAGGTTTACTCAACCGTTTTTGAAAAGATTCTTGGCGAAAAAGTGTCAACCCTGCCGGTGTTGGAAAAGTAGTCTGGCGGGCTAAGGCGACATCAAAATTCAGATTCGAGAAGGCCTACTTGAGCGAAGATTTCTCACTTGACCATATCGATCAAGGTCCGCAGCGCCGCTTGCCGCTGGGGATCGTTTGTGGGGTCGTCGAGCGGCAGACTTTCATTGCTGGTCCCCGGCCGGAGGTTTTGCCACTGCCACCAGTCACGCAAGCGGTGATCGAGCTCTGCGGAGACCCGATATTCCAGGTCGAGGTCGGGCCGCACACCCCAGTCGTCGGTCGGCTTGCTATCAGGAAGGCGGTTTAGATTCTTGCCGCTTGGTCGCAGGAGCATGCCTGTCGATAACTTGAAAGTGACACCCGGAATCGGCACAGTCAATTGCATGCCGGCTTCCTCGCCTGTCAACTTGAAATACCTCTGCACGGTTCCCTTGCCGCGGGTGCGCTGGCCGCTAATTCTAGCTCGCCTGTTGTCTTGCAGCACAGCGGCGACCAGTTCCGCTCCGCCAGAAGTTTCGCCATTCACCATTACGATTATTGGAAGATTGGGATAACTTCCTGGAAGATGCTTCGATCCCCTGTCAGGCTCACCGTCGCGATACCAAACGCTGGCGTTGTTACAATGATCGTCGAGGTGAACGTCGGCCAAGGCCATCGTGTTCGCGGGCGTTGGTAGCACAAAAAAAGCTGGATTGTAGTCGCCCAGGAATAATCCAGCCACCTCACGCGATGGGTCGAGGTATCCGCCGGGACACCAGCGCAAATCTAGGATCAATCCGCGCAAGTTTTGTTCTTTCAGGTGCTTCAAGACGCGCGCCAGCTCATCGACAGTTCCAGCGTCGAAGGCGAGAATGCGAACCTGAGCGATGCCGTGCTCTGGGCTTAGAAAGTATTCCCAAGAATTGTCATACCGCCGGGTCACGCCCGTCACGGTTTCCGGATCGAAGCTCTCGGACTGCAGGACTATTTTGCGCGCGCCGGGAGTTCCGGGGTGAATCACGGTGAACTCCACGCGCTCTAGATTGGAAAAATATGCTGGATCGGTCATGCGCGCATTTGGCGGCTGTCCGGTGAATTGGGTGATCTGGTCCCCAGGACGAATGCCCGCTCGTTGAGCCGGTCCGCCCAGCGCCACGCTCTTCACCACGAGGGAGCCTAACGTCGTGGAATCGACCATGGTCATTCCGAACCCAGATTTCATTTCGCTTCTATCGGTACTGCTCCCTTCCTCCTGGTTGAGCACGGCGCAAAAGGGATCGAGTGCGTTTGTTAGACCTTTCAGGCTAGCCCTGATGGCCTTGTCGCCCCTTAATGAAGGCGGGTTTCCCAAATCCTCCCGAATGCGCGTGAACAAAGATAGGTAATGGCCTTCTTTGTCGATCACGGTCCTCACATCCGCATGGAGGGTCGTCGGGATCGGCACCTGGGCGGCTTCATAAAGTCCATTCAGCGCAGCCTCCGCCAATACCGTCGGCTCGACCGGCCGGATGTAGCGCTGCATGACCCGAACGATCACTTCTTGAAGTTGCAACGCAAATTGACGCGCCGCAACGCGATTGAGCGGAGGGCTGGAAGGGCGGCCGATTGACGTAGGGTGAGTCGCCCGCGCTAGGCCGCAGGCCAGGAACAAAGCGATAAAAGGCTTGAACCAACGCATCGGCATCCCTCGGAACTCGAAATTCGGGCGCCGCGTCAGCCATTTTAGATTAGCCTCGAAATAAACAGAAGATCAATTGCGGCCGGCGCCCCGAACGCCTGAGAACTAACCGGTGCGCGGGCACGCGGGTTGCGGGTAAACTGCTGAGGTTCACCGCAGGGCACTGAAGATGAAATGCAAAGATTTGTTCGGAATGTTGAAAGACACGCTCTCTTATGCGCCGGCCGCTGGTCAACCCGTCAATCGAAGATTGGCAGATCACTGGTCTCGCATGGTATAATTTTGGTTGTGGGTTTCTCCTCCGCCACGTAAAAAACAAGGAGCATCCCTCCGATGCACGACATCTTTGACGAAATTGCAACACTCAAGGCCCGCGAAAACGCAACCATCCTGGCTCACTACTATCAAGAGGGTGAGATCCAGCAGCTGGCCGACTTTACGGGTGACAGCCTCAAGCTGGCCCGCGAGGCCACCAAGGTGGAGACGAGCACGATCGTTTTTTGCGGCGTCCATTTCATGGCCGAGACAGCCAAAATGCTCAACCCGGACAAGCGGGTGCTGCTGCCGGACCTAAGGGCCGGATGCAGCCTCGCGGAGAGCTGCCCGGCCGACAAGCTCGCACGTTATCAAGAAATGCTGCGGATCAACGGTCGACGTTTCCAGACGGTCACCTACATCAACAGCTCGGCGGCTGTAAAGGCTCTGTCAGATTGGGTGGTGACTTCCGGCAACGCCGAGGAGATCATCCGCCGCGTGCCGGCAGACCATGAAGTCCTTTTTGTGCCGGACCGGCATCTCGGTCAATACCTGGAAGAAGTGACCGGACGCAAAATGATCCTTTGGAACGGGTCTTGCATGGTGCATGAAATCTTCAGCGTGGGCGATCTGCTGGAACTCAAGCGCCGGCTGCCGCAGGCGCTCACGATCGCGCACCCCGAATGCCCTGCCAACATTCGCGAGCACAGTGATTACGTCGGCGGCACGGAAGCAATGCTTCGCTACGTGGCCGGCTTCCAGGAGCCGACCGATTTCCTGGTGGCGACCGAGGCGAACATGCTCTGGCAGCTCCAAAGCAAATTCCCAAGGCACCACTACCATCCAGTGCCCGGCATTACTTGTGCATGCAACAAGTGCCCGCACATGGCCCGGAACACGTTGGAGAATCTGCGAGACTGCCTCGTCAACGGCAGCCCCGAAATCCACTGGCAGCCCGAATTCCAACGCGCTCGAGAAGTTTTGCAGCGCAGCTTACTGAATTGAGTGCATCCATGAGCTTGGTTCCCAATCGGTTTCTCTTTCGAGTTGCCTATCCGTGTCGCTACCTCAAGCGCATCCCCACGGAGGAGGGCGCGCGTCTGCTCGATTTGCCGGAAGAGTGCCGGATCGACAATTTCGCCGCCATGGATGACCGGCGCAATTTTGCCGACGTGTCGCTGGCATGGAATGAATTTGGCTTAGCCCTGCAAGTAGAAGTGCGCGGCAAGGAGCGCTTGCCGGAAGGCAATGCAGCTCGGCCGCGGGCTTCCGATGGCGTTACCCTCTGGATCGATACGCGCGATGCGCGGACGAGTCATCGCGGCAGCCGGCATTGCCATCAATTCCACATCTTGCCGACAGGCGGCGGCCCGGACAACGACGAACCCGCCTTCACCCAGGCCAAGATCAACCGCGCACTGCAAGACGCCCCCTTGTGCAATCCGAGCGATGTCCCTTTTCGTACACAGCGCAAAAATACCGGCTACATCGTCGAGGCATTTCTCCCCGCGCCCATCCTTCATGGGTTCGACCCGGAGCAGAGCCGGCGCCTCGGCTTCTATTACTCGGTGCGCGATGCGGAGTTGGGTGAACAAGACCTGAGCGTCGGCGGAGAGTTCCCCTACTGGGAAGATCCGAGCCTGTGGAGCGTTCTGGAGCTGGTTCGCTGAATGACTGTGCGTGAGCTTGGAGCAAGGGCCGTATCGAGTGCCATGCGCGCGTTCGGCCAAAGTCTTCGATTTCACATAGGGGAGCACGTCGTCGCCACGGGGGTCGGTCCGGTCCCTCTCGTTGAACGGCGGTTTCTGCGACTCAGCCAGCTGGTATGGACTACCTCAAGCGACAATTAGTCCCTTTTAGCCTTTAGTAGCGGCGCGATAAAGTTGCAAGCGCCTCTCTAGGTCTTGATGAAGGTCATCAAACGTAATGCAATTGATGACATGAGAATCCACAAGCACCTTGTCAGACCTCCAGTCCAATCGAATTCGATCCTCGTCCGATACGCCCGAGCTTCTGCCAACGATCAGCATGCCCGAGAAACTTATGTGTCCATTGCCAAATTCTTTGCGAAATTTGTCCGTCTTCTTGTAGTCATCAAGGATTGCAAACCAATCGATAAGCTGGCTGTAACCGTGTTCAAATCGTTGGCTCCAGTCCGTGCTCGATTTCCCCATTTTTGAAAATGCTGTTCTTCCTCCCATCCTCGAACTCGATAGCCAGGTAGTTCCTGTTGTCTCTATTACCGACAAGGAGGTCGGCGGCGAAATCGCCAAGGAAGGAAAACTCGCGGGCGATCTCGGGGGCAGGGCCGATGTCTGGGGCGAACGTGCCGATGAGGGCACACAATTGGTTCCTGGTTCTGAAGAAAGGCAGTATGTCGTCCTTTTCTGAAAGATCAGCCTTGGATTTGAGGAGTTGGTCGAGTTCCTTTACCTCCTTTTCGCACTTTGCGAACTCAAAAGCGACCTTGACGAATGTGCTGCCCACGGGCATTACTCCGCTTCAGCAAACTGGTCGACCGTCTTTTTCCTAGCAATATCCAAAATCACAATCTTTTCAGTGCCTTTGCTGAAGAAAATCTGCATCCCGTCCGTAGCCCTCAAAACATAGACGTCCTTATAAATGAGCGGACTCGACATCTTCTGGATATGAGCGTCGTTATTCCAATTTGCCAAGGCCGCAAACAATCCTTGAAGGCGGTCCCGTTCCCGAGCGCTCAGCGTGCGAAGAGCAATCTTCGCAGAGTCTGTCATTTGAAGTTCCATGTTCACCACCTCTATCTGGAGTGAGGCCACCCGTAAAGGGACGGTCTTCTTTTGGACATTATACCCGATGGCGCCGCGTGAGGCCGCGTGCCATGCTAACGTGTGACCGATAGACCGTCGGGAGTCGCGAGTTTTTCGTTTCTTGGCCGAAGGAGCGACATCTGAGGAGGGCAACGGAAAGGGCCGGGTGCCATGCCCACGGTACTCCGTGGGCATGTGAAGCACGTGGCGTTCAGTTGCGATACGCACCTTATGGGCATGGAAGAGCAGATCGAAAATGCTCATCATCATCCGGTTCGCGTGAGGCTCTGCGATAAAGGGAAGGGCTGGCACTGCTCCAAAACTGGGCATTATGCCCGTCTGGTGGCTGGATCGGGAGTGCCTGCTTAGCTTTGTGAGTTCCGGATGCCTTAGAGCGCCTCACATGCCCAGGGACTACCGTGGGCATGGCACCCGGCGCGCACAAGCCATCGCGGCAGCCGGCATTGCCATCAATTCCACATCTTGCCGACCGGCGGCGGCCCCGACAACGACGAACCCGCCTTCATCTAGTCCAAGATCAACCGCGCGCTGCAAGACGCCCCCATGTGCAATCCAAGCGAGGTCCCTTTCCGTCAGCATCGGATTCAAGGCGATTCCGCATCCATTATTGACGAAGAACTCCTGCGAAGACGCACGCCTGACGAAGCATTACACGTCAGGGCGCATCACTTTGAGGGGCGTCGCCCGCGATGGGCTCCGGAGCGTGCCATAAGCGCACGGTGCCGTCCCAGCTGCCCGAGATCAGCAAGCGGCCGTCGGAAGACACGGCCAAGGACGAAACGGGGCGGCTGTGCCCGCGAAGCGTAGCACGCTCCTGGCAGGTATCAAGATCCCAAAGCTTGATGCTTTGATCATCGCTCCCGGTTGCGAGCGTTCTGCCGTCTGGAAAGAAAGCGACTGCGCGCACGAAGGTGGTGTGTCCCTGAAGCGAGGTACGCTGCTGGCCCGTCGTCGTATCCCAGAGCCCGATGGTACGGTCCTGGGAGGCGGTAGCTAAAAGGTGCCCATCGGGAGAAAAGGCGACTGCCCAGACCCATGCCTTATGCCCGGAGAGGGTTGTGGGGTGCTGGAGGTCTGCGAGATCCCATATCTTGGCCGTGCTGTCCCGGCTTCCCGAGGCGACTTTGCGGCCGTCGGGCGAGAAGGCGACCGACCAGACACGCTGCGCATGCCCACGTAGCTCTCCGAAACACTGTCCGGTTGCAACTTTCCACAACTTCACCAAATTGTCGCCGTACCCCGCTGTGGCGAGCGTTTGACCTTCTGGAGAAAACGCTGCACACCAGGTCCCGCCCGGGTGGCCGGGAAATGTTGCAGTCAAACGGTGCGTCGCCAGGTCCCACAACTGGACGATGCCTTCATCGCCCGCACATGCCAGAACCTGTCCGTCCGGCGAAAAGCACAAGCCATGCAGGGGCTTCCTGGATGCCTGCCAGCTTCCTGCTTCTTTCGACCGCGCCACCTCCCAGAGCTTGACCTGACTTCCCCCTCCCTTGGAAACGCCAGCGGTAGCCAACATTCGATTGTCGCGACTCAGGGCGATTGAGTTGACCAGTTGGCCCTGCGCAAGGATGTCCTTTTCCGCGGACATGTCAGCCGTGCGCCAAAGGCTAATCGTCCCGTCGGCCTGGCCGGTGGCCAGGGTCTTGCCATCGCCCGAAACGCTTACGACATAGATTTCCTGGGAGCAGCCGCGGACAATCCTTTCGGCTTCGCCAATCTGCCAAATCTGCACGGTCCCGTCCTCGCCGCAGGAGACCAGTCGCTCGCTGTCTGGAAAAAATGTCACGCTGTGGGCAGAGCCTGTGTGCAGGTTCTTGGCTTGCACACCTTGTCGGCTTGCCAGGTCCCACAGCATCAGGCTGCCGTCGTCGCACGCGGAAGCCAGCTTGCGCCCATTAGGCGAAAAGCTCACGTCCATGACGTAAGCCCGATGACGGCCGAGAACCGTCGGGGGTCCCCCGAAAGGCGCCTTCCACAACCGGACGCGGCCGTCGCTACCGCCCGAAGCGACGTTTTGACCGTCAGGAGAAAGAGCGACTGAGTAGACTGAGTAGATTTCGGTGGCGGGGTCGCGCAAGAACGCGAGCAACTTAGTGGCTGCAATGTCCCATAACTCAACCTGACCGGCGCTTCCCACTGCCAGCTTCTTGCCGTCGGGAGTTAAGGCAAGCCCTTTGAAAGGAGGTTGATTCGCTCGAATGACGGCACGTTCCCTATCCTTGAAGAAGTCCCAGAGAATGATCCTGCCGTTTTCCAGACCAAGCACCACTGTCTGTGGGTCTGCGGCGAACGCCACCGCTTGGATCTTGGCTGGATCTGTCCGAATGAGCACACGCCCTTGTCCCGAGGCTGTGTCCCACAACCAGGCCTCTCCGTCTTCGCCAGCGGAAATGACCTGTTTGCCGTCCGGTGAGAACGCTAGCGCGACAACGGATTTGCTCTGCCCGCGGAAAGTCAAGTACCGACCCTGGGAGGCAACGCTCAGGAGGTGATACCACTCGAAGCTGCGCAGGTCCTCTTGCCCCGGCTCGGGCCGGTGCCGTTCCAGGAGCCGCAGGGCCCGTGCTACTTGCTGCCCGTCCCACGCCTGGTACGCGAGGTTCAAATCCGCCGCGTACAGATAACGGCGCGCAAGCCGCTCGCGCTGCTCCGCCAGCATGCTCTGTTCCTCCGCTTCATGCTGGCTGATCTGGGACTCGCCCAGCGCTCGTCGCGTTTGCTCCTCTCTTCTCCAGATCAGCACAGTGCTGATCGTCAGGCATACGGTCGCAAGCAGCAGCATGGTGATAACCCCGGCAGTCATCGCTTTGTGCCTGCCGAGCCATTTCCGCAAGCGGTGAGCCAGCGTGGGCCGCTTGGCAAGGACTGGGCGGTCAGCCAAGAAACGCTGCAAATCGTCGGCAAGCTCTCTGGCGGTCGAGTATCGGCCTTCCGCTTCCTTGGCGATGGCCTTCAGGACGATCGTTTCAAGATCGGCGGAAATCCCTTTGCGCAGCCGGGAGGGAGGGCGAGGATCAGCGAAGGCGATTTGCCGGAGCAATTCCTGGCGGTCTTCGCCGGGAATGGCGGGTTGCAGGGTCAACAGTTCGTACAGCGTCACGCCCAGGGAGTAGATGTCGGTGCGATGGTCCACGATGCCGCGTTTGGCTAGCGCCTGCTCGGGGCTCATGTAGCGCAGCGTCCCGACGAGGTCGCCTGTCATCGTCAGGCCAAGGTCGGTTTGATAATGGGCTAGGCCAAAATCAGTCATCCACAAATGGCCACTGTCATCCACGATCAAGTTGGCTGGCTTGACGTCCCGGTGGATGATGCCCTGTTGGTGGGCATGCTCCAGGGCTTCGGCGGCCTGGATTACCCAACGCGCGACCATACGAAAGTACTCGGATTTCCCCTGCGATCGTTCGGTGGAGAGAAGCGCGCGCACCTGCGTCGTCTCCGCGGTGGATGCAGGTATTGGGCCACCGCGGGCATCGCTTGCGCGTTTCGCGCCCGCTTCCAGTCCTGGGGGCGTCGTTTCACGCTCGCGCATCTCGCGCAATACGCCGTCAAGCGCCTGCCCTTCGATGAACTGCATTGCGAAATAATGCACCCCCCGCTCGCACCCAATCGCATAGACAGGAACAATATTGTGGTGATGGAGATGGGCGGCCGCCTGCGCCTCGTTTTGAAAACGCCGAAGGTGCTTGGAGTCGAGCACGGCGGCAAAGGAGAGGACTTTAAGAGCAACTCGCCTGCCCAGGGAAATCTGCTCCGCCTCATAGACGATGCCCATCCCGCCGCGGCCGACTTCGCGCAGCAGGCGGAAATCGCCGAGCTGGCGTGCGACGGGAGCGCTCACGAGCCCGCGCAGCGGCGCGGCCAGCTGATCGAGTTGCCGCAGACCGGCGAAATACTCCTCCAGGTCCGCCGCGAATTCGGGATACTGAGTGATGAATTCCTTAGGGTCCGGCTGAAGACCTTTCTCCAGGGCATCCACATAGCGCACAAGGATCTCGTGCAGCCGTTCCTCTCTGTCGGCGGATTTCGTGAAATCAGGCGTCATGGCTCGGCCCAGCCTCTTTGGTGTTGAGGTGTTCGCGGAGCTTCTTGAGCCCCCGGAAAACGAGGCCCATGACGGCAGGCTTGCTGCGGCCCATATTCTGGGCGACGTCCGCCAAAGACCAGCCCTTGAGGTGGTGCAGTTCCACCGCCTTGCGTTGATCGGCCGGCAGCTCTGCCAGGGCCGCGGCCAGCCGTAGTAATTGTTCGCGGTCCATGGCTTGCTGACTGGGTGACGACTGCTCGGCCGTCAGCCACGCCTCCAATCGCGAGGAGGATTGCTCGATTCCGGCCTGTAGCGACTGTTCCAGCGTGACATCGCGGGCGCCGGCGTGAAAGCGGCGTGCAGCATCGGCCAGGTTGTTGGCCAGGATGCGCCGCAAGAACCCGGTCAGCTCGGCATCGCCTTGCCCTCGGAACCCAGGCATGGCCTGGTAAGCTTCGAGAAGCGTTTGCTGTACCACATCCGAGGGATCCAGCTTACTTTGCAGTCCTGCGTCCAGCTGAAGCCGCGCCAGCAGGCGCAGATAGTCGCGATAGCGTTCCAACGACTGGCTCTCGGCTTTTGGTTCCCCAGCCATAAAGGCCACCTAAGAAGAATAGGCGTAAGGAAAGAGAGAACGAAGCGCCAGGTGCGGCTATTTAAACGATCAGAAGTATCATTCTACTCGATCTCGTTAAGGCTTTTCTGTGCAGCAGCCCGGAAGAAAGATCAGGTGCACCGGGCGCGCAGCCGTACCCAAGACAGGTCAAGTATGGTGCGCGCAGGTGGATTTCCCAAGGACCTGTCATGCTGCTAGTGTTTTGCCCGCCCCCACAAGCGGGTGCGAAACGCAAACAGCGCCGCTCAGTTAACCCTTGTTCCTTTGCCAGCTGATGTTTAAGATCACTGTGCAGAATTTGATTCGTGCATACCCCCAGCTCAACCTTCTCGAGATATGCCAGCCATGGAAGCCAGACTTGTTGTGGAGAAGGGCAAAACGCAAAAACGTGCCTTTCAAATCCAGTCAAGTGAAACCATCATCGGCCGCCGCCAGGATTGCGATCTGCGGATCGTGTCTTCAGCAGTCAGTAGGCGGCACTGCGTTGTCAGCGTCAGCGACGATTACCTCATGATTGAGGATCTCGACAGCGTGAATGGCACTTTTGTGAACGGTGTGCGCGTGGTCGGCAAACAGGTCCTGCGGCCTGGTGATCGGCTGGAAGTTGGACCATTGCGTTTCGTCGTCGACTACAAGCTGTCACGAGAAGCCCTCCATCGCCTCGAACAGACCACCGAAGCAAAATCGGTGGAAGAGGATGTCGAGGAACTTGCCTTCGCCGAGCCCGACGATGCCGGCGAAGAACTCACGGTTGCTGAAATCGATGAAGAGGTCGACGAGCTGCCCCTGGCGGACGAGGAGACGGAACTAGTTTCGGAAGGGGCTAGTGGGGCTCCCCTGGAGGCCCAACTCGTCGATGAAGAGGACGAGCCCATTCCGGTCCTCGAGGATTTCGAAGACCTCACCTGGCAGCCGCCCAAGTCAGGAGACCTGCGCGACATTCTGTCCCAGATGGATCCCAATCAGCCGAAAAAAGCCGAAGACAAATAAGGAATGGTGAAGCGCCTCATTCCTCGATGCTTTTCCCATCCCCTGCCGCGCTTCGGCGTCGAACGGAGGGGCTGCTAATGGGATGTTGGCCAAATGAGGCGAACGGCAGCAATTGTTCTCCCCTCGCCCCGGTACTCCGGGGAGAGGGGTGATTATTACCTGCCGTTCGCCTAAGCAGCTCTTACGCGTTGTCGGCAACGCGCGCGCGGAAATACTTCAGCGTGCGCGAAAGCCCTTCATGTCGATCTATTTTCGGCTCCCAACCTAGCACGCGGCGTGCACGATCGATGTCCGGCCGGCGCACCTTGGGGTCGTCCTGGGGCAACGGCTTGAAGACCAGTTCGCTGGCGCTGCCGGTCAATTCGAGAATCTCCTGGGCAAAATCGAGGATGGAGACCTCGTTGGGGTTGCCGAGATTCACCGGCTCGTGAAAATCGGCCAGGAGCAGACGATAGATCCCGTCAACCAGATCGGACACATAACAAAAGCTGCGCGTCTGCGAGCCATCGCCGTAAACGGTCAGCGGTTCGGCCCGCAGCGCCTGACCCATGAGATTTGGCAACACACGCCCGTCATCGAGCCGCATGCGTTCCCCATAGGTGTTGAAGATTCGGACGATGCGTGTGTTCACGCCGTGGAAGCGATGATAGGCCATGGTTATCGCCTCGGCGAAACGCTTGGCTTCGTCGTAGACGCCACGGACGCCGATGGGATTTACATGGCCCCAGTAATCTTCGCGCTGCGGATGCTGTTCCGGGTCGCCGTAGACCTCGCTGGTGCTCGCCAGCAGAAAACGGGCTTGCTTGAATTTCGCCAGGCCCAGGCTGTTGTGGGTACCCAACGAACCGACTTTAAGGGTTGGGATGGGGTGGCGCAAATAATCGATTGGGCTCGCCGGCGACGCGAAATGCAGGATGTTGTCCACCTCGCCTTCGATCTCCAGCGCGTGACAGATGTCGTGGTGAATAAAGGAGAAGCGTTGATTGTCCCGCAGATGGGCAAGGTTGGAGGTCCGGCCCGTAATCAGGTTGTCGACGCAGACTACCTCGTGCCCCTCGGCGAGAAAGCGGTCGCAGAGATGCGACCCGAGGAATCCAGCTCCACCGGTGATAATCGTTCGCACTCTGAAGTCTCTCCTTTCCCGACCGGTACGTTTTCACCTATGATTAAGATAGGGAAATCGCGATTGAAAATCTGCCTGTTCCCGGTATGCTACGCTTGATCGAGAGAGTTTTACGCAGCAAATGGTATAGGAATTGCCATTTCCCGACCTCCCACCGGCCGGGTTAATTCCCATGCAACGGGGGATCGCGAATCCTTTCTCCCAATTCCCATTTCCCCCGATAGCGAAGAGGTGATAATGGCTGGCCGTTCGATACGCACGTTCACCGTATTGCCGCACCTGCCCGATCGGCTCCAGGCGTTGCAGAAGATTGCCTACAACATGTGGTGGTGCTGGAACCACGAGGCCGTGTCTCTGTTCCGCAGAATTGACGACGATCTTTTCGAATCGTTGGAGAACAGCCCTGTCAAGCTTCTGAGCGGCATTGACCAGGCTCGGTTGCAACAGCTTCTCCACGACGACGGCTTCCTGGTACATCTCGACCGGGTGGAGGACGCCCTCAATAGCTACATGACCAGCGCGACCTGGTTCCAGGAAACGTATCACGCGCCCGATGATTTCCGGGTCGCGTATTTTTCCGCGGAATTCGGCATTCACGAGAGTGTCCCTATCTACTCGGGCGGTTTGGGAGTGTTGGCGGGCGACCACCTCAAGGCGGCCAGTGACCTGGGTCTTCCCCTGGTCGGCGTCGGGCTCATGTACCGGGAGGGCTATTTTCGCCAGTACTTGAACGTGGACGGCTGGCAGCAGGAAAGCTACCCCGAGAACGACTTCTTCAATTTGCCGCTCATCCCTGAGACCCGTGATGGCGGGGCGCCGCTGATGGTCAGTATCCCCTTTCCCGGGCGCGAGGTCTGGGCACGGATCTGGCGCATCCAGGTTGGGCGCGTGCCTCTCTATTTGCTCGACACGAACATTCCCAAGAACAACCCGGACGACCGCCAGATTACCGGCAGGCTCTACGGCGGGGACAACGACACACGTATCCGGCAAGAGATGGTACTGGGCATCGGCGGGATCAGCGCCCTGCGCGCGCTGGGCAAGGTGCCGACGGTTTGCCACATGAACGAAGGCCACTCCGCCTTCTGCGGGCTGGAGCGCGTGCGCGTCCTGATGGAAGAAAAGGGCCTGACGTTTTGGGCAGCGCGCGAAGCCGTCTCCGCCGGCACCTGTTTCACAACCCACACGCCCGTGCCGGCGGGCAACGACGTGTTTCCGACGCCGCTCGTCGACCACTATTTCTCGGGCTATATCCAGCAGCTCAAGATCGACCGCAACGAGTTTCTTGGCCTGGGCCGGCAGAATCCCCGCGACGAAAACGAAGGCTTTTGCATGACCGTCCTGGCGATTCGTCTTGCCAACACGACGAACGGCGTCAGCAAACTGCACGGCGGCGTCTCGCGCAAGATGTGGCGGAACATCTGGCCGGAATTGCCGGAAGCGGAGATACCCATCGCATCCATCACGAACGGCGTGCACACGCGCAGCTGGCTGGCCCCGGAGTTATCTCAGCTCTACGACCGCTACTTGGGCATCCAGTGGGAAGAGCGGCCGGCCGACTACGGCATCTGGAAGAGGGTAGACCATATTCCCGATGCCGAGCTGTGGCGAACGCACGAGCGCCGCCGGGAGCGCCTGGTGGCCTTCGCGCGCGCGCGGCTGCGCAAACAACTCAAACGCCGCGGCGC
>DATGZX010000065.1:0-3481 GCA_035296965.1 Gemmataceae bacterium
ACGATTTCTCCTATGCCGGACTCCCTTCGATGAGCGATGTCGCGGTCGTGCCCGCAATCGGACATATCAGAAGGTCACGCAGGTTGCCAGACTTGCCGAGCGAACAGTATCCCCACCGCCTTCCCATCCGCTGGTGAACCAACCACGCGAATCGAATGCAGGGGCATCGTCGTTTCCTCGCCAATGATCGTGGGACAGTCTCAGCGACCGCCCGTCCAGCCTTATCGGGGTTCGGACTGCAATGGGCCTGGCGCCGGTTCTACCAGATTGCTCTGTCACCTGGGCCGCTTCAAGTTGCCGCAAGCCGAGTGCTGGCGTGGTCGCAGCTTGCTCGGAAGAAGGCGGGCTGTCTCGTGTCGGGCCGAGCAGTCCTGCCGAAGAATCGGATGCATGTCCCGCGAAAACCGTTTACCGGAATTGACCCCGCAAGGCCCCGACCCAGGCAAACCGGCTCTTCGCAGACTGGGCATCTTGCCGCGCTACGACTTTTCCCTTTGAAGGAGGTCCAAGCTACCACGTTGAGTTTAACAAGTAGAGGTGATGGGGAATGAGAGATGCAGGCGTTAATTGAACAAGTATAGCTGGACTGATGGCCTAATGGCTGGGATGGCGGGCTCGATGATCTCAAGGTCAGTCTCCGCGTGAATCACGAACTGTTCCGCGTCTTCGGGAGACCTAATGGTCGTTAGAAGCTGGCCGAAGAGCACGATTCTCCGGTCATTGCGTGAGAGATCAAGCCCCACCGCGAGAAGCCGTCTGAGTTTGACCTTGGCGGATTCGATCGCTTGGTTGACCGAAGGCTGGTGGGACTCAGCTATGCCTTCCTTGCGGCAGACGATGATGATGTCGAGCTGGATCGGTTCCTTGGCCTGGGATTTGGGCGTGGCAACCGACATCTCGGCCTTTACCGGCTGGGAATTAACGACGGTGAAACCAGCCCCGAGAACGGCGTCGGCAAGGGCCTTCCATCCCTCATCGCGGGAATGGTGGTAGGTGAAAACCAGCAGGCCATCGTCTTTGAGAATGCGCCGGCACTCGCGGAAGACGTTTTGCAGCTTGGCGGCGAAGTGGTCGGCGTGCGAGTCCTGGACCTCCAAGGGGCTACGTGTGGTCGTGCCCTTGCCTGGGGGAGCGTTGGGCGCCAGTTGCTGCCAGGCGTGGAAGAAATCCGCGAGTTCTGAGTAATGGACGTTATCGAAGAAGGGCGGATCGGTGACGACAAGATCGATGCTCTTGGCGGGCAGGCCTGTGGCTGCGGAGTCGCCGCTTGAAAGATAAACGGCTCGCTCGGCGAACCGGCCGTCGCTAGGCCATTGGTCCTCGACTTGGCCGGCGAAAGGTGGCGAGCATATTCGGCCTTTGGCGGTGCCGGTGCCGTTGACCTCCGTGGGCGTCAGTCGGTACTCGACCGCCCGCAGCAAGCGGCTACGGAAGAGATTGGAAAACGAGCCTGAGCTTTTCGGAGTGCCCCAGACATTCGCCTCGATGGGCGTCCGCTCCGGCTTGAGGATGTGGTGCGAGAACATGTGCCGGACGGCACCCGTGCCCTCTCCTTTGTAAGATGCGAACAGGTTATTAAATTCAAGCACGCCGGAGAAGAGCGTCAGGAGAGCAGCCCTCGCTGGTGCGTCGGCAATTCGGGTGATCGCGGCATGGAGCCAACCCAAGGCCAGAAGCTGCCTGTCGTTGAAGAAATCACGCCAGGCCGTGAAGGCATAGCTCATGGCCTGGCGCGTGTTGTGACCGTTCTCCAGCGCGAGCCTGGGCAGCAGGACCTGACCTCGCTCAGCTTCCTCCCGGAGTCTTGCCGAACACTCCCGGTATGCCGCCTGGTCTTCGGGTGTGGCGGGTCGATATTCCTTGGCCCCGCCGCGCGTGAGCACAAGTTTGCCGTAAAGCCTGAATCGGGGACGCACGTCGGTCGAAGCGACCGCGTCCAGGATCATGAACTTGTGGGCGCAGTGCCCGCAAGTGGCCTTGGCTCCTTTCGCTCGGCCATGCGCGGGATTGAATTCCGTGCCGCATGAGCGGCAGGTCGCCGTCTCCTGGCCATGAAGGCCCGGAAAGATGTCTCCGCACGAGGGGCAAAGGATCTGGACTTCCGGCTTCCGGCTGGGGTAAGCGTTCCGTGCGATGACCCAGGATGGGAAAAGATCGACAGGGGTGTGGCATTGGAGGCAGGGCGCCTGCATGACCCAGAAGAAATAGAGTACGTCGCAAGGCAAACCCTTCGAGTCCTTCGATCGGTAAAGGTCTCGGATTCGTTCTCCTACGCCTTGCGATAAGGCCCGAAAGGCGCGCTTCAGGCTATCTTTATCCATCGGGCCCAGGGCCGTGCGCACCGCTTCGACGGCAACCGGATTGATGTCCCGGCCGATCGCCGTAAGGCCGAGCTTGTGGGCCTCGCCGATCGTTGTACCGGAGCCCATGAAGGGGTCGAATACCGTCACGTTTGCAAAGTGCTGGGTTTGATAGAACTCCTTGGCGAGATCGTGGTCCTCGGGCAGCTTGGCGCCAAGAAGGATGCCGCGAAACACCGATCCGAGGCGCTTCGCCCACCATTTATGGACGTGGTAGATCGGGCGATGGACTTCCTTCCGCCAGCTCTCACGCTCTGCGAGCTGGGAAAGGAACTCGAACGGGAACGCATCCGATTCGATTAGGCGCATGCTATTCTTCCACGGTTTCATCGTCGGCTTCGGGGATCTCCGCATCCACCCGAAGGTTGCGCATGGAGACCAGGTCCGCAACGGACCCTTTCAATCGCCAGGCGCGAAAAACATGCTCGCGGCCGGCACCTGGGTTTGGCACCTTTTTGGGCATGATCTCATTGGTTTGAAGATCGAAAGAGTAGCCGATAATCAGCTCGTCGGCTTCGCATCGCCGAAGCTCTCCCACCTCGATGAACTCGCCGTCCAGAGTGGTATCGGCAGGAACGATCATCGTCTGCTGGTGCGCGACTCCTTCGACCAGCCGGAAGGGCGTCGGGACGACGTACATTTTCCGATCGCGGATCAGGATGTCGCCGTAGCTGCCGAAACCTTTGACGCTCTTGTTCTTATGCGTATATTCGTGATCAGCATTCAGGAAATTGCCGTGGCAGATGACCAGGTCAAGCACGGGATAGGAATTGCCGTCCGGTTTCTTCGGGTAGCGCCCGAAGACGTAGTAGACGGTTCTGCCGTTGTGAAACCCTGACGGAACCTGGCTGTTGCTGTCAAAGCTGGCGTCGCGGCCCGGATACGCCAGTCCTTTCAGCTCGTAACCTTCGGTGGTCGCGACCATGCGGAAGTCGGGGTAGCTGTTCCGGCCGCCGATTTCGAAGTTCAACCCCGTCTCTGCCAATCTCGCTCGAAACCAATTCTGAAAGTGGTATTCCTTATCCGTGGCGCTGACGCGTTCGATCAGCGATCCCTGTCGGATCGCCTCGACGCAGCGCTTGAAAACGAGGACAGCAGTCATGCATTATGCTCGGAACGTT
>DATGZX010000066.1:0-3878 GCA_035296965.1 Gemmataceae bacterium
GATGGCCGGGCCGACTCGCAGTCGCTCGCCGAGCTCAATCGATTACTGGATCTGGGCTGGAGAATTGCCGGGATCAACCCCACGCTCCAGCGGCTGCCCGGAGTGGGCAACTTCAAGGCATTCGTCGTGGAACTGAAGAAACCAACTGATAATACCGAGCAGAGCAATGCCCCCACTGGCCACTGACCTACGCAAGCAGCTTGAGAACGTGTGCATCCTGGCCCGGGACCGGGCGGAGGAGGCGGCTCTATCGGCATTGCAGAAAAGGGCCGTCGATCAGGCCAAACCGTTTGGCCACTTCAACGACGCCGACAAGAATGCCAGAAAATGGCTGCGGGCGAGAGGCAAGCAAGCAGGTGACGTCGAGTCTGCCGACAAAACCCAGTCCATTGACCACCTGACCCAGGAACTGGCTTACGAATACTGGCACCGGATGCTATTCGCCCGGTTCCTGGCCGAGAATCACCTGCTGATTAACCCGGACGGCGTGGCCGTCAGTCTGGAAGACTGCGAGGAAGTGGCCAGGGATACCGACCCACCGGCCCCGAACGGCTTCGTCCTGGCGGCGCGTTACGCCAGCCGGATGTTGCCGCAGATTTTTCGAACCGATGACGCCTTGCTGGAGGTCGAGTTCGCGCCTGAGCAACGGCTGAAGTTGGAGAAACTGCTCGCCAGCCTTCCTCAGAAAACCTTCGTCGCCGACGACAGTCTGGGATGGGTGTACCAGTTCTGGCAGTCGAAGAAAAAGGAAGAGGTCAACAAGAGCGGTGCCAAGATCGACGGGCGCACGCTCTCAGCCGTCACGCAGCTTTTCACCGAACACTACATGGTGGAGTTCCTGCTTCACAACACGATCGGTGCGTGGTGGTGCGGCCGGAACGGCGTCCAGGGGCCGCCGTGCGGCGCGGGCGTTTCCGCTGGTCAGTCACCCGTCAAGTTGGACTACTTGCGCTGGCGCGACGATGGAAGGCCCGCTGCCGGCAAGTTCGAGGGCTGGCCAAAGACGCTCGCCGAGCTCACGATGCTCGACCCCTGTTGCGGCAGCGGTCATTTCCTGGTGGTGGCTTTCAATCTGCTCATGCCGTTGCGGATGCACGATGAAAAGCTGACCGCAGAGAAGGCGTGCGAGGCCGTCCTCCGGGACAACCTCTTCGGCCTGGAACTCGACCCGCGTTGCACGCAGATCGCCGCTTTCGCGTTGGCCTTGGCCGCCTGGAAGTACCCGGACGCAGGAGGTTATCGTCCGCTGCCGCCTCTGAACATCGCCTGCTCAGGTCAAGGAGTGGTCGGGTCGAAGGCGGATTGGGTGAAGTTCGCCAACGGTGACAAGAACTTCGTCGCGGCGATGGGCTTCCTCTACGATGATTTCCTGCGTGCCCCGACCCTCGGCTCGCTCATCAACCCTCGGGCCATCGCCGAGTCGATCTTCCAGACCGGTTTCGACCCCTTGCGCGGCTCGCTCGACCGTGCCTTGAGGAAGGCCGAGACGCAGGCCGACCCCGAGAGATCAGCCGTTGGCGTGGCGGCGCAGGGGATCGCAGTGGCGGCTTCGCTGATGGCGCGGCGGTTCACCCTCGTCGCCACCAATGTCCCGTACCTCGCACGCGGCAAGCAGGATGAGACCATGCGTACGTACCTTGCCGATGTTCATCCGGCAGCAAAAGCCGACCTGGCGACGGCGTTTGTCGAGCGGTGCCTGGAGTATTGCGCAGAGGGTGGATCGACGGCCCTTGTGACGCCGCAGAACTGGCTCTTCCTCGGGTCGTACAAAGGACTCCGGGATTGGATGCTGCGGCAAGTGAAGTGGAACGTGGTGGTGAAACTCGGGCCGGGTGCGTTCGAGACCATTAGCGGCGAGGTCGTAAACGTCACACTCATGATCCTGTCGGCGGTCGAGCCGATGGACGGGCATGAACTGGTAGGGCTGGATGCATCGGGAGAGAAGTACTCGGCGAGCAAATCTAATCTACTTTTGACTTCTACGATTAAGACTATTTCACAGTCCGACCAGTTGTTAAATCCCGATGCTCGGCTAAACCTGGACGTTGTTAATGTGGGAAGCCTCCTATCGAGTTTGGCGCATTCCTCACATGGAATCGGCACGTTCGATTCACTTCGATTTTGCCGTAATTGGTGGGAGATCGTCCCTGACGGTGAGACATGGGTGTTTCAGCAATCAACCCCGGAGCAAACTACGCTCTACGGCGGATGTTCCTTTGCCGTCCGATGGGAGAAAGGAAGCGGCTCACTCGCGGATTTAATGGCCGCCAAAGAGGCACAAGGTTATACAAGCGGCAAATGGCGCGCGGGCGTTAGCGAATGGGGCAAACGAGGAGTTCTCGTGGGGCAGATGAACGAATTGCCTTGCACTCTCTATCTAGGCCACGCGTTCGACGAGAATGCTTCGGTCATTATCCCAGAACATCCAGAACACTTGGAAAGTCTCTGGTGTTTTTGTTCGAGTGCGGCATTTGCGCCATCAATTCGCGCTTTTGATAATTCGATCAAAGTGACATGTGGCAGTCTCGTCAAAATTCCATTTGATCTTGCTTACTGGCAGTCCGTGGTCGCTGAAAGTTATCCAAACGGTCTACCAGATCCCCATTCAGCTGACCCGACACAGTGGCTATTCAAGGGCCATGTAAACGGCTCGGCTGACCCGCTGCAAGTCGCTGTTGCACGTTTGCTCGGCTATCGCTGGCCCGATCAGGAGCCGGACAGCCTCGACGCCCTAGCTGATGCCGACGGCATCGTTCCCATCCCCGCCGTGAGGAGCGATGACCCTGCCGCCGGTGGGTTGCGCGAGGTCTTGCGGATCGCGTTCGGCTCGGAATGGTCTGCGTCGATGGAGCACAGGCTGCTGGTCGAATCCGGCGCGAAATCCGGCACCTCACTCGATGACTGGCTTCGCAACCAGTTCTTCGAGCAGCACTGCAAGCGATTTCACAACCGCCCGTTCATCTGGCACATCTGGGACGGGCGCAGGGACGGCTTCTCAGTCCTGGTGAACTACCACAAGCTCGACCACAAGGCACTGGAGAACCTCACCTACTCGTACCTCGGCGGCTGGATTACCGCCCAAAGCAGGTCCGACAGCGTGGGGGCCGATCTGCGTCTGGCTGCCGCCCAGGCACTACAGGAAAAGCTCAAGCTCATCCTGGCCGGCGAGCCGCCTTATGATATCTTCGTGCGCTGGAAGCCCCACTCCGAGCAAGCGATCGGCTGGAACCCGGACCTCAACGACGGCGTCCGGATGAACATCCGCCCCTTCGTCGAGGCCGGCATCCTGCGTAAGAACCCGAACATCAAGTGGACCAAGGACCGGGGGAACGAACCCCAGCGTCCCCAGGAGGAGTATCCCTGGTTCTGGCCCGGCGGTACCTTCAAGGGAGATCGGGTGAATGATGTTCACCTGACCATCGCTCAGAAACAAGCCGCGAGAAAGAAGTAGGCCACCAGTGAAACGTGGATGGCCGACCAATGATGTAGGATGAGTCGTGGAAAAAGAACAGGCAGGGATACGGTTGCGGACTCAAGGTTGATCGGGAGCTGTTCATGAGCAAGCGATACACAGTGAGCGATGGCAAGATGGTGCTGAACCTGGAAGAGGCGGAGGAGGGCGGTTACATCGTGACTTCGCCTCTCAACCCAGAGTTGATCACGCAGGCCGAGACCATCGAGGAGGCGTTCGCTAACGCACGCGACGCCGCCAAGGCCCTGAAGCAATCGCGGGCCCTACTCATGCGCCGCCTCTCCGCACCCAAATAGAGCCGATGAGTCCGCCCCAACGAAAGACGTCAAACCATCGGAAAAGATCGTGTCGCGTCAAGGCGGCGGTTGAGCATTCATGTTATTCGTGTGAATCCTGGATGATCCAT
>DATGZX010000067.1:0-17691 GCA_035296965.1 Gemmataceae bacterium
GACTGGCGCGGGAGCGGGCTGGGGGTAGGCCGAAGTAGTCGGCCTGATTGGCGTACGGTTCGTAAAGCCAGGCGGTCTGTCCGGACAACGAATTTCCATAGAAACTTTTGATTGCTCCGTAGCGAACGCCCCACTCGTCAGCGGCCGTGGTCCGCTTCAGTTCCACGGCCCGATCGATGTCACTCTCCCGCAGCATGATATAAAGACGCACCGGAAAATCCTTGCGGCGCGCGGCGGTCATCAACTGTGCACTCCTCGGGTCAGTTCCGGCGACGTGTACGCCCGTTAATCCATTGGCAAGGAACGAGCGAAGACAGGCTCGATAGCCGGCTACCTTGTCGGAATCGGGCACTTCCTGCTGCGGGGCGGCGGACCGGACGATCCCCGCCGCCCGTTCCTTCAACAATCCCGTCGGTTCACCCTTTTCGTCGCGCTGGAACTCCCCGCCTTTGGGGTCGGGCGTGTTCTTGGTGACCTTGGCGATTTCAAGGGCGGCCGAGTTACACACGCTCAGGTGCCCGCTCGAATGCCTGATCAGAACGGGATGGTCGGTTGTCGCCTTGTCCAAGTCCTGCCGGGTGGGATGCCGTCCCAACTTTGTCTCTTGGTAACCGGTGCCCGTGATCAGCATTCCCTTGGGAGTTTTGACCGCTTTTCGCCGGATTGCCGCGATCAAGGCTTGCATGGTCTTGACCTGGTCGGGCCCCGCCGGGATGTCATACCACAGGGAATCCTCGTCGTAAATTGGCCGCGGGTGCGCGTGCGCGTCGATGAAGCCTGGCGCGACGGTCTTGCCACCGAGATCGAGTACGCGCGTTTTCGGGCCGGCCAGTAGCTTGATCTCCGCGTTCGAGCCGACGCTCGCGAATTTTCCCGCCCTCACGGCAAAGGCCTCTGCGGCAGGGAGTTTCGCGTCCATGGTGAGCACGTTGGCGTTGAGGACGATCAGGTCCGCCGGGTCCGCAGCGGCCAACGCGGTCAGGAAAATCGCATAAGTGAACAGCATCCTGTGATTCCTCGCGTCTAACGAAAGTGCCATTCTACCCGCTTCGTCGCGCGAAATAGCCGCTGATCTCAGAATTCACGAGGGTCTCACGTCACGGGACTGTATGAATGGCAAACCAAGGCAGTCGGGGCGACCGCAATTGAACCAGCGATGTTTTGGAGCCTTGCATACCCTCCGCGATTTGCTCGACCTGGAACGGGGTGAAGGCTTAATGCTGCCGCCTGATCAGGAGTTGCTCTCGGATTTAACCGCACCACGCTGGAGCATGACCACGCAGGGGATCAAGATCGAGCCCACAGAGGTCATAGTCAAGCGGTTGGGGCGGTCGCCAGACTGTGCAGATGCGTTGGTGATTTCGATCCTGGTGCCGGCGAGCTGATAAGGGAAGCCCCGACGTTGGTCCGGACAGGGGTAATGGACCCGAATCGCACTAAATGGCTCCCTTCTCAATTCCGTCGTGGAATCGAGATCAAGAGGCATAGGCCGAGGGGTCTTCGGTTCACGCCTGCTTTCGCCCTCAGAACACTTCGGTGTTTCGGACCGAAGCGCGCAACGCTGCGGGCGCCCAGTGAGATCGGGCTGGGCCGCTCGGTCGGCGGGAAGACTGGGACCACCCCACCGACACTTTTTTCGGTCCCCATTCGCCTAGGTGGTATTCCAGGCCTCGGAACCGGCCGTGCGGCTTGCCGAAGCGGGAATTGGAGACGCCGGCGCGCCAGCGGCGGCAAGTCCCCGCCGATCGTGAGCTCGAAGTGCGGGATTGTGTTGCTGGTCGGAACAGCCGCACGCAATCTTTAGACAACAAATGCATGTTGCCCGAAGACTCCGAACCTCTGGGTTGGCCGGCCTACCTGACGAGCCTCTCCATATCGGCCTTGATTGCCTTGCCCCAAATGTCGTAGCCCTTGGCGCTCAGGTGCAGGTAGTCAGGCATGATGTCGCCCGACAGGCCGCCATTCTGGTCCAGGAACTCCTTGCCGATGTCCTTGTAAAATACGGTATTGCCGTCGTTCAGGTTGGCGATGATGGCGTTGATCTCGGCGACCTTCTTGTTCAGCTTCGCGGGCGGAATCGTCCCCCGTTGTTGCCTCAAATTCCGGACCAGAGCGTTCAGGCGCTTCACATCCGGTGTCTCCTTCTTCAGCTCCTCGTTAATGGGCTTCATGCTCTCGGTTATCTGGTCTAGGCCCAGCTCGGCATCGAGAGCATTGCCGCGGGGGAAGACGCCCAACACCAGCACCTTGATGTCCGGCTTCTGGCGTTTCAGTTCCTCGACGATGGCCGTAATGCCACCGGCGATCTGCTGTGCGCTATGGCCGCCGATGTTGTTGGTGCCGATCATGATGACCGCCGCCTTGGGACTGAGGTGGTCGAGTTCATGGCCGTCGGTGATGCGCCAGAGGACGTGGCCGGTCTGATCGCCGCCGATGCCCAGGTTCACTGGCTTGAACGCGCCGAAGTGTTCCTGCCAGGCTTTTTGGCCTTCCCAGCCGTGCGTGATGGAGTCGCCCAGGAAAATGATGTCGCCCAGGCCCTTGCTTTGCTCGATCCGTCTGAGGAACTCCTTGTGCCGCGGGATGTCGCGGTTGAGCTTCTGGACAGCCGGGTTGTCCGCGGCCTTCTCTTGCGCAGCTAGGATGGGCGTCAACAGGCCGAGAGCCAGCACGCAGCCGGCGGTGATCATGCGGTACATAATAACCTCATGTGCGATATCGCGTCTCCCCATCGACGCTTCCCGGCATTCTATCGAATGCCTGGCTCGCCTTACAGGAGTTGGTTCGCCACAAAGCTGCCGCGCTGCAGATCAGCCGACGCCTGACAACACGGTCGATGTGACCGGAGCACTGAAAACTGAGAGCGGGAAGGCGATAATCCTGCTCCGCTGCGCAAACGAACACAGCCGGTATCCGCCGGCCGTTTGCAACTGGCTGCCCCGCGCCTCGCGGCGGGGAGAGCCGCTGTCCTGCCCGTTCATCGACGCGTTTGTTGTGCCGGTGTACAATGCCGGTTAATCCCCCTGGCACGGCTGTTAGAACTGTGTGGCAATCCTGTGGCATGCTCCACCAATAAGACATGGCAAGGGGGGGAAGAAATCGACAGCGGGTGCGGGGAATGGAACCTGCCTCCGACGATAGGTGAGACGCCATGGCTCGGGCGGAAGACCTAATCCGCGACTACCTCGCCGAACGCATTGCCGACCTGCCCTCCCTGGTGCGGAACGTCGAGGAAGTTCGTGAGGATCTGCGCCGGCGTGAGGAAGTCTTCTTCAGGATCGACCCGCGAGAGGGCGGCCCGTCGGCTCACGACCTCCTGCGGCGAATCATCGCGCGCAGAAACCTCGTGGGCTTGGACGTCTTTCGTGACCTTCGCTTGCTGGGCACCGAGTTCAAGCTTCTGAAGACCGGCCTCAGGGGCAAGCAGCCGAGCGCGGACATTCTGACCATCCAGAACGAAATGGGCGTCTTCTTCGTCCCCGAGATCAAGCAGGACGAAGGAGCCGAGCGGCAGGCGGTGACTGAACTCGGGGCATACTCCCAAGGGCTGCAGAACCGCTTCTGGGGACTATGCCCAGCGGATCACGTCTGGATGCCCATCAGCACGGAGTGGCGGACGACGGTCCGCGCCGGCTTTGCCAATGAAATCGTGTGGGGCAATCGGGCCATCCTGCCCATGAGGTGCCAGGTGGCGTATGGGAAGGACGAGGAAGGAAACCTGGCCTCAGTCACGGATTTGCGCCTGGAACTCATCAACGTAGTCGATGAACTCAGCGAGAAGAGAGCCCTGGCGCAGTTCGCGCGCCATGCCTTCGACTGTCTGGAGATCGCGATGCCTGAGCCGGTCTCCGACCCCAGAGCATTCATCGAGTTTATTGGCACCACGGCATCCCGGCTGGGGCTCTCGGGGTACGTGCTGTACTACGAGTACCGGGGCGATCCCCCTTATCCGGAACCCTACGTCTTCCACATTGCCGCCACGAATCCCTTTCGCGCAGCGTTGAAGGAAAGGGAACTGACCATCATCTGGAAGAACAGCTGGATCAAAGACAGGCAGAGGCGGCTCGTTCAGATGCGAAAGGACGTGGGCCGCGAACTCTGGCACGGCATGGACATCGACTTGCTTACTGGCAACGATGTCGAGGTAACCGCTCTGGAGCAGATGGCTGAGAGAGCTGAAGAAGAGGGAAACCAGGCCGAGGCAGAGAGGCTGCGCAAGGAGCTTGAGGACTACGAATCCGTGCAGGCAATCGCCGATGCGAATTCCAACCGACTTCAGACAGTATTTGAGGAACTGCGATCCCGACTTGAGCTTTTCCTCCGTCACTACACTCTCGGTGCGCCATCCTCCGCCTGCATGCTTACTGATCCGAACTTCCGTCGGAACAACGTCGTCCGCAGTGTGGGATACTTCGGGATTATGGGGGAGGCGGTCTATGAACGCCTGATCTACGAGTTTCGCAACGCAGAGGGCGGCCGCGGACCCGTCATCGGGCATCTCGGCGGCGATCCGATGCGGCTCGTGTCCGATCCTTCGTTCTTCTTCCAGTTCATGGACCTGATGAACTATGAACACCCATGCCAGGAGGCATACCGCGGACCGGATGAAGTGCCTCCTGGTGAAGAACGCTGAACGACCATGCTCCTTGCGAAAAGCCGGCTGCAGAAAAGCAGGAAGCAAGGGTCTGAGCGGGTTCCCGGAAGCCTCAGTAGTCCTCCGGGAGCAGAACGGATGTCACTGAGCAGCCCGCCTCCTTCGTCGGCGAGAGCCCTGCCCGTCATTTTCTCCGTTGCGCGCGTCGGGCCGACACGCCGAGGCCAATTCGGTTCTTGACGTTGGGTGCTTCGGTCTGATCGACCGCGGGGTTTCGGACCTGAGCGCGCAACGGACATCGGCGTGCCTGCGCCTGTCGATGTGACCGCAGCAGATTGGCGGAATTGCGTTGCGCGCGGAGGTCTAGCGGACGCCTTGCGGACCGACGCGCACACCGCGATCCGGGCAAACCGGTTTTCGAGCCTTACCCATCACCCGGCGCCGACGCAGCAAAACACGGCATTTCCGCGATCTCGCTCTCTCGGCGAGGGCGCGCATACGCCGGCGCATACGCCTAACAAGGACTTGGCAGAACTCATCAACAGTTCCGACGCGCGCAATGAAGACCGGATCGAGGTGAGCGCGAATGACATCGCCCAGCAGAAGCAGGCGATGAAGAAGGCGGGGAAGCGGTCCAGCCAGCCTCAGAACCGCCGGCGAAGCCTGCCCGTAAAAAGGCCGGCCGGAACGCCGGAAGGCAGGTGGTTGCCCCTGCGGCCGCCCAACCAGCCCCTGCACCAGCGGCACCGGCCTACGTGTTCGTCCACATCGAGGCGAGAAAGGGGGCTGTCAGTCAGCTCGGCGCGGATCAGGTCCGCCGGATCGTGGGGCTGTTCGAGTGAGAGGCTTGGACAGAGGCTTATAACGACATGCGTGGCGGTCCGAGCTGGATGTCGATACCCACGGGGAGGGTGATGGAAGTGATCGCTGTGCTGAATGGGGCGACTTAGCCCCTCCCTTTTTTGCGCTTTCGGTCGGCTTTCCGGCGCTTAGCTCGCTCTTTCGGGGTGGTATCACTTCCCGCGAAACGGATTCGATGTGTGGTTGGCCCCTAACGGCCGGGAAGCGATTGATCTCTACCAAGAACACAGCGAACGCATCGCCCTGGTGCTGCTCGATGTCCGGATGCCGGGCCTGGATGGACCTGAGACCCTGGAGGCCTTGCGCAAAATCAATCCAGCCGGACGGCGACCATCCAGGCAATCTGCAGCAAGTACGTCTACCCGAAAGTTCGAGATCCTCGACAGCTGGGAGAACCGCTTCCCCGACCAATTCTTCGTCCGCAAGTACACCGCGGCGCAAGTTCACCGGGGCTTTGGGTTCGTTGGGAAGTTCAAGGGTCTTGGAAAGGAACGTGTCGAGGCGTTGCTCCTGCAATTGGCGATCGTAAGTATCTCTTCCAAGAAGACAACCCGGCTGTTCGAACTCGCCGCTGAAGAACAGCGTGGCGAGCGCGGACGGTTCGAGGATGATGGTGCCGGCACCTGAGAGCGCCGCCTCAGCCCGCTCGGATTCTTCCGCGGTGCCTCGGCAGCAGCGGATCGGCAGAGTGCCCTCCGAAGCGAGATGGGAGAGGGACTCAAGCAGCCCCGCATCCGCGAACCTGGCAAACGTAGTCGCCGAGATCGGGTTGGCGCGGTAGACCGCGTGCATCTCCTCCTTCTGCTGCTCCTTGAGGTCGAGCGCTTTCAGGATCAGCGAGATGTCGGGCGATCCGTCCTCCTACTTCTCGCGGGGGCCGCCGAGGGCGCAGCGTTCCCCACCATCGCGAGACGTAGACGGACCCAGTGACTGCGGATGAGCGGAACACGGAAGTCCACTCTACAAGTTGCTCTGTCTCTGCCCGGGCACGGCGGCGAAGACAAACGAGGCCATACAGTTGCTGGGCCCTTGCATGAACGGTGATGTCCATCGGCCGTGCCGCTGTGGCACCGGCGCCCGATCACGATTTCTTCGCCCGTGCGGTTTCGCCCATCGCTCTTGGCAACTTCCGACGAAGGGAGCTGTTGCTTAGGGACAGGCACAACGCAGGGCACGTCGTAAGCTTTATCCAAAGAATGGCTTGTAGCATTCTGCCTGACTTGCCTGCCATTCGGCATGACAAGTGCGAACCGATCTATGAAAAGCGACCGTCCCTCTACATGTGTCATCGGCAGGGACCGTCGATGGACTCGGCCCCGCGGCGGCGAACGTCTCGTCATCGCCGTTCCCTCATCGAGGAGTTACAATCATGCCATTTGTGACGTTCTTGCAGTCATATTGGTTGTTGGCGGCCCTGGCCGTTCTCATCGCGATTGTGCTGGTTCCCTCGATCAGGATCGTCGGTCCGACTGAGGTCGGGCTGGTCACGAAGCGGTTCGCCTTCAGCAAACTTCCCGATGACAACCCAATTGCCTTCCGCGGCGAGCCAGGTTACCAGGCCAATCTCTTGATGCCGGGTTGGCATTTCAAGCTGTGGCTGCTCTATGCCGTGGAGAAGCACCCATGGGTCCAGGTTCGGGCCGGTGAGATCGGCGTGGTCGTGGCGCAGGTTGGCAGACCTCTGCCGATCGGCGCCAAGTCGGCCGAGTCCGTGAGCGACTTGAACCTGATCACAAACCTGAACGCCTGGTTGCAAGCCGGCGGACAGAAAGGCGTGCAGCGCCCAGTCTTGCCGCCCGGCAGTCTCATGCCGGTGCATCCGGTAGGCTTCCTGGTAATTACTCGGGAGCGCGTTTACGGCATCCCTGTGGCCCAACAGTTCCAGCGTTTGCAGGCCCAGGGCAAGTTCACCTACCAAGCATTTGGCTTGGAAGAGAGCCAGCTCAAGGTAACGGTGATCACGCCGCGCTCGGCCGGCGGCGGGGGAGTTATCGATACCTGCGGCATTGTTACCGCGCTCGAAGGGCAGCCGCTGCCGAGCGGCGCCATCGCCGGTCGACTGGGCGAGTTTGAGGACGTCAGGAAACTGGAAGGCGAGCATGCCACCGATCAGACGCTCATCGAGGCCTTGATCGGTTCGAAGTCCGTGCAACACAACAATTACCAAGATTATGATGCGTTTTTGAAGGCTGGCGGGAAGATCGGACTCCAGCACGACACGCTGCTTTATGGGGCGTACCTACTCAATCCGTTCCTGGTACGCGTGGAAGAGGTTCCGATGCTGGTCATCAAGCAAGGTGAGGTGGCCGTCATCAAGGCTTATGTCGGCCTGCCGACCGAGGACACCTCCGGGGCCGCCTTCAAGTTTGGGTCGATCGTTCGCCCTGGCCATCGGGGCATCTGGCAGGAGCCGCTGCGAACCGGCAAGTACGCCATCAACCCTCGCTGTTACGAAGCCGAGAAGGTACCCACGTCGATTTTGAGCCTCAACTGGTCCGAAGCAGTGAGCGAGGCCCATAAACTCGACGAGCGCTTGTCCCAGATCGTTGCCAAGAGCCGCGAAGGCTTCATCTTCACGATTGAACTCGTTGTGCAGATCCACGTGCCCGACACGTCGGCTCCGCGTGTAATCAGCATGGTCGGCACGATTGCCAACCTGGTTAACGAGGTGCTGCAAGCAGCTGTGGGCAACCACTTCCGCGACAAACTGCAGAGCATGCCCGCAGTCGAGTTCATCGAAACCCGTCAGCAAGTGCAACAAGCCGCTCTGGCTCACATCCGCTCACAACTGACTCAGTACGAAGTGGAAACGCGCGGAGTGTACATCCAGGATGTGATACTGCCGAAAGAATTGGTCTTGGTTCTCACGCAACGGGAGATCGCCAACCAGGAGAAGGCGACGTACCAGATGCAGCAGGAGGCGCAACGGCTGCGTATCGACCTGGAGAAGACCAAGGGCACGGCCGACATGCAGGCCCAGTTGGCCCAGGCTCAGGTCGGCGTGGAGATTGCCACGCAGACGGCCGCGGCCCGCAAAAGACAAGCTGACGGCGAAGCGACTTACATCGCCGAGACCGGGCGTGCTAAGGGGGCGGAAGTGGAGGCGGTGGGACTGGCCAGGGCTAAAGGATTCGAAGCCCAGGTGCGTGCGCTCGGCCAGGGTCCCACGGCAATCATCAACGTAACGACGGCATTGGCTGAACGGGGCGTAAAGATCATGCCGGAGATCTTAGCAGTCGGTGGCGGAGGTACCCTGGAGGGTGTCGGTGCAACCTTAATGAAGTTTCTGATCGACGGGGTAAGACCCACTACAAGCCCGATCGCCGCCGACTCTCTGCTCCCCAGAGACGGGCACGAGCCAATCCTTCGCAACTAACTAACCCGCGGGTACGAGAGTTCGCTAATCGCGGTTTCAACTAAAGCCAAGAAAATTCGAACCGAAGACCGTTAATTTATGGTGCCGATTCAAGCGCTTGGATTGGATCGCATGAATGCCGGGAAGGGATCCCGTTTGCGGAAAGTGGGTTTGTTTTCTCAATGGTCTTCAAGCCCGCTCCACCCGCAACGAAGCCAGGCAACGAGAATTGCCACCGTGATGCCGACGCTGCTGCTGATCCGAAACCCTTTCTGATCGCACCGCAATCGTTCGCAAGGTGCACGGTTGGCGGTACTTCTGGAGGAGTTCCTGCTCGCTCCAGGCGGACCGACCGGGACCCGGGCACCGGGACACGATCTGCCCCGCCGGCACGAAGGTAGGAACCGTCGCGTAGCCAACAAAACCGGATGTGTAATCCGGGGATGATCGCCCGAGTTTTACCGGGAGGATTTCTCGATGAAGACGGACGCGCAATTGCAGAAGGATGTCATGGAAGAACTGAGGTGGGAACCGTGTGTCACGGCGAGCGAGATCGGGGTATCGGCCGCCAACGGGGTGGTGTCTCTCAACGGCACGGTCGCGACCTACGCCGAGAAGTGGGCTGCCGAACGGGCGGCCCAGCGCGTGGAGGGCGTCAAGGCCATCGCCGAGGAGATCCAGATCAAGCCCACCGGCATGCACGCCAAGACCGACGCGGAGATCGCCGCGCTCGTAGCCACATCCCTCAAGGCGCACGTCTGGGTGCCGACCGACATCCAGGCCACCGTGCAGAACGGCTGGGTCACGCTTGGGGGTGTGGTGAACTGGGAGTACCAGCGGAGGGCGGCGATGGACTCCGTCCGCTTTCTGGCCGGCGTGAAGGGCGTCTTGAACAACATCACCCTCAAGCCGATGGTCCAGCCGTCTGCCGTCAAGGACGCGATCAAGAAGGCGCTGCTGCGGGACGCCGAGATTGACGCCGGGAACGTGAACGTTTCGACCGACGGTGGCACGGTGACGCTGTCCGGCAGAGTTCGGTCGTGGGGCGAGAAGGACGAGGCCGGGAGGGCCGCCTGGAACGCCCCGGGTGTCAACACCGTGCGGAACAACATTGAGGTCGTGTCCGCGTGACGGTCGAATTCGACCGCCTGGGACCGGCGGTCGGCCCACAGGTTCGGGGAGTGCCGAAGATATTTCCGAGGCGAGCCGACGACCGGTAGCGTGGTGCAGATCTTCACGAAGGACACGATGGGGGAGGAGTTCCTGCTCGCCCCAGAAGGACCGACCGGGGATCCGGGCACCGGGAGAGGCCAAAGTGGAGGGGACCAAATCGGGACGGACCGTGGATTCGTTGGCTGCCCGTTTGCCCTGGTCAACACAGTCGAAAGGAAAAGTTATGAAGAACGTGCTGCTCGCGGTGGTGGTGCTGACCATCGCCCTCTCCGGAGTCGCCGTGTTGGGAGTATGCGACGAGCCAAAGAAGGCCGACGAGAAAGACAAGGCCAGCATCTGGATGAAAAGCAAGCTGCATCTGTCGCAGAACATCCTCGAGGGCCTGACCCGAGGCGACTTCGAGATGATCAGCAAGAACGCTAAGGCGCTGAACTACCTGGGCTATCTCGAAAAATGGGCCCGGGCCAACCAGGAGGACTATCAGCGCGAGCTGAAATACTTCGAGGCTGCCAACAAGGAATTGATTCGCCAGGCCGATAACAAGAGCCTGGCGGGGACCACGCTCACCCATGCGCTGCTGACCGGCACCTGTGTGCGCTGTCACCAGATCGTCCGCGACGCGAAGAAGTAGTTTCGTTCCAATGGAAAGACTACGCCCACGGCCAGTCGCCAAGAGGTCATCACGCGAGATAACGTGCCGGTCCTGATCGATGGCGTGCTGTTCTTCAAGGTGGTCAACATCGAAAGTGCCGTGATGAAGATTCAGGACTATGTCTGGGGGGTCACCAGGTTGGCCCAAGCAGCCCTGCGCGACGTGGTTGGCGGCGTCACGCTCGATGAGCTGCTTGCCGAACGGGAGCATATCGGCAAACTGGTCCAGGAGGTCGTCGAGAAACAAGCCCAGGAATGGGGCCTTGACGTGACGGGTATCCGCCTGCAGGACATCGGCATGCCTGAGGAGCTGAAGAAGATCATGTCGCGCCAGGCGGCGGCCGAGCGCGAGAAGCGTGCCACCATCACCAAGGCAGAAGGGGACCGACTGGCGGCCGAAAACCTGGCTGCCGCCGCGGCCACGATGGCGGCGAGCCCCGGGGCGATGCAGTTGCGCACCTTGCAGACGATCGACGGCCTGGGCCCTGCGGCGTCGAATACGGTCGTATTCGCCGTGCCGATCGAGGTCATGGAACTGGCGAAAAGGGCGGGTGAAGCGTTTCGCTCGAACGACAGAGCCACGGTTCTCAGTTCGTCGTGAGGTAGGTTGGGGTCCGCGATGAGCCACTCCTATCGGGCTGGTGCTGTGTTGGCAGACCTCAGAAAGGAGACAACCATGAGGTGGGGCAAGTGCAGCTTCGGTTCGCTCGAGATCGATGGCCACGAATACAGCAAGGACGTCATCTGGGACCGAGGTGAAATTCGGAAACGGCAAAAGAAGGCCTCGCGCGAGTTTCGTGAGCGGTTCGGTCACACGCCGTTATCTCTCAAAGAAGACATTCCCTGGGACTGCAAGTGTCTGGTGATCGGTACCGGCATGCAGAGCCGTTTGCCCATCATGGAGGACGTCCGGGCCGAAGCCGCGCGGCGCGGCGTGACGATCGTGGCATGCTCCACTCCCGATGCCATAGCGAAGCTGAGGGCAGACCCGGCTGAAACCAACGCGATCTTGCACCTAACGTGCTGATGCCGGATTGACGGGTTGACGCGCTTGACGCCAAGCTCGCTTTGAGCATTATGTGCAATGCCATGACGTTCGGCTACCCGACGATTTTCTGATAGACATTCGAAGCGGCGGATTCCACCCACCCGTCGACCGGGTTCATCCGGACTCGCCCATTCGAGAATCTTCGCATCCTGGCATGACGCTTGCCAGAGGGATAACCGGTAATTGTCGCTGCACGGAGGTAGCGGCGAATCCTTGCTCTCTTAGCATTCTTTAAAACGTTAAGCCGCGAGCCCCAAGAATGTCGCGGGTAGCTGGCGGCATTCGTGGTTTGGTCGAAAGTATAGCCTGATCCGACCCCACGCTGACGCCACACTCGAAAACTGCTTTGTCATTCCGGCTGTCGGTAGGCGAGCCGGAGTGCCTCTGTAATTCGGTTCCAGTGCGTGCCATGCCAGAAAACCTGGCGGCAGCGGATGCACTCCCAGAATCTCTCCAACCAGGCGAAGGTGCGGGGCGGCACCCGATCAGCTACTTGCTCTTTGGGTACTTCAACCAATTTCCCACCGCAAGCCATACAACGCGGTTCTTGGAGGGACAGACGTAATTTCGTCAGGACATAACCGAGCTGGGCAAGAGGAGCCATGCGAATCGGAACGAACAGGGCAGGTTGCCGACCGTCACGGATCACCGCGAACTGAAAGATCTTCGTGTCGGAAGAGAGAAGCGTTCGTCCTTCGTCCCGCGATAGACAGATGAGATCGCGGTCGTCGATGCCGCTTTCCAAAGACGTGTCATAGCCAGCGGCACGTAGCCAGCGTGCCAGGCCGCCCAGCATTGCATCACAGGCGAACCGTATTTCCAGGGAAGTGTCCATAGGATAGTCACGCGCGGATTGTCGCCTTCGAGTACCAGCCTTTTAGGTGCTGGTCAGCTTACTCGCCCCGGTGTCCGGCGAGGCTGGGAGTCACCTTACCCATCTGAACGCTGAAAGCACAGGTGGACGATGATCGGCTCAGGTCCGCCGCCCCAGGAGACAAGGGGCCAACGAACAGCAACGCATCGGGGTGCTCACGGTCGAGAGGATGGACAGAGGCAAAATCCGCGGCGCGATCCAGGCCAAGGAGGCCACGCGCTGGGCCCCGTTAACCTATCTCTATCGCGGGGCATTCGTCTTCCTGAGATCTAGTCCACGAACGAGAACGACTCGAAAGGCACCATGCGGGTGGTCGTGCCATCAGCAAAAAACAAGTCGGCCACTTCGACCGGGCCGTCGTCAGTTTCCACAACATAAGGCTTGATCTGCGCTTGTAGGCGGGTGCCACGGCGAATGAGCATTCGTTCGAGCCAGTGCTTGGGAGAGATTTCCAGATCGACCATGAACCCTTCGGCAAACTCGATGGTATGGTACATGGCATTTCCTCGAGGCCCAAGTCTCCTGTTCAGGCGATCTCCACTGCTTTCCTCGTTGGAAGATTGAACTAGCAAACGATGTGCCGCAGCTTTCTGGTGCGAATTCGAGATGGTGCGGTGCCGAGAAAAGCGGGCAATCAATGGCAGGGCACGACGTGAAAAGTGCTTGCAGGCTCCGATGTATCGTCAGGGCTTTTCCCTTAACCCCGGCAGGCCCATGCGTTCTTCGATGAACGGAATCAGTCGGTCAAAAGTCGAACGGCTTGGGCACGACATGCCGGACACCGGCCTCCTTTGCCGCCGCAAGCGTTTCTGCCGTTACAAGGATGCCCTGCATTTCGCCCTGCAAATGCTGAATGCACCGGTACAGTTCCAGCCCCTCCATGCCCGGCATCCTGTAGTCCAGCAAGGCGAGACGGAAACAACCCTGCACGACCGGCTCCAGTGCAGCCGAGCCATCGTAGGCGACACCGACCCCGTACCCCAGATCGGTAAAAGCAAGGATGTCGTACCTCGGTGTTCGGCCACTTACCCGTAAGTGACCACCGTGGTTAGCGTCGACATCCGCTAATCGCCAACCAAGCGGCAGTGTGCGGTTTTGACACGCCCCTGTGTCCTGCTACCCACGCCGACCCTTTCTCATCTCACCATCGCTCGGCTCCATTATCCATAACTCCGCTTCTCTAAAGCAGCCTGGCAATCGCCCGGGTCGTACGGACGAGTCGGCGGAGACCGTGGCATAAATATTGCTTGAAGCAGAGTCCTACCGGAACATGGAGTGGTTTTCCTTTGCGCGCACCTGAGCGGGGGAGCGCTTGCGCATCGAGCGTGTGGCGCTTCGAGGATTTGTGGCGAGAGGACCACGTGAAAACCGAGCGGGACTACGGCCTGCGTTTGAATGCCATTACGCCTTTCCCGAACGACACTGGCGGTGGGCTGCACATCCTCCTCGTGGATGACGACCCAAGACACGGCGGAAAGCACGGCCATTTTGCTCCGTTGTTACGGCCACCGTGTCCAGGTCGCTTCTGACGGGCCTTCTGTGTGCCAAGCCGACTTGTTGCGGCAGGAGATCAAGAGAATCACGGGGATGGAAGTGCGCGAGGCGACTGCGGAAATCGAACCGGCCAGCGGCGCCGTCGTGCAGGCGTTCACGACCGGCACCGTGGTGCAAGTCTTCCTGCTCAACGGCCGCGCTCCTACGGAAGCATGGAGCGGGACTAGGCCGGGCAATGAGTCATGAGATCGGAGCTTCCACCATGTTGGTCGAATCGGGGAACGGCCAGAAATCCGTTTACGCGGAGGAGTCTCCCGCGTGGAACGAACTCGGCCAGATCCTCTTTGTGTTAAGGAGTGAGGCAGATGACCGTCGCTACCCTTCTCAGCTGGATGATTTGTGGCTTGATCGTAGGGATGATTGCACGGGTCCTGGTCCCAGGTCGGCGGAGCATGAGCCTGCTCCTAACGATGGTACTGGGCATCGTAGGGGCCGTCGTGGGCGGCTTCCTTTACTCGTTCGTCGAGGCTGCGTCGCCTGAACCTTTCTCTCTTTCCGGCAATGCCTGGCACGGCTGGATTGTAGCGATCCTCGGGGGCGCGCTCGTCCTCTGGGTCTATGTTGCCCTTCATCCCCGGAAGTGGTGGCAGTAACTCCATTGCCCGATCCGTGATTGGCGCCTAAGCGCGCCCAGCCCGGAATTCAACACGGTGCCACCGGAAGAGGCCACCGGCTTCTTGCGCGAGGTGACCGAAGGCGCGGGGGGAGGAATTCAACCATGAACACAGAGACCTTGACTATCAGCGACAACCGTACAGGAAAGAAGTACGAGATTCCTATTTGGCAAGGGACCATCCGGGCCATGGACTTGCGACAAATCAAGACATCGGACGAGGACTTTGGCCTGATGACTTATGACCCGGGTTTCACAAACACGGCTTCCTGCAAGAGCCACATTACAATGCTTGATGGGGAAAGGGGGGTTCTCTGGTATCGTGGCTACCCCATCGAGCAGTTGGCCGAACAGAGCACGTTTCTGGAGACCGCCTATCTCATCCTGCACGGCGAACTGCCCACCAAATCCCAACTCGATGCATGGATCAGGAGCATTACTCATCACACTCTGCTTCACGAGAACACCAAGAAGTTCATCGACGGGTTCCATTATGACGCCCATCCGATGGGCATACTGGTGAGCACGGTAGCCGGCCTCTCGACCTTCTATCCCGATGCCAAAGACATACACAATTCGGAATCGCGGCAGGTGCAGACCTATCGGCTGATCGCGAAGATGCCGACTATCGCGGCCTTCGCCTACCGGCACAGTCTGGGCATGCCCTACGCGTACCCGGACAACGATTTGACTTACACCGGGAACTTCCTGAACATGCTCTTCAAGGCTACCGAGTTAAAGTACACGCCGAACCCTGTGCTGGAGCGGGCACTGGACGTGCTGTTCATTTTGCACGCCGACCATGAACAGAATTGCAGTGCCAATACCATGCGAAGCGTGGGCAGCTCCTACGCGGATCCGTTCTGCGCCACTGCGGCCGCCGCTGCTGCGTTGTACGGACCGTTACATGGCGGTGCCAATGAGGCGGTGCTGCGCATGCTCAACCAAATCGGGTCGAAAGACAATGTGCCCCAATTCATTGCCCGCGTGAAGGCCGGCGAAGGCCGGCTGATGGGTTTTGGCCACCGCGTGTACAAGAACTACGATCCCCGCGCCCGCATTATCAAGCAGATCGCCGATCAAGTGTTCGAGGTCACCGGCCGAAATCCGCTGCTGAACATCGCTTTGGAATTGGAACGGATCGCGCTGGAGGACGACTACTTTGTCTCTCGGCGATTGTACCCCAACGTCGATTTTTATTCGGGGATCATCTACCAAGCGATGGGGTTCCCGGTACCGATATTCCCGGTGTTGTTTGCCATTCCGCGAACGGCCGGTTGGATCGCGCAGTGGGAGGAAATGCTGCTGGATAAAGACCAGAAGATCGCTCGACCTCGCCAGGTCTATCGGGGGGAGACCCGACGGAACTACGTGCCCCTCGCGGCGCGGGGATAACGACCTCCACTGTTAATCCAAGGAGCTTCATTCTCCTAGAGAAAGAGAATGCCGTTATTTGACGAAAGCTGCTGCCCGAAGGCTGCGATGGGCAAGAAGCTCCCTTGGCTCACGCCAAGGTTCTGGGCGAGAACGGCGAGCCGATGAACTGCCAGGAGATGATCAAGGCGATGTCGGACAAGGGGTACTGGAAATCCCCGGGCGGGCTGACACCGCACGCGACTCTCTATTCCGCGATCATCAGGGAGATGAAAGCAAAGGGGAAGGAGGCCCGGTTCAAGAAGGCGGATCGAGGGAAGTTTAGCCTAACGTAGGCTCGCCTAGACAAAACCCGGCTCGCCCACAAGGCCCCGCAATTGGCGGGGTCTTTCTCGTTGGCGTTCTGGCCAACCGGGGCGCGTCGAACGCAACGTGGGCGAACGTGAGCGATTCTTGGGCCAGCGCACGCGGACCAAGCTGCAGTTAGGTTTAACGCACCGCTCGGAAGTGGAACGGCGCCCGCCCCCGCTTGATGGCTACTTCCGCGAAGCCTGCCGCCTCCAACCGCTGCCCGAACGTGTCGGGACCAATGGGCATGTACGTGGCGCGCAGATGGATGACCTGCAGCGCGAGTCGGCTCGCGTTTATAGGCAAGACTGAGCGGTACGGTGTCGGGTCCGAGAGGATCTTTCTCACTCTGCTGTACAATATCATGGTCGAGACGGCCGGAGTAATCATCTGGCTAGGCTCGCTTGGCCTCGCTCGGTTCAGACTCACCCGCTGCCGAGACAGCCCACCGACTCGCCAGCGGGTGAGTAATGTGCCTGCTTCAATCCTCTGCCGCGGATACGCGTTCCCCGAACTAGAAGCCAGTGGCGCGCGCTGCGGCTCTTCCAGTAAGGACGTTTCCCCATGGACGTGAGTTACACCTGCGATAAGCTCCGCACCGCCGTTTTCAGCTTGTCACACGGAAAGCGCCCCCTTCGCGAGAAGATTGGAGACGCATTCTACCTTAGCGGCATGACGGGGTTAGGCTTGCGCCCGGACAAATTCTTGCCTGGCGACCTTCTTCCCAAGTTCAATGCCATCCGCAATGCGTTCTCTAGAGCAAAGCCCGTTGGCAAAGAGGGGAAGGCTGCCGCAACCCTCCGACTAATGACCGATGCGGAAGCCGACAGCATCGCTAAGATGATTCGGGACCTTGAACAATCAGCTCTGCAAATGAACGGACAGTAACAGGGAGCGCCTGGCGTGTCTGAGACGCGAATCGTCGAGCTGGATTCTGGTCCCTGCCGCGGTAGCCTGCCGTCTATTAGGGATGACTGTTGTTGATTCCAAGACTGGCGCAGATTGCACTCGGGTCGGGAACCGAAAGACCGCCTCATGAAAGTCCGCAACACTGCCACTGGCGAACTGTACGATGCCGCGCTGGTGACCGAATCAGACGGCCCGTCCCTGGACTGATGAAAGCCATTGACGGTTTTGACGTTTTGGGCTTGCTCGTTTTCTTCGGTTTTGTTGCGCTGGCGGACTGGAGGTCCACGCCCAAGGCATGCAAACGGAGTTGCGCATGGATGCATCAAACGTTGAAGAA
>DATGZX010000068.1:0-28700 GCA_035296965.1 Gemmataceae bacterium
TTAAACAACCCCACGTGAGTAGTAGCAACCATGCGTTCCTCCGGGAAATAGGTGAAAGTCCGGAAGAATCGTAGGCCTGTACACTTGTCCCAATCAAGGCCCTCTCAATAATTGAGGTGGAGTTTGATGCGTTCGCCCTGAGTGCTGGACAAATACGCTGTATCGGCATCGGATCCCGAAAACGTGCTCATCGGCGGAAACAACACGCTGCTCGGGGCCGGCCCGTCCGACCAGAATTTCTTGGATGGCATACTGCCCGTGGGTACTGACGTCTTGTACGGCGGTCCAGGCCAGAATGTCCTTGAAGGCCGGGCATTCACGAACCAATTGCACGGCGGCTATAACCAGAGCGGAAGCGCAACCGATTTATTCGAAGTTCCGAGCTTTGGCGTTTTCAACTACATCCACGGCGATGGAGCGGTCGCAACTGTTGAACTCGAGGCTCAGCTCGTCAACCCAACGTTTGGGGCCCCTACGCTTGTCCCGCGACACGTGGAGGTGCTTGACGATACGCTTTACCCTGACGAACGCGCGCCGGGCAAAGATGCGGTCTTGGTCCTTAGCGATACGCAGGGGCTCCTTGTGCTGAACGACGTCAGTTTCATCTCCTTCGGCCCTACTTCCGCGCAGGGACAGGGCGGCACGACGCTCACGGTCGATGATCTGAGCAATACCACCTTACGCGGTATCGCCGTCGACGTAACGAGCATTCAAGCGAACGCGATCACGGTCAAGGGCTGGGCCAATTCCGGTCAATTCAACGTGACCTCCGCACCCGAGCCGGATGGCACATCAGCTGTCACGGTAGCGGACGGCTACACCGGGTTTGGAACTCTATATCTGACGGTCCGGGGCCTGGTGAGCGGCGACAACCTGACCCTGATGGATGGCGGCGGGGGAGCGAGCTACTATGTGCGTCTCGATCAGACCACGGCGTTCACGACCACGATCAAGGACTCGGGAAATCAAGTTAGCATAAACGGAGTGATGGGTGAGGATCAGCTTCAGGTCGACGGTACCGGATTCAACGCCGACACCGGCAATACCTACGTGGGAGTCACCGACACCTCGGTCGCCTTTTCCGGCGAGGTCGACGGCGACACACGTTCCTTTGTCGTTGCCAAGGTTGTCTTCGACAGTAACATCAAAGGCCTTACTGTTTCCGCCTCTGACGAAGGCAATGTGATCACCGCGGACCAGCGTTTTGGGCTGATACCGACAGTGATCTACGGCGGAAATGGCGGCGACATTTTCTCGGTCATACACAGCGGCGGCCAACTCGATCTCGAAGGCGGCAGTGGCGACGATTCCCTGACGGTCCAGGCCGTTGCTGGTGGACTGCTCTTTGACGGCAATGGCGGGCGCGATGCCGTCAATATTGGCCAGGGTGACGCAAGCCAGATTACCGGGACAGTCACCTTGCGTAATGAGGACATTCACAAGAACCCCATCGGTGACTTCGACCTGACACTGGACGATTCGCAGAATCCCGATGTAACACAACGGACCGTAACTGTTTCGGACAGCGCCGTGACGGGACTGGCGCCGGCACTGCTTACGTACATCGCTGCCGAGCTCCACTCCTTGACGATCGATGACAACACCAACAGTTCGTTCGACGTGCTGAACACGCCCTACCGCCAATACATCGACGTCGTTAATTTCATTGAGTTTCCCGGCACACTCACGACGACGCTGAATAGCAATGGCACAGGTGGGGTGCGCGTGGAAGGCACGTCGGGACCTCTGCAGATCAACGACTTCGCCACCTATGCCCCGATTACGGTGGGGCACGCCTATTACCAGTACATTAACAACATACCCATTCCATTCGGCCCCGCCCTCCGCAGCATCAACGGCGACGTGTCCGTCGCCGGCCCTGCCGTTCTGACCGTGAACGACAGCAACGACCCGGTTGCCCACGGCAACGTTGTCCTGGGTACTTACCCTACGCCTGGCGAGTTCGCAATTCAGGGACTGGCCCCTGCGACAATCTACTACGGCAGCATGATTGCCAGCGTCGCAGTCAATGGGACTTACGCAGGTCAGAATGCCAATGTTTACATGATCAATGACACCCCCGTTGCGGGCACTGTTTTAACCATCCCCGGAGCTTCGGCGACCGTTCTCGCCACGAGCGGCTATATGGATATCGAGGGCGCTTCAACGGTTCGTGCCGGTCAGGGAACGGTGCAGAACATCAAGGCAGAGCTGGACGTTAACCAGCCGAACTTCCCCAATCTGAGCACAGCCCTGGAGTTGGATGATTCGGCCGATCCGAACACGGCCAACGTCACGATGAAAGCCTTGTACGGGTCCGGTGCAATCGCTATTCGGGGCCTATCACCCCGCCTAATCGCCATCGATTCGACAGTGAGCACGACCATCGACGCCAGCACGCAGATTGCGCAAACGTTCACGATCAGCGACACGCCCTCCAGCGGAGTGACTCACCTCAACGCCGGCCCCGGCACCGTCAATGTTTACGGGATTGCGAACGACATCTCGATCGCGGGAGGCAAGAACGTCCTGGTGGGCAATGGGTCCCTGGCAAACATATTGGGACGCGTGACGGTTGCATCGGATACCAGCATAGCCCGCACCACCGCGCTGGTGATCGATGCGTCTGGCAGCGAGGCCGGCAGTTCGGTGGACATGTTTCCGGCGAATGCCAGCGAAACATACCTCACCGGCCTTGGGCCTCGTGAGATACTGTTCCAGCCTTACAACCTCACATCCGTGCTGGTCAAGGCCGGATTTGGAAAGAATCAATGGAGCGTCGCGCCGAATTCGAGCGACCTCTATACCGAGCTTGTTGGCGGCGAAACCGACTCCCTTTTTGTCCACGGCATCTCGGGACAGCTAAAAGACGGAGCAGGAACCGTTGTCCTGGATGGCGTGCTGAATCTGAGCAGCGATGTCGTCAACTTGATCGTCAATACGACGCCCGCCGTAGGTGACACGTTTACTCTGATCGATAACAAGGGCGCAGCTTCAATGAGCGGGGTTTTCGACGGGCTTCCCGAGGGAACGACCTTCGGCTTGGAGGGCGAGAAGTATCAAATTTCCTATGTCGGCGGACCCCAAGGCAATGACGTGGTGCTCACGCACATCAACTCCCCTCCGGGCGTGATCGTTTACGGGGCCACGCCGGCAGTGGAAGGGAGTCCGGTCACGCTCACGGGTGTCGCCGTCGACCCCGATATCGCCGATACCTTGACCTTGACAGTGGCATGGGGCGATGGCCTCTCGAACAGCTACGATTATGCCTCCAATTCAGTGTCCTTTACCCTGACCCATACGTACGCTGAGGAAAGCACGACCCCTTATACGATCACGGTTGGAGTCACCGACCACCATGGTGCCCCGCTATTCGACTCGACAACTGTGCTGATCAGCGATGCGCCCATTGTCGCTGTCGGCCTACACGTAACCGCCGTCGAGGGCAGCGTCTTCACCGGCGCGGTTGCATCCATGACGGACTCCGGGACGGATGGGACCAGCGCGGATTACAGTGCCAGCATCGCCTGGGGGGATGGCCTTTCCTCCCCCGGCACGATTGTCTCGAATGGCCAGGGAGGGTTCTCCATTCTCGGCACGCACACGTACGCCGAGGAGGGGAACTACAGTGTCAGCGCCAATCTTGCGGATGTTGGCGGGAGCACGACCACGGCCACCGGAACAGCTCGGGTGACCGACGCCGCCCTGCACCTTTCGGTGCCGCCGTTTACCGTGACGCTCGGCCAACCGATAACTAATGCGCTGGTAGGGACATTTACCGACGATGATCCTGGTAGCAACCCGGCAGATTACTCGGCCACAGTCACCTGGGGTGATGGCGAGGTTGACACGGGCGCCATCACCGCCAACGGCAATACGTTTAATGTCACCGCCAGCAAGGTGGATCCTTTCTCGAGCAGCGGGTCGTCGACGGTCAGCGTAACTGTCACCGACACGGACGGCGGTAATACCACCGCACCGACGTGGAACACAGCGAGCGCCGTGCCGACGGCTCGATTTTTCCTGGCAGCCGCGACCGGTCTCGATGGCCGGTTCTATGCTATTGGCGGCAGTTCGACGGGGACGGATTTCTTGACCACCCTGGAAGCGCGCGATCCCGTGACGGGTACATGGGCCACGCTTGCTAGCATGCCGACGCCGCGCCTAGCGCTGGCGGCCGTCACCGGTCTCGATGGCCGTATCTATGCCATCGGCGGCATAGACTTTACCGGCTCTTCTTCGGACGTCCTGGCAACTGTTGAGGCCTATGACCCGGCAAGCAACACCTGGGCCACTGTGGCGAGCATGCCCGCGCCGCGCGCCGAAATGGCAGCAGTGCTAGGCGCCGACGGACGCATCTACATCCTGGGTGGTGAAAATGGATTGCAGGGAGTTGATTCAACCGTGTTCGCCTACACGCCGTCAAGCAACACCTGGACCACCTTGTCCAGCATGCCGACCGCACGTTACGGCTTGGCCGCCGCTGTGGGGCCGGATGGCACGATTTATGTCATCGGCGGCATTCAGAGTTTGGGCCCTGTGACGACGGTTGAGGCTTATCACCCGACCAGCGATAGCTGGACGACGGTCGCAGGTTTGCCCCAAGGCATCTCAGGTCTGGCGGCGGTGACCGGCCCCGATGGCCGGATCTATGCGATCGGCGGCTTCAGCAGCCCTGGTGTGGGCAGCTCTGCCGTCTACGCCTTCAACCCCGGGACCAACAATTGGACGCAGGCAGCAAGTCTGAACGTCGGCCGATTCGAGCTGGCGGCCGCAGTGGCTCCGGATGGAAGCATCTACGCCGTGGGCGGCGAGGAAACCATTTTCGCTCCCCTGTCGACTACCGAAATCCTGTCGATCATCGCCCGGAGCATGGCCAGCAGCACTCAGGTTGTAACGATCATCGACCCCGTTCCAGCCGCGACCCTGGATATAAACAGCGCTGGGCTCGTTCGTTACACGGCGAGCACTGGCGTGGCGAATGATCTGACAGTTTCGCTCGTAGACGGATCCTACCAGTTCAACGACACGGGTGAAGCTATCGTGGTTACAGGATTCCGCGCTGGTTTGAGTATGGGCAGCGGCACCAACACGGTGACCATCCCGAGCGGCCAGGTAACGGCGATCACAGTCGATGTCGTAGATGGCAACGATACAGTTAATCTCCAGTCGCTCGCCGTTCCTGTCAGCGTTACTGCCAGTCTCGGCGGCAATGACACGTTTAACTTCGGTAGCGTCGGAAGCTCCCTGGCCGGCATTCAGGGCCTGGTCAGCATCAACGCGCCCTACGGCCACAACACCCTGAACATCTTCGATCAAAACACGTCCGGGTCGCAACAATACTCAGTCACCGGGAGCACTGTCTCCCGATCGAGTGGCCCGACGATCGATTACTACTTCGCTTCGGGGCAGGTCAACCTCTTTGCGGGCAGCGGAGCCAATGTCTTCAACGTCGAAGGCCTCAGCGCCGGCACCCCCGTGACCATCGCGACCGGCAGCCGCGCCAGCACCGTCAACGTCAGCCCCGTGGCACAGAACCTAGACAACATCGCGAGCGCCCTGACCATCAACGGCAATGGCGCTGACGCGCTCATCGTCAACGATCAGGCAACGTCGACCAACCAGGCCTACACAGTGACCTCCAGCACGTTGACCCGCGCCCCGGTCGCTTTTCCTGAATCGGTCAGCACAACGATCACGTATACCGGCCTGGGCAGCCTGGCGCTCTATGCCGGCAGCGGCAGCACGAACCAAAGTAATGTCATGACGGTCCAGGGCACTTCGGCCGGCACGCCCGTGAACCTCCACGCGGGCACTGGCTACTACAGCAATGTTTACGTGCAGGCCAACGCTAGCCCCGTGGACGTCGATATGAACGGCGGCCACGGCAACGTCACGCTGGGGCGCAACGGCATCATGGCAGGCATCCAGGCCTTGGTGAACGTCCACGACTCGAAGGGAACCGGCGACAGCATCACGATATTCGCGGAGGACGGCAGCGATCCAACCCCACGGGTCGTGACTGTGGACGACGGCACGCTGACGGGGCTCTCCGCAGGCCCGATTCAGTGGACCCCCGCACCCAACGCCCCATACGAGGAGGGCGGCGTCCAGGAACTGAATATCACCGGCGGCAGCGGCGGCAACACCTTCAACGTGAACAACACGAGCCTCTTCTATGATTATACGTGGATCGTTCCCGGCACCGGCCTAAATAAGGTAAATATCCGCGCCACGACAGGCACCCTCTACGTTCAGAGCGAGTATGGCGGACAGAATGTCGTGACGGCCGGCAGCCTGTCGCCGTCTCTCGGCGGCACGTTGGCAAACATCCTCGGGCCAGTTTATATCATTGACCAGACGCAGACCGCCTTGACCCTGGATGATAGCGGCGACGTGAGCACGGCCGCCAAAACCGTGACCTTCGGCTTCGATGGGACGACATACCACACGGTCTCGGGCCTGGCCCCAGCGACATTTCACTACGTGCCTTCTCCTTCGCCCGGTGCTAACGGCGGCGTCAGTCAGCTCAGTATTTACGGCGGCCAGGCCAACGACTCATTCAATTGGTCCAGCTCACAGCCTACCATGCCAGTTACCATCGATGGCGGGGGCGGCACCAACACGCTGACCTTTAATGATCAGGCGACTACGGCTGCCGAAATCTACACTGTTACGGCCACTACAGTCGGCCGAACGGGATCAGGTCCGATCACCTATGCAAAGATGGCGAATCTGGCACTCTACGGCGGCACTGGCGGCAATGTCCTTTACGTTAATAGCACCGCAGCCGGCACGACGACCGACGTCTACAGCGGGACTGGTCCTGGGAACGTCAACGAATTCTGGCCTTCCCTCACTTCCATCTTGGGGCCGTTGAACCTCCACGGTCAGAGTGGATCCGGAGGCGAAAGCGTTGCGCTCCTCTACGATGCCGGCAACTCCGCCAGCCAAACTTACACCCTCACCACAGGCACGCTGAACCGCACCGGCATGGCGACGATCACCTACGACGGCCTTGTCGAAGACGTGCTCTACACCAGCGAGACGGCCCCCGCGGTAGTCAATGTCCAGAGCAACGGCCAACTGGTTACCTACGTCGTGGCTGGAGCGGGCGATCCGGTAACCGTAGGCAGCCTCGCTCCCGCACTGGGCGGCACTCTCGCCAACATTCAAGGAGCGCTCATTATCGAATCCGGCTACACGGGCCAGATACCCTCGGTAGTGATCGACGATTCCGGCGACAAGTCAGCCCAGCCACAGGCGGCTTTCAAGACCGACTCCTACGGCTACGACCTCAGCGGTCTGGCGCCTGGAATCATCTACTTCAGTCTCGATCCGGCAACTCCCGTGAAGATCAAGGGCGGCGCTGGTAACGACACCTTCACGTTGGCCAATCCGCTCCCTGGTACGGAAATCCAGATCGACGGCGGCGGCGGCACCAACACGCTCGCCGGCCCGAGCACGGCCAACACCTGGGCTATCACAGGTCAAAACAGCGGCACGCTGGACACGGTTGCTTTCGCTAACTTCCAGAACCTGGTTGGCGGTGCCACCAGCGACGCCTTCCAGTTCAGCGCCGGCAAGGGCGTCATTGGCACGATAAACGGCGGCACAGGCACCGCCACGCTCGACTATTCCCTTTACACGACCGGCGTAAACGTCAACCTCATGACCGGCTCGGCCACCGGCACCGGCGGCGTCAGCAACATTCTCGACGTTACCGGTAGCCCGCTGAAGGATGTCATCACGGGCAACAACGCCAACAATGTCATCCGCGGCAATGGCGGAAAAGACATCCTCCTAGGCGGTGGCAGCGGCAACCACACCTTCATCCTGTCCGCCACGCAGACCAGCGGAGCGACGGTGATCGGCGGCACCGGTAGCGACACCCTGGTAGGGGCCAACGTTAGCAACACCTGGACCCTGACCGGGCCCAATACCGGCACTGTCCATGGCACGCAATTCACGGCGATCGCCAATCTCCAGGGCGGCACGGCCCTGGACACTTTCCGGTTCCTGGCGGGAGGAAGTGTTACGGGCATCGTGGACGGCGGCGGCGGTAGTGCTGACACGTTGGACTACTCTGGCAACGGCGGCGGAGAGATCGCGGTCAACCTTCAGACCCAGTCGGCTACCTCGACAGGCGGCTTCAGAAACATTCAGAAACTGGTCGGTAGTACGGCCGCGAGTAACAGCCTGACCGGCGCCGACGTGAGCAATGCCTGGACAATCACGGCGGCCAATGCCGGCACGGTCAATGCCTTCGGCTATAAGGGCATCGAGTACCTGGTGGGCGGCAAAGGCGTGGATGTCTTCAAATTCTCCATGGCCGGCACCGAGGCCGGCATCAACGGCGGCGGCGCTCCTTTAAATCAAGGCGACTGGCTGGATTATTCCTCGTTTACCATGGCCGTCACCGTCAACCTGGCGACGGGTGCCGCCAGCAATGTCAACGGCGGCGCGGCCGGGTCAGTCAGCAACATCCAGAACCTCCATGGCGGCAACGCCGGCAGCACGCTTACCGGCAACGCCCAGGGCAATATCCTGGTCGCCGGTAGCGGCGTCAACACGATAACGGGAGGCAGCGGCCGCAGTTTGCTAATCGGCGGCAAGGGGGCCAGCGCCATCACCGGCGGCTCGGGTGGCTCGGCCGGCGGCGGCGACATCCTGATCGCCGGCAGTACTTCCTACGACACTATGACCACGGCCAACGAGTCCGCCCTAATGGCAATCCTGGCGGAGTGGCAGTCCGCTGATTCACTGGCCACCCGATTTACTGACATTGACACCGGCAGCGGCGGTGGGCTCAATGGCAGCAACAAGCTGAACTACGGGACGACCGTGGTTGACAACGGCAAGTCCAACCGTTTGACAGCCCAGGCGGGGGCTGCCGCAGTCGATTGGTTCTTTGCCAACACTGCCGCCGGGCATACCACGATCGCCAATTTTGAAGGTGGGGAGCACAAAAACAACACCTGATAGTTCGGGAGCGCGACTACCTAGCCGCTTGCTGCGACCCCGCCGAAGAGCGCCAGAACACTTTCCTGTGGGGCCGCTCCGAACGAGTCCGCTTCCCAGGGCGACCTGAGTTGGGATCGCGCAAGATTCGCTTCGTCTTTGGTCGTCGGATTCGGTTACGATGCAAGCCGTATCCAGGGAAGCCGGCACAAGAGACGATTGATGAAACACGACGGACCACTGACTTTCCGCATTCCGTTCCTGCGTCCCTGGCTATTCGCAGTAGCTTTGCTGTCGGTGCCCGCCCTGGCGATCACGATTTTGGCTGCGCTGGCCGGCGACCTCGCCGCTCTAAGGAGCGTCTTGCTGGGGTGGGTGGGGGTCATCCTGCTTCTGGCCGCGCCCATCGGGCTAGCAGTCAGCATCGGTCGCTGGCAAGTTGACGAGCATGGCATTCAAGGCCCGAACAACTGGTTCATCCCTTGCAGCGTGGCCTGGGATGAAATGCGCTCCGTATCCGAGTGGCCCATTCCCGGCTATCGCTATCTTTGGATCAACACGACGCGCATCTGGGTGGTCTGGGTGCCCCTCTTCCTCACCGACATGGCCGGGTTTCGTCAGGCCGTGAAAACCTTCGCGGCCGCGGACAATCCCTTGCGGCGCTATTTTAGACAGAATCGGAACTGATCGCGGCGACCTCTTCAGGGCGGCGTCCTTTGTGCGATCTGCGTCCGACATCTGCTTGCTTTCCGGTGCACATGAGGTACTCACGGTCACCGCGCGGCCACTCTCGACAGCCGTGGCCCCAGCGGCCGTCCAACGTATCCAGAAAAATTGAATTCTCTCGACCAATTTCGTCCGGCCTCGGCGGCCCGGGCTGCGTCCTTCAGGCCCTGGTACGTGCGGATCTCATGGGTCACGTGTGTCGCCAGGAGCTTGCGCTAACGCGGGTTGGTCGGGTAAGCAGTCACAGCGCTCTTCTGACAGGTGGCCGCCTGCTGGAGCCGGTCGCGGGCCGCGTCGAAGCGCTGCCGTTGATGTGCGAGTCCGCGATCATCTTCTCGATTCTCGCGGAACCCCTAAACTTCTCGTTGATGAACTTCACGACGCCGAAGATGGCACTGACGACCGTGGTCCCTGCAGTGGCCGCCGCGTTGAAGAGGACGACCAACTGTAAATTACCGCCCGTCGGCGACGTCGGGTCAGGCATGTGAGCACCAAGGCCTAGGGGAAACGCTACAGGTAATTGTACGACCTACTGCCGCCGAAGCTAGGCGGCCGGCCGCCCCTCCTGGCCAACACCGGGCATGCGCGTCACCGTTTTCTCACTGTTTTTTCGCCTTCACCGGCCAAACGCACCCCAAACCTGCCCATTGACGCCTAATCGTCAGACCGCGATGGTCATCTTACATCAATGGACTGCTGGGACGAGCTTAAAGCAGCTCGCAGAACTCTTGGGAGACCCGACCGCCGTTTACGGCTGCACATGCGGGACTTTACGGCCCCGTTGTCCCACTTGGCAACCAGCTTTATGGAAACGTGGGAGTTCGAGCGGATCGACCAAGCCACCCGAGTTGTTCGCTCCTTCGACCTGCAGGCCAAGTCGGCCTTCGCATGGCCCTTACTTTGGATAATCTCGTGTTGCTTGAAACGAGCCATCGCACGTCACCTGCACCAGATGCGTTGATCACCGGATTTGCCCAACTGTGACACCGTGGCCGAGCCGTACATGCGTGAACTGCTTGGCTTTTGTATGTACTGGGGGTGCGCAGCAGACCCTACGACAGACGATATTGGCTCCAGCGAGCAGCGCGTCGTCTGCGCGCCCCTGAAGTGGGAACCGGGAACAGCACGCCATGAATGATTGTGGCCTCGGAATGCGAACTGACAGTTCTTCAGCGCACCACATTCTCGCAAATGATGCCGCTGGCGGTTATACTCAAGGAAACAGCACGTCATCCCAAGCCCCGGAGCACCGCTGAGCGAAGTCACCCGCATCCTGTCTGCCATCGAGCAAGGTGACCCGCACGCCGCCGAGCAGCTGTTGCCGTTCGTGTACGAGGAATTGCGGAAACTGGCCAGCCGAAGGCTGGCGCAGGAAAAACCGGGGCAGACCTTGCAGGCCACGGCCCTGGTTCATGAGGCGTACCTTCGGCTTGTCGATGTTGACCGCTTACAGGGCTGGGATTCGCGAGGACACTTTTTCGCGGCAGCTGCCGAGGCAATGCGGCGGATTCTCATTGAGCAGGCACGTTGGAAGCAGCGCGAACGGCACGGGGGCGGACTCCGCAGAGTGGAACTACTGGATGTGGATGTCCCCATCCCAACAGGCGATGAGCAGATTCTGCTTCTCGACGACGCACTCATAAAGCTGGCCGCCATTCGGCCCCAGGCGGCACAGGTCGTGCAACTGCGCTTTTTCGCCGGCCTCACCGTTGAAGAGGCTGGGCCCATTATTGGCATCTCATCCCGAACGGCTCGACGGCTCTGGGTCTTTGCACAAGCCTGGCTAAGGCGCGAGATGGCAGCGCCGGTCGATCAGGAGCCGTAGTTAGTTAACTTAAAAGTTTTTTCAAAAATCGTGGCCGGTTTTCGAGCCGCACGTCGCATTGCTTAACGAGGCAGCAAGTCCACAACCGGCTTGCCTGCCCAGGAGTACTACTGATGACCGAGCCGTCGTTGCCTCAAGAATCGATTTTTCTGCAAGCCGTCGAGATCCCGTCCGCGGCGGAGCGTGCGGCTTTCCTGGGGCGCGCTTGCGGGAATGATTCAGGCCTCCGGGCCGAGGTCGAAGCTCTGTTGCGGGCCCACGCACAATCAGGCGACATGTTGGATCTGCCGGAAAAGTCTGCTGTCACCACCGGGCCAGCCGTCACTGAAACACCCGGCACGGTCATCGGCCGATATAAGCTCCTGCAGCAAATCGGCGAGGGCGGCATGGGCACCGTCTTCATGGCCGAGCAGACCGAGCCCGTGCAGCGCAAGGTCGCTCTCAAGGTCATCAAGGCGGGCATGGACAGCGCCCAGGTCATCGCGCGCTTCGAGGCCGAGCGGCAAGCCCTGGCGATGATGGACCATGTCAACATCGCCCGCGTCTTCGATGCGGGCGCCACGGAATCCGGCCGGCCGTATTTCGTCATGGAGCTGGTCCACGGCGTGCCGATCACCAAGTACTGCGATGACAACCACCTGACGCCGCGCGAGCGGTTGGAACTGTTCGTGCCTGTCTGCCAGGCGATCCAGCATGCCCATCAAAAGGGCATCATTCACCGTGATATCAAGCCGACCAACGTCATGATCACGCTCTACGACGGCAAACCGGTGCCCAAGGTGATCGACTTCGGCGTGGCCAAGGCGACCGAGCAAAAGCTGACCGAACGGATGCTGTTCACGCAGTACGGCACCATGGTTGGCACGCTGGAATACATGAGCCCGGAGCAGGCGGAGATGAGCGCCCTGGGCGCCGATACCCGCAGCGACATCTACTCGTTGGGGGTGCTGCTGTACGAGTTACTGACCGGCAGTACGCCGCTGACGCACAAGCGGGTCAGGGATGCAGCCTATGGCGAAGTTCTGCGCATGATCAGGGAGGAGGAACCCCCTAAACCGAGCACGCGGCTGAGCGATTCGGGCGAAGCGCTGGCGTCCATCTCGGCCCAACGGCACATGGAGCCGGCCAAGCTGACGAAGCTGATGCGCGGCGAGCTGGACTGGATCGTGCTGAAGGCGCTGGAGAAGGACCGCAACCGGCGCTACGAGACGGCAAACGGTTTCGCGGCGGATGTGCAGCGCTACCTGGCCGACGAGCCGGTGCAGGCCTGCCCGCCGTCCGCCAGCTATCGATTGCGAAAGCTCCTCCGGCGAAACAAGAGAATGGTGCTGGCGGCGAGTCTGGTAGTCCTGGCCCTGGTGGTCGGCATCCTAGGCACCACATGGGGGCTGATGAAGACGCGCCAGCAGCGTGACGCGGCGGAAGAAGCCCGCAACGACGAAGTCGTCCAGCATCGGGAAGCGGAACAGCAGCGTATCCAAGCGGTGGAGCAGAAGCGACGGGCCGAGGCAGCGGAGGCCCTTGCCAAAGACCGATTGGCGGAGGTGACCAGGCAAAAGCAACGTACCGAAGAAGAAGCTGCCATCGCGAAGGCGGTCAATGACTTCCTGCAGAACGACATGCTGGCGCAAGCAGCGCCCGAAAAGAACGCGCGCATCAAGAAGGTGACGGTGGAAGAAGTACTGGGACGGGCGGCGTCCCGCATTGCTGGGAAATTCCAGCAGCAGCCGCGGATCGAAGCAGCGATCCGATTAACTATCGGCGACACCTATCGCGCGCTGGCCGATTACGCGGCCGCCCAGCCGCACCTGGAGCGTGCCGTGGAAATCTGCCGCCGCGTCCTGGGGGAAGAACACCCCGACACGCTTGCCTCGATGAACGACCTGGCGGTGCTCTACCAGGCCCAGGGACAATTCGCCAAGGCCGAGCAGCTCTATTCCAAGACCGTGGAAATCCGCCGCCGCGTCCAGGGAGAGGAACATCCCGACACGCTTGGCTCGATGAACAACCTGGCGGCGCTCTACCAGGCCCAGGGAAAGCTCGCCAAAGCCGAGCCGCTTTGCGTCAAGACGCTGGAATTCAATCGTCGCGTTCTGGGAGAGGAACACCCCGACACGCTTGGCGCCATGAACAACCTGGCGGCGCTCTACCAGGCCCAGGGACAGTACGCCAGAGCCGAGCAGCTCTTCGTCAAAACCCTGGAAGTCGTCCGCCGTGTTTCGGGAGTGGAACACCCCCACACGCTTGTTTCCATGAACAACCTGGCGAATCTCTACGCGGCCCAGGGACAGTACGCCAGGGCCGAGTCGCTCTTCGTCCAGACTCTGGAAATTCGTCGCCGCGTCCTGGGGGAGGAGCATTCGAGCACCCTTACATCGATGAACACCCTGGCGGCGCTATACCAAGCCCAGGAACAATTTGCCAAGGCTGAGCCGCTCTTCTTGAAGACCCTGGAAGCCCGACGTCGCGTCCTGGGAGAGGAGCACCCCCAGACGCTCACGTCCACGAACAACCTGGCGATGCTCTATCGAGCTCAGGGAAAGCTCGCCAAAGCCGAGCCGCTCTTCGTGAAGACCCTGGAAAGCCGCTGCCGCGTTCTGGGAGAGGAACACCCCGACACGCTGCGGTCAATGAACAACCTCGCCGGACTTTATTGGAATAGCAGAAGGCTCGCTCTTGCTATTCCCCTGTTCGAGGCGGCGTTCAAACTTCGGAAAGCCAAGCTCGGCCCCGACCATCCGGAAACTTTGTTGACGATGGCCAGCCTCGGCGTCAACTACCGCGACGCTGGCCGGCTGAAGGACGCCGTGCCGCTCCTGGAAGATGTCGATCGGCGAATTCAGGCATTGCCGCCGACAAGTTCACACTCCTTGCGCTGGGTGCGCGCCGAATTAGCCGACGCTTACGAGCGGGCCGGGCAGCCCGAGAAGGGGGAAACGCTTCGTCGGGAGCAAGTCCATATTATGAAGCTTTCCGCAGGCCCCGACGCACCCGCATATGCCGGCACCTTGCTGCTGTTGGGACTGAACCTGCTCCAGCAAAAGAATTGGACCGACGCCGAGGCGATGCTTCGCATATGCCTGGCCATTCGAGAGAAGAAGGAAGCCGACGCCTGGACAACATTCCACACGAAGTCGGTGCTGGGCAGCGCCCTTGTAGGCCAGAAGAAATACGCCGACGCAGAATCGCTACTGCTGGCTGGGTACGAGGGAATGAAGCAGCGCGAAGCCAGGATTCCCTCGAGCAACAAGCTCCACCTGGCGGAAGTCATGGAGCGGCTGGTGCAGCTCTACGACACCTGGGGCAAGAAGGATAAGGCATCCGAGTGGCGGGAGAAGTGGGAAAAGGCGAAGACCCGCCAGCCACACGAGTAGCCCTGAAACAAAAGCGGCCGGGGAGTCCTCGCCGCCAAGCAAAGCACTCACCGGCACAGTCTCGCCCCGGCGCTCGGTTTGCGCGCCGGGAGCGTTGACCTTTCCATTGTAACGCAGACCGCCTCCGAAAGGGAGATTCTCCATGGCCGACCTTACGAAAGCGCAGGTGGAGAAAAACATGGCTACGCAACGTGCCCCCGTCAGCCTGAAGCCGGACGCGCCCGAGCAGAACGGTCGCAATCATTTCAGAATGCCAGGTGCCCCCGACAGCCTGATGCCGGGCCAGGCTCGGCCCACTCCGGAGGACCCGGGGCCGCTGCGCGCCGCCCACACCCCGAGCTTCCCCGCCCTGTTGCGCCAGCTGGGCGCATCGCTGCTGGTCACCACCTACCAGGCCGGCAAGCTCGTGATGCTTCGTGACGAGGGGGATCACCTCAACACCCACTACCGGGCGTTCAAGGCCCCGATGGGCCTGGCCCTTGCCGACGGCGGCGCCAAGCTCGCCATCGGCACGACCATCCAGGTCTGGGAGTTCCGCGATGTCCCGGACGTCGCCCGCCGCCTGGAGCCCGCCGGCCCGCACGACGCCTGTTTCCTGCCGCGCTCCAGCCATGTCACCGGCAACGTCCTGATCCACGAGATGGCCTACGGCGCCGGCGGCCAGCTCTGGTTCGTCAACACTCGCTTCTCCTGCCTGGCCACGCTCGACCCAGAGTCGAGCTTCACGCCGCGCTGGCGGCCGCCGTTCGTCACCGAGCTGGAGCCGTCGGACCGCTGCCACCTCAACGGCCTGGCGATGGTGGACGGCAAGCCGAAATACGTCACCGCGCTGGGCGAAACGAACGACATGGCCGGCTGGCGGCCGAACAAGGCCAAGGGCGGCCTCGTGATGGACGTGGATTCCGGGGCGATCCTCTGCCGGGGCCTGTCGATGCCCCACTCGCCGCGCTGGTATGGCGGCCGGCTGTGGGTCTGCGAGTCGGGCTCGGGGACGCTCGGCCACGTCGATCTGAACACCGGGCGCTATGAGGCCGTCGCGGCCGTGCCGGGGTTTACGCGCGGTCTCGACTTCGCGGGCGATCTCGCCTTCGTCGGACTGTCTCAGGTCCGCGAGTCGGCCGTTTTCAGCGGCATCCCGATCACCGAGCGACTCGCTCCCGAACAGCGGACGTGTGGCGTCTGCGTCGTGGACCTGCGCCGCGGCGAGACGATTGCCCTGCTCAAGTTCGAGAGCGGCGTTCAAGAAGTCTTCGCCGTGGCGCTGCTGCCGCGGCGGTTCCCCGATTTGATCAACGACGACGAGAAGTTGCTGGAGAGTTCGTTCGTGGTCCCCACCGAGTGTCTCGGTGAGGTCGCGGCGACGGTCCGCGCTGCGGGACCTGCTTGAGGCAATAAACGTAGCCGCGTTCGCCAGAACGCGGGTTTCGCAGTGCAGACCGCTCACACCCGCGTTCTGGCGAACGCGGCTACGTAACCCGGGCGGTCGGTTTTCCATCCTGTTTTGGAGTTTGCCATGATGACGCGTTCCTGGATACGCCACTTGTTCGCCCGCCCCGTCACGCGCCCGATTCGCAAGGCGCCACACCGGTTCCGCCCGGCCCTGGAGGTGCTGGAGGGCCGCTGGGTTCCGTCCACGTTCACCGTGAACAGCACCGCCAACCTGGGTACCGGCAGCGGTTTGGCCGGCGATTTGCGCTATTGCATCAACCAGGCGAATTCGGCCGGCGGCGCCGAGACGATAGTCTTTGACAAAACGGTGTTCAGCACGCCGCAGACGATCAACCTGACCGGCACCCAGCTCGAACTGACCGACACGACCGGGACGGAGACGATCACGGGCCCGGCGGTGGGCGTGACGGTCAATGGCGGCGGGCTGAGCCGGGTGTTCCAGCTCGACGGCGGCGTCACCGCGTCCATCTCGGGACTAACGATCAGCGGCGGTAACGCCAACAACACCTTCTGGGGCGGCGGCCTGGTCAACTACGGCGGCACGGCCACCCTGACCAACTGCACCGTCAGCGGCAACTCCGCCGCAAGCGGCGGCAACGGCGGCGGCGGCGTGGCTAACTTCGGCACGGCCACCCTGACCAACTGCACCGTCAGCGGCAACTCTGCCCGCCCCGCCGGCGGCGGCGTGTTCAACAGCTTTAATAGCACGGCCACGTTGACGAACTGCACCGTCAGCGGCAACTCCGCCGGCGGCGGCGGCGGCGTGTACAACCGCGGCACGGCCACGCTGACGAACTGCACCCTTAGCGGCAACTCCGCCGGCGGCCACTTCCGCTACTACGGCGGCGGCGGCTTGTTCAATGTTACGGGAGCCACAGCCACGCTGACGAACTGCGCCGTCAGCGGCAACTCCGACGCGGGCATCGGTGGCGGCGTGAATAACTACGGCACGGTTACGCTGACGAACTGCACCGTCAGCGGCAACTCCGCTGGCGGCGGCGGTGGCCTGTTCAACTACGGTGGCACGGCCACGCTGACGAACTGCACCGTCAGCGGCAACTCCGCCATCGGCGGCTCCGGCGGCGGCTTGGATAACCTCGGCACGGCCACGCTGACCAACTGCACCTTCAGCGGCAACTCCACCAGCGGCTACGCATTCCGAGGCGTCCATGGCGGCGCCGTGGCTAACCAGGGCGCGGCCACGCTGACGAACTGCACCGTCAGCGGCAACTCTGCCGTCGGCGGCTCTGGCGGCGGCTTGTTCAACGATTATTACGCCACAGCCACGCTGACGAACTGCACCGTCAGCGGCAACTCCGCCGGCGGCTACGGCAGCGGCGGCGGTGTGACTAACATCGGCACGGCCACGCTGACCAACACAATTGTCGCCGGCAATCTGGCCGGAGACGTGGTCGGTTCGCTGGCAACGGCAAGCACGAACAACCTGATCGGCGGGAACCCGGTGCTCGCTCCCCTGGGCAATTACGGCGGGCCGACGCTGACGATGGCCCTACTGCCCGGCAGCCCGGCCATCGACGCCGGAACCAGCGGCGCAGGCATCCCCACCATCGACCAGCGCGGCCTGGGTCGGGTCGGCGCCGTGGACATCGGCGCCTTCGAGAGCCAGGGCTTTGCCCTTGCGCCTATTGCCGGCAGCACCCCGCAGACTTCAAAGATCGGCACGCCGTTCACCAAGCCACTGGCCGTGACCGTGACGGCCAACAACCCGGTCGAGCCGGTCAACGGCGGCGTGGTCACCTTCGCCAATTCTGCGACCCATGGCGCGTTCGCGATCCTGTCGGCATCCTCGGCCGTCATCGCGGGTGGCAAGGCCGCCGTCACCGCCGAACCCGACAATGCCGTCGGCAGTTACACTGTTATCGCTTCCGCGACGGGTCCGCCTCCCGTCTCGTTCGCTCTGACCAACGCCGGCCCGATCTTCACCAGCTTGGTCGTGAATACGACGAGCGATTCCCTCTTTCCGGGCACAGGCCTCTTGAGCCTGCGCGAGGCCATTGCCTTCGCCAACTTCGATTCTTCCGGAATCTCGACGATCACCTTCGACAAACATGTCTTCGCCACACCGCAGACGATCACTCTGACCGGCAGTCAGCTCGAGCTGAGCAACACGAATGAGAAGGAGGCGATTACGGGCCCGAAGGGGGGCGTGACGGTCAGTGGCGGCGGGCTGAGCCGGGTGTTCCAGGTCGATGCGAACGTCACCGCATCCATCGCGGGACTTGAGATCACAGACGGCAGTGTCGCCTCCTATGGCGGCGGGCTTTACAACTCTGGCTCGCTTGCGGTGGCCAACTGCACCGTCAGTGGCAATTCGGCCGGAGTTGCAGGCGGCGGCTTGTTCAATTTTAATGGGGCCACGGCCACACTGACCAATTGCACCGTCAGCGGCAACTCCGCCTTCGTTGGCGGCGGCCTGGACAACGCAGGCACGGCCACGCTGACCAACTGCACCGTGAGCGGCAACTCCGCCTTCTACGGCGGCGGCGTGTACAACCGTTATGGGGCCACGGCCACGCTGACCAATTGCACCGTCAGCGGCAACTCCGCCTTAAGCGGCGGCGGCGGCTTGTTCAACAGCTTTAATAGCACGGCCACGTTGACAAACTGCACCGTCAGCGGCAACTCCGCCGGAGTTGGCGGCGGCGGCTTGTTCAATTTTAATGGGGCCACGGCCACGCTAACCAATTGCACCGTCAGCGGCAACTCCGCCGGAATCGGCGGCGGCGGCTTGTCCAATTCTTATGGGGCTACGGCCACGCTTACTAAATGCACCGTCAGCGGCAACCGCAGCAACTATGGCGGCGGCCTTTCCAACTACGGCTTGCTTGCGCTGGCCAACTGCACCGTAAGCGACAACTCCGCCGGAATCGGCGGCGGCGGCCTGTTCAACTGGTCGGCCACGGCCACGCTGACCAATTGCACCGTCAGCGGCAACTCCGCCCTCGGCGGCTTCGGCGGCCAATTCAGCGGCGGCGGCGGCGTGTACAACGGCTTCGTCGGGACGGTCACGCTGACCAACTGCACCGTCAGCGGCAACTCTGCCACCAGCGTGGGCGGCGGCGTGTTGAACAGTTATGATGGCACGGCCAAGCTGACCAACTGCACCGTCAGCGGCAACGCCGCCGTCGAGGGCGGCGGCATCTCCAACCAGGGAATGCTGATGGTCGCCTCCAGCAATATCACCAAGAACCAGGCGACGTCCGCGGGTGGCGGCATCAGCACGACCGGCGGCAGGGCGACGATCACCAATTCCGTCATCAACGCCAACCAGGTCAACTCCTCGGGTACCGCCCTGGGCGGGGGGATCGACTGTGAAAACAGCGTTCTGTCGCTGACCAACTGCACCGTCAACGCCAACCAGGCCAACGGCGTGACGGCCCTGGGCGGTGGGATCTATGCCCTCAATAGTACCGTGAACGTCAAGAACTCCGTGGTCAACGGCAACAAGGCGAATGGCAGCGTGCTGGGCGAGGGCGGAGGGATCTACAGCTATGACAGCCTCTTGACTCTGCTGGCCAGTAACGTGAAAGGCAACAAGGCCACGACCGCTTTTGACGATATCTTCAGCGGCCCATGAGATTTCCACAGCCCGTAGGAGGGCTCGGTTTTCCTGGCCGCGCTGTGCGTGACTGCCCGTCCATTGAAGGTGTCTGGAACCGTGCCGATGGCGTTCCGGACACCTTCCTTTCGGGCTCGCGAACCGGGGTAAAGAAGAGAGTGGCCAAAGCATCAGACTCTGCGCCTGTTCGTCCGGGTCCAGCGCAAAGCCGCCTGCGGCAAGCTTCACGTACCCTGGCTTTGGCAATATGTACAAGTCGCCACGCTATCGCGGTACATAAAGCGTCACTTAGAGTTCAAGAAGTCGATCGTCAGCTTCGAGCACTGCTCCGGTTGACGCGAGCGGGAATTCATAGATCATGTGAGGGGGTGTGCCGTCGATTAATAGGCTGCCAATGCGGCCCTTGTCGCGTGGTGATTCACCGATGTCACAATCGCGGCCCTCGGTCGGCGGACCTCATTCGACCAAAGCGCACAGGTGAGCTGCTCATTCTCTTTGAGCGAAAAAAGCTATTCAAATCGGGAACGTCTCTTCTGGAGTCTTGATCGTGAACTCTCGAAGAACGGGACTGGTCCTTTTGAACGTGGCTGGCATGCTGGTGATTCTCGGGTCGCTCTACGACCTGCTCGTGCCGGCGGTGCCGTCTAATCATCTTCACTACATAGGTGCGGCCGACGGTCAACTCGACCCGCGCTATGCTCAGTTAGACCTTGCGATGCTCAGGTCGATCGGCGGCTGTCTCCTGCCGATCGGCTTGACAACTCTCATACTCGCGAACGGACCGATCCGTCGAGGAGAGACGTGGGCGCGCGTGGCCGTAGTTATCCTCGTCGGGGTATCCGAGGGTAATAATGCGTATCGCATGTTTCCGTTCGATTCACCGTGGTACGGCCCTCTCGGTTTCGCTCTAATCGCGGTTACGGGCGCGGCCTTGGCCTCAGCACCGCCCGCGGCGGCATTCCCCCGCCGTCGTTGATGGTTGGAGTTAATCGGGGGAGCTAAAGGGCGACATCGCTTGTTTTGGGCAAAGAGTACGCAACCTGGGATATTTTTGAGTTCCAAAACAACCGAATGCCATCCACAAAAAGTGGCGATTAGAATCAGACGGAGGGAATTGGGCGTAACTATCGACAAAGGATAGAGATCCGAGGGTGATCCACGTCATCTTGGAAACGCCTTGGCGCGCGAGCCTACCTCGATGGCGATCCGCGCTCGAATTCTTCGTCGGAGACGAAATCGACTCCGAAGGCCCGGGTGCACTGGTCGAACTCCTGGTAATAGCCAGATCGGCGTCCAACTCGCTCAGCGCCTCGGTCTTCAGCTTCGGCCTGAAGGCCACGATCTCGCCGGTCCGTGCATCGCTTGAAAATCCGGGTATTCCTTCCGCCGTAATACAGGGTGACTGGACCGTCGTCGAGCAGTTGCCGCCCCGGCCTATAATACGGTTATGCGCAACGATTCAACAACAACCGCCGATGCCATCGCCTTCCCCAAACTTGATGCGAGCGATCTCGCATCGCTCAAGGAGGCTCATCCGGCTTTTGGTCAGACCGTACAAAACAAGTTTCTTGGGGTTAGTGGGGACATTGCCGATGCAACGCGGTGTCTTGGCGTTGGGAAATTCAAAGGGGTCGGGAGTCGTTTATCTTGCGTGGATAATTGGTGTCTGTGGTGTCAGTTCTCTTTTCGCTTGCCATTCACCGCCGAGGCAGCTCGGCTGCCCCTCATGGGACGACAACCCCGCTTCGTCGCTGACGACCTGGTCTACCACACTCTCAATCGCGGCAATAACCGCCGCACTGTTTTCTTCCAGGCCGGGGATTTCTAGGCCTTTCTCCAGGCGCCGGGTGCCATGTTTTCGCGGCCATCCAGGTTTGATCAATGGCAAAGCCAGCCTTGAGGCCGCGAAAACATGCCGAGCAGCCGGTGACCTGACCTCCGACGTTGGGGCACGACATGCCACGGGCCTTTGAAGGTGGAAGCTGTCTGTCACTTTCCTGTGGCCCGCAAGCATGGCACGCGACACGAATTTGGTGCGAGGTCGGGCACGCTGACTTAGCCCGGATTATTCATTGCCCCGGAGAAATGGCGCAGGGTGCGCCACACCAACCCGCGCGTGAGCGAGGTTAGCTCCTGACCCAACCCTCGCTGACGTGTCGGGCTAATATGGGATCATGAATAATCCTGGCCAGGTTCTGTGACACGATTGCGGCTGTCCGGCTCGATCTGCTTGGGCGGGTTTCGCCAAGACAACTATGCAGCTGTCTGGCTGCCTTGCAAGGTCAAAATTGGCACCTTCGGGGACGCCCCCCAGACAACACGTCTTGGATAGACTATGGATTCCCTGATGATCGATGAGATCCCCAACCGAGCATTTCTGCGGATTTTTCCAGGGAATCGGGCTCGTCATGAGAAACGGCAATTCCCAAAAAGAATAGTAAGAGAATCCCTAATATCGCGTGAAATTCGCCTCCCAAACACATTTTGCGCCAAGGGCCTTTTTAGTCCCAAAATGATCACCACGCAAAACCCCCGTGTTTTTGACACTTTCTGAGGTCTCGACAGGGCATTTCGGGAGGGGGCCATTCTCAAAATGCTTCGGCCTTGTCAAAAACCGCGTGTTTTCCGCGATTTTTGCAAAATGCGGATTTCGCGTTCAGGCGCCTTTTTGTCCTCCCAGTTGTACGCGGGTCTCCGACCCCGCACTGAGGCTGACCCCAGGTCTCCAGAACCAGGGGGAGACCTGCGGTCGCGGTTACGGCGAGGTCAGGAGACCTGCGCCGAGCGCATGCCAAGCGCGTAGTGGTTCATGGGGAAGCATCGTCATCAAGTCGGCGGCGTGTGAACACGGCTAGGTGTTTTGTGCCCGTTGCAAGTCCGTCACTGGCCTCAGCTCCAGCGCATTCTTTCTGGCCATGTCGAACTGGCAACTCGGCAACATGGTTGAGGCTCGCAAGTGCTACGACCAGGCTGTGGGATGGATCGAGAAGAACAAGCCGCAGGATGAGGAACTCCTGCGCTTCCGCACCGAAGCGGCGGAGCTGTTGAAGATCGAAAAGAAGGGGGAGTCCAAGTAGGACGCTTTGCAAAACCGTCCTTCAGAAGTCGCCAAATGATGCGAAGAAAGATGCACTCACTATGGTGACCGCCGGCGACGCCCCCCCCCAGGTGGGATGCCGAGGAGCGTGCGGCATGCCGCGCGGACTTCGCCGGCCCAACACAAAGCGGACGCGGCCTGGCGCTTGGTGGCGTGAAATCCAGGATAGCGCGCTTCCACGGCGAACTGGATCAGAAACTTGAGTCCACGCCGAACTGCCCCCAGTTGGGGGTAAGCCGGCAGCAGCAAACTGAGGAGGTCTTCCAGGTCATGCGTGCGCGGCACGGTCAGGCCTTGCTCGTCGAGGAGCGCTTTCAGGTACTTCTCGGCGGCCTGTTGGCAGTGGAAACAAACCAGGTCATGCATGGGCGGGCGGCTGGGCGCCAGCTTTCGGGCGGCGCGATAATCCTCCTCTGCCTTTTGCACCCACTCCTTGGTGGTCTTTTTCATACAAGACCTTGCCTCGGGCGACGATCTCTCTCAGGAACGTATCGCCTTCGGCCAGCCTCCCAGAAAGGTTTTTGGGGGTTCGCACCAGCAGGTCTAAAGGAAAACTGTAATCCACGCTCAGGCGCACTCGCACGGCCTGATCGAGTTCGTTCCGGGCCGGCATGATAACGAGGATGTCCACGTCACTGTCCGCGTGCGGCGTGCCGTAAGCATAGGAGCCAAACAGGATAATCTTGTCGGGCTGGAAACGCTCGGCAACCTGGCGCACAAATCGGCGAATCAGGCGCATGGGAATATCGGCCCCGCGATACCAGCGGGCCGGCGGAGCCTTCGAGGCAGTCCGGCGTTTACCGACCATAAAGGAATGTTACCAAGACCAGAAGTCAGGAGTGAGGCCGATTGCCACCGTCTGGCTGACTCCTGATCCCTGATTCCTGAACATGCCTACAAACGACGCTGACTTTATCAATGCCATCGTTGCTAATCCGCAGGATGAGGCGCTCCGACTCGCCTACGCCGCTTGGCTAGAAGATCGGAACGAAACCCTCGATTCCGAGCGGGCAAGCTTCCTGCGCATTCAGTGTGAACTCCGGGGCAAGCCGGAAACAGGAGAATCCTACTGGGCTCTTTACCAGCGTCTCTCGGACGTTGAGTACAAGCTCAAAGACGAAGCTTGGCCAGTATGGGTGCATAACGATCTTGCCATCCCGCCAGGCTTGACCGAGAAAGGCCAGCGCGCAGCCATGACCATCCTGGAGGTGCTGGCCAATGAGAAGTTCGCGTTTACCGGCGGATGTCGGTTGTTCTGGACGCCATCCGAATGGAGGCGGTGAGGGTGGGAGCTAAACGAGGAATGCGTGGTGTTGGTGCTGGTACACGATGGCCCCATGCACACCTTCTTCACTCCGGGCAGCCCCGACCAGTGGCGTCGCCACGACAAAATGGACAAGGCATTGCGAGAGCAGGGGGTGTTTCACGAGCCCTATGATGATGCGCGTTCGTACATCGTCGACGAGGAAAAATACTGACCAGCCAGGTACCAACAGGAAGCCAGTAACAAAGGACAGAGCAGCGGTAACGCTGGCTCTTTGGCCCACCGGCGCCAATTCTGCTTCTCGGGTGCCCTGATGCTACCCAACTGTCCGCCGAAAAATCTGCCGTAAATCTGCCGTATTATTGGAAATGCCAGCCAATCGTCATTGCAATGCGACGCCAGCGTCAATTCTCCCTAACATTCACCAGCTAAAGTAGTTGCAATGCCAACACAGCATATCTGCAATACGAACGAAATCCCTTCCTTGTAGGTTCGAGTGCTACTCTTGGACCGGATATTTCCTTGCGAAATCCTCGCCGATTTGAGTTGACGGCCAATTCTGAGAGCCTTCGGGTTTTGCCGCGTTTGGGATTTTCGCGACAACGGCGGAAGGCGGAAGTGATCGTCTCCCTGGAGTTCCGCCGTTACTATAACCTAGCTGAAAACTGCCGCACCTTGAAATTTACCGATTTCGGCTTCCAGGAGGATTGATCTGGTTCATCGTTGCGTCAAGAATGCCCAGGGGTCCACAGTCGGCACTACGAGCCCGAAGTGCCCACGTTCTTTCCCAACACCTTCACGCGCTCGCCCCATCCGCACGAGATCCCGGCACGCCTGCAACACATCCCATGGCACTTCATTCAACCTCTCTGCGACTTTCGCGAAGTGCATGAGCCCTGTCGCCGGCAACCACTCCACCACAGCCTTCGCCAACCTCTTTCTTTCATCCCCGGCCCAGCCGCTATCGAACTCTTCTTCGTTACCGCCAAAAAGGAGGATTTTGTTCCGCCAAATTATGTAGTGACTCTTACACCCGCTTTCCCGCCAGACGGACGGGAACAGACTCAATCCTCTCTGCCCACTTCCGTATAACCGCCACGCCGGACCGCTTCGCGGATCCAGGTTGATGGGAAACTCTTCTCCGCAGCCACACGGGCACGAGATTACCAGCAGACGCGGCCTTTCTCTTTGCACCAACACAGCATCGCCGGCAGATTTCAGGTAAGCCGACGCGTCACCCCGACTTCCCACGGTGCCACGAAATTGCAATGTATCTGCACTCTTCACGCTGCCCCCATTTTCGGCGTGCCCTCTTCGAGGCAAGCAGCCTCATCACTCGCATCCGAATGTCGCAGGCGGCACAGCGAAAAAGTGCTTTTCCCTTCCAGCCATATCAACTCGCTCGTCATCTGAAATAGCTTTATCCGGCGTATCACCTTCTTCCTCCAGGAAGAGCTGATAAGCCGGATTTACCTCTGCTTGAGCCTTAATTTGCGCTCCCGTTAAGTATTTCTCTTGGGTCTCGTACCGCTTCCCGTCAACGAAGAAAGGATATTCTCTCGGATGTTCACTCATACTCCCCCTCGCTCACGAAAAAGCCCGCCAACATTCAATGAGGGCTTCCCATCTGGTAAATTGTACACGTGCTCCGGTTCTCTTTCAATTATAATCACTTCTACTCCTCGCTAAGGCCATTGGTTGGCGCAAGTACAGCATGACCGTAGAATTCATGCGACCGGGCGACCGTTGCCCCCGTTTCGACATTTGTGGCGCACGAGCCGAAACGTGAAATCACTCCAAGGGGGGGAATCCCATGCCCGAAGAACAGCAGCCCCAGACGAAATACTTCTATTTCGTGAACGCCACGAAGTACGAGACCGACCAACTCACCGTGACGGGAGCGCTCATTGCAGCCAAGATTCCGGATTTCGACCTTTCCTACAGCCTGTTTCTGGAAGGTGAGGGCGGTGGGCACGATCAACTGATTACGGACGATACTGCCGTCTCCCTGAACGAGCGCCGGCCGCGGCGGTTTTACACTGTTCCTCCAGCAGCCTTTGGATAACGATGACCCCCCTGCAGGACCAATTCGAGTCGCTTAAGCGCGAATTCCCGAGCGCCACGCTGCAATCCTTACCCAGCGGAGCAGTCGTGATCGCTATCCCTGACTTCGCGCTACCCCAAGGTTGGTCGCACCCGACAACGACCGTCAGGTTCGTGGCCCCTGTCGGCTACCCTTTCGCGAAACCTGATTGCTTCTGGACCTCCCCCGACCTCCGCCTCGCAACCGGCGGCGTTCCTCAGGCAGCTAATCACACAACGCCTATTCCCGAATTCAATGGGCTGCCATTGCTCTGGTTTTCTTGGCACACCGGCCAGTGGAACGCCAACCGCGACAGTTTCCTCACATATGCCCACGTCATTGAGAGGAGGTTCAAGCAACTTCAATGAGAGAATTAGTCTTTGCCGATACCGGCTTTTCTGATTTGGCAGCTCATTTGCTGAACTCGGACCTTGAAACGGCTGCAGTCCTGTTCGCCAACGTTGTTCCCCGCGGCATAGGCGCCCGCTTTCTCGTCCGCGAGGTCTGCCATGTGCCAGCTGACGCCTACCGCCACAGAACTACCCTCGTGGTCGAATTGTCGCCGGCCTTCGTTGCCTTTGTCACGAAACAAGCAGCCACCCGAGGCCAAGCGCTCGTTTTCGTCCACTCCCACCCCGCCCTACCCGATCTTCCAGATTTCTCACTCAAGGATGACCAGGGTGAAAAAGTTCTCGCCGACTTTCTCAATCGACGAATCCCCAACCGGCCTCACGCTGCCCTAGTTGTTGCCAGTGGGGGCTGCCGCGCCAGGATCCTGGGCACCAACGAACCTGTGCGCGTTGTCCAGACAGGAAAGCTACTGCAATACCTCTTTGATCCCACGATTCCTGGATCTGCGCATGCTGCCTTTGATCGCCAGGTTCGAGCATTCGGGGTTGAAGGTCAAGCAAAACTCCAGGGCTTACGCGTGGGTATCGTCGGGCTTGGGGGAACGGGCACCATTGTCGCCCAACAGCTCGCCCATCTAGGCGTGCGAAGCTTTCTGTTGATTGATCCCGACAAGGTAGAAGAATCCAACCTCAATCGCCTTGTCGGCGCACGCCGTGAGGATATTGGCCTATTCAAGGTCCAAGTCATTGCCACCCATATCGCCTCCTCTCATCCCGAAGTCGTTACAGACGCTGTCACCGGCAGCGTCCTTCGGGCATCCACGGCGAAACTGATGCGGGAGGTCGATTTCTTTTTCTGCTGCACAGATTCTCACGGAAGTCGAGCCGTCCTATCGCAGTTGGCATACCAATACCTGATCCCATGCATTGACATGGGCGTCAGCATTACCGTCCGTGACGGCCACGTCACGCATATCACGGGACGCGTCCAGATGCTTGCTCCCGGTTTAAGCTGCCTCACTTGCTGCAATCTGCTAGATCCTGACGCCATCCGCCACGACCTCATGACCGACTTTGAGCGCCAGGCTGATCCTTACTTCCTCGGCGCCCACGAACCACAGCCCGCCGTCATTTCCCTCAACGGCACACTCTCTTCCCTCGCAGTAACAATGTTTCTTGGTGCTGTTACCGGCATCCCCGCTCACGCTAGATATCAGATCTACAACGGGATTGCCGGAACCCTCCGAGCCGCGACGCATACTTCCGACCCCAACTGTATCGTCTGCTCATCGTCGGGTGCTCTCGCGAGGGGTGATGAGTGGCCTTTACCAGCGAGACAAACATGAAACGTCAGTCCCCAGGAGATCAACGGCGCAAAGTTCTGTGGCTTGGGGCTCCCGCCGACCCAGCCCAAGCACGCGAGTTCGAGAATCGCGGCCTGACGATCCAATCATGCACGGAGCACAACGCACGTGAGCACTTCCCCCTTGCTGCCGGCATCATATTCCGATTTGATAAGGAACAGCCTACCGTGTTTGAAAGCCAGCTTCGAAATCTCGCCGCCCAGGCAGTGAATCACGGGCTTTTTGTCCTCTCGTTGGCTAATACCGATGAGACATTTCTCGTCATGGACCGCGCCTTAAAGAGCCTCCGCCTGGAGTTCGAAACCGCAAATAAGGTCCTGTCGCCCGAAATTGCCGAGTTGATCGCTCGGCATGACCCTGGACCGGGTGAGAAAGACGTCGAGATCACCGGCGTCCGCATCCCCGATCAGACTCGACTGTTTCTTCGGCGTGCCTTTCACGATTGCAAATCCATTGCAATTGCGAGTCTCACGGAAGGCCGGTCAGCGGCAGGGCGAACGCATCAAACTTTCTCTAGGTTTCGTGCCCCAGCCAAGGTTTCCTCGAGAAAACCCGTGTCCAAGGCAGCCGCCTTGCGTTTCCGTGCGATGCTCGTTTTGGCCGGATTCCGCTTGAGCAGGCTTAACG
>DATGZX010000069.1:0-31449 GCA_035296965.1 Gemmataceae bacterium
TTTTCTCGTTCCCGGCTGCGCAAACAGCTCAAGCGCCGCGGTGCTCCGCCGGCAGAGATTGCACGGGCCGACGAAGTCCTGGATCCTGACGCACTGACGATCGGGTTTGCCCGCCGGTTTGCCACCTACAAACGCGGCACGCTCATCTTCCGCAATCTCGAACGTTTGAGCGCGATCATCAACGACAAGGAGCGCCCAGTGCAAATCATCTTTGCCGGCAAGGCCCACCCGCGCGACCATGGCGGCAAGGAATTGATTGCGGAGATCCTGCACATCGCGCGCCGTCCCGAGTTCCGCCGACGCATCGTGTTCATTGAAGACTACGACATCAACGTCGCCCGCCATCTCGTCCAGGGCATCGACGTTTGGCTGAACAACCCGCGCCGGCCGCTTGAGGCTTCCGGTACCAGTGGCATGAAGGTTTGCTGCAACGGCGGCATCAACCTGAGCATCCTCGACGGCTGGTGGGTAGAAGGGTATGCCCAGGACAACGGCTGGGCGATTGGCGCGGGCGAGGAATATACCGACTTGACGTACCAGGACGACGTGGAAAGCCGGGCCATCTACGACCTGCTGGAGCAGGAGATCGTGCCGCTGTTTTACACGCGCTCGATCGACGGGCTGCCGCGCGGCTGGCTCAAGGTCATGAAGCAATCGATGAGCGTTGGCTGTCCCGTGTTCAATACCAATCGCATGGTGCAGCAGTACATCGAAAGGTGTTACTGGCCGTCGGCCTTGCGCTACAGGACGTTGACGGCGGACAACTTGAAAAAAGCCGAGGAGCTGGCCCAGTGGCGGCGCCGCCTGGGAGCAGGTTGGTCCCGTGTGCGGATCGAAGGTGTCGAGGCGGACGGGGCGGATCCGATGCAAGTCGGCAAGGAGCTACGGGTAAAGGCACGCGTGAACCTGGGCGGCTTCGGCCCCGACGACGTCGAGGTCCAGCTCTTTCACGGACTTGTCGATTCCTTTGGAGAGATTCCCAAACCGCAGACCGTGGCGATGAGCCACAACGGCACCCAGGAGGGAACAAGCTGGGCCTTCACCGGCACCATTCCCTGCCAATCGAGCGGACAGCACGGCTTTGCCGTCCGCGTGCTCCCCAAACATAACGACCTGGCCAATCGCTTCGAGCCCGGCTTGGTTTGCTGGGGATAATGTAGTGGTGAGTGGCTAGTGGTGAGTGGTGAGTGGTGGGATAATCACGAAGCCCATCCCCGCAAGGCACGCGGCAACTCTTCGACGAACTTGCTACGCGGCAGCACCGGATCGCAGCCTGCTTCCCTGGCCAGGCGCAAAGATTCCGCATCGACGTGCGAGCCGTATGCGACGACGCGCGGCACGGGAGAGCAGGTCGTGTGCAAGAACGCCATCAATTCACCCAGCTTCAGGCCGGAATTGCCTAGATCGACAATGATGCACCGCGGCGTCTGCTGCGCTGCCAGTTGTTCGAGAATATCAACGCTGCGCGCCGGTTTGATGGTCAGGCCGAGATCGCGCGCGGTGCCGGTGACTCGACTAGTGAAAATCATATCGTCGGAGAGCAAGAGACCAGCGACCTCGGACGGCGTGCTTGGTACGGACATCGGTACTTTTCCTTTGTTTGTAAGCGGGCAAGTCAGATTGCTTCTGGGCCACGCTCTCCAGTCCGGATGCGGATGCAATCTTCAAGAGGCAGGATGAATATCTTGCCGTCGCCAATGCGGCCCTCCGGACCCGTCCGGCCCGCTTCCATGATGGCATTGACCGTGGGCTCCACAAAATCCTCGTTCACCGCGATCTGCAATTGCACTTTGCGCAGCAGATTGACGTTGAGTTCATGCCCGCGATAAACCTCGGAGTGCCCCTTCTGCCGGCCAAAGCCCTGAACATCGACAATCGTCAAGCGGAACACCTCGACCTTGCTGAGGGCTTCTTTTACTGCTTCCAGTTTTGCAGGTTGGATGATGGCGAGAATCAATTTCATGGTGGATTGTCCTTGGTCCGAAGTGCTATCGAGGGATGCTCACGAACAAGTCCTCTCGGTGCGCGGTTTCACCGCGCTTGCGCTTGGCAAACTGGCCGATGCCGATACTCATAATAATGGCTGGAAGAGCGGCAGGCAAAGTCCGGTGATGGTACGCCTTGGAAAAAAAACTTCTCTGAGATAAGGCGGCGCTTATGCGTTTGGATCTAATAAGCGCCTGCTTATTAAAGCATCGAGCTTAGCTCCACCCAGGCGATGGCTAATCCTAGAAGGGAGCAGATTGCACCCACCCAGATTGCCCTAAAAAGCAAACGATCCCTCTTCTTTCGATACGATCGGTACAAAAACGGAAGCAATGCCAGATTAGCTAGAGAAGTGAATAGTAGAGCGATCCACGGCGTGCCAATCACGATAGACCAGATCAGCACGATGAGCAACAAGCACGCGACGACTATAAAGCGTGCTAGGGAAGCAGAAGTGGGGTAAATTATACGCCCCTTCAGCAGCGTAATTTCCTTCCGTTCTTCGTTGCTCATACGATCCAGGTTAACAAGATGATCAGTTGTTTTCTAGAGAGGCCAAGAAGGTACCCGAGAAGCTTTCGTGCCTTGGTATGACTACCCAGAGTCCCTCGCTCAGTGCGAGGCTTCGCGAACCAGAGCAGATTCTTGCAAAGAGCGATTGCGTCCTTGCTATCCTGACAAGATCAACAAGTAAGCAAACCTAAAAGGGAGGGCTAAGTGATGATCACCGTGACCAGCAAAGGTGCACGGTATATCCGGGCCGCCGATGATTGAAGCCATTCACCGTTAACCACCGTTTTAGACGGTACGGCGGCGCTCGCAGCGCCCATTGCACAACACGGGCGCGCTTTCGCAAGATGCGTAGGCGGAAAATGGCGAAAAAGAGGAGACCCTCGCTAGGATTAGCGCCCTCCGCTAGGAATGCCGGCCCGAGAGTTGGCCGTTAGGTTCGGTTGCATCCAATAGGTGTCATGCTCAGCAGTCTGCCAGAGTATCTGTATCCTTATCTTCGATATCTACACCCTTGGAATCCATCTCAAGTTCTTGCAAAATGATCGCTGCAGAAAAAGTGGCGAAATCCGTACGAAGAACTCAGACTTTTCGGTGCAAAGCTCGGCCTGTATGGTCAAGCCAGACGTCAATTTGGACATTCATTGGTAAAGGGAGGGCTTAGCGATGATCACGGGCGTCCACACGATGTTCTACACGTCGGAGCCGGAGAAGTTGCGGGCCTTCTTGCGCGACAAGCTCGGCTTTCACGCGACCGATGTCGGCGAGGGTTGGCTTATCTTCGATCTACCCGAAGCAGAGATGGGTTGCCATCCGGAGGATGCTGCCAAGGGCGCTCCTTCCGGGACCCACAACATCTCGTTCTATTGCGACGACATCAAGAAGACAGTCGCAGACTTGAAGGCGAAAGGGGTCGAGTTTACCAGCGATGTCCAGGACATGGGCTACGGATTGATCACGTATTTCCGCGTGCCGGGCGGTTTTCAATTGCAGCTCTACCAACCTCGGTACTCGAGAAAATAGAGAGTTCTGGGCGTGTCATGCTTGCACGGCCCTAGCACGTCGTGTTGGTCAGAAAGCAGGTTGAGGGCCGCGAGGGCTCGACTCCCGCTGCTCTCGTGAAAATCATTTGTCAGTAAACGGCCTTCCTTGCTGGTAAAGTTTGAGACGCTGGCGTGCCTTTTCAAGAGATTCTTTCGGAAAGTCTGGAAGCTTTAAAGCAGCCTCTTGCCATTTCACCGCATCCTTGAATTGGCCCGTCTCCGCAAGGGCCGCCGCAAGACACTCCAGGCATGGTCCCGATTTCCAGTTTGTCGCTTGACAGGCTTTTGTGGCATATTCGACCGCCTGCTTTCCGTTTCTGCCTTCTGTCAGCTCACAGGTCGAAAGCACCCATCCCAAGGTAAACAGGATGGGAACCGAATCGGGCTGCAGCCGAAGCGCTTCTGTAACATCTGCGATGGCCTGCTTGTATTTCCCTTTTCTCTGGTACAAATCCGCTCGGCGCACATGAATTGACAGGGAATTTGGCTGATTCAATGTAAATCTGTCTTCCTCAAGTGCGCGAGTATAGTCGGCAATGGCTTCGTCATATTCGCCTTTCTTGGCGTAGACACTTGCGCGACAGATACGCGTTTCCACGGACGCTGGGACCAATTTTATCGCTTCGGTATAATCCTCGATTGCCGCCTCCAGGTCGCCCTTGCAAGAGTGGGCATAACCCCGGCAACCATAAGCGGAGGCACGCTGTGTATCGTCCCCCCGTGGATCCATTTTCAATGCAGTGGTGCAATCCTTGATCGCTTCGTCGTAGTCCTTGTTCAAACAGCGAAGGCACGCGCGAAACGAATAGTTCGATGCATCCGGCTCAAGATAGATCACCTGTTCATAGTCCGCGATCGCGCGGTCAAGTTTTCCGTCCGCCCCATAGGCTGCAGCCCGCATTTTGTAGAGGAGGTGAGGGGAATATCGGCTCAATTCGATCGCTCGGGTAAAAGCCTCGACAGCTCTAGCGAACTCCTTCCTCTCAAAGAAGTCCACGCCTCTTTGGAATTGAGCCGACGACGTTTCCTCGTCACTAGCATTAGAAGATGAAGACGAGACGCTAGCGCAGACCAAATTCCTCGCCAAAGCGTACGCGAACGCTGAATGGGTGACATCGGCAACGCCAAGAGCGGAATTAGGCGCTAGACAAGCAGTCAAGAGCAAGCTGAGTAGTTTAGCGGCACGCGTCATCGAACGAATCACCCCGCCGTGGCCTATAATGGCATCGTTATTTAGACTGCCCTTCGTGCACGACTTCCGTGAGATGCTCGCGCGTGGGAGTGCGCCAGATGAGCATTGGCGTAACGGGCCGCACGCCGACTTCCTTGGGGGGAACTTTGAGAACTTCCGCCTGGCGTGCCCCGGTTACCTTGGGCGACTGGCTAATCGCTGAGGCGTCCGTGGCCGAACGTGGCGTTCCATAGAGTCGGACGTCAGCCGGGCGGACTTGCGTAGGCGCCGAATAGTAGCGCGGGATACCCGTCGATGTTGAGTAGTAGTATTGCGTGCCAGTGGGTGCGGACATGGACTCGATGGCCTGGCGCAACCGGTCCGTAGTCGGTAGCCGACGCTGGATGGCTCGTGGTGTGATGCCCAACGACGTGTCCGAGGTGTCCAGAGCCACGCTGGTCGCCTTGTCGTGATGGGCGAACCATAACAGATGCCGAGTGCTGAGACCCGGCTCGGCAGCCTTCATCAAGGCGACGATGCCCGCGAAATACGCAGCCGCGTTCGATGCACCGGCCGTCAAATCGCCGTTGGTGAATGCGGCATTCGAATCTTCCAGAATGATGTCGGGCTTGCGACGATAGTCCGCCGTCGGCCCCGCTGAAGAATTAGGACTGCTATCCCCTACGGTCAACACCAGCGGATTGTCCGCCGGCGGATACATCTCGCCTTTGTGCGAGGCATCGAGGAATTGGATCGCCTCGGTTGGGGCACCTGTTTTCGGATCCAGGAATCCTTCGCGGCTCGAGGTAATCACCACACGCAGGCGATCGTCCGGCGTGAACTTGCCGCTCTTGGCTTTGATCCTGATGAGGTAATCGTGCTCGCGATCCGCGGCAAGGTCGGTGAGGACGATGCGCTCGCGCGGATTCCGGCTCTCTTCCGGGTCGTTCTTGCCGGCGCCCGTGATCTGTTTCTTTTCGCTTGAGCCTGCGACCCAGCCGAGCCAATCTTCGACATAGAGATCGAGATCCTTATCGGTGCCGGCGTCTTCCTCCTCGCGGTAATCATTCCAGGTCAGCGTGATCGTGACCGTGTTTTCATCGAGCAAGTTTCGGAAACGCAGAGCTGTTTCGTCAGACCCTTTCCCCAGCCGCAGATAGCCGCTGGGCAAGACTTCCACCGGCCCGTTGTACACGTGGCCGCCGTAGTTACCCGCGGCATTGATCCAGAGGATCCCTGCCGCCACGGCATCGGCCACCACGCGATTGATCGGTCCGCGGCCGTCCCCGTTACCGCCGCCTTCGAAGGTGCCGCAGAACAGGATGATGTCCACTTTGGCCTCGATCGCATAGCGGACCGCGCGGCGGAGCATGGTCGGACCATTGGCGTTGAGCAGGTAGAACTTGGGCCCGCGTGGATTGAAGCCGGTCACGGCCCAGATGATCTGGGCCATCATGCGCCCATGGGGATTGAGGGGAGCAAATGACTTGCGGTATTCAGGGTCGCCCAGTTTGAATCGGCGCACAAATTCGGGGTCGTAGTGCTCAACCAGCACAGCGCCTTCGGGCAGGTAGCGGCGCACGCCGTCGATGCGGTCGAAGCCGTAGTCCAGGACCGCGATCTTCAGCGTTTCTACCGGAAGGTTGTCGTAGGCTGCTAGACCAAATCGCTGGCGCAGCTCATCGACATTGGCCAGGCGAGCGACGGAGGCGGTGCGGAGAGGTTTAGGGTTCGGCAGACTTTCCGACGGGTTTTGGGCCCGCGCCAGCGCTGGCAGAGCGAGGCTGAACGCAGCAGCCAGTGCGAGGCCGGCCGGCATCTTCGCTGTCATGATGTTCTCCTAGCCCGCGCGGCCGTGCGCTGGAGCGTGCCGAAAAAAGGGGGCCGACCCAAAGGATCGAAGCCCCCTATCCATGTTCTGACATGCCTGGCTTGCAAAATTCAAGGGCCCAGCCATGCCCCTTCTTCAACACGTTGGCTGGCACGAGAGCCGTTCGGACCTCGACCGGTCCCATGCTTAGTAGCAGTAATCGATAGAAGGATAGTAGTCCGACGAATAATAATACGACGGATAGTAGCCATAGTAAGGCCAGGACAAATAGCTGCTCGCGTAGTAGGGGCTGTAACCCCAGCCCCAGCCGCCGCCCCACCCCGAATAGCCTCCGCCCCAGCCCCAGTATCCGCCGCCCCAGCCCCAGCCGGGGTAGCCATACCAGCCATAGCCTCGGCCCCAGCCACCCCAGCCGCGACCCCAACCACCCCAACCACGGCCGCCCCAACCGGCACCGCCCCAACCACGCCCACCACCCCAGCCGCCGCCCCAACCGCGCCCGCCACCGCCCCAGCCACGCCCTCCACCACCACCGCCTCGCGCAGCTTGCGTTGGCGATTCTCGATCGAGCTCGCTGCCTGTGGCAGCCCTGGGAGCGCTTCGGAGATCGTCAGGCAGCACTATCGCAGCAGCGCTGGACGGAGCTTGTTTAGCCTTTTCCAACGTAAGCGGAGCTTTGCGCTCCTTGCTGACAGAATCACCATCCAATTCGCCGGCCCAAACCGGCGCCGCGGCCAATAGCGCGATTGCCAGACCAGTCAAGTGCCGAACCATGGTAGCCTCCCTCTTGGGCAAGTTGGTTGCGCCAATCGATTGCATGCACTATTCTAAGCCGTGAAATGCCGGCTTGCAAAGAAACAAAGGGGTCGGAGGGTTCCTTCGCCTCGATTGGGAAGGACTTGAAACGCCCCTGTTGCTCTCGGAACTGACGCGCAAGACCACTGCGGAAGCGAAGGCCGTGAGGCAGAAGGGGGACGGTGGTATAACCACGTCAGCCCTGACCAGGGTTTTCCGCACCGCGTCGGAGTACACTGAACTGTCTTGACGAACGAAGGAACCTGCATGTTGTCCGGCCTCACACAAGGAAGATCATGCGCGCCCCCGAATCGACCTGCTGGACCGTGATCCGTGCCGCCGCCGCCGGCAGTCCCGCCGACCGCGAGGAACTGGCTCGTCGGTATCTACACATCGTCCGCGCGTACCTTGCCGCCCGCTGGCGCGGCTCGGCGCTGCGCGGTGACCTCGACGACGCCACGCAAGAGGTGTTCGTCGAATGCTTCCGCCAGGGCGGCGCGGTGGAGGCTGCGGGGACCGGCCGCGTGCCCAGTTTTCGGGCCTTCCTCTACGGGGTCATCCGCAATGTCGCGCGCCGCTTCGAGAGCCGGCCTGTCTGCGCCGCTGGCCCGCCGCCCGATGTCGCGGCGGATGACGAAAGTCAATCCCGTCTCTTCGAGCGAACCTGGGCGCAGGCGATCATGGCCGAGGCTGCCCAGTTGCAGCGGCAGCGCGCTGCCAAGCGCGGCACGGAGGCGGTCCAGCGCGTCGAATTGCTGCGGCTGCGCTTCGAGGAGAACCTGCCCATCCGGGCCATCGCCAGCCGTTGGGGCGTCGATGCAGCACGGCTGCACCATGCCTATGCCCTTGCCCGACAGGAGTTTAGGGCCGCTCTCCTGGAGGTCGTAGCCTTCCATCAGCCGGGCAGCACGGTAGAACTGGAACAGGAGGCGGCGGGCCTGCTAAAGGTGCTTTCCTGAATTTTTTCCATTTTTTCTGCGCGAAAACGGCCTCTGGCCTGATCCTGGAGTATCAGGCCCCGAAACTTGGAGATGAAGCCATGAACGAACCACACGATCCCAACGTCACTGCCGACTTCCCCTCCGTCCCGGCTGACTCGCTCGATGCCGGTCTGGCGGCGGCCTTTGGCAAGCCGACCCCACCACGCTCCACCCTGGGCGACATGCGGCCGGTGCTGCTCCGCGAGGCTCCGGGCGACAGCGCCCACATCGTGAAGCCGAATTCGGATGCGATGCCTCAGAAGTCGCAAACCGGCGACCGCTACCAACTGACCGGCGAGATCGCCCGCGGCGGCATGGGCGCGGTGTTGCGCGGCCGCGACGTTGACCTGGGCCGCGACCTGGCAGTGAAAGTGCTGCTGGAGAAGTACGTGAACCGGCCCGAGGTGGCGCGGCGGTTCATCGAGGAAGCGCAGATCGGCGGGCAATTGCAGCACCCTGGCGTGGTGCCGGTCTACGACATCGGCCTCTTCGGCGATCGGCCGTTCTTCACCATGAAGCTGGTCAAGGGCAAGACGCTGGCGACGCTGTTAGGCGACCGCACCGACCCGGCCGCGGACCGTCCGCGCTTGCTGAGCATCGCGTTGCAGGTGTGCCAGACGCTGGCGTATGCCCACGCCAAGGGGGTGATTCACCGCGACCTGAAGCCGGCCAACGTCATGGTCGGCGCCTTCGGCGAAGTGCAAGTCATGGATTGGGGCCTGGCCAAGGTGCTGGCCGAGGGCGGCATCGCCGACGAGGAACGGGCGAGCCGGGCGCATGAAGTGCCCAAGGACGTGACCACCATCCGCACGGCCCGCAGCACCGGCTCGACGGGGACCTATGGCTCGGACACGGAAGCCGGTTCGCTGCTGGGGACACCGGCCTACATGCCGCCGGAGCAGGCCAACGGCGATGTGGCCCTGCTCGATCGCCGGGCCGATGTCTTCGGCCTTGGCGCGATCCTGTGCGAGATCCTGACCGGCAACCCGCCGTATGTGGGGCGTTCCAGCGAAGAAGTCCGCCGCAAAGCCTGCAACGGCGATCTGGCCGACGCCCTGGCTCTGCTGGACGGCTGCGGGGCGGATCAGGAACTCATCGTCTTGACCAAGGGGTGCCTCTCGCCGGAGGCCATCGACCGGCCGAAGGACGCGCAAGCCGTTACCGAGGCGTTGACGTCCTACCTGAACGGCGTGCAGGAGCGGCTCCGCCAGGCGGAACTGGCCGAGGCGGAGGCGAAAGCCAAAGCGGCGGAAGAAGCCAAGCGTCGCCGACTGACGCTGGCCCTCGCCGCAACGATGCTGCTCGCCCTGACGCTGGGCGGTGGCGGCTGGCTGTGGGTCAAGGCCGACCGGGATGCCCGCCAGGCCCAGGTAACACGCGACGTGAATGACGCCATGAAGAAGGCGACCGCCTTTCGCGAGCAGGCGAAGGCGGCCAACGTCGGCGCGGCCGGGTTTTTCGCCCAGGCGCGGGAGCAGGCTCAGCGGGCGCTGGCGCTGGTCGAGAACGGCCCGGCCGACGCGATGCTGGCGGCCCAGGTGCGGCAACTGCAAGCCGAACTGGACGAGGAGGAAAAGGACCGCAAACTGGTCGCGGCGCTCGACGAGGCCCGGCTGGCTCAGGCCGAGTTGAACACCGAGAAGAGCCATTTTGCCAGTGAGCGCGGCGTGCCGGTGTTCCGGGAAGCTTTCCGGGCGTACGGTCTCCCGGCGGGGGAGGGCGAACCGAAGGCCGCGGCAGAGCGGATCCGGCAGCGGCCGGCGGCGGTCCGCGAAGCGATCTTCGCCGTCCTGGACGAGTGGGACGAACTGGCGGGCAAGCGGGAGGTTGGGATCACCGAGCCACACCGGGAGTGGCTGCGGGCGGTGCTGGCGGCAGCCGAGCCGGAGGACGCCTGGGGCCGGCAGGTGCGGGCGGCCCGCGCGGAGAAGGACGACGCCAAGCGGCGAGCGGCGCTGGAGAAACTGGCCGCGTCGGCCGACGTCGGAAAGGTCCCGGCGCGGGCGCTGACCGGACTGGCCTGGCAACTCGACCCCGCACCACGAGTGGCGTTGTTGCGGCGGGCCCAGGCGCGCTACCCTGCCGACTTCTGGGTCAACGAAGAACTGGGCGTCACGCTTATGGTGGTGACGCCGCCGGAGTGGGACGAGGCGGTGCGGTTCCTGACGGCTGCGGCCGCCTTGCGCCCGGATAGCCCGGCAGTCGTTATGGGCCTGGGCGCTGCGCTGTTTCAAAAGGGCCAGTTGGACGAGGCAATCGCCTGCTGCAGGAAGGCCATCGACCTCGACCCGAAGATCGCCCTGGCCCACGCCGGCCTGGGCAAGGCGCTGTTCGACAAGGGCCAGGTGGACGAGGCCATCGCCTGCTACAAGAGGGCCATCGAACTCGACCCGAACAACGCCGGTACTCACTCGAACCTAGAAGTCGCCCTGAGTCATCAGGGCAAGCTGGACGAAGCCATCGCCGAACATCGCACCGCGATCCGGCTCAAGCCCGACCTCGCCATTAGTCACTACAACCTCGGCGTCATCCTGAGGGACCAGGGCAAGCTCGGCGAGGCCATCGCCGAATACCGCACCGCGATCCGGCTCAAGCCCGATTTCGCCGAAGCCCACAACAACCTGGCCGATCTGTTGGCGAACTGCCCTGATGCCAGGTTGCGTGATCCTGTCCTGGCCATTGCCGAAGCAAAGATCGCCCTGAAGTTGGATCCTAAATCGCGGGAGGCCTGGACCACGCTGGGCGAAGCCTACTGTAGCGCGGGCCAATGGAAAGAAGCGATCCCGGCGCTGGAGAAAGGGCTGCTTTTACGCAGGGGCGGTACGAGCGAGGACTTCTTCTTCCTCGCGATGGCCCACGGTCAGCTTGGCCACAAAGACGAGGCGCGGCAGTGGTACGAGAAGGGCGTCACCTGGATGGACAAGCACGCGCCCAAGGATACGAGCCTGCTCCGCTACCGGGCCCAGGCCGCGAAGGTGCTGGGAATCAAGTGAAGCAACGCGAACCCGCCCTGGCCAAACTGCCGGAGCAGGAACAAAAGGCATGCACCCAGTTGTGGGCCGACGTGGCGGCGTTGTTGGAGAAGGCGGAGGAGAAGCTGAAATAACTGCGGCCAGCCGCCTAGCAGTGGACCCGTGCGCGCGTCGGTCCATATCGCCCGTGGTGTGTCGGCCCCTTGCTGCGTTTCGATCTCTCCGGCAGGGTCATCTCACATCGGGTTTGATCCTCAACAATTGGAGCGTCTTGTCGTCAACTTTGCCCTTGAAGTACTTGTCGAGCAGGCGGTGGAACACCGAACCCGCTGGCGAGACATGCGCGAAAAGGGTCGCGCAGGATCGCAGTTTCATGTCGTCGGGAGAGCCAAATATGTCATGCGCCGATCGCCCCTCGATGCCCAACGCCACCTCAACACACTCCAGCAACCGGGGACCGAGCACGGGGTGGTTCAGGTATGCCTTGGCCTCCGCGAGGCTCTTGATCGCGTATCGCCGGGAGGTGGAACTGAACCCCAGTCCCTCGAATTGCGGGAAAACGTACCACATCCAGTGTGAATACTTCCGCCCGCTCCTGATCTCGGCAATCGCCTGCTCGTAGTTGCTTTCCTGCGCCTTTACGAATCGGCTCAGGTCATATGGGTCGTTCATGCCGGCGGGTTCGTTCGGGTCGGCCATACAAACCTCCAACACAATTCATGTCAAACTCAAGGCCGGAAAGGAGTCGTGAGTCTTAATTCTTGATCAGCTTTAGTTTCCCCTTCACCGGGCGACCGCGCGGTCTCAGGGTCGATTCTAACCCCAGCAGCTTCGCCGTGCGCTCTTGCCAGGCGGGTGCTCCAAAACGGGCAGCCGCGTTGCAACGACCGCCGCGTCGCTTCCAGTTCTCCCTGACTTTCGACGCCTGGTCCGAGTTGAACAAGAGGCAACGGAGGAAACAGAGAGTGTCCCTCTGTGCTCTCTGTTATTTCCTGTTTGGACGGGAATCCGAACTCCGGCTGGCGCAGATGGAGTCTCTACGCTGGTAGTGTCAAGACGCCGCATCCTCAGCCGCTATTTTGCCGTCTCCTTGCCAAGGATGTAACGATCAAACCACGCCAGATCCCACGTCATCTTGGCCTTCCGGTCGCTGTACCTGCCCAGGCCGTGCGGCTCGTCTGGGTAAACGATCAGTTGCGTCGGCACCTTGAGGTACTCCCTCAGCGCGCGGTAAAGCATCCTGCTGTTTCCTGCCGGGCAGCGCTCGTCCTGGGCGCCGACGTGGAAGATGGTGGGAGTGCGGACCTTGTCGAATGTGAACACCGGGGATGCCCGGCGGTATTCCTCGGCCTGGTTCCAGGGAAAACCCTTCACGAACGCCATCGCATAGGCAGGTTCATCGTTCGTACCCCACTCCAGGGCAATGTCCGCGATGCCGGCGCCGCTACTGGCTGCCTTGAAGCGGTTGGTCTTCGCGATCAGGCAATTCGTCAGATAGCCGCCGTTGCTCCACCCGGTCACACCCAAGCGCTCCGGGTCGGCGATCTTCCTTTCTATCAGGGCATCTACGCCCTTGAGGATGTCTTCCACCTCGATGTCGTTCTCGCGGCCAATCAGGTCCGTGAGGAACTGGTCGCCGTAGCCCGTGGACCCGCGGTAATTGGGGCTAAGCACTGCATATCCCCGCGCAGGAAGAAGCACATGGCCGAAGTAGGTGAAGAGAAGTTGGTAGTTCCATGCAGAAGTGGGGCCGCCATGCACGTACACAACCAGAGGCAGCGGCTGGCCGGGCTTCGCGTCTGCGGGCAACTCCAGGATGCCCTCGACACTGCTGCCGTTCGCCCCCGGCCACGACACCACGGAGATTTGCGGGATCTTCCAGGTCTCGACTTGAGGATTCACATGGGTGAGCTGCCGCCGCTTGCCTTGCTGGTCGATGAGGTAGAGATCGGGAGTATGGCGGGGGTCGCCCAGGATGACTGCCGCATGCTCGCCCGACGCATCCAAACTGAACGAGTCGATCGCGACGTCGCCCGGAGTAAGGCAGTGGTACTCCGGAACCTTGCCAGCCTTAACCCCCGCAGCGCAATAAATCCTTACGCGGGCCTTGTCCTCGCCAAGGAAGCAGAGGTCGGACGAGCCTCGCCACTTCATCTGCAAGGGCCCGTCCACGCCGGCATGCAACGAAACGCCCTCGGGGCGTGCCAGCCTGGCGATCGCTGGTTGATCTCCATTCCATTGAGCCACGATGATCTCACTGGGGTAGCCGTCAAAAGCAATGACAAACGCCAGAGACTTGCCGTCCGCTGCCCAGGCCAGCGAATTCAGCCGGCCATACTTGGAGGGCGCTTGCGCTCGCCATAGCTCGTCCGGCAGGGTCTGCACGGCGCCGCTGGCCGTTTCGACGATTTGAATGTCAGAGTGCCCTTCGTAACTGACGACCTTGTCCTCGGGAGCCGTGACCAGCGCAAGACGGCGGCCGCGCGACGAGACCGCCAGCTCGGCGACGGCCCGCTTGAGTTCTGCCACCTTCGTCGTCCGCGAAGTTTGCAGCTCCAGCTTGCTTAGCTGCGTAAGGACGGTTGGGCCGTGGCCGTACTGCAAACCGCCGAATTGCTTGTGCAGCGCTGCCCACTCGCCGTCCGTTTCCTGCTTCACGGTCGTGTAGTAAACGGTATTTCCATCAGCAGTGAAATCGAACAAATTGATGCCGCCTGGCACGCGGGTGAGCGCCGCGGGTTCTCCTCCTTCGACACCAATCAGCCAGATCTGCGTTGTGCCATCGTAAGGAGGTCCGTTGGCGTCCGGACGCTTGTAGTTCCCGGCGAAGTAAATGTGCCTGCCGTTGGGGCTCCAGTGTGGGCTGCGGCCCGTCATTCGCTCGGTTGTCAGCTTGGTGACGGTCCCCGTCGCGGTCTTTACGAGCCAGAGATCGCCCTTGCGACTGTTGCTGGCAGATTGCCAGCGCGCCAGACCGTAGACGGCCGCGTCACCCGCGGGCGCGAGTGCCTCCTCCGTGAGATAAGCCAGCGTGAAATAGTCATCGACTGTGACAGCGTGTGTGCGCGCTGCTTCGCCGGCTTGCAAGGCGACCGACGGCAGCAAGATGCTGAGAGCGACTCCAAACTGCAGCACTGCTTGGCGTTTCATGCTATGTCTCCTGATGCGGGCGTAGCGCGGAGGCTTATCCCGTCTGCGCTGGGGATCAACCAGCCAAACAATGGTAAATAAATAGGGATCTTCTTGATCGCGGAAAGGGCTCAGAAAGGAGCAAAGCAAAGGTCCGGCAGTCTTCGTTCGTCAGATTGAATCAACAGGGCGGTGCGGCCGTTTTCATTCGGCACCAAGTGCAATTCGGCTCCGAACCCCAGCTTGAGGACCTAGCAGGCAATCGCCCCCTGGCGGCAATGGCCGGAGGCTGGGCTGAGAAACGAGAGAGGCAGCGCTCGACCTGCACAAGCCTATTGGCGTTCAGTTCCAGACACCTGCTAGATCGCATTCGCACAGCGAAGGCGTCAAATCAGCCTGCGCCTGGGCGAATGCCAGCTCATAGACAGATTGCTGCCATAAAAGCTCGGCATCGCTTAGCCCGCGCAGCAGAACTGCGGGGTAGGCCGCGAAGGTATTGGCTGTAATTGCCGGCATGGGCGGACGGGGCAGCGGGTAGGATTCCACGAGTTTACTCAACCGGTGATGATTCACGGCGGGGTCCTTTCGTCTCGGTTCCGAACGAGAGAGAGGTTTTCTCCCGTTACAACACTAGGTTAATCGACTTGGTGACGGGCGGGGTTGAGTCATAAGGATTCTTCGGAAAAATAACTGCCCACTCCCCGTAAATTCGTTGCACGCCTTAAATTCCTTCGCTATAATCACCGGCCATCCAAGGATACCTGATGGTCGGGTATCGGATTTCCTCTCCACCGTATCGGGCCGCGGAAAAATCCGGCCCTCCGAAGGAGTTCGGCATGTCGAGCGTCATGATGGAACGATCAGGGATGGCAATGCAAGGCATGAGCATGGGCGGGATGACTGCGCCCGTGGGAGCGCCGACGGGAATGCCGGCGGTCACCAACTGGATGATGGTGCCGCGCTGCACGCTGAAGATCGAAGAGTGCACAGGCGGCATGAAGATCACCTGCTCCACCTCCGACAAGATGGCCTGCAGCATGATGCAGAACCTGTGCACCATGTTGGCCGGCGGCATGTGCAGCTGCTGCATGATGATGAACGGCATGATGGTCTGCTGCTGCAACCTGACCATGGGCATGTTCAAGTGCGAGATGACCAAGGACGGCGTTTGCATCACGTGCACCAGCGGCGACCCCAAGTGCTGTGAAATGATCAAGGCCTGCTGCGAGTGCATGGCTTGCATGCTCAAGGACGGCTGCACCTGTTGTGTGATGATGAACAATACCCCGGTCTGCTGCGGTTGCTGCTAATCACGCGCTGTCAGCGATTCTGGGGAACGCCAGGCGAACTTGAGAAATCATTGCCTGTTTAGCTTAGCGATGCTCGTGTCACTCTTGCGGGCTGATTGGATAGTACCGCACGAGGGTCGAGGGCCGCTTTTCTAAGCGTGGTTCGGGGGGTGCCTCTGCCTGCAAAAGGCAGAGGATCATCCGAAGCCGTTATTTGTGCGCGCCGCTCGGCATGCGGCGCGAGTTGGCTGCCGCGGATGATCTTTCGCGCCCCTGGATTGGCCATGAATGGCGCCATGTGCAGCAGCGCCTTGACGGAACCGGCAGCGCAGCACTAAAAAGGAACTGGAAGACGGCGCATCGAGTCGAGCTGTCTAGCGGTGCCCCTGCAAAAGCGATCCGTTGCCGAAGTGGCGGAACTGGCAGACGCGCCAGGTTCAGGACCTGGTACCCGTTAAGGGTGTGGAGGTTCGAGTCCTCTCTTCGGCAATCCTTTCAGGATAAGCACTTACGGAAAATCGTCGGTGCCGCACTTGCATCACCTAAGAACTTAATGGTAAAGTGTTGGTAAAGATATTTACCTGACATTGCGTCCACGCTGCGGAGCGTAGGGCCAAAACATGGCGTCTCTGCAAGAACGAAACGGAAGTTACCGGGTCATTTTCTCCTATCGGCGCAAACTACGCAGCTTTACCATTGGTAAAGTTGGTAAACACGAAGCCGAGATTAAGGCTCGGCAGGTCGATTACTTACTCATGCGTCTGAAGCAGGGCCTGATCACCCTACCTGAGGACGTCGATATCGTCGCCTTCCTCGAACATGACGGCAAGGCTCTGAACTCCGGGCCAACGCTTCCTGGCACTCGGCGCCAAGCCGTCACCCTCGGCCATTTACAAGATCGCTATCTCTCCACGCACGCCAACGGCACTATCGAAGCGAACAGCCTCAAAACGTGCAAATTGCACCTAGGCCACTTTACTCGCGAACTGGGCTCCGGCTTTCCTCTCGCCGAGCTGTCCCTTGCCAAATTGCAGGACTACGTCAACCGACGTGCCGAGGCCAAGCTCAGCCCAGCGACCATTCGCAAAGAATTGGCCACGCTTCGAGCGGCTTGGAACTGGGGCGAGCCAATGGGACTTACCTCTGGTCGGTTCCCTTACAGAGCCCTGCGCTTCCCCAAGGCCGACGAGAAGCCGCCCTTCATGACGATGGCTGAAATTCAAAGACAAGTCGCCGCCGGCGGCGATCCGAAGTCCCTATGGGATGCCCTCTATCTGCAAGCCAGCGAAGTGAGCGAGCTCCTTGCTCATGTGAAGGAGAAGGCTGCGCACCCGTGGATTTATCCACTCTTCTGCTTCGCGGCGCACACTGGAACCAGACGTTCGGAGATAGTGCGCGCCACGGTCGCCGACATCGACTTCACTGGAAACACCGTACTGGTGCGGGAAAAGAAGCGGAATCGGATACAGCGTACGACCCGTCGCATTCCCCTGACACCATTTCTGGAGGGTGTGCTGCGGGAATGGCTGGCAATCCACCCTGGGGGTTCGGCGCTGTTCTGCCATGCCGAGACCGTCTCCCGAAGCAAGAAGAGGAGCCAAACCACCGGGCACCAAGACGCGCAGAATCGCCCGTCATCGCAGAAAGGCCGGATGGCGGCCGTTAGGAACAGGGAGCCACAAGTCCCAGCTGCGCTGACCGGCGACGAGATACATGACCATTTCAAACGCGTGCTGGCAGGTACAAAATGGAAACGGATGCGTGGGCTGCACACGCTGCGTCACAGCTTTATTTCAGCGTGTGCCACCAAGGGAGTTGATCAGCGCCTTGTTCAAGAGTGGGCCGGGCATATGAACGAAGCCACGTCGAGGCGCTACCGGCACCTGTATCCCTCGGCGCAGCAGGAAGCAATTGCGCGGGTCTTTGGATAGGACGCGGCCCTTTCGGAAGGCTGACACGTCCAGCCCGACATAGCTGACCGTTGAGCGTACAGTCATGGTTTATCGTCCAAATGCAACCTTCTGAGATGCCATAACATTATAGAATGATGTTATGCAAGAATTTGCCGAGCATGCTGCCCACGACGCCCCAGGCAGCGCAGCACTCCTTCGCCAGAGCGAAGTGGAAATAACAAATGCCTTCCGGAATCGACGGCGACCCGCGCCAGGCTGTCGGCGTCTCGTTGTAAGATACAGGCGAGGGCTTCCCTGAACAGGTCACACGACATGGGCCTTCCGGGTTATCAAGTCGCCGTGGTCGAGTGGTGGCGTGTGATTCGGGCTCGATAACCGCTGGCGAAGCTTGTGGCTCCGGGGCTGCGGCCTGCCTGACGCCGTCTTTCAACTTTTCTTCCTTCTCAGGCTCAGGCATACCTGACCTGACTTTGGGCCCCGCGTCACAAAAGTGGAGCGTTATGTTGTGCAGCACATAACCAATAGGGTTTTATCTGAAGTGCGGTCCATACAGGCGGCCTGAAAGCGCGCACGGGCCGAGCACTTCAGATAAAACTCGTTGAACTAAACCGCGACCCCACCTATGGGGATTAAAGGGAGAGGCCTTCCCCAGGCGGGATAAGAGATGACGGCAGATTCACCGGTTCACCGCTTTTAATGCAGTCGCATACTACGCATCGCTCGCGTTTCCCGGCCGCTTATTCGTATTCGCTTGGATTCTGGCGCGTAATTCCCGGTGCAGTGCGCACCTTCCCCGTGCGCCCGCCCAGAGCATTGATCGCATTGGTGCGTGAAGGCAATCCAGTGCATCTCAGGACGTATTTGGCTGGCACGCTCCCGCCATCTCTGCCTCCTCCACGCCCGGTTCCGACGGCTCGCGGAACTCGATGATGATCATCTGACCTCGCCCGCATAGGGGACAGCGATCGCGCGGTTCCGACTCCTTTACCACTATTATCGAAGGTGTTGGCGCTCCAGGCAACTTTGCGTTCGATGAGAGTCAGGAGGTACTGGCGGACGTGTTCTCGCTGAAGTTGATCAGGGGACCGGCCGAAGTGCCGCGCGAAGTGCGCGACAGCCCGGATGTAGGCCCTCTGAGTATGTGGAGAGAAGGTACGCATCTGCATGTCTTCAAGCAGACGTTGGCGGAGTGGGGTCATGGTTTGTTCCTCCAAAGGACGGATGAAAAGTGTTACGAGCCACTCCCCCATCGTCGCTGGCTGGCCAATCGTCTGCCGCGCCTTGACCGAGAATGCGGTGCTGAGCCGGCAGGTGGGCTACCGGGCGGTGAAGTTTGTGACGGAGGAAGCAGGAGGTGGACGACCTCTCCCATTGCGACTCGAAGTGCTTGTCCGAAGGAAGAGGACGTGGTAGGGCCAAAAACTATAGTTATTGGCCACGCGAAATCGCGACGGACGATGGCCAGGAAAAGTGAGACGTGATGCCGAGCGAATTTGGAGGGGTTTTTGGCCAGGGGGTACCGGTCCGCGTCGGCCTCTATGCCCGGGTGTCTACCCACGACCAGCAAACCTTGCCGCTGCAACTTGCCGGCATGACGGAGTACGTTACCCGCCGCGGCTGGTCAATTGCCCTGCAGGTCGAGGACATTGGGTCGGGGGCATCGGTCCGTCCCCGGCGGGAGGAGCTGCTAAGGGTGGCTCGGCGGCGGGAGATCGACCTTGTCTTGGTTTGGAGGTTGGATCGCTGGGGCCGATCGCTCATCGATCTTATCAACTCGCTTCAGGAACTGGCCGCGCTGGGCGTGGGCTTCGCCTCGATCACCGAGGCGCTCGATTTGACAACTCCAGGCGGACGGGCAATGGCGGGGATGCTCGCAGTGTTTGCGGAATTCGAGCGGGAGATCCTGCGGGATCGTGTCCGAGCGGGAATCGCTCAGGCTCGATTGCTTGCCAAACCACATGGTCGACCGGCTTCGGCCAGGCGCCACCTCGAAGAGGCAAGGAGCTTGCGGCAAGAAGGAGTGAGCAAGCGGGCGATCGCGAAGCGACTTGGGATCAGTCGGTCTTCCGTCCGCCGGCTCTTGAGTGAGACCGCTAGCGCTGCTGAAGCTGCGACGTAGCGTGGTTAGGATAACATCGTTGCTTCTACGTTGTTCCGAAATCGAGACCATCCGAACTGAAAGAAACGGCGGTGCGGTATGGCAGGTATCATTCCCATCACTGACGCCAACCAGGCAGTGGATATCTTGGGCGTCAAATTGCTCGGCGTCACTGCGGAGAACGGCAAGAAGCTGCTCTTCACCCTGGTCTTTGTCCTGCTCCTTCTCCTCCTTGGCCGACTGCTCTCCGCGTTGGCGGTCTGGCGCTTGCGTGCCCACCGGAACACGCGCCTGGAGTTCTGGACGCATCAGTCCATTCGACTGGCGGTAACGTTGGTGCTCCTCCTGGGCGTGGTTTCGATCTGGTTTGATGATCCCGGGCGGCTAGCGACCGGCGTGGGCTTAGTGACCGCTGGACTGGCGTTCGCTTTGCAGAAGGTGATTTCTGCTGTAGCCGGCTATTTCGTGATCCTGCAGGGAAAAACCTTCAACGTCGGCGATCGGATTTCCATGGGGGGAGTACGCGGCGATGTGATTGCCCTCGACCTAATCAAGACTACCATCATGGAAATGGGCCAGCCAGATACCTACGCGGATGCGTCTTCTCCCACCTGGGTCCGTAGCCGCCAGTATACTGGCCGAGTCGTTACCGTAAGCAACGACAAGGTCTTCAGCGAGCCAGTCTACAACTACTCACGGGACTTCCCATATATCTGGGAGGAGATGAGCCTTCCCATCACCTACACGGCGGACCGCCAACGCGCCGAGCAGATTCTGCTGGAAGCTGCCGGACGGCATACGGTCCGCGTCAGCGAGGTGAGCGACGAGGCGCGGCAGGAAATGGAGCGCCGTTACGTCGTGGCTCTGGGTGATCTGCAACCGAAAGTCTACTATCGCCTGACCGACAATTGGCTGGAGTTGACTCTGCGCTTTATCGCGGAGGAACGGGGCGTCCGAGACGTGAAAGATGCCATGAGCCGAGACGTCCTCGGTGCCCTTGACACCGCCGGCATTGGCATCGCCTCGGCAACCTTTGAGATTGTGGGGTTGCCCCCGGTACGCTTGCAACGACATGCCCAATGATCGGGATAGCGAACACAGAGAACCCCGATCCGGTAGACAGCGCAGCTTCCTACCGCGCAGCGGTTTAGTTCAACGCCCCTTACGTGGTCTTGGCAATTATGTTGCCTTCGGTCACAACAATGGCGAAATACCGCGAGTTGTCGGAGAACAGCACGACATAATAGCCGAAGTCCCACGGCCGCACCTGGGCAAGGCGATCGGCACCAACCGCAAATCATGGGCAAGCCGGATGGAACCTGCGGGGGTAATTCCTGGGGCGATGTGTGGCAGGAATTCCACCCTCTCCATCCGGCTCGCGCACCTTTGGTAGGTCACAAACTTCCCAAGAACTGCATGGATGTTCGCGGGTTATGTGTCATACGGAAGACGAAAAGCGAGCTGTTCCCGCAGGAATGCGATCACTCACCACATAACGACAATGGCCACATAAGGGGCGATGGGCGGCGGCATAGCGACCGAGTTGCCAGAGAGCGCGGCTATGCTTGCCACTCATGGCACTTCCAGGTTGATCACGCTCAAACCTTCGGCGGCGGCTACCAGGCAAAGGTTGGCATCTGCGCAGACGAAATCGTCAACCGGAGTGACGGCTCGCAGGGCAAGCGCCACGGCAAGTTGGAGCACGTCCAACGTTCGCACGCTCCTTGCGGGGCCGTGCTGGACAAGGAGTTGCTGGGCCTGCTGATAGTCGGCCTGAGTCAACTGGACGATTTGCCACGGACCAGAGGCCACATCGGCAAGCAGGCGGCTGCGCAGCCGATGGAACTCCACGGGCGTGATCTGTCCCATGCGGGCCAGGCGGGCAAAGACGGAATGCAGTTCCAAAACGCCGAGGGTCGAAAGATAGTGGCGAGACGCCGAATCCGCCAGGAGGCCATCGATTGTCGCTGTCCCGAGTTCGGCGCGGTAGTGCTTGGCGGCGGCACTGGTGTCGTAGAAGTGGTTTGCCATCCAAGCCCCGGGTTTTAGCCGTCCTCGCGTTCGGCGATTACCGCTTCCGCGAGGGTGCCGGGCACCTTGGCAAGGATCTTGCGAACCTCCTCCAGGCTTACCGTCGGATCTGCGTCCCTCTGGGCGGCGGCGACGCAGGTGGCATCGATGCGGGCTTCCAGGACGCCGGGCGTATCAATGGTGATAGTAAGGTGCTGGTGTTCGTGCAGCTGAGTTGGGAGGACGCCCAGCGGACGCAGTACGCCATTCTCGTAGATGACCTCGACTTGTTGGTGCATTATGTTACTCCTTCTAAGCCGATGCTAGCATAGACATGGCCAACCGTCGAGCGATTCCTGGTAGGGCTATCAGGGCCGGATAGCCATGCCCAGCGCAGCCTTTTCGGGGGTCCCTTGCCGCCCTTACTGAATCTCCACGTGTTCCAGAATACCTCCGTTTGTCACTATATCGCGATCAAACGAGCCTGTGCGCAGGCAACAATGCCTTCCGGAATCGACAGCAACCCGCGCCAACCTGTCGGCGTCCCAGGCCGATTGCGATAGAATTGCTAAGTCCACAATCCGGGCGCGCCAACCGAACGCTCAAGCACTGCCAGGCCGGTGAGATTTCTGCTTGGCGGCTGAGACTCACGGGCTGCCTTTTGGCTCATCGATTCATACGGCCTGGCTCGGCTCGCACACATGCAGACGCTGTCCGGCGGACAGGCTCGTGGTATACTAGGCAGCATTCGTCCGGACTTGCTCCTTCGACGCATTTGCAGCGTTCCCGCACTTCAACCCAGCATTTCCTGGGAACGGAGCCGGGCGCCGCGGCGCTGAGTCAGGAGGGTCGTTCCATGTCCCACTCGCTTGCTGCCCATTTCGACGGTCAGAACATCGTGCCGGATGAGCCGGTCCAGTTGCCAGTCGGCCAGCAGCTCCGCATCCAGGTGGAGATCGTCGGGCCATCGCCACCGCAGTTTGCCGAGTTACTCGGCTTCGCCAGCGACCTGCCGGACGCCCCTCCGGACCTGTCAGCCCAGCACGACCACTACCTCTACGGGACCCCCAAACGATGACCGTATCCCAGTGCGACGTCTTCGCGGATACGATCTACTGGATTGCATTGCTCGTTAAACAAGATCGGTACCAACCCCGCGCTCAGGAGTGGACGGCTCGCATCACCGGACGAATCACGACGACTTCCCTGGTGGTGCTCGAGACGGCCAATGCCCGGGCAGGGCCGGCTTGGCGGGCGAGCGCGGTGGCCCTGATCGAACACCTGAGGCAACGTCCCGACGTTGGAGTCGTCCCACTCGAGCCGGCGCTCTGGGAACGCGGCTGGGACCGCTAGCAGACTGGTGGATCGCCTGGCGGCATCGGGTATAATGCCGTGTCAGTAAGGACGCCAGCGCCGAGGGGAAAATGATCGCTGGGCAATCTCCGAGAATACGATGGAATGACAACTCGACGGGGCAGGTCCGGACAATCGTGGAAGCGATTGCAATCGCGAAAAGGAATGGTGTCGAGATTCCCGAAGACGTCTCTTTTTGCGTGGATGAAATTGGGGACCTTGGCCCCGATCGGACGGCTTGCGGTCCGCGTGTGGACAAGCCCGATGCGTCGATCGTCTATTGGTCGGACATTGTACACGACAAGACGAAAAAGGTGCCTTTTCGGATCTGGAAGGGCATCCTGAAAAGCGACGAGGCTATCGTGGCCGTTTTCGGGCATGAAATGTATGAACTCCAAAGACTCCGCCCGTTGCTCGGGCGGGAAAACGTCACCATTGGGGAGTTTATCGCGATGACCTGTCCGGATAACGCCGGCAATCTTCACGACGAGGCCTGGGAATTCGCTGATACGTTGGTTGAACAAATGCGGGGAGGGAGGCAGGTATGATGGAACAACTGGTCCACATGTATCAGAAAGGTGCGATTACGGCCGACCATCTGGTCGTAGAGTCCTTGCACCGACTCGACCCGAAGGAGCCTGCCCTGGTACTCAAACCTCTGCCGAGAGAAGTAATCGAGCGGATGTTAGAGTACGCGACTCAATACCGACCCGGGGCCATGAGAACGAACTACGGACTCCAGCCTGCCCAGGACCAGGTCGCGGCGGCAAAGCGATGGATCGAAGCTAATGTCGTCGATGCAGGCTCTGACGATGGCACAGAAGGGAAAAGGGAACACTCGCCTTCGTCCGCAACTGGGAAAGTTAACGTCCCCCATGATGCCGGAGACAGGGCTTGAACCTTCGTGAGGTTAACCTTCACCCGGTCCATCAACTTGGTTTGCAACTGTTTCGGGCCCTTTGGAGTGGCATAGGAGTCGGGTTGGAAACTCCGTGATTTTAGCAGGATACGGCCATTCCGCAGCGCTCTCGGATAATGACGGCACGGCAGCCACACGGCTGATTCTGCTGCCCAAATGACGCCTAAAAACCTGACCCTTCGGCCCTCAGCGGACGTGGCTACGAGACCGTTCAGCTTTTGACATCGACCACCGCCCGGCTATGAACGCATCGGAAAGGTTGGCCGGCAGCTACCGCACCCCCTGCGCATCGGCCCAGGAAGGCCTGGCCATCACCGAGGCCCAGCTTCAGGATTACCAGTCGCGGCTGGGAGCGATCTTGCCCCACGACTCGTACTTGTCGCTAGGACCAGACCTTCGGAGATATTGCGCGCCGCGGTCGCCGATATCGACTTCACCGGAAACACCGTACTCGTACGGGAGAAGAGCCCCCGGTTTCAGTGTTTGAGCCTTCCATAAGGATTACAGTACCTCATGCCGCCCGAAGGCCCTACCGTTCCCTATCTACCGGTTTCTGCAAAGACTGTCCTAGGTTGCCTTAGCCTTCAGAACGGAGGACGTTGATGCGAGCCTCCGCCGCGCGAAGCGCCTCTACCACCTCATCGAATGTAGGAGGAACAGCCAGAAACATCTGTTTCATTTTGGCGTAATCCTGTGCCAACTCGCTTTTTCGATGCGACGGTGGGGCAAGGCGCAGACCTCCGGGCTTGGCCTCAGCGTAATTCGCCCACGAGGAGCCGAAGAAGCGGGACTTGAAGAGGGCAACTCGATCGAGGAGGTCCAACCGGGCCAGAGCCACCGCGCCCGCGGGTTGGTTCCACAACGCTGCCAAGTCGGAGTAGTGCCGGGAGAACCGCTCTCCGAACGGTTGAGCGGCGGGACGGTGGTACTCCGCGTGGAGAATCGTCGCCTTCTCCCAGAAAGTGCGCTCCACTTCCATCGCCACGACTTCGTCACGCTCCCCCTTCAGTTCCGGCACGGCCTCGGCGACCATCGGCGTGATCGTATGCCGTCCTACCGGACGTTGATCGGTCAATGAGCCAAACTCCAGCTTCACTGCCGGAACAATGTAGCCGCCCGCCCCTAGCAGCGTCGAGTCGTAGTCGAACCAGAGCACTGGGGAATCGGTTCGGGGATCGATTTCATAGCGGAACCAGTCCCCTCGGTCGCTGCGCTTGCCAAGATGATTTCGAGCGACCGTCTCAAGATCACCGCGCAGGCGATTGGCAACTATCTCGGCACAAGCCGTCTGCAATTGCTTGAAACGTTTCTGGCGCATCGATTTCGAGGGGGCTTTGTCGAGCTCTATTTCGGGATGCCCGAGCAACATCGGCGACACCGAGAGATCGATGTCTTCCGAAAAACGCTGGATCGCTCTAAACACTTTGGCCAAGGACGTACCGCCTTTGAAGACGAGGTGAGGTTCCCAGCGTGGATCGGCGAAAATCTTCCCGAGCAGCCAGCAGACCCAGTAATCCTTCTCGACGATGACAGGCAAAGTGCCCAGGCGCGCGGCGGCTTCCTGGATGAAGACACCCCGCTCGTCTCGGGTACATTCGGCCAATCTACTCATGCGCGTTCTTTCCCTTCCGCGACCGCCTGCAAGAATGGATGCATCCAGGCCGGAGCCAGAGTTATGTCTTGCTTGAGTTGCTTGCGGTCTTTCTCGGAGAGCAGCTTTCGCAACGGGGCGATCCGTTCCATCGTCACATGCGGTTGCCCGAGGTGTTTCAGGCCTTGGATGATCAGGCCGCTCATACGTCCCGCCGCCGCCATCGCCCGTGGAGTCGTCCGTTTGAGAACGATCTCGCGAGCCCCGACCTTTAGCCGGCGCGAAGGCCCATCGGTCAGAAAGACCGCTTTGGCAGGCACTTGTTCAGAGAGGTGCAGAAGATTCGCGGCGTAGGCGGCCGATGGCTGGATGCGTAGACGATCCCGGCCTGCCAGTGCTTTCGCGATAGCGTCCACGGAAGGGGAAAGTATCCCCAGTTGCGGATGCGACTTCGGAAAGTCGTACAACCCGCGCGCCAACCGCCGCAGGACGCCTTGCTTGACCAGGCGGTGGAGGACGAAATCGACCCCTTGACGGCTGCCCAGATCGAGGAAATCCCCCGGCACAAACACAGAACCTCGCCCTGAGCCACGAATGCGGGCAAGCATATTTCTTTCAAGACTTTGTGGCTTATGGCGTATGGTTTTCATATAAGAAAAAGTACAACATATTTCTTAGAGATTCAAGTTACTTCTTCTATGCCGACGCTAACGTGGACATGGCCACCCGTCGAGCGGTTCCTGGTAGGGCTGGCAGGGCAGGTTAGCCATGCCCAGCACAGTCTTTTCGGGGGTCCCTTGCCGCCCTTACTCAATCTCCACCTATTCCAGAATGCCTCCGTTTGTCGCCATGTCGCGATCAAACGAGCCAGTGCGCAGGCAACAGGCCTTCCTTCTGGCAGCGCAACAGCTCAGCATGCGGCACGACCCAGCGAACAAATGCTTCCCTGAGTATGATGGCGGGGTGCCCCCGGTTTCTCCGGCGCCCTGGATGCCAAATTCGCCAACCATATTGGGAATATCACCTGCTCCGTGAAGCAGGCGCACGACGTCGATGCCGCGTTCGATCGGTAGGTGAAAGACCAAGTACTTCTTGAATCGACCGATAGAGAAAAAGCGGAGTTTCTCGAAAAGTAAGTCTTCCGGCTTGAGATCGATTTTCGATTGAGCGAACTCGCCCACAAGTTGGAAGAAGGCCAGAGCAAGGTCCCCTCCTGAACTCCAGCGCCAAGGCCCGCGTCGGGCGCCTCGCGTGGAACCTGCGGAGCCAGGCCTGGGGCGAGGGCGGACAGGCCTCGCTCCTCTCCCCGCGACTCACCGTCAGGCGAAGACCGCCCCAATCCGCCCATCCCAAGCAGAAATCTCACCGGCCGGGCACTGCCCGAGCGCTCGGTTGGCGCGCCCGGATCGTGGACTTAGCAATTCTATCGCAGACGGCCTGGGACGCCGACAGGTTGGCGCGGGTTGCTGTCGATTCCGGAAGGCATAGTTGTTTCCACTTCGTCCTGGAGAAGGAGTGCTGTGCTGCCTGGCGTGTGATCGGCGGCATGACAAGCGAAATTCTCCATAACGTCATACGATAATGATGTGGTTTGGCGTCTACGGCTCGTTGATGCCACTGGTCTTTCTTGTGTGCCAGGGCCACCCAGTACACGGCATCAGCGAAGATTCGCTTCATCAGTTCGTCCGCTTGGAACCGCCGTAAATATAATGGTCAAGCTGCTCCGAACCATCCGAAGGGATGCGGTCGTAGTCTTTGTCGGGCACGCGGTTCATGATGTCGAGAACCCGTTTCCAAGCCGGCTCCCGTGCGTCCTTCGTAGCACTTGCCTTGGATGCGTCGACCGACCGTTCCGAGTCTGATGCTTCCTTTTGCCGCAACAAGCGCACAGCTGCGCTGATGACTTCCTCTTCCGAAGCGAAGAAGCCGCTTTGCACCTGCATCCGGACGTACTGTTCCAATTCTTCAGGCAAATGAACGGTCATAAGCTCCACTCCTTCACTTCGACACTATCACAGTTACCCGACAGTGCCAAGCGAACACTCGCATCAGCGGCCCGCGCTCCTGTACAGCATTTTTGCTTTACGACCCCAGGTTGCCGCCTTATACAAATTCTCCCACAACCAGCAAGGGGGAGCGTCATGGCAAAGCCCAATCCAGCACAACAGGCCCAGGAAGCCGAAGTTGAACCGGCGGCAGCCGCACCCAGTGAGGAGCGTCAGCCGGGCGACGAACCGGCGGAAGGCACCAAGCGAAAGTTCGAGCCCGTACGCGGCTGGACCAGGCACTTAGCCACCTCGTTGCGCACAAGGTTTGTTGCTGGCTCACCCATTCGGCAAATGGAGGTTCCGCCGCCTGCCACAATCGCTCGCGGACTCGGGCCACCAACGGCAACTGGCCAACTTTCGCAACATCGGCAAAGGTGGGTGTTGCATCTTCAAGGCGCAAACGATCGCTCACCAAGCCGTGCTCGCGCGCCGGCGTTACCAATTCCTGAAAAACCCACTGAAAACCTTTCGCGCCGATCCTTTGGCGAAAGTGGGAGCCATCGCTGTGATTGCGGATTTCGTCATGGAGGCCCAGCCCCAGGAACCAACAGAAGGCCATATCTGTCTTTGTGCGTTCCATGACCTGACGGTAAGCGGGACATCGGGAACGAAGTGGACGTGCCGCCCGTGCAGCAAGGGTCGCCCTGTCTCCGCAGGGCGACAACCCGACCATTTCTCTTTCCTGCTTATTCAGGGCTGTGCTATATTCTTCGCTGGGTGCTTCCAGAAGGAGCCTCGCAGTCCATGCAAACGACCACCAACCATTCGACTCCGAACGAAGTCACCATTCTTGCGCGAGTCCTAGGCAATGAGCAGGGCCGGCTGCCGCTGGCGATGGCCCGCTACCTCCTTGATCTTGGCCTGAGTGACGGCGAGAAGGCACGTATGCACGACTTGGCTGTACGCAACCAGGCCGGCGAGCTCTCCCCTGCCGAGAAGGAAGAACTCGTCGCCTACGCCAAGGCCGGAACCTTGCTCTCGATCCTCAAATCGAAAGCTCGACGCACTCTCCCCATCAAACGGAAAAGACGTACGTCCTCCTGAGTCGTTCATGGAAGCAGCACTCGTGCGGCACGTCTGGAGCCGAGCAGGGGACTGCTGCGAATACTGCTGTATGCCACAAGCTTTCGACGACTCTCCATTTGAAATCGACCACATTATCGCCCAGAAGCATAGTGGACCTACCGTCGCGAGCAATCTCGCCCTCAGCTGCTTTTGGGAATGAGCATTCATAGTGCCTCCGTTTGTTAGGGGGCTCGATCCAGGTTTTTCGGCGGAATTCAGGCATTTCTTCTGAGGTTATTTTCCTTTCACCCGTTTTTTCGGCGTTCTCAGCTCGCTGCTATAAGTATTCACCCCGTGGCGGCTTTGGGCCAGAAGTTTACAAAGGCGCCGCACTTCATCTTTGTCTGCCCAGAGGATCCAGTAGCCTTGCACAAGCGTTTTGCGACTGTGCACCCAGCCACGGTTAGCCAAGGCGCGCAATTTGAGATGGCTCATCTTCAGTTCACGGGCCAGATCGGTAAAGCACCGAGCGAAAGTTCGAGCCCGTATGCAATGATCAAGGGAAAGATCTGCGCCTACTACGGCAATATTGGTGGTGACTCACACCACCGCTATCGGTCCTGGGAGCATTGCTACTGCTTCTTCTGAGACACGAGGCCTTCGGGGATCGCCGCACAGCAACTGCATCCAGCCTTACAGCTTGGGTTCTATCTGGCAAGCTGGGGCATGTATCGCGGGTCAACATTCTCGCTTCAGCGTGCCTACACGGTCCACTTGGGGGTTGGTTGGGTAGCCAGGGTAAACTCCTGCTGTTCGCCTGCATCGAAATACACGATGTGCTTCCAGCCGTGACCGCGCTGCTGAAAGATCGCTAACATGTAGCCGGTCCAGCGTGGCGTCTCGGTCGTCGGTTGTTTAGAATGGAAAAAAGCAAGTGACGGCGGCAGCCGAACTATCCATCGAGTTGCGTCGCAACTTGGTTCTTATCGTGAGCACGCCGGCAACTCGTAGCAGCACGTCGATGGACTGGAGGAAGCAATGCCAAGTATTCAGGATGGCCCCCACTACGAAATTCAATCGTCGGAACTCGCAGGGTGGCTTGAGCAGCAGGGAGTCGATTTGTGGTGGAACGTGGACGGCGATCCACTTCTGACAGGCAGGCTGACCTTCCCATGTCCGGCGGATGAGCTTTCGGCGGAGTTGCGTAAGCTCAACCGCGCACTACTGGTCCAAGCGCCGAAGGGCGATCCGGAGGCGAAAGGCCAATCAATCGACGCAAGCAAAGTGAGCGGGATGGTTGCACGGTTCGCGGGGAATCTCACGTCTGCCGGCCCGTTGCCCGAGTGGGCTAATGACCGCTTGTTCTATCTATGCTGGAAGGGGTCGCCGCACGAGTGGCTCCTCGCCGAGGATAGCGTTACAGCCAAGCAGTTTCGTGAAGAGGTGCTCCCGAAGGCGAAATAGGTGCTGCCAATGCCTCGACCGCCTGTTGATCTTCCGCGGAAGATCAAAGACATCCTGCAACATGTCCAGCCGCTCCCGGACGAGGCCAAAGCACCGATTCTCCATTACCGGCGGACAGGTGCTGACATCTGGGGTAGCGCAGCAGAACCACCAATTTCCCTTTGCCTTTGATTCGTCGCCGATCCGGAGGCATTCCTCGAACACCTGTCACGCCTGCTTGCATTCTTGCACTTGATGGGTCGTGAGGCCATCCAGGGTGAGGTCGCCTTCGAGTTTGATGGTCGCTTTTATCGCCTTCGGCAATTCGACACGACCTGATGAGGAACTTATGACCAAACGCATCCGCACTACTGAGCGTACCGTCCCACGAATCCGCACCGCTGAGGCCGTCAGCCGGCGCCTCGAGCCGGCCACCGTCGCCGAAGCGCTGGGCGCCAAGCCCTGCCCGGAGCGCCTCGAAGGACCGCGCGGGCCGATCACCCTCTATGCGCTGCGCCAGGAGATTGTCCGCCGCCGGCAGTTGAGCGGCGACCGACCGGGGATCGAAGGTACAAACTTCCGTGCCATGATTCCGCTGGGCGACCGCGACTGGCAGCGCCTCGAAGCCCTGGCCACGGAGCTTTCCGCGGAAGGGTTCACTTCCTCACCCGGCCAAGTCGGCAGCATCCTGTTGTCCCTCGCTTTGCGCTCCCTGAACAACGACCTGGCCACGCCGGCTGCAGACGACGCCAGCCACACGGCGGCCATCGCCGAGGAACTGGGTACGCGCCTGTCGAACGAGAAATCCCAATGAATATCAGGGACTACGAACAACGAGTGAAAGCGCGCAGTTGCCATCACTGCCTTCGCTCCATCGACTCATCTATCTTCCTTGGTCTCCATGCCGTGAAGGGGACTGGCAACGGGGCTAGCACTCTGCGAGTTCTGAATTTCCTCTTGCCAATTGTAACTTATAAGTTACATTAACAGTCGTACGGAACTTGTCCGTTACCTCACCGAATCAGGCAGAGATGTCTTCGGCGAGTGGCTGTCGGGGCTTCGTGACCCGCGAGCCATGGCCAAGATTATCGTCAGGATTGACCGACTCGCCGCCGGAAATCTCGGCGACTGCAAACCAATCCGCGACGGCGTCTGGGAACTTCGGGTGGATTACGGGCCGGGTTACCGTGTTTATTCAACAGTCCGCCATAGGGCTATAAATACAACAGTCCGCCATAGGGCTATAAATACGGCGTTTCCCGATAACGCCGCTCCAAGTCGGCCAAGAGTATGGGCCGTTTCTTCTTTGATCGCGCCTTCCTCATGATCTTGCGGCGCTGGAGTGCCTGATGTTGGCAAGCTG
>DATGZX010000070.1:0-28519 GCA_035296965.1 Gemmataceae bacterium
CGTTAAGCCTGCTCAAGCGGAATCCGGCCAAAACGAGCATCGCACGGAAACGCAAGGCGGCTGCCTTGGACACGGGTTTTCTCGAGGAAACCTTGGCTGGGGCACGAAACCTAGAGAAAGTTTGATGCGTTCGCCCTGCCAGTGACCACCGTCGTTCCGTCTGGCGAAAAGGCAAAGAAGTGCACTAGACCTCCTGGTTCGATGGTGGCCAACTCGTGATTCGTCGCAGTAGCCCACACGCGCACTGCAGTGCACTCTGAGAAGCCTCGGGAATTCTTGAGGCCTATCGGGGCAGCCATCCGCGATCCGTTCAATGAAAAAGAAATCCGGGGTCCAAGAAGTAGGATGTCAGGTCCCCCAAGCTTCGAGCCGTCCGGCGAGGGCGGCACGATGAATTCGCCTCGTTGATTTCCGCTACTAGTCTCCCAAAGAGTAAGCGTCTCCGGTGATTGATTATCGCTGGTGACCAAGAACCGGCCATCGGGACTCATTCCAAGTGGCGAAGACGTGCCTCGGGGAATTTTTACGATGGTTCGCGGCACGGGCTTGCTCGCAATCCAAAGCAGTACGCAGGCGCCCAGCCAGGTGAGTAGCGCCACCATACCGACAAGGCGAGGGCCAGGACGTCCGAGCCGAGAAAAGGCGCTGCGCATCGAGGCGCTCCTAGATTGAGAGCTGAACGCTGCTTGTCAGTCGAGAACTCCAGCATAACCGGATTTGAAGGATGAACTCAGTCTCTTGCAGGGCTTCTGTCGGAAGCTCGACAGCGTAGCCGGGGCTGGAGGTACTCCGGAAGCCCCGGACGAACCCGGTTGCGACTCTCTCCAACAGGAAGTCAGCCGACTTTGCGATCATTTCATCACGCTGTCTGCAAAGCAAGGTCGCCGTCTGCTCCACCGGGGCTTCCGGAGTACCTCCAGCCCCGGCCACACAAAGCGGCCCTGGTCATGCTGCCAGCTGAATGCATCAGCCTGCTGCGGCCTGCCCCCCGTCGCTCACCTCGCAGATCATGCTTTGCAGTTTGCCGGAGGGCGGTAGCTCCAGGCGGTCCTTGATTTCCAGGGTGACCTGAATGGGTGCCTCGAAGAATTCCTGGACGGCCCGATGCAGCCGGTCTGCGTGATCTGCTGTCCAGGACCGGTTGGGCACGATGCGGACGACGACCCGGTCTAGCGATTGCTGCACCGCTTGGTGCTGATGATGTCCGCCGATCAGCGATAGGGAGTGGACCAGGTCGGAAGAATGTTTCCGCCGCCGGCCGGCCACGATGAACGTCGGCCGGCGCTTGCCGAAGACGCGCGTCAGCAAGGGCAACCCGCGACCACAGGGGCAGCGCCCCTGTCCCAACGTCACCTGGTCGCCGATTTCATAGCGGATGAATGGCGTGCGGAAATTATGCAAGGTGGTCAGGACGACCCGGCCCGTCGCGCCGGGCTGGCAAGGTTGATCGGAGTCGTCGAGGACTTCGAAGATCACATTTTCGGCATGGACGTGCAGGCCGTGGCCCTTGGGGCAGGGCGAGGCCAGGTAGCCCGCCTCGGCACAGCTATAGAGATTCTTGACGGGCGCGCCGAAAGCCTGCGCGATCCTGGTCTGCGCCTCTTCGGTCAAGGTTTCGGAGATGGCCTGCACGGCGCGCAGGCGCGGGAAACGGCGTGGCTCATCCAGGAGGATGCTGGCCAGAAGCTCCAGGTTCGATGCGTGGCTCAGGAAATAGTGCGGATCGACTCCCCGGAGCCATTCGATCTGTCGGTGCGGGTCCTGGGCCATATCCATGGCGAAGAGCGGCCCCATGTCGATGAGCGGCGCCAGGATGGGATTCCAGTTCGGCAGCCTGGTCCCTTGCAGAAATTGCTCTAATTCGGCGCCGGTCTTGAGCGTGGCCCGGACGACCGCCATCGTGCCGGTGGGATCGAGGCCGCTCCACTCCAGGTCGCGCAGATAATGTGCGAGCCACCAGAGATAGCAGATGTTCGTTTTGAGCACCCGAACCGGGATACCGCTCGTTCCGGAGGTACTGTCCTCATCAAGGGCAACGGTCCCCGCCGGTAGTTCGCCGGCACAGAACTTCTCGAAGTGGCTTTGCCAGGTTTGTCGAGACAGCAGCGGAATCCGGCGAAAATCTGACATCGATTGGATGGCGGCGGGAGTGATCGAGTGAGCTGCCAACAGCGCGTGATAGTAGGGTACGTGCCGTACGCAATGTTCCAGCAGGGCCCGGACCTGCTCGAGCTGCCCGCACTCGATCTCGGTGGGAGCGAGCCACTGCGTCCGCTCCAGGGCGAGATAGGCGGTCCAGACCTGGCTGAGGCTTCCTTCCGGGATTGCAGGCCAACAGCAGCCAGCTACCGGGCGTAAGCGAAAGAACGACATGCGGACCCCTCGCGCCGATATCAGAAACTAAACGTGCGCACTTCTTTCGCGCCTTGGCGCACTTCGATCTCCACGGGAGAGTCTATTCAGCTCCACCGGGCTTGCCATCAGGAGATGGACGTCCCAGTCTTCGGCCAACCCTCGACCGACGGGACAAACCTTGGAGGAAGAGCAAGAATCAGGAGGAAGATTACGATTACGAAGAGGATGAAGAGCACGATCCAGATGAAGAGGAGGATGTCATGCCTGCGCTGCCAGTTCAGTCTTGCTCTTTCTCGTACTCTTGCTCCTGATCCTCTTCCAAATCTTACTCCTCATCTTCATTCTTTCTCTTAGGCATGAGCAGCAGCGGACGCACCTCGCCACTCGGCATGGATGGAACCCGGCGCGATAAAACCGTTCAGGGAATGGTGGGTCGGCGCGAGTACGCTTGACGCATCCTACGGACTAACCGCGTGGTCCCGCACATTCGGCATTTTGCGAACGTTCAGGAAGGGGCGGCTGATAAATCGGACAAAATCTGGGCATGTTTTGCAAGAACCGTTCGATACGAAGATAGGCGCGTATTGCCTACGGATAACTTTCGCCCGGAAGAGGGAAAGAGCAATGATTGGTTCGCTGACGGGAGGGCAGGGCATTGGCAATGCTGCCAGTCTTGCATTCGCCCAACAGGGTAGCACGGTTGCGTTGGCCGGTCTGGCGAGCTTCTCCGGTGGAGAAGGCGCGGGTGGCCTATCGGGCGGGGAGGGCGGTCAAAGTTCCGCCAGCATCTCCGGCCCGGGCCAGTTGGTGAGCGAGCTGCAACAATTGCAGCAGCAGAATCCGACGGAGTTCCAGCAAATCGTGTCCCAGATCGCGAAGCAGCTCGAGAGCGCCGCGCAACAGGCGGGCCAGGGGCAGCAAGGCACGCTCCTTTCTGATCTGGCGCAGAAGTTCCAGAACGTCGCCAACGGCGGCGATCTGTCGCAGTTGCTGCCGAGCCAGCCTGCCAATGCTGTGCAACAGACGTATGGTCAGAGCGGGTCGGTACTGACTCAGGCAGCCTCCACGCAAACGAGCGCTTCAGGTGCATCTTCAAGCACTTCGGGCGTCGACCTGAAGCAACTCTTCCAAAGTATTTCGAACGAAGTGAGCCAGGCCCTGACGCAAGCCCTGAACGCTGGCTAAGCGCCCACGAAGCGATTCGAGCAGATCAAGACCCTCTTCCTGAATAGGGGCGAGGGGGTAGGGGCCAGGGGCGAGGGACATGGGGAGCAGCGAGAGAAACGTCGCTTGCGCACCTCACAACTCCTCATTCCCCTCGCCTCTAGCCCCTACTCCCTCATCCCTACCCTCTATTCCTTCGATTTTGGTTGCGACGAGCCTTTTTCCCAACCTGGTTTGGGCGGCACTGTGATCGGACCACGCGGGGCAGGGGGAGCGTCGCGGATTCCCATACCTGGCCCAGACACGGCAACTGGCGCATGTTCCACATCGGAGAGCCTATTAATTTGCATACGGAGGCGGACTCGACGTTCCTGGTCCCTCTGCAAGGCGTCGGCCTTGGCCACCGTTGACACGTAGAGGACGTTTTCCAGGAGCACGGCCTTCAGATCGGCTTGATCTGCGAGCAGGCGCACTGCCGTCCCTAGTTGCACGTATTCCAAGGTAGCACTGACAGGCGTATTGGCCTTGTCGCCGGCATGAGCCTCGTCCAAAAGAATGTTGATGCCCGTGGCAGTTGCCAACTCTTTGAGCGCGTTATGCAAAGGCCGCTTCTCGAATGCTATATTCACCAACGGCAGCCATGAAGGGTCCGAGCCGCTCTCGTCCGGTAAGATGCCTAATTGATGAAGTGTGGTAACTTCGATATGACCATCGTGCACTCGGTAGGCTCCGTTGACTTGCTTCAGAAGCAACTGCAGCAGGACTTCGAGGCGCACTGAAGATGACTTGGGGAGCCTCACGAGCTGCTCCTCGATGTTATCGATACTCACATCCTCCCTGAAGGCTTTCTGATCGACCCAAAATGTCAGGCCGAATTGCTTCGCGAGAAGGGCGAGAGCGTCTTTCAGTGGAGTATCCGCCGGGATGCCGCGTTCGAGCGAGACCGGCTTGGCGAGCTTGGCGCGTAACTCGCGCGCTGGGATCTTTTCTTCAGCATGGGCCAGAGAAAGATGCAACAGGAGGACTAGAGAACTGCAAGCGACGCTCCGCAAAACAAGGGGCATGGCCATAGGCATGAACGAAACTCCCTTAAAATGAGCACCCGCCCCCAATGGATCCATTTCAACCTGCACGCCCGTGCAACACAAGGATCGGCAGAGAATCCCGGCCGTGCGCCAGTGCCTGTTTCCCAAACTCACACAAAGGCGCGTTCACGTCGTTTAACCGCGAGCCAGCGGCGAGCGCGTGTACAGAAGGGAAACTGCGTCTTGATTGTTCACGCGCTCGCCGCTGGCTCGCGGTTAAACGAAAATTGCAGCGAGAACGGGTTCGGCGATCGTTCGAGCAGCTCTCGGCGAAGCCGAGCGCTCTTTTGGTCATCGGAAACACTCGAGCTTATCTGATCAGTGTGCGTCGTCTCTCGGAAACCGCTGACATCTATCTCGTCTCCTACGTGCCCCGCGGAATCCAACAGGAAAGAGGTGCGGGGGGTCGTCCCAAGCGAGTCCCTGAATACAAGGCCGTTGTCCCTACAAGCGACGCCTTGGCGGTACGCTGGGAAACACAGCCCTCTGACCCTGAGGCGACGCTCGCGGACTTCGAGGTGGATGCTCGGAAGCGCGTCGATCTCTTGCACCAATGGCTGGGCAAGCTGGAGCACTTGATCGATTCCGTTCGCGGCTGGGCAAGTGACCTTGGCTGGTCAACAAGGGTGATCGAAAAACCAACGGAGGACCTGGAAATTGGGGATTACAAGGTACCGGCGCTGCTCATGCAGGAAGAGACCACGAAAGCCCTGCTTGAACCCGTTGCGAGATCTACCCCAGGCTCCGAGGGTCTAGTGGATCTCTACCTGATGCCTGCGTACGACGATATCGCCAGTATCTACTTTGAGAAGAACCGCTGGAATGTGTACTACATGGTTCCGGGTAACCCAGGCATCTCGGATATTCCGCAGGGTGCGGAGAAGCCGTTGACAAAAGTGAGTTTTCGCAAGGCCCTCGACGAGATGAAGAAACATGCCCAACAAGGCTTTCGCGTGGCTCACGAGGATTAAGGCTGTCGAGCGCGAATATATAGCCACACGACTAGCTACGGACCGTTTGAAGCAGCATGCCAAAGACGATCCAGCTGTTCTTGCAGGTGGACTGAGACTTCGCGACGTTGAGACTGCTTCCGACCGACTGGAGGGAACCTACATTATCCGCCTATTCGCCGAATTCGAGACCAGCCTGCGTCATTTCATGACTGATTTCGGGTATCGGATGCCCCGCCAAGTCGAATCCCTCATTAGTCGCGTGCGCGATCGGGCCAACGTTGCCAAGGATCACGCGCTAAGAGCACACGAGGTTCGAGTCTATCGAAACACTCTTGTCCACGATCGACTGGAACCTGCCCCTTCCATTTCGGTTAGAGAAGCTACCAGCTGTCTGGGGACCTTTCTGAGCTGGCTGCAAAGGATGTGGTGAAGCCTCTTGATCTCATAGTGACCCCGCCTGGCCAGGAACGACAGGCCAAGCTCGACTCAACGAACTATCGACAACGCGCTGCGCCGGTCGCTGGCCTCCCAAAGCCCAGAACGCCAACTCCTTCCACAGGCTATCGCGGAAGGTTTCACGGAACGGGCCGAAATGGCCAATCGATGCGACGCCATAATCTTCCGGGCGGATCGTGCGCATTTCCACCGGCGCACTGCTGTACCAGCCAAGGAGCTGCTCCACCGACTTTCCCGGCGCATAGCTGTCGTCCGCGATTTTGTAGGCGAGGATGGGAGCGGACAAACGGTCGAAATAGCTGGGGAGGCCCGGGCCCGTGTCGTCCATCAGGTAGCGAGGCTGCCGGCACCACCGGCCCCACTCGCGGGCGACGCCACCCGGCAAATCTTCCCCCAGCCCGAAAAGGCGCGCGGGGAAGTAGCCGAGCACCCGCGTCAGCACGGGTACAAGCAGGTACCAAAGAAGGAGCATGCGCCCACGCCCCAGGATCGGGAAGTTGCCCATGTAGCCGCTCTGGGCGCCGACCAGCAGCACCCGGCTTATCTTGTCGTGATTCTTCAGGAGCCCCAGACACTGTCCGCCAAACGAGTGCCCGACCATTGTGATCGGCTGGCCCGGAAAAGCCTTGGCCGCCCACTCCAGCACGGCGAAGGCGTCGCCCAGCGCCCAGTCGCGCATGCAAGCGCGCAGGCCCTGCCGGGTGCGCTCGCCGCCGGAGTCGCCGATGCCGCGATAGTCGTAGGTGACCACGATCCCGCCCTGGGACGCCAGCCAGTCGGCGAATTTGCGGTAGTACTGACGTTTGACGCCGGTCGCCGCGTTGATGATGACGACCGGGCCCGCGCCCGCGCCGAACACCGTGGCTGTCAGCGGAAAACCATCTTCGGTTGTGATCACTTGATCGCGCATCGAGTCGCTCCTCGCGATGCACTCAACTCTCGCTCGGTAGCATAATGAGTGCGCAGCAGTAGGGTGCGTCAAGCGTACTCGCGCCGACGCACCTTGCCAAGCATCGAACACCGCACGGCTCCCTCGTGCCCCTTCACGATGTACCTTCGACTACTCGAAGACGCTCGCTCGTCTTGTTCTCGCCAGGGATTGAGACCGACGCGATAGCATCGTCCTCGGAATGGTGCGTCGGCGCGAGTACGCTTGACGCAGCCTACAGACTCGCCACTCACCACTACCTCCTTGACGTGCGCACCTGCAGAAACTCGCGAATCAGTTCCTCGATGTTGGCGTCTTTCGTCATTCTTTTCTGGAGGGTGCGTGCATAATCGAGGAGGGCGCCGTCGGAGGGTTGCGGTGGGATCGGTATGTACTCGCAGGGAAGGCGGATCGGCTCGCCGTCGCCGACGCCCACTGCGATCGTGATCCGGTCGCGGCGGTGGTCGATGCTTAAGGCCGTCTCGCTCAGAAAGCGAAGCATGTAGCGGAGATCGTCGATCTTCCATTGGAGTTCCTGCTGACTCGGCTGAGCAGGGGCGGCTTTCTCCTTCGCGTTCGGGGGGACGGGCAGTTCGAGCTGCGTGAACTGGTTCAGAAACTCGCGCTTCCAGCGCGTCAGGCAGCGCTGTGACCCGATCATGGTGAAACTGATACGGCCCGGTTCCACGCGCAGCCATTGGTAATGATTCTCGGCAGCATTCTGCACGCGCAGCAACGAGGTCACATCCCAGTCGTCGCCACGCTTCTTCTCATCGGCCAGCCGCGGCTTAATGTCCTTGAGGAATTCCTCGGAGAGGCGGTCGTTGATGTGTCGCACAAGCTTGCCCAGGCCGTGAATCGCGAGCGTCTGCGATCCGCACAGTTTTCCTTGCTTGTTGACGAAAAGAGAGGCCGAGGGAATGGCAACGTGATCGCGCAGGAACGCTCGCCATTTCTCCTCGGGGTCGTCCAAAACGGGCATTTTCGCAAATTCCGGAGGTTCTTGCAAAAACTGCAAGAACAAGGGGTTTATAAGATAGAACCCTTGCTTGTCCTTGAACAAGGTTCGCAGGATAGCCTGATCCTTCTGCCACTCTTCCTTGTCGGCCTTGTTCGCGTTCGCGTGGAAGCCCTCGTTTTGCGCGTGGAAGCCCTCGTATAGGAGAAGCACGCGCGCGCTATCATTCTTCGGGTCCACGACGATGACGGCCGTCTGCTTCTCGAAGTCGATGCAGCCTGTGCAGGCGCAGGCTAGCAGGGCCAAGGGCAAGAATAGGGATGAGGGATTAGGGGCTAGGGGCCAGCGTAGACGTGAGGGACTAGGGGCCAGGGGCGAGGGGCTTGAACAGATGTGAGATGCGCAAGCGAGGCTTGGCGGAACGCTGGTCTTTTCAGCACTCATCGCTACTCCCTCCCATGCTTTGGCTTGTCCTTCCTTTCTCTATGATCCTCGTGCTTCGAAAATATTCCCAGCCAGCGAGCTTAGGGATGAGGGAATAGGGGCCAGGGAAATGGGGAAGCAGCGAGCGGATCATCGCTTGCGCATCTCACCTCTCCTCGTGTCGCTCGCCCCTGGCCCCTATTCCCTCGCCCCTACTTGGCTTCGAGAAGCCGCAGCGACAACTTGCCGAACGATTCGAAGAAGTTGGCCGACTGCTCGCCGGTGATGCTGCCGTAGCTGATGTGCGTGGGTTTCAGGTCAGTTTCGCCGCTGGTGGCGTCGATGGGCACCCATTGGCCGTCAAGCACCACTTCGTTCCAGGCGTGGAAGCCGAACGCCTTTTCGTCGTCTCCCATGTAGACGAGGCCGCCCAGCTCGCGCGCGGGAATTCCTGCCGCCCGCGCCAGGGCCGTGAACAACGCGGCGTAGTTGCTGCAATCCCCCTTGCGCACCTTGAGCAGATCGAGCACGGTGAGCGGCCGGGCGCTGTAACTCGGCGTGATGTAGTTGTGGACGAAGGCGACCAGGCGCTCGACCTTCGCTCGCGGCGTGGCGGCGTCGCCCACCGCTTGCTGCGCCAGGGCGCGGATCTTGGGATTGCTGATGGGATAATCGGGCGTCTCGCTCTGGGCGTCTTCCAGCTCGCGGGGCGTCGGCCGAGTGGGTGTGCCGTAGGCCTTGCCGAGCTTGATCGTGTAAGTGCCGGACGGGTTGCGCGTGACGCTCTGCCGCGGGCCCGATTTGATGCGCAGGTCATCCTTGCCGAGGGTCTCTACTACCAGACTCGTCAGGTGGTCGGATTTGCCAAGCTCCTTATTAAGCCTGACCTTGCCCAGCTCGAATAGATCGGCGCTGAATTCCGTGTTCTTCGCCAGTTTTTCCGGCTCCACGCGGAACTCGAGGTTACGGACCACCTCGGAGAGGACCTGGTCGGCCGACTCATCGTAGCGCTCGACGCTCTTGATGCATTCGTCGGGGCGCGTGACCTCCAGCTCGTGGTAGGTAACCGTGACGCCTTGCGTTTTGGTGCGCTTGGTCGCGGTCAGCTTGTGCACTTCCGGATGAATCTTGAGGTCGTCGAGGCTGAAATTGCGGATGGTCACGCTTTCGCCCAGCTTGGGCCCCCGGCGAATCCACACCGGCACGCAGGCCAGGTCCGCAAGGGTATAATCGAGCGCGCCGACGCGCTTACGTGTCTTTTCTCCGCCTGCTTCGATCAGGGCCTCGAACACCTGACCGTTCCGGCTCAGGGTAATCTCCTTGGCGGTCTGGCCGTCCGATTCGCGGGAGCGCGCGCTGCGCAGGGCATAAGGCGGCTGGGCGGCGAACTCGAAAGTCTCGAGCTGCCGCATTTCCGTCTTGCGTCCCAGCACCAGAAGTTTGAAGCTGAACTCCTCCGTGTTGACGTAGACGGCCTCGGGGCCGCGCTCAACGCGGGCGCAGGCGTTTTTGGCCCAACCGACCTTCTTCCCGAGGAAGTAGACCCCGTAGAAGTCCGTGCGCAGCAGACGCTGCACATCTTTTTCGCTGACTGGCAGCCGGGCTAGCTTCTCCTGGGCCCAACCGGCCAGCGGCACGAACAACAGGACCAATGTTAACCAAAGCCGAGCTTTATATTTCATTAACCAACTCCTAGCAGTCTGTATTTTCGCTGCGGCGAGAGAACGCTGCGAGCTCTGTTAAGTTGTCGCAAGCATCGGGCACGCCGGTCAAGGTCTGTTTGTGATGAGGGGTAAGGGAGTGGGGGCGAGAAGCCAACGACATGGGGATGTCATTCTCGTTCCCAAATCGTTTAACCGCGAGCCAGCGGCGAGCGCGTGTACAGAAGGGAACCAGCGTCTTGTCTGTACACGCGCTCGCCGCTGGCTCGCGGTTAAACGAAAAATGGCTGGCGAACTATGCCGGCGCATCTGCCATCTCCTCAAGTCCCTGGCCCCTATTCCCTCGCCCCTCATTTAGGGATACAGATCCGCGCTCGTCCCCTCTATATCTATAGGGAGACAAATAAGGGATTGATCGATGGCCGACCTCAAGCTCACCTGGATTCTCAGCAGGATCCGGCGCACGGCGGTCCAGGGCGAAGCCGGCATCAGTGACGGCGCGCTGCTGGAGCGCTTTGCCGCGACCGGCGACCAGGCTGCGTTCGAGCTGCTTGTCTGGCGGCATCAACGGCTGGTGTTCGGCGTCTGCCGGCGCGTGTTGCATGATTTCCACGACGCCGAGGATGCCCTGCAAGCCACCTTCCTGATCCTCGCCCGCAAGAGCCGGAGCATCAGCAAGCATCAGGCACTCGCCGGCTGGCTTTACCGAGTCGCGTATCGCGTGGCGTTGTCGGCCCGGCCGACGCGCGAGCGCGGAGAAGCGCAGCCGCTGGAGGCCGTGGAAGAAGTCGCCGCTCCTCCCAGCCACGATGCCGGCGTGGAGCAGCAAGAGGTGCGCGCCTTCGTGGACGAAGAAGTGAGCCGGCTACCCGAGAAGCTGCGCACCGCCACGGTGCTCTGCTACCTCGAAGGGAAGACGGTTGACGAAACCGCCCGCCAGCTTGGCTGCCCGCGCGGCACCGTGGCGAGCCGGCTGGCGCGGGCGCGCGAGCGCCTGCGCGTGCGCTTGACGCAGCGGGGCCTGGTGCTGGGCGGCGGTGCCATCGCGGCCGCCGTTACCGAGGCCGGCTCGTTCGCGAGGGCTTCCGACAGCCTGGTCTCTCAGATCGTGCGCGCCGTGGGCCTGGCCGGCCAGGGTCAAGCGCCGGCCGCAGTTTCCGCCCGAGTCTCGAAGTTGACCGAGGAGGTCTTGAGGATCATGTTCATGCAGAAAATCACGAAAGTGGCCGTGGTCTTGATTGCCTTCGCCGGCACATTTCTCCTGGGAGGCGGCGTGGCGCTGCGCATCTATGCCGGCGGCGCGGAGCAGCCCGCGGCCTTGGCCGTGGCCGACGATCCACCGCAAGCTCAGCCTGCCAAGGACCAGGTGAAGGAGCCTGCGCCGGGACCATTGCCGGTCATCGTCCAGAAACCGGTCTGGCGTGAGTTCACGCCATTTCAGGACTTCACGGGTAGATTAGGCCAGCTTTCGCGTGTGGATGTCCGCTCGCCGATCGCGGGGTTTATCGGAGTGACCGTCCAAGCGAACACCAACGTCCGAAAAGGCGATCCACTATTTGAAGTTGTAGCTGCAAAGCCTTGGCTTGCCGCACAACAAGCCTTGACCAGCCAAAGCCAGGCGGAGCGCCAACACCAACAAGCCAAGCGCACGTGGCTCGATGCGCAAAAGGAATTCGAAGCAGGTCAGATCAGCACAGAAATCTTGGCCGCGGCCTCCAAGGAATACGAGAGTACTGGGGCGGCGGAAAAGAAGGCTCGGGAGGCGGCCGAGCAAGCCGGACGAGCCTTGTCGCGTATCAAGGTCCCTTCACCCACGGACGGCCGAGTACCCTACACAAGTGGGAACCAGTTCGTCAAACTGACGGGGACAGAAGCGCCGGTTATTGTTCAGATAGCATCGCGCGACGCGATCACCTTCAGGTTTGACATGGACGAGCGCTCTTACCTGCAATATCGCCGGCTTCTCGCCAAGGGCGAAGTGCAGGGCGTCGGCAGCACAGTCAAGACCCAGCTTGCGGACGAAGAAGGATTCCCAGGCAAGGCTGTCATCACTGGCTACGACTCACAGGCCAATGCCTCCACGGGCACGATCGGCGTTCTTTGCTCTCTGCCGGACCCAGAGCACATCCTCTTACCCGGCATGTTCGTGCGTGTGCGCATGCCGGTGGGCAAGACGTCCAGGGTGCTGGAGATTCCGCAAGAGTGCATCCAGAGCGACCTAGGGAGTTACTTTGTGTGGGTGGTTGGCGATAAGAACATTGTGGAGCGGCGCAACGTCAAGACGGGCGGCTTGGACGGCGATATGGTCGTGATCAAGGAAGGCTTGCGCCTCGAGGACCGCGTCATCGTCCGCCCGCTGAGACCACTGCACGCGGGCGAGCAAGTCCGCCCGCAAAGCAAATGAAATACGAGATGAGGGATTAGGGGCGCGGGAGGAGGGACTTGAGGAGATGAGAGATGCGCAAGCGATGTTCCTCTCGCCGTGTGCCATGCCCACGGTACTCCGTGGGCATGCGAGGCACCTGGCGTTCAGTTGCGATACTTCCCCTGAGCATGAAGCAGCAGAGGGTGCAGTCTCTCCCATGCGCCAGTTTCCTGAGCTTTTGACGTTTTTGTCGAGCAGCTGCGCAAGGAGCAGGTCTTGAGAAATGGCGGAGCCTTTCCTTTAACAAGGGGTAGGAAATCACTCTTCCCCCAAGGAAAGGACGCCGCCATGTCGTACTCTACGTATTTCGTCGCCACGCTGGCAAGCATGATTTTCGGAACGGCTGTCGCGGACGACAAAGAGTCCAGCGTCTCCGCCCCGACGCTGGACGAGGCCCTCTCGGCAGCACGGCAACGCATCCAGGATTTGGTCGACGGCTTCCGCCGTGGCTCGGTCTCGCCGGTGGCCACGGCTCAGTTCGAGAAGGATCTGCAACAAGCTCTGCGGGAAGAAGGTCGCAGCGTCGTGGAGTGGACCTACAACCATCTGGAACCAGCCGACGTGAACGCCTTGCCGCCTGCGGTCCACTTCGAGGGCAGTTCGTATCGCCGCCTGGCCAAGAAGACGCGGCAAAAAGTGAGTACGTTATTTGGCACGATCTCCTTGCAGTGGCTCGGCTATCGCGCGGCAGCCGCCGAGGGGGAACCGGTGTTGTTCCCACTCTGTCGGACCCTGGGGGTGGTGCAGGGCACGACGCCGGCCTTACTCGAATGCGTGGCGCGCTATCAGGCAGAAAGCGGAGCCACGCAGCAGCGCACGCTGACACGCTTGCGGCAGGAGCATGGCGTGGCCATGGGCGTGAAACGGCTCCGACAAGTGATCGGCATCGTGGCGGAGGCCATGGCAGAACACCGCGCCGAGGCGCAGGCAGAACAGGTGCTGGCTTGGCTGAAACAGGCGGACGCGTCTTCTGGCCGCCATCGGCCCGTGCTCAGCGTGGGTCGCGATGGCATCACGCTGGGGGTGCGGATCAAGGGCTGCTCGATCTACGAGGTAGCGACGACCGGGACGCTCACTGTCCACGACCGACGTGGTCGCCGTCTGGGCACGGTGTACTTGGCCCAGACGCCGGAGCCGGGCCAGGGCACGATGAGCAGCCAACTGACCGAGTTGCTGCAAGAGGTATTGGGGCGCTGGCAGGGGCCGTTGCCGCGTTTGTGTTACGTCACGGATGCTGGGGACAGTGAAACAAGTTACTACAAGAAGGAACTCCGTCGGCTGCGGCATCCGCGCACGGGCCAGCGGCTGGAATGGTTCTGGGTGGTGGATTATTACCATGCATCGGAGCGCTTGTGGAAGATGGCGGAAGCCTTGTTCGGCGTAGGCAAGCAGTCCTGGGGCTGGGCGCGGAAGATGCAGAAGCTGTTGCTGAAACCGGGCGGCGTGGGGCGGCTGCTGCACTCGGCAGCGGCCTTGCGCGGTCGGCGCTCGTTGACCGGCAAGCGCTTGGCAGAGTTCAAGCGGGCCTACAAGTACCTGCAAACGCGACGTGAGCATGTGCGTTACGCGGAGTATCGGCGATTGGGCATGCCCATCGGCAGTGGCGTGACGGAAGCGGCCTGCAAGACCGTATACACGCAGCGCCTGAAATTGTCGGGGATGCGCTGGCATAAAAAGGGCGCGCAGAAGATTCTGCAACTGCGCGTGATCTTGCTGAGCGGCGTCTGGTCACAGGTCCATGAGAGGATCCTGAAGTCTTATAGTGAGGTCAAAGTCGGAACTCCCGATCAGCTGGTTAAGCCTACCGCACAGAAAGCCGCGTAAACCCGGCATGGGAGAGACGACACCCGCAGCAGATTGAAGATGCTCACAAAGATCCGGTTCGTCTCGGGCTCTGCGCAAAGGCGGAGGACTGGCACTGCTCCAATACTGTCCCTGCCTGGGGTTGTGAGTTCCTGATGCTTCACTGTCAATCGCATGCCCGCGGAGTACCGTGGGCATGGCACACGGCGCCGACCTGGCGCTAGAAGTCGTCAGCGAAGAGAAACCAGAACGAGATCTGGTAGAGAAGCGGGGCGATTATGCCGAGGCCCATGTTCCAGAATACTGGATCGTCAACCCGCAAACGGAAACCATCACCGTTCTCCGGCTAAGTGGGGATGCCTATGAGGAAGCCGGCATCTACCGGCGCGGCCAAATGGCGTCAGCGGCATTGTTGGCGGACTTTTCCGTCGCCGTCGCTGCGGTTTTCGATGCGGATTGAAGGAAAGGACTGACGATGTCCGTGCGCTGCCTGCCATGCCCGGGGTGCTCCGTGGGCATTCGAGCCACCCGGGGCCATGCGGGCAGAATGTTCTCACCTCTCTCTCGTCACTTTCTCGAGGCGCTTTGGCGGTATTTGAGATGCTTGTAGAGGATGTCACGAGTCAACAAGAGCGCACCATCACGCTCTGCCTTCGTAGTGATGGGTATTTCGGACCAATTACCGTGCCTGATAGGGTCGGCGTTTACTTTGACGATGCTGTCGATCTGGGCTCTGGTGGTGCCAAGAGCGGCGTGCATTTTGTTCCAATCCTTTGGATCAAAGGCACACTTGATTGCTTCGATTGCTCGGAAGCAGTGGAATCCAGTCTCAATGGGATTCATGATTGCTTTACAGTAATCAATGAGGGCAAATCTGAAATGCGGGTCACTGCCTGCCAGTGACATACATTCCGGGAGGACGGTTTTGGAAGCTTCGCCAAAGTCCAGGGCGGGATTCTTAGGTCCATAGAAATGGGATTGGCCGTCCTCTCTTCTCACAAGTAGAATTTCGACGGCATAGTTCGCGCCGACGGCGAATCCGACGGCACTTATGTACGTTTGGGCTAGATTCGTAGCAGCGATCTGGGCGCTATCGAGGTCAGTTACGTTAGGGTCTTCCCAAATGACTAGAATCTGGGACACCTTGCACTCGATGCTAAAACGGCCACCCGCGCAAGTTGGAGATTCGATTCGGTCGAGCCACACCGAAGCGTTTTCAGGATGAACCCGCCCGAAGACTGTGAATTTCACTGGGCTACGCCTTTCGTGTCGTGTTGGTTGAACGATCATGTTAGGGGACCAGCCCCTCCCCGAATTCTTGGACACTGCGAGAACTCAAGAGGTTCAAGAAGTCGCGCACGTTGGAGCGCCTGGGCAGCGTACTTCCGTCGTCGGCGTTTATCCTACCGCAGGGGCGATTTGGGTAGGTCAAACTTCGTCAACCGCGGTTTCTATAGGGCTGGGCTGATCTTACAATCAAGTTATCGGGATGGCAGCAGGCAGCTTCCGCCGGTCCTCCCGGTGATCCGTGGTTTCGGCCAGCCACGAGCAAAATCGGGCATGACGACCTGCGACATGAAAATTCAAGCCTCGGCCAGGGCGCCTATGTGGTGCGGGTTCAACGTGGGATTCTCACCCGCGTTAATGGGAAATAGTCGGATCTTGGCGAACTGCTCTCGGCGCAGGTCTTCTCCTGGTTTGGGGGATACCTGCGGTCCATCCCAATGCGGGGTCCGGAGACCCTCGCACAGCTCCTCGACCCTCGTCCACCAGCTGGGTGGTATTCGATGATCGAGCCGAGAACACCCTTGTGGCAGTGATGAGCAGAAAAAATGCGTCCTAAATGCGTCCTATTTGCGTCCTGATCCTGCGTGGTCGGAGAGCCTCGGGCAGCCGCTCGACCCTCGCACGGCGGCCATGATCGTGCCGGCACCGCTCACGTGGGAGCGATAAGCGGAAAGATGCGTCCTAAATGCGTCCTATTTGCGTCCTATTCGCGCCCTAATCCTTCGCGCGCGCTTCTGTCTTCCTGTCTTCCTATTTCTCAGCTTAAATAGGGGCTCCGCCACAATGCCTCGGAAGGTGCATCGATGAGAAAAATGGACGCCAGAGTTCGTTGCTTTCTGGGCATGGTCTTGCTGCTTGCAGCAGCATGCTGGGCGCCGGCTGGGCCCGTGCCAACAGAAGAGGAACTGCTGGCGCGTGTGACCTTGTCGGGAGAGTCGCCGCGGACTGCGCGCCGGTTGGCCGGCGCCGACAAGCTGGCCGAACAAGGCAAGTGGAGCGAGGCTCTCGACGAATACCAGCAAATCCTCGCGGAAGAAGCCAACGACCTGGTGCCTCTGGACGCCCGCCATGCGCTGCAAGCGCGGCACCTGTGTCATCTGCGCATCGCCGTCCTGCCGCCCGAGGCCATCAAGCTTTATCGTGCGCGCGTCGATGGCCAGGCCAAGAAATGGCTGGATCAGGGAACTGCAAGCCACGACCAGGCCCTGTTGCGCCGCGTCGTGGAAGAAGCGTTTTGCAGTCGGCCTAGCGAACAGGCCCTCAATATCCTGGGCGACCTGGCGTTCGAGCGCGGTGATTTTGACGATGCGGAGCGCTGGTGGAGAACGATCGCGCTGCCCGCCTTGGGAAAAGACAAGCCGCGGCGGGTAAAAGATGAACTCGTTTATCCGGATCCGGAAAGCGACCTTGCCAGAGTCCGAGCCAAGCAGATCCTTGCCCGACTGTTTCGTGGTGAGCGCCGCGATCTGCAGCAACAATTAGAGGCGTTCCAGGCGCTGCACGGCAAGGCCCAGGGGCGTCTTGCGGGCCGAGATGGGAACTATGCTGCTACCCTCCAGACGTTTGCGGAGCAGGGCGCTGCCCTCGTCGGCTCTCTTGCAAGCGATTCGTGGACGACATTCGCGGGCGACTCATCACGAAATTACCCGCTTCCCAGGGCCGAAGGCCGTTTGGCCAGGCTCCCGCACCTGGATGGTCCGGCGTGGAGGGTTCGTCTGGACACCGGAACTCTGGTGCCTGGGAATGCGGATGACGCCCCATCCCCAGGCAGGGTCCTGAGCTCTTTTGATGCCGGCCGCTCGCTGGCTTTTTACCCGATCATCGTGGGGAACAAGGTCCTGGTGGCCGGCAATCGGTCGGTCACTGCCTTCGACCTGCTGACCGGTCGAAGGAGTTTTCACTATGATCTGCCGGCTGCCCGCCTGGACGGGGAGACGGACCTGAGTCTGAAAGTGCCCACGCTGCCGGACATGACATACACATTGACCGCGACGGATGAGCGGGTCTACGCGCGTCTCGGCGCGCAGAGTATTGGAGCGTTCAAGGCGGGTACCATCGATAATTACCTCGTATGCCTCAATCTCGAAGGAGCCCCGGCCGGCCGAGAACGCTGGGCGGTAAAGGCTCGATCTCCGGACGGAGGTCAGGCTTTCTTCGAAGGGGCACCCATCGTACTCGAAGGGCGCGTGTACATAGCAGCGACACGTCTGGAAGGAACACAAGCCAAGACATTCGTGTGCTGTTACAACGGCGCCAGCGGCGTGCTGCGCTGGCAGCGCGACATCTGTGAAACGCAGGAGTTCAAACCGAACGAACGGCGTGTCCGGCAGCATCTGCTCACGTTGGCAGGGCCGAACGTCGTTTACTGCTCCCACTCTGGTGCCATTGTCGCGCTGGACGCTGCGAGCGGCCGGCATGCCTGGGCTGTGCGTTACCCAAGTCGCGGGTTGAAAACCGCGAACGGCGATCCCTCGCCGCGCAGCCTGGTGCCTTGTCTGTATGCCGCAGGGCGGGTCATCGCGGCTCCCCTGGATCTGGATCGGATTCTGTGTCTGGATGCGGTCACGGGACATCTACTCTGGGAGAGCTTGCCGCTGGAGGCGGTCCATCTTCTAGGAGCGACGCGCGGCCGATTGATTCTTACCGCGGCGACGCCACGAAAGTGCATCCGCGCGCTCGACCTGGTCACTGGCGATTCCTTACGTAGCTGGTTCCGGCCGGCAGATGAAGGTGATGTGCCTCCCTTTGGCCGGGGCCTCCTGGCAGGCGACTGGGTATTCTGGCCCACGCGCGATGGTTTGCACATCTTGAACTTGAAGGACGCCGAGCCGACGTATTTCGATGCCGACATTCGTGGGAACCTGGCGGCTGCGCAGGGTTGTTTGATTGTGGCTGGGATCAAGGAGCTTTCCGCCTATATCCCGGCCGGCCGACTGCTTCCGCAACGACAGGAAGATGCAACGCAGAATCCCACCTCGGCGCCCGTTCGCTTTCGCCTGGCCGAGGCCGAAGCAGATGCCGGCCTATGGCCACAGGCCACGCAAGATTTCAGACGTGTCGAGTCCCTGGCCGGTCCGGCGGAGTCTTACCACGGCGTTCGTTTACGCGATTTGGCCAGGCGCAGCCGGCACGACCTGGTCGTGAGCACTGCGGAGCAAGCGCGAATCGAGGGAAGATGGCAACTTGCAGCCCAGCTCCTGGCTCAGGGAGCGGCAAAGGAATTTCAAGTAACGGAGCGTCTTATCGCCCTTGGTAAACTGGCAGCGTTATGGGAAATGGCCGGCCAGCCTGCGCGCGCGCTGGCCGCCTGGCAGAGCATCCTGGAAGACAGCGCGCTGAGCCACGGGCAGATCGCCGCTTCAGACGGCCTTCTTCAACCGGCCACGATCTTGGCGGCCGAGCGCATTGATGCCTTGATCCGCGTTCATGGTCGGGAAATCTACCAAAGTTTCGAACAAGAGGCGGATGGCATCCTTGCAGGCGCCGCTGCCGACAAGCGAAGGGAGGTGCTGGGCCGGCTCAGCCGGGAATTTCCCAATGCCCTGGTGACGAAACACGCCTTGCTGGAACTTGGGCACCTTTGCGAAGAAGCAGGACAAGCTGGAGCCGCCGCCCACGCCTTCCGGTCATTCCTGCGGCTGGAGAAACAGGGCGGGGGGCGGTCCGGTGCGTTTGCAGGGCTCGCGAGGGCCTACGAACTGCTCCACTGCTGGTCCAAAGCGCGCGACGCCTGGCTGCAACTGGCCAAAGAACAAAATGATCCTCGACAGACTGCACGAGATGAAGTCGCGCAACGGCTTCAGAAACCCGAATACCGCACTATCGGAACGTCCCAACTTCCTGATCCACCGCTGCCGCTGTACCGAGTCTGGAACTCCTCTTCTGGCCCTCGAATGCCGCCTGAGGACGACCAGCAATCCTTTGCCGATTCTATCCTTCCGGCAGTAGACGACAGCCTGGCGCTGTCGCTGGATGCAAAGGCCGTACTTTGTCGAAGCGCAATTACGGGAACGCTGATTTGGCGACGCTGCCTGTCTTTCCAACCCTCCTGGATTGAATGTTGTGCCGGAATGGTTCTCGTGGCCGGCGCGGACGGCGTTCAAGCGTACCAGAGAGAGGACGGCAGCGAAGTGTGGTCTTGGTTGCCGTCCCCGGATGTAGAAGGTGCAGTGGTTGATCATGTTCCGCCGCGCTTGAGTAACTTTCAAGTGGCAGGACTCCGTTTGTTTTTCCAGCAGGACCAACGCCGGCTTCTCGCCCTGGATATCGACACCGGCCAGGTTCTGTGGAGCTTTTGGGCGCCGGCCGGACGCCTCGGCCATTCCTATCCTGGAGGCCGATTGTCAGGCCGTTACCATGCAGGGAACGATGGAGTTCTCATCCAGACTACCTCAGGCAAGCAATTTGTGCTCGATGCCCGGAATGGACGAACCTTGGGGGAATCGGACAAGGCCAGGAATCACTGGGCTCCCTCATTTTTGACAGCAGAAGGTTCGCGGGTAATCCTAGCGCGCGATGTCGGACACGTTTCGGCCTGGGATTTGGCCACCGGCAAAGAGATGTGGTGTTCGGCCTTGGAGTGGCCCGACAGTCTAGTCGGCCAGGCGCCGGAACTCTTGGGGACACGCACGGCTCTCCTGGTTCTCACCCGCCACAATTACGGCACGTATCTGGAGTGTTTCGATCCGGCCACCGGCATCCGGCAGTGGCCCGCGGGGCGCTTCCTCGGCGTTCGCCCTGTCGAGCTGGAGGGGGGAGCAATGGACGAGCGTGCCGCATATTTCACGATGGATGGAGCACTCTGCGCGTACTCGCTGAATGAGGGCAAGGTTCTCTGGCGCTATCACTTGCCCGGCTCTGCCGTCCATTGGCGAACGGCTCGCACTGCCAACTATCTCTTCACATACCCGTGCGGCAGCAAGGCGATCCAGGTTCAAGGGAGCTGGCTATCGAAGCATCTAGAATTGAAAGCGATGTTGCCTGTGCGGGAAGAGTACCATCCCGTTTTGGTGCTCGATGCCAAAACGGGCAGCCTCGTGCAGCGGCTGAATTTCCCCGCAGCGCTGCCGAAACTGTCTCTGTGCGACAATAGGAGCGCTGCTTTTGTTCCGTTTCCGAGTGTTGGTATACAGCGAGTAATCGTTGAGGAGCCTGCCCCAACTCTGCACGTCTCGGAGCATGGCCTCACTTGGGCTTTCCAGGGCAGCGCCTGGGGCCTCAATGGTGAAGGGCGGAGTTGGTCGATCAAATGAGTAATTGACCAAGCGACCCTTCCAACTCATCGCAAAAGCATTACATTGGTTGAAGATCTCACCGCAATAATCCGCCGATTTCCGCCAACATTCTGTAAAGGTTTTCTCATGCCGAGGGTCATGCACGAGTTTTCACATCGCTGGGTGGTGGCCGCTGTTCTCGCCTGGCTTTGGTGGTCGCTTACACCCGCTCAGGGGAGCCAATGGCCCGAAAAGGTCGAGGCAGCACTGGTTGAAGCCCACGCCAACCGACCCGAGCTGGAAAAGGTGCTCGAGCACTATCGCCAAAGGTCCGACAAGCAAAAGTTTGCGGCCAGTTGTTTCTTGATCAGCAACATGCCCGGACATGCTTTCGTGACCACTGCTCTCTTTGACGGCAAGGGGAACGCGCTCCCATTCGACGTTTTGAGCTACAAGGGGCTGGGCGAGGCTCAGCGGGCACTTACGGAGCTGGAAAAGAAACATGGCACAGCTAAATTCGACCGTCTGAAAGTTGCCTCCGATCTGGAAACGGTCACTGCGGATTATCTGATCGACAACATCGATCTGGCGTTCAAGGCCTGGCGCGCAAAGCCCTGGGCCAAGAATATGTCCTTCGATACCTTCTGCGAGTGCATCCTGCCCTATCGTGCCAATCGCGAACCGGTGGAGCGCTGGCGCGCGGCCTGCGAGATTGATACCAAAACGATTCTGGCGGAAATGAAGAACCCTTCAGACCCACGGGAGGCGGCAAGTCTTGTCCAGAAGCACACCAAGTTCCACGTTGGGTTCAGCGACCTCTACTATCTCCACCCCACCGACCAGGGGTTTCACGAGATGTGCAACAAGCCGGTCGGCCGCTGCGGGGACATCTCCAACATGGACGTTTACATCTACCGCGCTAATTGCATCGCGGTGGCCGGCGACTACACGCCCTACTGGGCGAATCGCGACAACAATCATGGCTGGGACGTCATTCTGGACAAGGATGGCCGTGGCAACGCCGGCTTGTTCAATCGAGCGGCCAAGGTCTACCGCAAGACCTTTGCCCACAACCCGGAGGCATTGTTCTATCAACGTGCAAAGGACGAGAAATTGCCCCAATGGTTGGCAGGCCGCAGCTTTCGCGACGTGACTGACCAGTACATGCAGACCACAGACGTGACTGTTTCATTGGAGTTTCCGCCGCCCAAACCCGCACGTTTTGCCTACATCTGCGTATTCAACGGCGGCGAGTGGAAACCAATCCATTGGGGCTGGATCCACGATGGCCGGGTGACGTTCACGAAGATGGGACGCAACATCGCTTACCTCGTCGGATATTACGTCGACGACAAGATTGCGCCCGCCGCTCCCCCGTTTATCCTCGACGAGCAGGGGAAGAGCAGCCGGCTGGTCTGCGATCTGAAGCATGTCCAGGAACTCCAGATCAAGCAGGTCAATCCGAGCATCAAGGACGATGATTTGAAAAAGATTTTGCCCGGCAAGGATCTTGAGCAAGGCAAGAAGTACCAGTTATACGTTTGGAACCGAGGTTGGCAATCGCTGGCCAAGATGGCTGGGGGTATGAAAGACCTTGCCAGGTTTGAGAAGTTGCCGGCCGGCGGGCTTTACTGGGTTGCATCCGAGGACGATCGCGAGACGGCGCGGATTTTCACGATCGAGGGAGGCAAGCAACGTTTCTGGTAAGAGCGGTAGACAACCAGTTCACTACTCCCACAATCGCTGCAACCTTGCCTGGACCTGTGCGGCCACGGCAGCCTGAGTCGTCGCTTCGGGCAGTGTATCCTGCGGCACGTGATCGCTGCCACTCCTCTCGAACAGGGAGAACAGATCGGGCGGCAGAAACCGGCTCAGCTGGGCAAAGCTGTGGCTGTCGCCGAGGGCGTGCTTGCGGTGGTAGTAACGCAGGGGAAACGTGATCACCAGCCGATCGCGGGCCCGGGTCATGGCCACGTAGAGGAGTCGGCGTTCCTCCTCCAACTCGGCCTCGCTATTCGACATGTCGGATGGCAATATGCCGTCGGCCGCATGGATCAAGTAGACCACGTCCCATTCGCATCCCTTGGCGGAATGAATGGTGGAGAGAACGAGATACTCTTCATCCAGCAAGGGAGGCCCCGCAAGGTCTCCCGTCGACATAGGAGGGTCGAGAGTAAGGTCAGCCAGAAACGACGCCCGGTTAGCGGCTCGCTGCGCCAGTAACTCGAGCTGGTCGAGATCGCGCAGCCGCATCTCCGCCTGTTCGTAGCGCTTCTCACACAGCGGCCCGTAAAAGCGGCGTATCCTGTCAATCTGGACTGTGAGCGGCATGTCGGCACCGGCAGCGGCCACGTCGTTGAATAACCTGGAGAGATCTTCCACCGGCTGCTTGGCGAGGGTAGGTGCCTTCCAGGAACGCAGGGATGCAATGCCCTCCTGGTTGTCGCGCATGTGGTCAATGGCCTGACGGGCTCGGCCCGGGCCGATTCCCTCCAGCATCTGCAGAACGCGCATCCAGCTCAGCTCATCGTGAGGATTTTCCAGGATGCGCAGGAAGGCTAGAAGATCCTTCACGTGGGCAGCTTCCAGAAACTTCAGGCCGCCCCATTTCACGAAAGGAATATTGCGCCGGCCAAGCTCCACTTCCAGTGCATCCGAGTTATGACTGGCGCGGAAAAGCACCGCCTGCCGGGTGAGCGGAATGCCTTCCTCGCGGAACTCGAGGATGCGGTCGATGACGAGACCTCCTTGTTCCAGCTCGGTTGCGCAAGTGATGAGCGCAGGCTTCTGGCTACTGCGACGTTCGGACCAGAGGTTCTTGGTGAAGCGGCGCGAAGCCAATCCCATGACTGCATTGGAGGCTTCGAGGATTGGCGTCACGCTGCGGTAATTCTGTTCGAGCGTGATTGTCGTGGTTCCGGCAAACTCCTCGGGGAACCGGAGGATGTTCTCCACCGTGGCACCGCGAAAGCTGTAGATGGACTGGGCATCGTCGCCCACGACCATGATCGAGCAGCTTGGCGAGACGGGTGCATCTTTCGAGGGCGACTCGGCGGACTTGAGCATCCGCTCCCACATCTTCCGCAGGATGGCCGCCTGCATCGGATTGGTGTCCTGGTACTCGTCCACCAGGATGTGTGAGAACCGGCCGGCGAGCGCATCACCCACCGCCGGGTTGTCGAGCGCCTGCTCCCAGTACATGAGCAGGTCGTCGTAATCGAGGAGAGCGCGCTGCGTTTTGCGCTGGCTGTATTCTCGGAAAACTCGTTTGAGGGCCTCGCCATGACCGTGACACCAGGGGAAGCGCTCCGCGAGAACTTGTTCCAGCGGCTCGCCGGCGTTGACGCAGCGCGAGTAAATGGCGAGCAGCGTTCCCTTTTGCGGAAAGCGCGTCGTCGAACGATGCAGCTCGAAATCGGTGCGGATCAGATGGAGCAGGTCCTCGGCATCCGACTGGTCCAGGATAGTGAAACCCTTGCTCAGGCCGATTTGCTGGCTATACATGCGGAGGAGGCGATGAGCGACGGCGTGAAAGGTGCCGCCCCAGACGCCCGCGGCCGTGGCCTCGCCCACGACCTGGCCGGCCCGGCGAATCATTTCATTGGCCGCCCGGCGCGTGAACGTCAACAGGAGGATGCGCTCGGCGAACGTGCCGGCATGGATCAGGGCCGCTAGCCGGGCTGCCAGGGTCTTCGTTTTGCCGGTCCCGGCGCCGGCGATGACCAGGAGCGGGCCGGACCCGTGCGTGGCTGCGGCACGTTGACTCTCGTTGAGCGTCGCCAGGAATGCCAGGGACGCGCGGTTTGGCGTAGTCGTAATCCCTACCTCGTTGGAAGTTGCTCCGCCCCGGGACCGGGCCGGGAGCAGGTTGGATGTTTCAATGCATTATCTTAGGGGACCAAGGCTGGGACTGGCTAGAACGGTGCACCGCAAAGGTGCATGTTCGAGATTAGGAAGCGTAAATCTTCTGGAGCCGGTCGAGCGTGGAACTGTAGATCTCGTACACGCGCTGCTTGACCATGCCGATCTCGGAACCAATTTCCTCGAACGTCATTCCTTGGCGGCGCAACTCTAGCAAACGCATTTCTTGAGGAACCAGGTTGCCTGCGCCAAGCGCCATATCGAGCTGCAAGTCGATCCAATCCTTCTCCTCCGGATTTGGCGGGGCAGGCTGGTCAAAGAGTTCGAGTGTCCTCTTCTGGCGATTCTGCTCGTAGCGCGTGTGGTCGATCACGCGGCGTACCGTCTTTTGCAGCACCTGCCGCTCGGCAGAATCTTTGTTCAAAAGGTTCGACAGGGGGGCCTCCTGCCGACCCACCTGTTCGCGCCACTCGACAAAGGTCTGATGGATGATGTCCTCATGATCGGAGAGCCCGCCGTACTTCATTTCCTCATTGCGGATCGCCTTGCGCGTGTAATTGTAAAGGAACTGCCACGCGCGGACCTCCTGGTCGTGGAGAGCGGTCGCGCTTTGTTTGGGGACACCGTTCGCCGGAAAGGCTGCGTCAGCCGACCGGCCAATGTCACGGGAATGCTGAACGGCTGGCGACGCTTCCGGAGAAAGAGCGTCGGCACCTCGGTCTAGGAACTGCTGGAAGGCGCCCTCGTTGAACAGTCTTTCCAGTGCTTGTAGATAAGAGCCTGCTGTCGAAAGAGTGCCGTCGCCAACATCCGAGGTGAAGACCACATCGGAAGAAGTCTGATCGAAGGTGTACTGATGATCGGACCCAGGCGTGATACTGTCTGACAGGAGAGATTCGCTGCTGACAGTCGGGTCGGTGGGAGCGGCCGGAACCGAACATGCCGCAGCGCTGCCGATGGAAACGTCTGGCGTTTCCCGCGCCTCCAGCTGTTCGATACCAAGTACTCGCCGCTTCTTCATGACCAACCTCGTGCCCCTGCAGCTGTTACTCTTCAGCTTCAGGGGGCCGGTGCAAACATGGCATTTGCCTATATAGGAATCAGATAGCCAGTTTGTCCGAAAAAATCCATCATCATCCACAACATCGTTGCAGGCAAATACTTCCGAAAGACGACGTGGCGCCTGGCAAATCGTGACGCGCTAATCCCCATACCCGCCTAATATCCCAGTTTCTCATGTTTCAACTCGGCTGGCAATCCATAGATTTTCATCGGCATTGCCCGTGCCCCGAACCAACCTCAAGATGAAGCTTGCAAGTAAGCCCGGACAATTCTGCTTTCCCAGTCCCATACAGAGTAGCCATCTGCTTCAGAAAGACAGTAGCTCAAGCTGGCAGCTTGAGCTACGAGAAAACTGATGCCGGCTCGGCAAAGTGAGGCACTACCCAAGTCGGGCGGATGGAAGTTCATTGTTGAAATAGGGCAGCGCTTGCCCCGTCCAGGAGATTTCGCCATGAACCAATCACTCACCGGATCGTTGGAATGCCTGCCAAGCACGGAAGACGGTTTGATTCATACATTTGATGCGATTAGCGTGAAGTTATTTCACTCGCTCTACTCGATGCTGGGCAACTACGAAGATGCCCAGGATGCCATGCAAGTGGCATTCCTACGCTGCTGGCAAGCACGCGGCAGCCTGTGCGGCTTGCGCAACATCAGGGCCTGGATCTGGCGCGTGAGCCTGAATGCCGGCAGAGACCTGCGCGATCGTATCCGCATCCGCCGCAGCCAGCCGCTCGGGGACGACGACGTTGTTGCCTGCTCCCAAGCGAAATCCCCGGCCGACGTCCTCGTGAGCCGCGAGCAGCAAGAGCGCCTGCAAGCTGCGCTGGTGCATCTCCGGCCGGAGGAAAACGAGGTCTTCCTTCTGCGCCAAAATGAATCGTTGACATTCGAAGAAATCGCCAAAAGGCGCGGCACTCCCGTGAGCACTGGCAAAACCTTGATGCGCTCGGCCGTGCGCAAGCTGCGGCGCGCGCTCCACGATTGCCCGTCGGACCATGGCAAAATCTGGCCCACAAAGCGGCAATGCCCGAACGGCACAGGCCGAGGCCAAATCTAGTCCGTCCACGCGACCTTCCCCCCTCCACCTCCAGGCCCTTGCCCAGGGCCTGGAGGGCTATTCATCGACTTTCAGCCAGTCCAAAAACGCGACGACCCGATTTCCGCGATGTCGTTTGTCAAATGGACATGGCTTCCACGGTTAATAAGAATTCCCTTACGTGATCGTGCAGGCATCCAAATAATCGTTCAGCCGCTCTACTCGAGAGAGCGCGCTCGATAGGAAGAAGAGAATAATGCCATCCGCCGCGCCGCAACCAGATCCGTCCCTGGTCCTTGAATTAATGGACGGCTTCCGGTTCTCGAAGGCCATGTTCGCCGCGATCTCGCTGGGCGTCTTCGACCGGCTGGCAGATGGTCCTGCCTCGCTAGCCGTGCTTGCCAAGGACCTCAACGTGCAAAGCGACGCGCTGGAACGTCTGCTGGGCGCTTGCGTGGCCGTTCGCCTTTTAACTCAGAGTGCAGGCCAATATGCGAACACGCCCACTGCTTCCGTCTACCTTTGCAAGAATAGCCCGCGCCGGCTGACGGGCTACATCAACTACTCCAACATGATTCTCTGGCAGCTCTGGGCGCGCCTGGAGGATGCCGTGCGTGAAGGCACGAACCGCTGGAAACAGGCCTTCGGCACGGATGGTCCCATCTTCGCCCATATTTTTCGCAGCGACGAGAGCAAGCACGAATTCCTGATGGGGATGCACGGTTACGGGATGATCAGCTCTCCGGAGGTCGTGGCCACCCACGATCTGAGTCGCTTCCGCAAGCTTGTCGACCTGGGGGGCGCGACCGGCCATCTGGCCATCGCCGCGTGCTCGCGCTATCCAAACTTGCGGGCCGTGGTCTTCGACTTGCCGGCGGTGGTCCCCGTGGCTCGCGAGCAAATTCAGGCTTCCCCAGTCGCGGACCGAGTCGAGACCGTGGCTGGCGATTTCTTCGCCGACGCATTGCCCGAGGCGGATCTGTTCGCCGTCGGACGGATCTTGCATGATTGGAGTGAGGAGAAGATTCACAAACTGCTGCGAAAAATCTACGACCGGCTCCCGGTCGGGGGCGCGCTTCTGGTGGCCGAGAAACTGCTGAATGACGATAAAAGTGGGCCCCCGTGGGCCGTATCGCAATCGCTCAACATGCTGCTCGTGACGGAAGGCAAAGAACGCGCGCTGGGTGAATACACGACTCTCTTGAAAGCGGCAGGCTTCGGACAAGTTGAGGGGCGACGCACGAACAGTCCCCTGGATGCAATCCTGGCAGTCAAGACCGGGCAGTGAGGGTGTTCGCCACGCAATTGGCGTCGTTTTCCCTACGCAAGCCCAAGAACCAGATGAACCATGTCTCCGCTTGCCAAAGCGATTTACAAGATCCTGCGAGCGCGGGTCCGTTTGCCGGAGCCGCGCATAACCTATGCGCAACTCGTCGAGGAACTGCGCGACACTTCTGAAGAATTCGACTCGATCTATCCCCGCAGTCAAAAGCTGTCCGCCGCCCTCGGCGAAGTGGGCAAGGAATGCCGGCGTAGAGGCTTGCCGGGTCTGCCCGCCCTCGTAGTGCGCGCCGACACGCGCCGGCCCGGTGATGCCTATTTTGAAGGTGGCTCTTCCGGGCTGGTTTTCAAAGGCGAAAAAATAGCGGCATGGCGTCAGTTATTGGAAGAGATCAAACGAACCAGGTACCCGGCTCGATGAAAGCTGGGTGAAACTATGAAGGAGGCCGAAGCCGACTGGTGGAGTCCTTTGAGTTCGTGGTAAACCGGATATTGCGTGTTTAACAATATCAGTTTCCACAAAAGGAGAACCACCGTGAAGTACGTCGGCATCGACCTCCACAAA
>DATGZX010000071.1:0-24085 GCA_035296965.1 Gemmataceae bacterium
CACGTTCACGAGCGTCTGGGAATGCGATTGGGAAGGAAAGGGACGGATCATTGGCAACAATCACCCAACGCAAAAGCCTGTCGAGCTGTTTGCCCGGCCGATGCGCAAGCACACGCGGCCAGGCGACATCTGCTACGAACCCTTTGCGGGCTCCGGGAGCCAGTTTTGTGCTGCCGAGATAACGCGCCGACTTTGCTACGGCCTAGAGATTAGCCCGGCCTTTGTCGCCGTCTGTCTCGAACGCCTCGGCGACATGGGCCTTGATCCAAGGAAGGTAGGGTAGGTGTGTGCCAGGAGGCCAACCCACCAAGCTGACGCCTGAAACGCAAAAGAAGCTTTGTGATGCGCTCTCAGCGGGGAATTATATTGTTGCCGCCTGTGGTTACGCGGATGTGTCTTATGGTACTTTTGCCCTTTGGATGAGGCTTGGGAGAAAGGCAAGAAAGGGAAAGTACTTTAAGTTCTTTAAGGCAGTTAGGAAGGCCTTGACCGACGCGGAGGTGACCGTCGTCGCTCAATGGCGAAAGCAGATCCCTGGGAGCTGGCAGGCAGCCAGGGACTTCTTGGCCCGGCGCTACCCGGAGCGTTGGGCACCAAAGGAGCATGGACAGATTTTGAAGCTGGCGCAGGTAGTCAACCAGTTGGAGAAGAACGCCCGTGGAACTCGCAGAGCTCAAGCTGAGAGTGAATAGGCTGCGTAGGCTGAAGAAACGGCCGCAGGAGCTACTGGCCCGGCCATCCTTTGCCGCATGGTCTTCCCAACATCTTTGCTGCCGAACCAAGACTGACCTGCGCCCCCTGACTCCAGAATCTGGTTTGCACTGCTGGTTTGTGTCTGAACTAGAGACGCTGCACGAGCGACGCGGGAAACGCATGGCGCTAGTTGCTCCTCGTGCCAGCGCGAAGACGACCTGGGCCAGCTACGCTTATCCGTTGTATTGCGGGGTGCATGGTTTGGAGCCTTATATTTTCCTGATTTCCGACACGCAAGCGCAGGCACGCATCAACCTCGCGAACATCAGGGAAGAGATCGAGGACCAGTTTCCTGAGCTTGTCGGTTCGCCGTGGGGACAGGACCGGATGAGGCTGGCCAATGGTGTGGTGGTTGAAGCCCTCGGCACGGGCAGCAAGATCCGGGGCCGGCGCAACCGTGTGAATAGGCCGACGCTGATCGTCGTTGATGATCCAGAGAATGATGAGCATATCACATCGGTTTTTCAGCGTGACCGTTCCTGGAACTGGTTCAACCGGGCCGTGGCCAACGCCGGGACCTCTCAGACGAACGTGCTGGTACTCGGGACCGCCCTCCACCGGGACTGCCTCGTGCTTCGCCTGTCCCGCACGGCCGGTTGGGATTGCATGACATTCAGGGCGGTTGGCTCATGGCCGACACGCCTGGACCTGTGGAAAGAATGGGAATTGATCTATCAGGACTACGAAGACGATCAGCGCGAGGAGAAAGCCGAGGAGTTCTATCGACTTAACAAGCAACAGATGGATGCCGGGGCCGAACTGCTCTGGCCCGAGGCCGAACCGCTCTTGGACCTGATGAAACTCCGCGCCACGATCGGCTGGGCAGCTTTTTCTTCCGAGAAGCAAGGCAACCCCGTGAATCCCGAGGCTTGCGAATGGCCGGTCGAATACTTCGGTGGTCCGGGATTCTGGTTCGAGCGCTGGCCGGAGCACATTCAGATCAAGACGGTGGCGTTAGATCCCAGCAAGGGAAAGGACGCGCAAACCGGCGATTACTCAGCCTTCGTAAAGCTTGGTCGAGATCGAGCTGGCGTGCTTTACGTCGAGGCTGATTTGCAACGGCGGCCGGCCCCGCAGATCGTCGACGACGGCGTCGAGATGATCCGCGAGTTCCGGCCAGACGGCTTTGCCATTGAGACCAACCAGTTCCAGGAATTGTTTTGCGTCGATTTTGAGCGTGTTGGGCAGGAGCAGGGCGTGTTCCTGCCGATTTACGGCTTAAACAACCAGGTCAACAAGCAAGTTCGCATTCGTCGGCTGGGGCCTTACCTTGCTCAGAGGAAGATGCGGTTCAAGAGTCGGTCGCCCGGAACGGCCCTGTTGGTCGAACAAATGAAGGATTTCCCGGTCGGCGATCATGATGATGGGCCTGACGCGCTCGAGATGGCCCTGCGCTTATCGATTGAGCTTTGGAACGAGGGCGCCGTGCCGCGGAGGTAAGTCGCATATCGATCCTGCTGCCGCCGAAGCCCCGGCGTTCGACCGGACCGGGCTAGCGGACCGGGGTAATGGACTCAATTCGCACTAAATGGCTTCGTTCTCAACGCCGTCGTAGAAACGAGATCAAGAGGCATAGGCCGAGGAGTCGTCGACTCGCGCTGGCTTGCGCCCGCAAAACACTTCGGTGTGTCGGACGGAACGATGGCACAAGTGCATTCCACAAAACACTTGGCCGAGTGAAACTGCTTCGGCTTCCTGGGAGTATTCCTCGTTGAGTCCGCTCTGAACTACATTGCCGCATGAAGACACCATCGTCGCACGGATCTGGCCGCTTATACCAGGCGCGGGCCCTAATACGTGCACCAGGAGATCCAGCTCATGTCGAGCGACGTCGAAGCAACCCCGCTCCACGAGTCCCTGATCGAGCCCGCTGTTGACATAGCGCCGCCCAAGCCAAAACCCCTACCGGTATCGGCGGGGGAGCGCGTGGCTTCGGTGGATGTGTTGCGCGGCGTGGCGCTGCTGGGCATTTTGGCGATGAACATCATCGCTTTCGCCTGGCCGATGGCTGCGTACGGCGACCCGCTCCGCGGGGCCGGCTTTACGGGCACGGACCGCGTCGTGTGGGTCTTCAATCACCTGATCTTCGATGGGAAGATGATGACCATCTTCTCGATGCTCTTTGGCGCGGGCCTAGTGCTGATGGGAGATCGGGCCGACGCCCGCGGCGCCTCCCTGGCATGGACCTACTACCGGCGCGTGCTCTGGCTTTTGCTCTTTGGGGCCCTGCACGGCTATTTCCTGTGGTTTGGCGACATCCTGTTCCTCTATGCCCAGTGCGGCCTGGTCCTCTATCCCTTCCGCCGGCGGTCGGCCCCGACCCTCATTATCGTCGGCATTCTCGCCATGTCGGTGATGGTCACGATTGGCGCGACGGTGCACGGAGGGCTCAACTTCTTGGAAACGACTTCAACCAGGGCGCAGACCGCCCGGCAAGCCGGCGAACGGCCGACGAAGTTCCAGGCATGGATCGACGAGGTCTGGACCCAGACGATTGTGCCCAAGGTCGACATGTCTCTCGAAAAGAAAGCCGAAGCCTCGGCCAAGGAGATCGAGACCTTCCGCGGATCGTATGCCGGGATCGTCCGACATAACTTCAAAGAACTGATCCGGGGGCAAACCTTTGGCTTCGTTTTCTTCACGGTTTGGATGATCGGCGGACGGATGCTTTTCGGCATGGGGTTGATGAAGATGGGGGTCTTCGCGGCCCGCCGCTCGAGGCGCTTCTATATCTGGATGGTTGCGCTCGGTTACGGTCTGGGCCTGCCCCTGCTCGCCTATGACACCTATTCCCTGATTCAGAATAATTTTGGTTACAAGGTGTTCCTGCCCAGCCAGTACCTGATCAACTACGTGGGCAGCTTGGTTGTGGCGCTCGGGCACATTGGCGTCGTGATGCTGATCTGCAAGTCGGGAGCCATTCCGTGGCTGACCCAACGCCTGGCCGCTGTCGGCCGGATGGCCCTTACCAACTATTTGATGCAGTCGGTGATCTGCACCACCATCTTTTACGGCTGGGGATTTGGGCTGTTTGCCACCCTAAACCGCACTGCGCTGGCGGGCATCGTCCTGGCCATTTGGGCGTTCCAGCTGCTGATGAGTCCGCTTTGGCTGCGCTTCTTCCGCTTTGGGCCTGCTGAGTGGCTGTGGCGCGCGCTGACCTACTGGCGCTTGCAGCCGATGCGCCCCCTAATGGAGCCATCCTGAGCTGCGAGATGATTCAGAAACAACACGGGGCCGATGCCTCTCTCACCGGCCACGAACAGCGATAACGGGCGCGGTGCGACCTGCTAGAGTAATGGACCCGGTTTAGAAGAAATGGGTCCGTGCTGGCGGAGCAATCGGAAGTTGATCCAATGGATCATGCTTTCTTAGAGCAAGCTTTGCCCGCTCACAGGAGCGGTGAGGGAGCTTGCCTAGGCGGGGCCATGTTTTGCTCCGGTCCTAACAGAGGTCTATGGCATTACGAATGGTCGTAGCACGGTTCTCCAGAACCGTCCTACACATCCTAGGGCGGCTCAGGAGAGCCGTCCTACGAAGCCGTTCCACGTAACCATCCCACGTCGGGGCAAGGTTGCGCTAAATACCAAGCGCTCCGCTCACTAGTCCGCAAAATAAGCCATGGGAGCGATGATCAGGAGCACAATCCAAGGAAGGATACTTAGGAACAAAGTGACCTTGCCGCGATAACGCCAGGTGGAGCTCCGAAATAGGTGCACCAGGAAGGACACAAGGATTTGAAGAATAGAAATCGCTGTGAGCGGAACCATCATCACTACGAAGAACATGAAGAGGATGATCTCGATAGCATGCGGATTGCCTACGTGCGAACTAGGCTGTCGTGGAAACGTCAGGAAAATCGCGATTGTGGTCAGCACGACCAGGAGGTTAAAAAAAGTAAGGCCCAGGCCGCACCACTGAAGGCGCTTGTCCCACAACCTTGCCAGTGCCGCGGCCTTGGCTTTGGATTCCTCCAAAGCCTGTTGAAAGAGCGATCCCGCTCGCGAAGCCTCTTTCTCATTACCAAGTTGGCGGAAGCAGGTCCCTGCATCAGCCAGGAGGGAAGCCTGAGCTTGAAGGAAGACGGCACTATCGTCCTGTTCCGAGAATTCCAGATAGATTTTCGACGCAGCCGCCAGCGCTCGCTGATAAGCCGACTCAGCCCGCTTCCAACTCTTGCGGCGAGCATAGGCGCCTCCAAGCGCCGTATAGATACGCAGATCGCGCGCGTCCGATGTCACAGGCGGGGTTTCGTATTCGTAGGCTTGCAGCACCATGCGGAAATCCTCGGAATTCTTGGCTAGCGTTTGGACACGCAAGCACAGAAGCTCTCCCTTGACCGTCCGCTCCCTTGTGGCCAAGGGTCGAGCAGCGAGTTCTTCCATCTGCGCCATCGCACGGCTTGATTCTCCTTGCCTGCTGAGAAGCCAGGCGCGCGCCAATTCAACGTGGAATAACCCGAGTTCGCAGCCCGCTTGCTGGCATTCTCGCTCGGCTTCCGCTATGCTAGTACTCGCTTGCTGCAGATCGCCTGCTTGACAGAAAACCAAAGCGCGGACAATCGCCCCAAAGCCGCGCGTAAAGCCGTTATGGTTGACTGCTGGTAATGATTCAGCCTCCTCACAAAGCACTCGGGCTCGGTCGGTACAACCCAATTCGAGCCATGCTGCCGCAGCCTGGCACAGCCAAATGTAAAGTGCCGTCATGTCCCCAATGCGCAGCAAAGAAACGCGCAGAGAGCGAGTAAAGCGAATTCGCATGGGCATCGACATCGAATGCGAGCGGCCCAACAAGGCAAGGAGCATATGCGCGCCGTCGGAGTGGAGTGTTGAGGCTCCGAGAGGAACCCGCAGAGGAATCAAGTTGATCAATGCCAATGGACCGTTGACAACAAAGAATCCCAGGCAGAGATAGCTGAGCTTTCCATGTGGGAGCAAGAAGTAAAGTCCGATTGCAATCCCTGCGAGCAGCATTTGGGCGATGACACCACCGGCATAAGCCCAAACTTGGCGCCGTTTGCTCGGGTACCAATCCGGATAGTACCAAAGGGTGATTGCGGACGTGCCGAACCAACTCCAGCCCAGAAACACTCGAGTGCCGTGGAACTGGCGGTTCCAGAGCGGCTTGCGCAAACCGACGCCGAATGAGGTAATGACAAACCCGTTCAGCTGGCCAACGAGCGCGTGCCCCAGCTCGTGGCAAAACGCCGAGACATAGGCGACGAGCACGAGGGCGGGAATCCCCAAGAGTATTAGCTCCACGTGATGCGACATTATCACGCCCCACACAAGCGCATCGGCTGCAACGTCGAGTCGGCGGTATCTTGCAGATAGCGCAACCCTCAAGTTCCTGTCTGTAGATATAGACGCTATTTGTGCCTCCGACGAGTCGCAGCATTGTTCTCAGGTTCGTGGTCCCACGATCATTGACGTCGGACCCGGAAGCCGGGGGCGTCTTTCACAGGGCATGTCCGTCCTGCGTCCACGGCCAACACAAGTGCGACGACCGCATTCTGACAGGAGAAACGGAAATGAAACGCGGCAGGTCAGTCCGAACCTTTCTGCTCGTTGGAATCGCTCTCCTTTCGCTTTTCCCCGAAGTCTGGCTCACCGCGGCGGGGGTGCGCGCAGGCCTGGCGGATAAACGCCCTGAGCCTGTCCTCCTCAAGACTTTCCGCGTCCCCGGTCGCCTCGCTTCGCTTGCCTTCGATTCGAAAGGGGAAAAACTCGTGACCGTGGGCTGGCGTGAATCCGATCCCGATAAGGACCAGATGCAGGCCTGGACGGCAGGCAAGAGCCGCGGTGACATCCGGATTTGGAATGTTGCTAGCGGAACCGAGATCGCACATTTCGGCGACGACGCCGGTGGCTTGTTCGACGTGGCGATTTCTCCCGACGACAAAACGATCGTTACGGCGGGGCGTATTCTGGGTTCCCCCAACAAGGGGGAGGTTAGAATGTGGGATGCGAAAACGCAAAAGCCAATCCGGACCCTTGCGGGTCATACGCATTGGGTTGTCTCGGTCGCTTACTCGCCCGACGGGAAGCTCATTGCCAGCGGCAGCTTCGACCGCAGCACAAGAGTGTGGGACGCCCCCAGCGGCAAGCAAGTGGCGGTTCTCAACTTTTCCAAGATGCTTCCGAGATCTCTTCGCTTCAGCACGGACGGCAAAACGTTGTCCGCGGGCTATGAGACGGGAAGTGTGGTGCTCTGGGACGTTCAGACCTTGGCGAAACGGGCCGTTTTTGACGCCAAGGGAGTCATCCTCTTCTCCGCCGACTTGAGTTCCGACGGAAAGCGTGTTGTGGCTGGAGGACCGGAGAGAGAGGTGAAGCCTGGGGCAGGTCAAGGCGGGCGCATCCATGTCTGGGACGTCGCCAGCGGCCGGGAAGAGCAAGCAATCCAGTTGAAGGACTTGGTCAGCGGCGTCGCATTCTCACCAAGCGGCAAACACTTCGCGGCCGCGGGTTCTCTTTCGAGAATTTGGGTTTCCGGCACGGGCGAAGAGGTTGGCGACTTCCCGCGAGATAGCGGGACGTCTGCAGACAAAATTCGGTTTTCTCCGGACGGCAAGAGACTTGCCATCGGAAGTCTCGCCGACGTGACGTTGTGGGATGTCAGCGGCCTTGGCACCGCGGAAAAACCCAAGTAAAGGCTCGAACTGCAGTTTAACGTTGAGCCGGAACAAGTTGCATAGCCGTGCTCCTGCAGCGAGTTTTTGACTGCGGCCAGCTTTTCGAGTGTTCCGAATCTCGGTCCAGAGTGATTTCTCGGACGCCTGCGCCACAATGCAAGCGGAATGATGGCTCCAGTTTCGAATAAATGGGTCCGTTTGAGATTCCTACCGTCCCCGGATTGGCTCCCGCCGAGTCGGCCTGACGGTTCAGTGCAAGCCGGCATGCAAGCGGCTCTCGTTCTCAGATCACGGCGAGGCTCCAACACACCCGGGCTGACGAATTGATCACGTTCCCGCTAAGTTATTCGTGCGCAATGCGCACACACGGCAAGACTTAGATCATTCCTGGATCTCTGCAAGTAGCCCTCTCCTGCCCGACCCGTTCGACCAGGCGAAGCCCCGGATCACGGTAGACATTTTCCGGCGGATGTCCCGCTCGGCCAATTCTTTAAGATTACGTACCGCTTGGGCCTGCTTTGGGCTCTTATATCCATATATCGCTGCTGTCTTCTCCGGAGTCGACAATGGCCAAGGGACAACTTGACGTCATTCTGCATCACCTTCTTCGCCCCTTTCATGACGAGGAGGTGGCAAACTTCACCGATGCGCAACTGCTCGAGCGCTTCCTGCACGCCCGTGATGCCGGAGCATTCACGTCACTGGTACACCGTCATGGGGCGATGGTCCTGGCCGTGGCTGTACGGGTATTGAACGACGAACACGAAGCGGAGGATGTCTTTCAAGCCGCCTTTCTCGTGCTTGCCAGAAGAGCCCGCTCGATCAGACGCAAAAAGGCCCTCGGTGCCTGGCTCTATCAGGTTGCCTATCACCTTGCTATCAGGGCCAGAGCGGAGAAAGCACAGCGCCGAGTTCAGGAGAGGCAGATGCAGACAATTCAGAAAGTCGCGAGCATCATCGAGGTGGAGGAAATTGAGTTGCGCGACGCGCTTCAGCGGGAGTTGAGTCGGCTGCCGGAGAAATACCGTCTGCCGATCGTTCTTCATTATCTTGAGGGACGGACCAAGAACGAAACCGCTGAGCAACTTGGCTGGCGCGAAGGCACCGTCTCAGGCCGGCTGGCGCGTGCCCGCGACCTGCTGCGCCATCGGCTAATCCGTCGGGGATTCGTTTTGTCGTCTTCTGGAGTCGCGGCGACGCTGATAGAGAGCATCAGCACGGCTGCAGCGCCCCCTGGGCTCGTGAACGCGACGGTGCATGCTGCACTTACGTTCGGGCAAGGGGCTGCGGTTCAGGGGGCGGTTTCGGCATCGGCAGCGCGCCTGGCGGAAGCAATAATGAAGAAAATGATCTTTGCCAACGCCAGAGTGTGTTTGTCCGTAGTTTTTGCGGTAAGCGTGCTCGCCGTGAGCGCGGCGGCGTGTCGATGGCTTGCCAACGAAACAGGAGGCAAAGGTCTCGACGTTGGTGAAGTCGAGAGGACGCAACAGGCGGGGCAGGTAGGCAACAAAGAGAGCGCAGTCGGCCGACAGCCAGTTTCGGACGAACAACGGAAAGGCGAAATTGTTCGCCTCTCGGCCTCTGGCAGGGTGGTTGATGAGAAAGGCAGGCCTGTCGAGAACGCCGCGGTTTATCTACGCGAAATGGCGTTCATGCGGGAGCAGTACCGAGGGTTGAAGAAGGGTTACACAGACATATTGGCCCAGGTTACTACAGGTTCACAAGGGCAGTTTGACTTCACGGACGTTGCCGCTGAGTCGATGAACATACCCGCAACCAATAAGTATCGGCGCCCCTGGAACCTCGTTGTTTCTGCAAAAGGCTACGGCCTTTCCTGGCATTGGTTCAAATCGAGCGCCGAAGGCGATGTGACGCTTATGCTCCGCCCAGAAGCCCCGCTGCATGGCCACTTAATCGACGACAAAGGCAGGCCGGCTGCAGGGGTGCGCGTTCGAGTCGTAGGAATCTATGATCAGATCGACCCCGAGTCAAACTCGAGCGGCCTCCTTTTCTTGAACCTGGACCACTCGCAATTGCCGGTGGCGACCGTCACGGACTCTGCCGGCCGATTCGTCATCGCGGGCCTGCCAAGGGACTACGGAATCGAACTCTTGGCAATGGACCCTCGGTTCACCGCCAAAGTGCTAAGTTGCGCCACCATCGACGAGAAGGAGATCGAGCGATTGAACGCGCGTGCATCCGTCTCGCCGGAATGGAAGTTGTTGGCGGATGGTTTCACTGCGAATCTGCGACCAAGCGAACAGATACGGGGCCGGGTTGTCTGCGGCGATACCAGAGCACCCGCGGTCGGTGTCCGCGTATCGATGGGTTCGTACCGCTCCGTGACCGACCGGGAAGGTCGCTACTCTCTTGAAAGGCTTGACCAGCCTCGGTACTTCCTGCACATTGAGCCTCCACCGGAAGCCAATTATTTCCCAATTCTCAGCGACTGGATCAAGCAAGAAGACCCTGCGACCTGGCGACACGACTTCGTTTTGGAGCGCGGCTCCGTCCTCACTGGCCAGCTCCGAGAAGAAGAGACCGGCCAGCCGATCCGTGTTGCCAACGTGCCTGTTTGGTATACCTATCTGAAGAAGGAACCGGGATATGGCAATTGTCAAACATTAACTAGAGACGACGGTACTTTTCGGATCGTGGTGCCGCCAGGTAAAGGCAAGCTGCTTACGCCCAGCTCGCTGCCAGGCTATGCCTCGCCCGAGGTGATGACTGATTTTGGCCCCAAACCAGCCGGCTTACCCATCGAGATTAAGCCTGGGGAAACTCTGACCGATAAAGACATCTTTTTCTCGAAAGGCACAGTGGTCCAAGGCCGTATTTTAGATCCCGATGGACAACCGCTTGCTGCCGCGAAATTTGAAGGAGATCCGGAACAATCTCCCAGTGATGCGGACGGAAGATTCGTGCTGCGCGGCTTGAGCCAACTGGAGGGCAGTCGTTTTCTGATTGTACATCCGGGGCGCCGGCTTGGTGGTGTCCTGATTGTCAAAGGGAGCAAAAGCACGAATCCGGTGATCGTGGATGTGAAATTGAAACCAACGCAGTCTGTGCGCGCGTGTGTGGTCGATGAGCGCGGGGATCCCGTCGCTAACAAGGACATTTTTCTTCGCATAGGCCTCTCCCATGAGGGCCGTGAACCTGTTTCGCTTCCGCTCCATGGTCCGGTGCACACGGATGGCTCGGGGAAATTCACGTTTTCTTCCTTGCTAGTCGACAGCAGCTACACCGTGATGCTGCTGGCCAGCGGCTATACTGGGGTGTTAAGTCGGTTCGTGGTGGAGACTGGGAAGGCGCCGGAGATCCCAGACCTTACACTCTTATCTACCCGCCTCGCAGTAACAGGCATAATTGTCGACGGAGCGGGAAATCCGGTCGAGGGAGTAGAGGTTAAAATATTGCCGAGATTTGAACCCTCGGATTTTCATCTGTCCCTTAGAACCAAGAAGGATGGGCAATTCGAATTTCACAGAGTCGCGCGAGGGACTTACCGACTCATCGCAACGCTTTGGAGGGAGACAGGCGAGATTGACAAGAATGGCCGTTTTGTTAATGAAAACGAGGCACAGACCGAGTTGCAAGTCACGGCCGGCGAGGCTAACGTGCGCGTCAGTCTGGATGTGGCGAAGCCTACAAAGCGCTGACTAGAAGCCCGGTATCTTGAGCAAGCCTTTCCACCCCTGGCCCATGAAAGTCACGTCTTCAGCTATGAGTCGGGCCCGGCGCATCCTCACCCACTGTCCGTCATGGGCGTCTTGCGTGGCCGGACCACTCAAAGTACCCGCATCGGGAAACTAGCCAAATGATGGACCCGGATTGACACAAGTGCGTCCATTTCTTAACCGTCTCGTCTGATGGCCCCCTCTGTCGAGGTGCCATCGCCAGGCCCGGCAACCGTTTCACTACTGTCGAAACAACGGCTCCAGATCGAGTGTTTGCAGTGGTCGTGTCGTGGCGGAGACTGCGCCGGTTCCGAAGGCCAGATGAAGACGCCGCGTGCACGGCTCAAACACCATGCTGTGCACGGTGGCGGCCCCCTGATTGGCCTCGTGCATTTTGAGGGCCACGTCAGCCACTGTGAGCCGGGGAATTCTCTGGGCGGCGGTCAGGGCTTCGAATCGGCCACACTTCGTGGCGACGGCGAGTTGCGGGCAGAGGAAGTGGTTCGTGCCGACGCAGATGCCATTAGTCGCTCGGCGGACGCAAATATTCTTGGTCGTGACTTCAAAGACTGCGCCGCCCGTCTGATCGCAAGCAACCACCGAGAGCATGCCCGCCGGCCGGTTGGCACGAAGCCATTTTTCCATGTCGGCCAACGTCGTACAGTCTTCCAGGATACGCCGGCCCATAACCGTCCCAGGGACGCCCTTCAGGTCGAGACGGGGAGAACCGTCGGCTGTGGCAGTCACCTCGTTGCCGCCCAGCGCCAACCCCTTCGCATTCATGGCGCTACCAGCGACCATCATTCCGGGAAAGCCTACCGTAACAAAGGCGCGCTTGCCGGTGGGTTGGTAGACGGTTACCAGGCTGTAGGCACAAAGGCCCTCGAGTGGGAGGAAGTCCCAGTTGCGGCCCAAGAGCGGGCCGCCGGTGGCGCTGCGGGCAGGCTCTACGATAAGGCCCGAACAGCCGGCCAGGTTCCGCAGATCGCCAATGGTATTGACGGCGATGAGCACATCGCGGTCGATTCCGCTTGAGCGCGCCATGGCTTCGAGCTCCGCTCGGTACTCTGCCGGAAACTTATCAAACTGTTGACGTCCAAGCCTCACCAGCAGCGGCCAGACCAGCTCCAGGCCCTGTTGTTTGACGTAGTTCTTGAACGCGCCCACCGCGCCAGCCCCAGGCTTGACGGCCAGCGCGCCTACCTGATCACCGATTTCTTCTGGCTTGCCGGCGACCCTGAGAACGGGCAGGCCGTTGATGTACTTCAATTCGCCCCGGCCGTGCCGTTTCTCGGGATAGCGGAACGGCTCCGCCCCGCCCGCCAACCCAACGACGATTACTGACCACAGTACGCCTACAAGCCCGCAGCGGTTCATGGCACACCACATCGCCGGCGTATCCCAGGAATATGGCCCACACCGAATTACGACTTCGCGTCCGGCGCCCTGATCGACTACGAGTGCGGCCAATACCAAGCAGCTCAAGCACTGACCGGCATTGTAGTCTGGCACCGGCAGCTTCCGCAATCCAGTGCAAATCGAAACGGAGGCCTTTTGGCAGGCCAAGCTCGATTAATCTGCATGCAATCCCTGTCGGAAGGGCGGCAATTGACCATCTGAAGGTTGACGCATCACTGACCAGCAAGGCGGCTATTCCGTTCGCCGCGTTCGATAGGCTCCGCTTCGCCCGGCCCTGGGGCGGTCGGGCGTCCGAGCGGCTTGGCCAAATCGAACGCCAAGCTTCGGGACCCACACCTCTTCGCGAAAACCTTCCAAAAACCAGCAAATCTGCATCGAATTGCCTTGCTGTCCTTCCGCACGCGAGGTAACTCACTGTCCCTGTTGCATCGCGATTGGCGCGGTGCCGCAGACAACAGCTACCGAGAAAGGACAGCACATCATGGCAAGCAAAAAGACAGCGAAGGATTCGGCCCACACCGAAAAGGCCAAGAGCACCGAGGCCGAGCAGCCGACGGGCACCCCGAGGAAGATTACGGACCTGAGCCTTGGCGACATCGTCCTGATTCCTGGATTCGACGGCCCGAGAACCATCTGCAACGCAACCAAGGTCGGGGATGGCGCGGACGCGGGCAAGTTCGAAATCGCCCTGCGAGATGAAACCGGCGAGGTCGAGCACGCCCGGTTTGGCCCGGACGAGGAGGTGCAGATTGTTGGCAAAGCGCCGAGGGGAGCCAAGGATCGGGCGATTCCCGCCGACTCTGCGGCGCGGGAGACCACCAAGGGCAAAGGCACGAAGACCAGCACTGCCAGGCCCGAGCGCGCCAAGAAGCCGAAGAAGGAGCCGAGGCCGCCCAAGGAGAAGAAGACCAGCGCCCTGGACGCCGCCGTCAAGGTACTTGGCGAAAACGGCGAGCCGATGAACTGCCAGGAGATGATCAAGGCGATGTCGGACAAGGGCTACTGGAAATCCCCGGGCGGGCTGACCCCGCATGCGACGCTTTATTCCGCGATCATCAGAGAGATCAAGACCAAGGGAAAAGAGGCACGGTTCAAGAAGGCGGATCGGGGGAAGTTTAGCCTTACGTAGGCTGGCCTACGCAAATCTGGATCGCCCATGAGGCCTCCAACGCGGAGGCCGTTTCTTGATGGCGTTCTGGCCAACCAGGGCCAGCAGGACGCAACGTGGGCGAACGTCGGCGATTCCTGGGCTAGCGCACGCGGATCATGCCGCAGATAGGTTTAACGCACCGCTTGGAAGCGGAACCGCGCCCGCCCCAGCTCGATGGCTACTTCCGCGAAACCCGTCGCCGCCAGTCGCTTCCCGAACGTGCCCGGATCAACGGGCGTGTACATGTCGCCCAGATGGATGAGCCGGAAGAGGAAGGAGTCGACGCCATCGAAGCCGGCAAAGACGCCGCCAGACCGCAGCACCCGCCGCGCCTCCGTCAGAAGTCGGTCCTGAAGCGCCGACGACGGGACGTGGTGCAGCATCGTGAACGCCACGACGCCGGAGAAGGCGCTGTCCGCGAACGGCATGGCGGCCCCGTCGCCGTGGACGACGCGCACGCCCGAGCCGTCCAGCCGCTTTTCGAGCGAGGCGGCCGCATCTGCGTCCACCTCCAGGGCCGTCAGTTGCTGCGTCCTGCCGCGGAGCAGGTCGGTTGTGACGCCCGGCCCAGGGCCGACTTCCAGCACGTCGTCACCCAGCTCCACGCCCTCCAACGCCCAGGGAAGCAGCTCGTCCTTGAGCCGGCGTCGCCACCGCCCGGACCGGCAGACGTGCCGATGGAACCAGTTCATGCGGTTCTCCCTTCGCCGTTCCCTGAGGGAGTTGTCCGAACCGGACCGCGCAACAAAAAATCCTGCCTATGCCACTCATCAGGCGTCGCCCAGTCACCTGTTGGGTTGCACGGCAGGATGCGTTTAGTATAGCCAGGAGAGAGGCGGCGCTGCAAATAAAAAGAGAGCATTTGTCCTATGAAATCGACCAGCAGATCGCGACCAACCTATCCCCAGAACGCGAAGAGCTTCCCAACTTCCGCATCCTTAGCCACCTGCACATGGCTTGCCTTTGCGACTGCGCGGGAACGGCTGGTGACGCCGGATCAGCATGGCAGTTGGTTCGAGGAGACGCTGGCCGTATGCGTTTCTTCGCCTGTTGTCGATTGCCGGCTAGTGCTTGTTCGCTGTCTCTTGTTCCGTCAGAAGCTTGTCGATTGCTCCGTCCAGTTCCTTGCCGTTCACATCGATGAATCGGATCACTCCCTTGTGGTCGAGGACGAGGAGAGTCGGCCAATGCTGGACGTTGTAGGCAGTTTGAATCGGGCCATCCGTGCTGCCGCCATCCCACCAGTTCCTCCAGACCATCTTTTCCTTGACAATCACCTTCTCGACTTTTTTCAGGTCGTCATCGGAGTTAATGCCCAGGAGGGCGAATGGTTTGCCTTCAAGCCGTTGTACGAGCGACCGCTCGTGTGGATACATGGCCCGGCAGGGGCCTCACCAGTTCCCCCAAAAGTCCAGAAGCACGATTTTGCCTCGGTAGTCCGAAAGCCGTAACGACCGACCTTCCACATCCTTCCCAACAATCTCTGGAGCTACTCTGCCTACTTTGAGCACGGCAAGGTTCTTCAAGCGAGCCAGCTCGCTAGCTGCCTTCTCTCCCAGCGTGATGTGGCTGTCCGGCAGCGCGACGTTGCTATAGTCTTTCTCCACACTCGTGAAGATGCGTTGCGCCTCGACGATGAATTTGGGACGATCCGCTTCGCGCAGTTGACGGTTCCATTCTCCGAGCTGCAGTTGCGCCTGCTTCCCCAAAGCGTACAGGGCCAGGCCTCGGGCGGCCCGATTGGCATTCTTAGCCGCCACCTGCTTCAGGAATCCCTCTGCCAGGGAGTTCGGCTGTTCGTACATCAAGGCCAGGCAAAGCACACCCAGCTTCGGATTTTCTAAGTGGAGACGCGTTACGATGTCCAGCATCTCTTTGGTGAGGGACCAGCGCACGTCCTTGATGACGGTGAGAATGCTCTCGAAAGCCACCGGATTGCTGGGGAAAGCCTGGGCCAGCGCCAATAGCCTCTCTTGAAATTCTTTGTTGGACTGCTGATACTCTTGGTTGGCCTTAGAATTTGCCTGCTGATCTTTGGCGGCGCGCAACGCCTCACTGAACCATTTCTCAAGCTTGTCGTGTCCTTTCTTTAGGGCTTCGAGCTGTTCCGCTGGCGTTTGACCGACAGTTACCGCGGGCGGGATTGGAGCTGAGCTTCCTGGCTGCTTGGGAGGCTCCAAAGCGTTGCTCCTACTGATCACTAGGCCGCCCGCTAATGTGCACAGAAGGAGCCATTTCATGAGAAGCCTCCACTGCAGGCCAACAGATGATGAAAAGGGATCAGCCGATCCTTCTCAGACGGCCCGGCGCCACGGAACTTGCTCAACCTTCAAGGTCCGAGGTTAGCACCCAGGTGCCGCAATAGCTACGATTTTCCTTTTCGAGTCAGCAGGCAAAGTAGTCCAGGCGACCACCTTCCTTGAGAGACTTGCTATTCTCGTGACGGATCGGCCGGGGAAATCGCTCGACCGGCGCCCCTGCCTCACGAGGACGTCAAACTGAAATCGATCGGCCGTTGCCGAAAAACACGCCAACCCTATGGGAGGTGCAGCTTCGTCGGCTTCTATCCCCCGAACGCGAATAGCTTGCCGACTTCCCCATCATCATCCACTGCCACATGCAGATAGACGCTCGTCGTCAACAAGCTGGCATGGCCGGCGGCGCTCCTCACCTCAGCAATCGTTCGTCCCCCCGCTAAGGCGTGGGAGATAAAAGTATGCCGCCCATGGTGGATGGTTAGCGTCCGAAGGCGGGCTAACCCGAGCACCTTGCAGGCGGATAGGAATCGGCGCCGCAGGGCGGCACGTTGAAGTGGCATACCGCGCCGATTGGCCTGGACCGAACAGACAAACGGGTCCGTGCCACGGGCGCCAGCTTTCATGCGTTCTTGCTTCCACGCGACGAGGTCGGCCAGCGTCCCTCCATCCCACCACACCGGCACGCACCGCGCGCGTTTCCCTTTCGTGATCTGCCTCCGCAAACGTAGATGCGGGCGCTGCACGTCGGCTACCACATCGTCTAGCTGCAGTCCGGCGATTTCGGACACTCGCAAGCCGCAGCAGCACGCAAGACGGACGATGATCAGATTGCGTTGGGTATTGGCACGCGAGGCCCGGGCGGTTAGGTCGGCTAACACAGTGGTCAGTTCACGTCGGGTCAGAATGCGGGTGGGGTCGAGGTTCCAGGTGGATAATGCAGGCATGGTGCTCTCCGGTGGTGAGCTATCGGTTCATGCAACGCGGTCACATGAGTACCTCACCCGTGCCGGAATGCAAGCGGAATGATGGACGCAAATCGCTGGGAATCGCCAAATGGCCAACCAGTTGCCGGCCAATCTCGATGGCACTGGACGAGCCGCAACATGTCAACTACGCTCAACGCGGAGACAGCCAGGCCGACCTGGCGATTCGTTGACCTAGTTGAGGCCACTCGGACATCATGACATCAACTGCACCAAATGTTCGCTTTCGAGATGCACGGGAGCAGGTTGGTCTTTTGCCCGATGAAGCAGCGCGACGAATGGGTCTTTCGCTAGTCGAGCTTCAGGACATCGAGAGTTGTGAGGACGAGCTTTCTTCATGTTACTCACCAGCGCAAGTGCAGCAGCTTTGCAAAGTGCTTGGAATCCACCCGGCCGAGCTGTTCGGCCGGGCTACGGAACCACCGATCTCAGCCGCTGAACTCGTGACTGCGACCCTTGAGGAGTGCCGCTCGCGTGGCATACCGTTGGAACAGCTTGAGGATGCTGTTGGTTGGCGGCTGGCTGGTTCCCTAGACCCGCCAGAGCGACTCCTTGAGGACATGACCATTGACGGTCTGCAATGGCTTTGCCGCGAGCTTCACATCGATTGGCACAGAGTGCTCTTGAATCTATGACGGTGTGAATACCCCACCCGTGCCGGAATGCAAGGGAATCGCACGGGGATGTGAGTCGGGCGATCATCCTGATGGCCGTCTCGCCGTAGACCCACGCGGACGAGCTCTCCCTGCGCCCTCTGCGGTAGGAAGCATATTCACCACCGAGATCGCAAGGAGCGCCGAGTGAAAACGCCCTGCGACTTTACCAAGCTCGCGGGATCACAAAACTCCTCGGGTAGGCTGACCGTCATACTCTGGGAAACACATTCTGGTGCTGAAGTTCGCTCGGTAAGGAGTCCCCTGAATGTACCCACTGCACGCCATAACAAGGCTCTAAACTGTTCAACTCGGGTCCACAGATCTATTGGATCACCAGCAGCGCATCGCTCGCCGCTTGACGGACATCCGAGTTCGAGTCATCGAGAGCTTTGAGCAGTGCCTGCGCGGCCTCCGGCGCCGTGGGCGCGATGGCTCCGAGCGCTTTGGCGGCCGCCTCTCGAACCGGAGCCTCCTTGGCTGAAAGAGCCTTGATCAAAGTTGGCAGGGTCGGTTTAGCGCTCGGACCGATGGCGGCCAGCGTTTGAATGGTCAGGGCACGAAGATCGCGGCTGCCCTGGCTGACCGCCCGATCCAGTGCCGGCACGGCAGCCTTGGCGGCAGAACCATAGCGATTCAGTGCTACCAATGTGCTCAGGCGAACATCGCCATTTGCATCGTTCACAGTAACTGCCAGGCCGGGAACGGCCTTCTCGGGCTCGAGTGGAGCAATCTTGCCGAGCGTTCGGGCGGCGGCCCAACGGACAAACGGATTCTCGTCTTTCAAAGCCTTTACTACGGGATCGATTGCCGGCACGGCAAGCGCTTCCAGACTTTCCAGTGCATACAGGGCACCAAGACGGATTTGTAGGTTCTTGTTGGCGAGTTCATTGCCCAGCAACGGAGCCGCGGAGCGCAGAACTCCGCCCAGAGGATCCTCCGCTTCTTTTCCGACTGCTGCAAGAGTGCTGAGCCGAAGCCAAAGCGTGCGCGCGTCCGCCAGGGCTTCGAGCGCTTGGTTGGCCGCCTGAGTTACTTCCGGCTCGCGATCGTGGAGACGCTGGCCTACTGTGGGAACCTGATCGCTCAATACTCGAGCCATGGGCAGGAAAAGCGTGTATGCTTCGCGGGCTTTCTGGCTGCTTGCCGCTTCTGTATCTTCTGGGTTATAACTCCGTCGGCGCTCTTCGGAGTGAACGAGCGCGAGCGCCACCTGCCGCACCGCCTCCACGCCCTCGCGTCGCACGCCTGCATCCGCGTCGGCAACGGCGCGACTTATGAGCGGAAGCACTGCAAGTCCAGCCTGCGCTACGTCCGTGCGCTTTGCTTGCACACGGGTGGGCCATGTGTTGTCGTTGGCAAGCTCGGAGGCCACGCGCACCAAACTGGCAAGCGCTTTAGCTCCGGCTCGGCGCATGGATGTTTCCTTGGAATCCAACAAAGTGCTTAGCACCTTGACGGCTAACCCAGGGTCGGGAAATATTTCGCCCAACGCGCGTGTGCCGGCCTCGCGAACGTGAATATCTGGATCATGCTCGACCACTTCGGCCAACTCGCGGCCGAGTACCCTGCCAAGTCCCTTCTGTTGGTCAGCGGTTCGAATCTGGGTTGCACTCGTGGAGATCATCGTCAAAATGGCCAGCCGTTGCCCCTGACTCCCACTCTTGAGAATCCTGCGCGACTCTTCGACAAAACGCTTTCCGAGTTCATCGTGCATTCCGTTGATCGCGGCCGCGTCCGGCGACTGGTCATTTGACACATCGAACGGCCAACCGTTTCTTAGAAGCAGCGCTTGTCGGATTTGCGGCAGGCTGCGGAGCTGTTGCAGCTCCAGAGCAACAATATACCTGCGCTCGTTGCCTGCGGTCGTTATTCCTTTCTGCCGCAGGAAAGCGGCAACACGCTTGGCCAGCCCTGGATCGTTCTGAAGAACCTGCTGTGGCTCGTCATGCAGGGCCCTTTGCAACCGCTCTATTGGATCGTTCGAGACAGGTTCATCGGCGAACAACCAAAGTGGATGGAGAGCAGAGAATCCACCAGCAATAAAGCCACAAGCGAATACGATGCGTGAAACGAGGAGAGTGCGGTTCATGTGTCTATCCTCAATCGAAGGGATCGCTGCTTGACTTGCTGCTGATTTACTCATGCTATATCGTGTCGTTATTGGTCACAACTCAGGGGGCAAGATTCTTCCACGTCCATCGCGAGGGTAAGATCGGGGCAGAGCAACACCGAGGAAAGCCCATGTTTCGAATCCGTGCAATCATCGCTTCCGGGATTCTCCTCCAGCTCTTGGGAGGTCGCGCGCTTGCCCAGGTCGAGCCGATTTTTTCCGCACCCAAAGAGTTGGCCAAAGCGAAGTTTGCCGCAGCGGAGGCCAGTATTCCCAAGCTCATGGAAGTGAAGTTAGCGGCAGCACGTGCCGAATATGACGCCCGCCAAGCCGAGTTCTTCGCTGGACGCGGCACCCTCGATATCATTCTCGAAGCATCCCGCGATCTCCTTGATGCCGAGTTGGAAGCGTACGACCGGGACCCAGGTGCATTCGAGAGACGGTTGGATCGTAATAGTGCCATAGAGAGTGCGAACCAACGTCGCTACTGGAGCGGCCGCATTCCCCTCAAGGATTGGATGCAGAGCAAACGCGATCGTATCGATGCCGAGATTCAGTGGCTACAAGCACTTGGCAAGAAGGAATTCTCGTCTGTGGAAGCGGTGGACGTAGCTGTGCCATTGGACTTTCTCGAGTCCAAGGAATTGGCCCGGGAAAAGTTCGAAACGTCTTCGGCTAACTCCAATGTCCTGGGTAGGGCTAGATTGGAAGCAGCGCGTGTGTCGTATATCGGGCGCTACTATGAGTTTCTTGCGGGTCGGGCAACGCTCGCGGTCATGTTGGAGACATCTCGGACCTGGCTGGAAGATGAATTGGCTTTGAGCACCGACAATGACAAACGGATCATTGCGCTGGAGCGTGAGTGGGAATCCTCATGGATCACTGACCGGGCCGACGAACTCCGCTACCAAGCTGGGCGGATTCGGATTCAGGATTTCCTGCAGTCGCGCTATTACCTCTTGCTCGCCCAGATTCGACTCATTCAAGCTGCGGCGGGAACGAAGACGTCAGTTCCACTGCAAGGCGCGACCTGGTTTGCCTTCGATTGTCTAGCCAAGGCTTTCCACGGGGTTCCGACCGACTTGAAGAGATTAGCGAAGGCAAAGGCAGAGGCGCTGCATGGAGACATCCAGAAGTTGGTCGGCGAAAAGCTTATGGCAGCGCGTGGCCAGTACGAGCACCGGGAACAGGAGTTCGTGCACGGTCGCGAGACGCTCGATATTCTCCTTGAGTCATCCAGAAACCTTCTGGATGCCCAACGCGAAGCCGGCGAAGAGGAAACGACAATTCTTCGGGAGCACTGGGAACGGTTGGTCCTAATCGAAGCAATCAATAGACGCCGGTATGCTGCAAATCGCATCCCTATGCAGGATTACATGCAAACTGTGCACGCGCGGGCTAGTGCCGAGATCGACTGGCTTCGAGCCCTTGTGCGGCTCAACGGAGGTAGACGCTAGCCTGACTCTCAATCCACAAAAACAAATTCATTAGCCAGCATCAGCCCTTGCACGTAGCTCTCTCAGGCCTTGGCTGCATCCTTCTCACCGGCAAGAAACGCTCGCGCCAGTGCGATCTCCTCGGCGACAGGCGGCCGGCCGTAGAGAGTGCGATAGAGTTGAGTCACGCGCGCTTTCACATCTTTGGCGGTCGCAAGCGCAGGGCGTCGCAGCAGCCCGCGAGCGCGCTCCAGGGCTAAGGGATTGTTCGGTCAGAATGCGGGTCCGGTCGAGGTTGCAGGTGGATAATGCAGCCATGGTGCTCTCCGGGGATGAGGGGTGGGTTCGTGCAACGCGGTGACATGAGTACCTCACCCGTGCCGGAATGCAAAGGAATGATGGCTCCAGTTTTGTTGAAATGGGTTCGTTCCACATGCCATTCGGTGCATCGGTCGATGGGTCCTCCGCGCCGAACGTCCCACCGCGAACTTACGCAAGTGTGTCGGACCTCAGCACGCTCGGGATTTGGGTTTGCGCGCGGAGGTCGATTGCACCGAGGCGAGCAAGAGTGCAACGCCGAGGTCGGCCGATATCCGAGAAGGCGTTGGTTATTCTGGAATGCAACGAGGCGTTTGAGAATACGAAACGAAAAAGTTCAGCGGCGGGCGGCCTCTGTGGACATCACTTTGCTAACCAGCGCGGAGTGCCGCCCGTCCGATGCAACGGCGTTCGGCGACGATCCCTGGGCATGTGACCCGCGCAATAGAAACCGGGGCCGTTCCAGGACGTTCCCCCGGTTCTGGGGGCCATTCACGTTCCCCGCGGCAGCGACAGCAACCATCCTAGCAGCTTGGCGTTGTCAGTTCCCTGGGCCTGCTCCTTGCTGATCCAGCTCCACCACAGCGACTGCCCAATCGCAGTCACCTTCCCCTTCCCGGCCTGTGAACGGACCACGAACCCGTCCCCTGCCTGGCCGACTCCAGCCGCCCGCACAAGAACTCGAGCCTTCGTCACGTCCGTTACTGCTATGGGCGAGCCCCGGTAGAAATGGAGAGCCTGCACCCCCTCCTTCGCCAGCCGCGGGTCGAGGTCGTCCTTGTGGAGGGTGACATCGTTCTGGCCCACTGCCCCGGCCTCCTCGTCCCGCATCTGGAGGCCGTAGCCGGCGAGCACGGCATTGGCCCGCTCGACACTGCCCCTGAGGGAGGGGGCCGCCGCCACTACGACCTGGCCGCCTTTCTCTGCGTACTCGCGGGCCCGCTTCACGTCCGCCGGCATGGCGAAAACCAACGCCCCGGCCGGGAGAAAGACGCAGTCGAACTTCTCCAGGTCCAAGTCACGGAGAACGGGTTTGCCGCGGTGAACAAGCAAATAGTTCACGTCGAACGGGCTGTCCTTCACCAACTCTGTCCAGGCTTGGAACATCGTGCCGTCCGTAGTCGTCCACTGCTCGAACGGCGTCTCGGTCATGAGTATCCGGCGCAGCCCCGGCCGGCGCGCTTTCACGGTCGCGCTGACCGGCACCTGGACCGTGGTCTGCCCGAGCGTCACGGTCAGTTCGCCGCGGAACTCGCCGGCAGCGGTGGTATCGATGCCGATCTCCACGCTTCCAAAAACGACGTCGTTGCTCTCCGGGCCGAACTTTCGCACCTCGGTGGATTTGTTAAGCACCTTCACGAACTTCGGGGCGATGACATCCAGCTTGATATCGGGCTGGTTGCGCGCCTCCCGGAGCAAGAAGCTGGCCTCGACCGTAGCCCCGACGTAAACGGCGCCAAGGTGCAGACGGTCGGGCTGGGGTCCGTCCGACTGAGATCGGGCAAAGGCCGGGCAGACAAACAGCAGTGACACGAGGACGAGGGCTGTGGCGCGGGACGGGGGCATGGGGGTTCTCCTCGGATACGGGGGAATGGTCGGATGTACGCCGGCCAGTGATAGACTCCAATGGGCCGCTGAACAGAAGATCGAGCGTTGGATGGCGCGGTGGCCCAGTCTCGTCGCCGAACTGGTGAACAGATCGGCCGGCGCCGGTCTCTTTATCACCGCTGCCGGTCGCGTTATTTCTGGGCGCCGGCCCGTCTGTTAAGGCGCCGGTTGCTTCATTCCGCTCCGCCCGGTCGGTGCATCACGGTGTCCGCTGTCTGTTGCCTTTCGTGCCGCACCCGCTGAAACGCCCCACAGATCACCTGTCATTTAACGAAGCGCTCAACCGGCGGTCAAGGGGCCAGCGGGACGGCAGGCGCGCCGTTTACGCCTAGGGTCTCTTCGACAGGATTCAGCGAGTCTTCAGCGAGCGAGCGTGATCGCCTGCACGGACCCCTAACTCCGTACACGCACCGGTCCGACACGCCGAGGAGTATTCGCGTCGAAGCGTTTTCTGCTCCGGTCCTCTCGACTACGCGCGCAAGACCTGGTCGCCAACGCGCTGAGGTCCGAGACACCGCCTTCAGCAATTGCTTCAAGTCCTGTCGCGGTCAGGTTCGATCAATTTTGCTACACCTTGTTCCGCGTGCCCGAGGTGGTTTGCTGCGCCAAAGCGGGCGGGCTAGTAGGGATGTGCCCGCCTACGCTCCACGCTTCCGCTGCTCCGAAACACCCGAGCACCGACGGGTAATCCATCTTGAATATGCAAACGAAGAACTTCCGAACGGCTTGGACTGGAACAGCGGAGTGTCCTAGGCAAGGTAAGAGTCCAGGGTAGCGCTAATCCCTGAACTCTCTTAAGCGATGTCTTTACTGGAGCGAGAGAAGTGGTTGACAGCATCTGGTCAGGGCGGCCACTCACGCGGGGGCCGGTTCATTCGTCTCAGCCGGGGCAGGGGCGGCTGGCTCAGCGGCCGGTTCGACGGCAGCGGTCGGCTGCTCGGCCGTGGCGACCACAGCCTGCGCTTGTTCGACGGTCAGTGTTTCGAGGTCAGGAGTCATGATAATTCTCCCTTTCGCATCTTCGAGATCGGCACAGTGCCTCAACTCGTGCTTCAAGCCTACACCACGAAATGCATTGAACTT
>DATGZX010000072.1:0-3694 GCA_035296965.1 Gemmataceae bacterium
ACCCAGTGGGTTCGAAACTTGCGCTGGGGATCCGACCCGATCCCGGGCCCGCCCCACGGCCTTACTAACGACGACGCGTGCAATGATTTCCGATCCCAAGCTACCCCTTGCCAGCGACTCCACCAGTGTCGGGGAACTCAGATCCCCGGCCAAAACAGCGGTTCCACTGGGTCGAGTTACCGTTTCCAGGCCCTCGCCTTCGGTCGCGCGTCTGTGGCTCCGCCGCATCGGAGTGCTTCTGTTCGTATTCTTGTGCGCGACGCTTGGGGTGATGCTGATGATTCTACCCTGGCGTCCCGAGTGGTCCGACAACCCTCTACTCTTCTCTTATCCCACGTTTCGCGCTGTAGTCGCTAGCGGCTTTGTGCGCGGCGTCGCGACCGGCTTGGGCGTGCTCAATGTGTGGATCGGATTTTGGGAAGCAATTCAATATCAGGAAGAGGAATGAATTATTGAGTCATTGAGTCATTGAATCATTAACCCAATGACCCAATATCAAATGATTAAATGACTCAATGCCACAATGATTCAATGTCTCAATGATTCAATTTATGACCGATCACAGACTCAAGCCCGCTCCGCTGGCGTATCGAAACGAACCATTTCTCAACAGTCCCGACGGCAGAATTCTGCGGCTGTTGTCCGAGTATAGCGAGCCCCTCTCGCGCTTCCGCCGCGAGCAGATCCAGGACACGGTTGTCTTCTTCGGCTCCGCCCGCGTCGACAGCCACAAGAACGCCGCGCACCGGATGACCGAAGTCCGCGGCAACGGCGCTCAGCTCCCGGACGCGCAGCAAGCCAAGGATATGAAGCGCGCCGAGGCGGCGGTTGACATGGCTCGCTACTACGAGGACGCGCGCCGGCTGGCTCGCCTGCTGACCGAATGGTCCACCCATATCCCGGCCAAGCGCCACCGCTTTGTGGTCACCACCGGCGGCGGCCCGGGCATCATGGAAGCGGCGAATCTCGGCGCCCACGAAGCGGGAGGAAAAACCATCGGCCTCAATATCAACCTGCCGTTGGAGCAGAATCCGAATCCTTACATCACGCCTTCGCTCAACTTCGAGTTCCATTACTTTTTCATGCGTAAATTCTGGTTCGCGTACCTGGCAAAAGGGTTGGTGATCTTTCCCGGGGGCTTCGGCACGCTTGACGAACTTTTTGAAATCCTCACCCTCGCGCAGACGGAGAAACTGGCCAAGAAAATTGTCGTTGTCATCTATGGCAGCGCTTACTGGAAGAAGGTCGTCAATTTCGAAGCCATGGTCGACGCCGGCACGATCTCGGCGGGGGACCTCGAACTGTTCAAGATGTCCGATTCGCCGGAGGAAAGTTTCGAGTTCCTGAGAGCAGGACTGACCAAGCACCATCTCGCCCCGCAGCAAGCGAAGCGCAGCGGCGAAGCGGCTGTCCCCGAAATCGCCAAGACGCGACCCTGAACGCCAGCTTAGTGGCCCATGAATTCGCGACATAAGTTTGCGGATAAACCTTTGATCTACGAGGAGACCGCTTGAATCACGACGCAATGCTGCCACCCGCCGAACCAATCCCCAGCGCGCAGCCGTCAGTTGTCCGCAACATCTTCATCGGCAAGGACGGTCTCCGCGCCGGCTGGAGCCTGCTCGTCTTCATCGCCCTACTGGCGGCCGTTCTTATCGCGGCGAACTTCGTCGCCCACAAGATCCACCCACGTAATCCAAGCGCCGTGAAGAACATGTCGGAGATATCCCTCAAGGCGGCGTTCATCAATGAATCCATCCCCTTGGTCATCGTCCTTCTCGTCACCTGGATCATGTCGAAGATCGAGCGCCGTCCCAACTCCGTCTATGGCCTTGGCGGCAGCCGTAAGGTTGCACACTTTTTCGCCGGATTCGCCTGGGGAGTCGTCTGCCTTTCCCTCCTCGTTTTGAGCCTCTGGAAGACCGGTCTTTTGGTCGTCGACAGGCGCCTGCTCTTTGGCGGCGATATTCTTCGTTACGGGGTAATGTGGCTGTTCGGCTTCCTTCTGGTCGGCCTGTTCGAGGAGTTTCTCAACCGCGGCTACCTCCAGTACACCCTCACGCGCGGTCTCGCTGGTTTCTACCGGTGGGCCTCCAGGACACGCAACAGCGAGGCGTTCGGCTTCTGGACTTCCGCCGTGATCTTGGCCGTCCTCTTCGGCCTCGGCCACAGCAAGAATCCAGGCGAATCTCCGATCGGCATGCTCTCTGCCGGCTTGGTCGGCATGGTGTTTTGCCTCAGTCTCTGGCGCACCGGCTCTTTGTGGTGGGCGATCGGCTTCCACACCGCGTGGGACTGGTCTCAGTCCTTCCTCTGGGGAGTCGCCGACAGCGGAACCATGGCGCAGCACCATCTTCTCGCCACCCACCCCGTAGGCAAGCCGATCCTCAGCGGCGGGGCCACCGGCCCGGAAGGCAGCATTTTTATCGTCGCCGTCTTAAGCCTCATTAGCCTCATCATTCTCCTCACTCTGCCTCGCACTCACTATCGTCGCATCCCGGAACCCTCCATTTAGCTGCACGCTTTAGCTCCACGCTGGCGAAAACTGAACTCACGGCGCTTCCCGTGGTACCCGTTAATGCCGACGAAAGTCGGCGACCTCGTAGTACGCTGAGAGGTGATGGCTGACCGCTGTTTGCTCTACTACATCACAGACCGAAGCCAATTTCGTGGCGATGAACGCGTGCGCCGCCGCGACGTGCTCGCCAAAGTCGCCGAAGCCGTGCGCGCTGGTGTCGACTACATTCAGCTCCGCGAAAAAGATCTGAGCACGAGAGAACTGGAAATGCTGGCACGGGAGGTGGTCGCCATGGTGCGTGAGAATTCATTGTTGACCCGGCTGTTAATTAACTCCCGCACGGACGTTGCACTGGCTGCGGGGGCCGATGGCGTTCATCTGCGCGGAGACGATGTCGGGCCTCGTGAGGCGCGACAAGCTGCCCACCAGCCACTGACCACTGACCACTTCCTCGTGGCCGCCTCCTGCCATTCGAACGAGGATGTGATTCGCGCCGCCTCCGAGGGCGCAGACTTCGCCGTTTTTGCCCCGGTCTTCGAAAAAAACAATGCTCCAGGAAGGCAACCGACGGGCATCGCCGCCTTGCATGAAGCATGCCGGGCGAAGATCCCCGTCCTCGCTCTCGGCGGCGTCACGATGGAAAACGCCGCAGCGTGCCTGGAGGCTGGAGCGGCTGGGGTCGCCGGCATCCGCCTGTTTCAGGAGAATAAAATCGAAGACGTCGTCCGCACATTGCGAGCGCTTTGACACCATGGACCCGACCGACCCCACGCAACCGACGCAACTGGTCTCTCCGTCACTCTCTTCGTCCCGGGCCGAAGAACCCGTTCCCGCGCTCGTTTGTATCCCCGCGGGATCGTTCCTCATGGGCTGCGATACCGGCCAGGACAACGAAAAGCCGGTGCATCGCGTCTGGATTGGCGAATTTCAGCTTGGCGCCCGCCAAGTTACCAACGCTGAGTACGGGCGCTTCCTGCGCGTCAGCGCGCCGCTGTCACTATACTTGCCGCCGCCGTTCTGGACCGACCCCGCCTTCAACCATCCCGAGCAGCCTGTTGTCGGAGTGTCGTGGTACGAGGCAATCCGCTACTGCGAATGGCTTAGCGCAAGCACCGGCGGAGTAACAACCGGCAGAAATTTTCGCTTGCCTACTGAGGCCGAGTGGGAGCGCGCCGC
>DATGZX010000073.1:0-21773 GCA_035296965.1 Gemmataceae bacterium
CGCTCACGGAGCAGACGCGCGGCCTCATCGGCGCCCGCGAACTCGGCTTGATGAAGTTCCAGGCCATCCTGATCAACGTGGCCCGTGGCGAATGCGTGGATGAGCATGCGCTTGCGGACCGGCTGCGCACGAAGATGCTCGTCCTGCGTCGGCCCCGTCCAATCCGGATAGATCGGCCAAACAGTGGTCGCCTCCGGCCTGGTCAGCCGCCTGGTCAGCCGCCGGGTCAGCCGCCGGGTCAGCCGCCAGGTCAGCCGCCAGGTCAGCCGGCAACCAGCAGGCACAGGGCAACACACCTCAAATATCGGGTGAGCTCGGGCTTGGGTCGTTTCTTCCATGGGTTTCCCTCCCGTACTAGGAGAGCGGGTATCACGGTTGTCCCGGTCACGAAGCTCGGCGTGCTTCCTCGCCTCTTGACCGTCCGCAGTCAGCCCGAAGGACTCCCGGATTGAATTCGCTCTGCCGCCAGGGACCGGTGGCACTTAATTGCAAGTTCGATGCCGGTACCAGAATAGAGTGGCAAGCCCGGATCCTCGGTTGGCTGTCCGTAACTTTGTCTCTCGCTTCTCAAGGGAATCGGGTGCTCCAAATAAAGGGCGAATCGGAACCGGCACGTAGGAACATCAAACAATCAATCCTGGCCTCTTCATCCCTCCCTGACTGCCAAACGGCCTGGATAAAGCGTGGCAGACCCCGCACAGCCCACCTCAGCCGTCTGGGGCATGGGAGGGCGTCCGCGATCTAATCGGCCCGCCAGGACCGGGCGTGCCTCGACGGCCGGTGATGCGGTCGATGCGGATGCGATAGAAGACAGCTGTCATCGGTTCCCTGGGATTCCGTTGTGCGCAGGAAGCACAACCAGGCTCCCACCATCCGGCGTGTCTTTGGAGCAGTTCATGTGCGTGCAGCCGCTCCTGCTCGAGGAAATTCGTCCAGCTCCGGCGGGATGTTCGCCGTGATGGTTCACGCGCGTGCAGCTGCGCCTGGTCCCCCCCGGGGTTGCCCGCCAACTCCTCGTACTTTCCGAATATGATGATGCTCGTCCACTGCTCAGTGTCCTCCACTGCGTCCAGTTCGACGCACACGAGGGGATTGGCGCGCATCCACTCGACTTTCAGGCCCGGGGTGGTAAACCCATAAAGATAAGGGTCTTCGTACACGAAGTAGATGGGGACGACGTAGGGCTGGTTCTCGTGCGTACACGCCAGCCTACCGAGCCTCGCCCCTGCGAGGGCACTGAGGCACTCGCTGTTCGTCATCTCTTGGATGACCATAGCCCGCCTCCTTGTCTTTTCCCCGCGATTGCCCGTCGTCTGCCGACCCGGTGTCCCCCACGAGAGAGCCCGGCCCGACGCGAAGGGGTTCCCTTCACAGGTGGTGGTGCCTTCCCACCGGCCTCACCGTGCTGGCCTGGGGTCCCTTCTTCCCTTCCTCTTCAACAAAGGTCACCTCGGTCCCGATCTGCAGACGGTCGAACCCTTCGTGCAGGACACTGTGGCGGTGAAAGTAGACCTCTCGGCCGTCTGGTGTCTCAAGGAAACCGTATCCTTCATCGGGAAAGAGCTTGCTTACCCGGGCGTGGGGTGCGGTCTCGAGGGCCTTCACGGTGCCCCGCCTGCGGCGCACGTAATCCTCCAGCTTCCGGCGGGCAGAGTCGAAGGCGTCGCGAAGCGCCACGTGGATGTCCCTGCATTCGGTGTGCTGACTCGGCTCGCGGGTCACCGCGATCTCCTCGTCGGGCACCATGATGTCGATCCGCACCTCATAGAGATTGCCGTGCAGGTGATGTTTGCCCGCCGGCTCCACCACCACCCGGCAGCTCATGATGTGGTCCGCGAAGGTGTCCAGGTGGGCCGCCTTCTCCCGGACCAGCGCTTCGATCTCCTCGGAGCGCTCCATGTGACGGAAGGAGATTTGCAGTGGAAGTTGCATGGCTTTGAACTCCGTGAAAGCGGGCCGATGAGGGGGTAACGAGTGCTGTGACCCGGGCGTCCCTCAGGGAACCTCGGTCGAGCCACCCGACCCTTCCAGAAACGCCTTGAGAACCAGGGCCGCGCTGTGCTCAGGGTTGTGCGCCGCGTGAACTAGGGTCAGAAGGCCCTCTCGACTCTTCTCGCGTAGCAGCTTGATGGCCCGGTGCTTATCCTTCAGCTCGTTCGAGTAGAGCCTCCGGAATTCCTCCCAGCGTTCCGGGCCGGGGTTCTCGCCGAACGCCTGGTGCAGATCGGTACTGGGGGCCACTTCCTTCAGCCACAGGTCCAGCTTGGTGTGCTTTTCGTCGAGGTCCCGTGGCCAGAATCGCTCCACCAGGACGCGGAACCCGTCCTCCGGTGAAGGCTTCTCGTAAGCGCGTTTGAGCCGGATCATGGTTAACCCTTCCTTGACCGCTATGCGATCGAAAATCAACAGTCAGCCCTTGATACAGGCAAGGGGCTTCAACTGGACGACTTTGCGGGAGAGGCCGGCTGCGTCGGCAGCGTCCACGACCGCGCAAACGTCCTTGTAGGCGGCCGGAGCCTCCTCCGCCACGCCGCGCATCGACGGACTGCGGATCAGGATGCCCTCGGCGGCGAGCTTCTCAACCAGGTCGCGGCCGCGCCACTGTTTGAGCGCCTGGTGCCGGCTCATGCTGCGGCCGGCACCATGGCAGGACGAGCCGAACGACCGCGCCTCGCCCTCCGCCGTGCCGACGAGGACGTACGACGCCGTGCCCATCGAGCCGCCGATCAGCACCGGCTGGCCGGTCGGTCGCAATGCCGGCGGCAAGTCGGGGTGGCCGGGGCCGAATGCCCGTGTCGCCCCCTTGCGGTGGACGAACAACTTCCGCAGCTGGCCGTTGAGGACGTGCTCCTCCACCTTGCAGGTATTGTGCGACACGTCATAGAGCAGTGGCAGCTGCGCCTGCGGCAGCACACGGGCGAATGCCTCGCGGGTCAGGTGGGTGATGACCTGGCGGTTGGCCAGGGCACAGTTGATGGCCGCCCGCATCGCTCCCAGGTAGGTCTGGCCGACGGGGGAGTTGATCGGCGCGCAGGCCAGTTCTCGGTCGGGCAGCGCGATGCCGTAGTTACCGGCCGCGACGGCCATCTTCCTCAGGAAATCGGTGCCGATCTGGTGACCGAGGCCGCGCGAGCCGCAATGGATACTCACTACCACATCACCGGCGTGCAGTCCGAAGGCCTCGGCTGTCAGGGCGTCGTGGACCTCGGCCACGTACTGCACCTCAAGGTAGTGGTTGCCGGAGCCGAGCGTGCCCACTTCGTCGCGCTGCCGCTCCTTGGCGTGGTAGGAGACCTCCTCAGGCTTTGCCCCGGCCATGCAGCCATGCTCCTCGATGCGCTCCAGGTCCTCCAGTGTGCCGTAGTCCCGCTCCACCGCCCAGCGGGCGCCGCCGGTGAGCATGGCGTCCATCTCGCTGTCCGTGAGGTGTAGCCGGCCGCGGCTGCCCAGCCCGGCGGGCACTTTGTGGTAGAGCGCGTCGGCCAACTCCGCCTTGACAGGTATCACTTCTTCCCGTTTCAGGCCGGTGTGCAGACAGCGGACCCCGCACGAGATGTCGAAGCCCACGCCGCCGGCGGAGATCACGCCCCCCTCGTCAGGGTCGAAGGCCGCGACGCCGCCGATGGGGAAGCCGTAGCCCCAGTGGGCGTCCGGCATGGCGTAGGATGCCTTGACGATCCCGGGCAGGGTGGCCACGTTGGTCGCCTGCTCATACACCATCGGGTCCATGTCATGGATCAGCTCGGCGCTGGCGTAGAGGACAGCCGGCACGCGCATCTTACCGGCCTGCTCGACCCACCACTCGTACTCGGACTTCCGCGTCAGTAAGCTGGTGTCCATGAGTGTCTCCCGGTCCTTAGACATCGACCACGCACTGGGCGACCCAGGCGCCGCCGGCCTCTTGCCCGACTCGAAGGCTTGTGAGGGTGGCGCCTTTGACCTCGACGGCGGGTTCGTGCCTGGCCACGTCGATCGGCTCCCCCCAGGCTTTGGCGTGTAAGCGTTGGCCGTCGATGTGCACCTCGAAGCGGCCGAAGAGCAGCCGCCGGGTCGCCATCTGGTAGACCAGGGCGTTCAGCCAATCGACCAGCAGCAACTCGTCATCGGGGGCCTCGCACGTGACCTCGACCACCTCCTCCGCCGTCAGCTCCTGCGGGTCAACGATCACGCCAGTAAGGGCGATGGCGGCCTGCTCAAAGGCCTCCTTCTTGGAGGCACCGATGCCGCGGACGCCGATGTCCGCCTCGTGGGCAAAGTGCTCCCAGCGTGGTCTCGTCATGCCAGCACTCCTCTCACCGGCCCTTGCCGGAATTCATCAACCCGGGGTGATCGAGCCCACGGGCAGACCAGCCGGGGCGAATTCGCGAAGCAACTTCACCACCTCTTCATCCTCGACTTGGGTGAAGTCCTCGTAAAACTGCCCGATGGCCCAAAACTCTTCCGGGGCAAGCAAGCAGACCACGTCGTCGCACCACCGGCGGACTTCCGCAAGTCGATCCGGGGAGGCAACGGGCACGGCGACGATGAGCTCCTGCGGGTTTTGCGTCTTGACGGCCTGGAGGGCCGCGATCATGGTGGAGCCGGTGGCAATGCCGTCGTCGGTGACGATCACCGAGCGGCCCGTGATTGGTGCCTCGGGCCGGACAGCGCGGAACAGCTTCTTGCGCCGCCCGATCTCGCTGAGCTGGTGGCGGCGTTCTTCAGCCAGATAATCTTCCAGTAGATCAAGGAACGCCTCGGCGTGATGGTTCAGATAGACGCGCCCATCCTCGGAAATCGCCCCGATTGCCAGTTCGGGCTGCCCAGGTGCCCGCAACTTGCGGGACAGGACCACGTCGAGGTCCGCCCCCAACTCTCGGGCCAGCACGGCCCCGGTGACCACCCCGCCACGGGGGATCGCCAGCACTAGCGGGTCGTGCAGTTGACGTCCCTTCAGTTTTTCCGCCAGTTGGCGGGCGGCATCCTCTCGATTACGAAACATGGCTGTCTCCCTCCCAATGGTCGTTCCGCTGTAACCAGCCCAGTGTGCTGGGAGCCCGACCGCAGTCGATGGCGTCCAGGCCGGCGCATCGCTCGCCGGAAAGGGCTCCTCAGACGCCTCCTGTACGTGGTTCACTGCAGGGACATTGTTCCTGCGTTCTACAATCAATGTTCGGCACGCTTTCCAAGCTGTCGCTCGACGCTGGAGATCATCTCAGCCAGGTGGTGAGGCTGGTTTTTGCGATCATCCAGTATGATCGTAGTGACGACCCGGTCGTGGGATAGAGCGACCACTTGGTGACAGCGGCGGATCGCCTCCATTACCTGCTCCCAATTCCCCTCGACCGCCGTACTCATTGGTCCGAGATGATAATGGAGTCCGGCGCTCTCCAGCGTCTCGACCACCTTGGCCACGTCCTTGCTCATGTGTTCCGCCTGTAGCGGGTATATGCTGAATTCCGCAAGCATCGTCATGCTCCTTTCCGATGTGCCTATTGGTTGCTCCGGTCGCTTCATGCGTGTGCGACTTCGGGCTCGCTGAAGGTAGCGACCTGTGGGTTGACCATCTCGTACCAGGCCCGGAAATTCAGGCGAACCACATCGGTATGGGTGCCGGCCTGGAAGAGAATCTGCCCCTCAACGTTCAGCGACCGGTCCATAAGTACATCTACGTCCTTCCAGTGGCGCAGCGCTGGGATGGCCCCTACTTCACAGTCGGTGAAGTACCTCTCCATCTCCGGCTCGGTGGCCAGGCGGATCTCATGGGCGTGAAGCACGGTTCGCACGCGGTCCAGATTGACATGTCTGCTGGCGGGCAAGATCAGCTCCACTGGCCGGCCGTCGGCCATGACAACCACGACTTTCGCCACACGGTGGCCGCTGAAGTGCTCGCGCTGGGCCACCTCCTGGGCCGTGTACGCCTCGCGATGATGCACCTCCTCGAAGGGGATGCCGCGCAGCTCCAACATCTTCCGAATCCAGAAAGGTGTGGCCATGTTCTTCTCCTTGCCTGTCAATTACTATAGGTAGTGCCCGATTTGACTACTTGACTTCCGTCTCGTGCCTGATCCCTTCGGCTAGGTTGTACAGCTCCCGCCCCAGGAACCGCAGTAGGTCATCCAGGCTCACGATGCCGACCAGGCGATCCTCTTTGTCCACGATCGGCAGCCGGCGCACCTCGCGGTCCCTCATGAACCTGGTGGCCGTATGGATGCCCGCGTCTTCGGGGATGGCCAGGACATGATGTGTCATAACTTTCTGGACTTGGGCCTGCGGGCTGAAACCCTGCGCGCCCAGTGCTAATGCCAGGTCGCGGTCCGTGATAATGCCGACAGGTCGCCGGTCCTCTACGACGACCACCGTACCGACGTTGTGTTCCTGCATTCTGACTGCGACTGCCGCCAATGTTTCCTCTGGCCCGGCGGTGACTACGTTCCTTGTGAAGACTTCGTTGAGCTTCATGTCGGGTTCCTCCTTTGGTAAATCCTCGGACACGTCCGGCAATTTGACCGGGGCGTGTCTTGTTCACCCGAGATCAGATTCCACGCCTTCTCCACAAAGGTAGCGCACTGTCCGGGCTACAAGCAGGGCGATTGGGACAATCTCCAGCCTCGGGTTGGCGGTGACCGGGATGCTGCCGGAGGTCAGTACCTTGCCGAGCTGCGCGGCAAACGGTCGATTTACAATTCCGGGGGCCATCGCCCCATGAGTAAAGATGGCGTGGACTTCCCTCGTTCCCGCTCAACTGATCGAGTGGTCCACGCCCCGGAGCTTCTTGAGGCGCAGGTGGAGGCCGCTGAGCGAGGAGCGGATTACGGACATTTCGCTCTCCTCGGGCAGGTGGGCAGTCACCTGTTGCACATGAGCAATGAGCTTTTCCAGTTCCCTGGCCTGGTTGTGCAAGACCTCGACAAGTTCATCTACAACTGAGGCAAGTTCTTCGACGTTCATGGAGAGTCTCTCCCCCATTTGGCACTCGCTTCAAAACCATAAGGAGTGCATCTCTTCCGACCACAAGGAGCGGATCTCGCCGGGTAGAGCAATCTTCACGTGCTTGATCTCACCCGGTGTCACATGCTTGGCGATTACCTGAAAGACGGCCCGAGCAACATCTTCCGTGTCGATGCCTGGATCGTCTCGGAAGGCCCCTGCGATGTGGGCCAGGAAGTTTTCCCTTCTGCGTTCCTTGGTGGGCGTGCCAGCCGGATGCCAGCCTTCATAATAGAAGCCTCGAATCAACATCGGCAGCTGAGCACCCAGGGCCGCCGCCTGGTCCACGGGAAGACGATCCCGCAAGGCATGCAGAACGGCCCGCAGCGCGTGGTAGGCGCGCTGCCGGTCCTGCCATCTCAACCGCTCCAGGATGTCGTGGAGCCAGACGTTGGTCGTCTGGATAGTACTGTCGAAGGCTGCCACGCCCGTTTGGCTCATTGCCTGCCTCCTTTGTCGGCTGGGGAACTCCCGAAAGCTCGCTGGTACAGGCTGCTGATCGCGGCCTGAGCTTCAGGCCAATGACGGCTGCGCGCCAGGCGTTCCAACTGGCTGTTGACCGTCTGGACTTCTTGGGCATCGGCTTTGGCATAGATAACGCCCGCGCCCTGCAGCATCGGGTCGTCGCGCAACACCCACAGCGGGATCGCCACACCTCCTTCCAGGTAGCGGCTGCTCAGGTGGAGGCCGAGCACCTGGTGGCTTTCCAGGTCAATGAGACAGGATCCGGCTGAGTGGCCCAGCATGGCGCAGTCGTGCTTGAGCAACTGGACGTCCCGGAACTGTAGCATTCCATGAAGGATTCCAGGTTGAACCCGCTTGACGTTATAAACGTCGCGGAAGATGCGGACGATCGCTTCTGGCTCGTTGCGCCGGGCGTCGCGCACCGGGTAACCAACCAGGTAGACCTGCCGACCTTCCAGCCGGGGTGGCGGCTCGGCGGCCAAGGCTAGCGGAATGGGCGAGCCGACTGTCTGCTGAGGCGGCTCAACCTGAAGGAGAGCCAGGTCGTATTTGTCGTGGACGCCGAGAATTGCCTGGATGCGATAGGCGGCGCTTGGAGACCTCTGGTAGTCCTCCTGGTAGTTCATCCAGCCCGTGATGCCCGGACGGAACTGCCACTGCCCTTCGCTGTTCGTCTCGGCAAAGATCCCAACCGTGCTACGCGTGGTCAAGAGTGTGGTCTCGTTGACCAGGAAGCCAGTACCGGCCCAATCGTACTCGGGGTGGCCGAACATTTCGATCCGACCAATCCCCCGCTGAGCCAGTTCGATGTCCTCGCGCTGGTCCTCCAAAACGTTCCAGAAGGGAGTCGGGCTAGCCAGGTGCCCTTGACTAACCAGCAGCGCGGGCCGACCGTAAAGGAGAATGGCCGATTCCAGGCCGAGTACTTCTTCCGGCGTCAACTCAGGTTTCTCGCCGGCGGAAACTTTCTGCAGCGCCGTGACCGCTGCCTCAAGCAACTGGCCGATCGCTTCGCGCTGTTGCCCGCGATCCGGTTCCCCAGCAGCACGGCCGAATTCCGTCGGTGTGACGGCCACGGTAGTAGTTGCCATCTCGGCAGTTGCTCCTTCCCGCACAGCGCGGCGGAGAACAGCCCGCAGGTACGCTGGCTCCTCCCATCCGTGCAGCCCCTGCCGGTCCTGTTGAATCATGTGTATGACATCGTGGAATCGCTCGGCGAAGAACTCGCGAGCCCGTTGTACGATCATGTGCTTGCGGTCCATGTTGATGAATCCTCCGTAATGGGAAATCGCTCCTGGATGTCACATGAGTTAATCGCACTGGCGCCAGAACTCCTGTCCCCCGGGCGCCCGGCTTCGTCTGAAGCCCAGCTCAAGGATGCCGCCGGGCCTCGGGGGTACAGCAACCACGAAGGAACCGTCAGGTGTTCTTGACAGCGATCTTCTTGCCTCGGCCCTCCTTGGTCTTTGGGATCGTCACGGTCAGCACGCCGCTGTGGCAGCGGGCCTCGATCTTGTCCTTGTCGATGCCCGGGGGCAGAGTCATCGATTCGTAGCACTCGTACTCTTCCCGGTGTTCGCTTCCTTTCTCCTTGGTTTCGGTCTTCTTGCTGGCACGCAGGATGAGGCGATCACCGCTGACGCGGAGATCGAAGTCGCCGGCCTCGAAGCCCGGCGCCTCTGCCCGGACGATGAAGCAGTCCTCCTTGTCCTCGACATCCACGCCCCACTGCCAGGCGCGCCCGAAATCCTCCAAGGCGGTAGGCCGCTCCCGGCCGAAGCGCTCAAAGAGTTCGCCCAACTCGCTCTGCATCCGGCGCATGAGGCTGGGGAAATCCCGCAGCGGAGCAAGAGCCCCGCCGTTGCCCGCCGATTCTGCCTTCTTGTGCCTCCAAGGAATCAGTCCTGCCATTTTCAGTCTCCTTTTTTTCGTAGCTTCTTTTGGACACCGCGCCCTGCATCTGCTCGATTCCAGATGCAGGGCGGCTGACGAAGGTCAATTCTGCCGTGGCTCACCTTTCCTAACCGGGCTGGACGGCGATTCGCTTCGGCTTGACGCGCTCCTGCTTGGGCAAGTGCACCGTCAGCACGCCGTCCCGGTACTCGGCCGAAATCTTGCCGGCGTCAATATCCGGGGCGATGGCGAAGGAGCGGTGGAAGTCGCCGACACCGTACTCCTCCTCCACGTACTCTGCGGGAACCGGCCGCGGCTGGACCTTGCCGTGCAGACTCAGCTCACCTTTCTCGAAGCGCAGGTCCACATCTTGCGGCTTGACGCCCGGTATGTCGCACTGGAGCACCACCTCATCCGCGGACTCGTAGATATCGACACGCGGCGTGTAATAGATACCGCCTCGTGTGGCTTCGGGGGCGGTTACTTCTCCGGCCGCCTTATTCACGAGCGCATTCGTTTCTGGCAAGGGACACCTCCTTTTCGAATGATGTTGAAGCGATTCATTCTTACTCGGCCTTCACGGGGATCTTTCTCGGTTTGGCCGCGGGGCTCTTGGCCATCTTGATGGTCAAGACTCCGTTGTCCAGCCGGGCCTCGACTTTGCCGGCGTCCACGCTGACGGGCAGTTGAATAGTCCTTTGGAAGCTACCGAAGCCGCGCTCCTGGCGGTGCCATTCCACCTTCTCCGGGGCCGCCGGCTCGCGCTTCCCCTTGAGGGTGAGTTGGTTATTCGCGGTCACAGTAATCTCCAGGTCAGGTAGCTTCAGGCCCGGTAGCTCCGCCTCCGCGTAGACGAAGTCGTCGTCCTCCCACAGGTTTACGGGCGGATACGACACGGCCAGTGCCGGCCACTCCGGGAGGTCAATTCCCCAGCGACCGAAGAACTGGTTCATTGCCCGCTGCAGGTGCCTCATCTGCCTTGCCTCGTGCCGTAGCTCGCGGAAGGGCTCCCAGCGCGTCAAAATCGACATAGTTTCCTCCTTTACTTGTGGAATCCTGCGGCCGCCGACAGCTCCGGGCCACCCGGCGCCCTCAGCAGCCTTCTCACGGTGTTTCCTTGGGCGATCTTTCTAGTCGTAGCGGTGGTCGGCGCAGGACGCTTCAATCTGATCTCACCTGCTGAAGCCGGGGCCGCCCCGCTGAACCTACCCCATTTCCCTCTGGCAGGACGATCAAGAACTCGGCGCCGGTGCTGGCGCCATTGCGAACCGAGATCTGTCCTCCGTGTGCCTCGACGATCCGCTTCGTGATGGCCAGACCCAGGCCGGTGCCTTTCGACTTGGTGGTGTAGAAGGGCTCGAAGGCCCTTCGCCTTTGCTCCTGCGACATCCCGGGACCGTTATCGCGGATGGCCAGTAGGATGGTGGGCCGGCCATGGCGCGTGATCTCCGCGCAGTGGACCTCGATCCGCACAGGGGCAGGACAGGCGGCCAGTGCGTTCTCAAAGAGGTTGCGAAAAACCTGCTTTAGCCGGAAACGGTCCCCAGAGAGCAACTCCGCCCCATCTCCCTCAATTCTTTCCTCGAGTTCCGCTGCTTTCTCCTGTCGCAAGAGGTTCAGGTCGGACCATGCCTCCCGCCAGATGTCGGTGAGGTGCAAGATCTCACGCTGGAGCCTGAGCGAGGCCGCGTAAGTTTGCAAGTCCTCAAACAAGCAAGCCAGGTCTCTCTGGGCGCTTCGCGTGCGGGCGACGAGATCCAGAAGCTCGGGCCGGTCGGTGAGCTGCGAGGCCAGGATTTCCAGATTGAACATGGTTCGCTGCAGGACGTTGCGCCCTTCGTGTGCGAAGACGGCAGCCATCTGGCCAATACCTGCCAGCCTCTCTGCTTGCAACGCCCGTCGCTCGGCTTCCTTTATCCGCGCGTCGGAATCGTCTCCGAGCACCAGGACATTGTTGATCGACTTAGGGGACATCCGATCCTCCTTTTCAACCTGTTGCACTCCGCGCGTTCAGGGTCTCCTCTGCTTGTCGCAAGGTTGCTCCGGCCTAAAGGGACCGCTTGCGCGATGTCTCTCCGTCACCGTTGCTTCTCTCCTGTTCCTGCCTTCGATACTTCCTCCCTGGGACCCGGTGCTCAGCACACCTCGATCTCGTTCGCCCGGATCGGTAGCGCTGTGGCCTCCATGACCGCTTGCTGAGCGAGTTGTTTCGCGTAATAGGTGCGGGTGCGGCCGCGCAGGATCAATTCCCCGTTCACGACCACCATCTGGAAATCGCGGATACGACCGCCAAGCCGGCACTGGATGTGCGTTTCCAGTTCGGTAGCCCCATTGGCCGTGGCGAGGTCGATGCTTGGTTCGCTAGGCGGACTTTTCATAGCCGTATCTCGGAAGTTGCTTGATCTTCTCGAAGGTCGCTGGTTACTTCGGGGCCCCCGCACTTTTGCAAGCCGCGGGGGTGACGTGCTCCTCAGAGGACGGCACCGGGCGCTGCGGCGTTTTCACCGTCAACACGGGACAGGATGCCTTGCGCAAGACCTGCTCCGCCACGCTGCCCATCAGCAGCCGGCCCAGTCCAGTCCGTCCGTGACTCCCCATCACGATCAGCTCGCACTGGCGATCCTGGGCGACTTGCAAAATGGCCGTGGCCGGGTCCCCCTCCTCGAGAAGGTGCTCGAGAACGATAGCGACATCCGGGGGCTTGATCCGGTGCAGATGCTCCTGAACTGATTGCCGCTCCTCCGCGGAAAGCGGGGGCGGGGGTGGTGCCGTCATTACTCCGGTGTAGGTGAGCACAGGCCGTTCCAGGACGTGCAGCACGATCAAACGGGCGCCGTAGTCCCGGGCCAACGAAGAGGCCAACCGAAAGGCGTAGTCCGAGTGCTCCGAAAAATCGGTCGGGTGGAGGATGGTCCGAATGGGCAGCATAGCGACCTCCTTTGGTTCGGTCCGGGGATTTAATGCCCATGACTGAACGAGCCGGAAGTGAAAGCGAACCTGCGCGAGAGTTCGCCCGAGGGCGCCTCGTCCAGGGCGCCCCCTACTACTGTCGCCGCATCTCTGCCCGGTTGAGCGCACGTGTAAGTAGAGCAACCGCCGTACCAGGGATGCCGGCCAAATACATTTGCGTTGGAAAACATTCCCCAGCACGAGCAATACGAAGCCTTTGCAGGGCTGGAGTGCCAGAAACTATGTCCAGCGCCTGCACAAGACAAGGAGCGGTGTGCGGAACGGTACACCGCGCGTGCGTTTCAATGGAGGCCCATGACTGGCGACGACGGGCAAGGACCCGAGGGAGACCTGGGACCTTGATCGCCAGCACGGTCACCCGAACTTCGCCGGCGACGCATTTTTCGACGATACGTCGGGCCGGGCCAACATGATTTGTCGCCTGCTTGTAGGCCGGGCCGACCCGGCTTCCTCAAGCCGAGCCACCCCAAACTCGCCTACTTGTTCAATTCCCTCGCTCGTTTGAATCCTCGTCCTTCACCTGGTGCAACTTCCTCAAGCAGTCCAGACCATCCGAAGAAGTTTCCACTTCGTAGCCACAGTCTGTGAGGAGCCGGCGGTAGACGTCGAATAACTCCGCATCCCCCTCAGCAATCAGAAGGGGTCTGCCTCATATTCATGACAAAGCTCCCGTCCCTGCTCTCTCAGGAATGGGCCCGGGTAAAAGGTTAACCGGGCAGCCCCGGAACCGACAGTCGGAAAAGGGATACAAAACTTGTGGGGGAAACCCTGACTCGCTGCGCCAGGCATCATGCGGTGCTTGGTAGAACGATGGGCTGAAGAGGAGAGCAGCCACGGCCTGGTGGCAGCAGCGGATGGATGAGAGCGCCTGCTCGGGATCGCCCTCGACGGAGGTAAATATGGGGCCCCAGCGATAATCCAGCCCGTGGCCGGGAGCGTTTGATTCCCTTGCGGAAGGGGCTGCGCCTACGCTCGGCTCACCCATTCTCCAGCACCCACTGCGTGGCGTAGTGGGCCAGCTCCGTGCCATTGCTCAGGTCCAGCTTCTGGCGAATGCGATCACGGTACGTCTCGACCGTCTTGATGCTCAGGTGTAGTCGTTCGGCAATGTCCGCGGTCTTCACGCCCTGGCCGATCAGCCGGAAGACCTCCAGCTCGCGATCGGCCAGAACGTCGAGCGGCGCGTGCACGACTTCTTCTCGGCTCCCGCCGACGGCGCGATGCAACATCTTCTCGGCCATCGCATCACTCAAGTACACTTTTCCATCCAACACCCGCCGGATGGCTTCGATGATCTTGTCCGTGGCCTGGTCCTTGTTGATGTAACCGAGCGCCCCGGCCCGGAGCACACGCTCGGCGTAGAGCGATTCACTGTGCATCGACCAGACTAGCATGCGCACGCTATAGTTGCGGTCCTTGATCCGCTTGATCAGGTCGATCCCGCTGCCGGTCTTGAGGGAGATATCGATGATGGCCACGTCAGGCTGGGTGTCGGCAACCATGCGCAGGGCGTCACTCATGTCGGCGGCTTCGCCGCAGACTTCCAGGTCGGATTGCCGGCCGATCCGCAAGGCCAGCGCCTCGCGCACGGCCGGATGGTCATCGACGATCAGGATCCTGGCTCGTTTCTTGGACCGGTTCCGGTTCATGGTTCGCCCTCGCCAAAGCACACGTTACCAAGGTGCCGGTTGGTTCAGCCGGCTGAATGGTCAGTGTGGCGCCAATGATCGCCGCACGGTTGCGCATGATGCGCAGGCCCAAACCGCCATACCTCTCGGTCGGCTGGCTGGGCATGCCGATACCGTCGTCTCGCACGCGCAGGACCAAGAGGTGATCCCAGTCCACGGAAATGCGGATGTTCTGGCACCGGGAGTGCTTGACGGCGTTGTGGACCGCTTCCTGGGCGATGAGATAGAGGTGGGTCGCGATGAGGTTGTCCTCGACGAGGAACGGCTTAGGGCAGTCAAAGACGCATGTCGCCTTGCCCTCCCGCTGGGTACGCGTGGCCAGGTCGGAGAGTGCGGCCATGAGCCCCTCGGCATCGACCGAAACGGGAAGCAGCCCACGCATGACGGCCCGAAGTTCTCGCTGGCTACGCTGCAATCCACGGACCAGCCGTTCGGCCAACGGCGACGCGTTGGAGGGATCCGACCGCAGAGTCTCGGCCAGGTCGCCGGCCAGTATGTTGAGGGCGGTCAGCTCTTGGCCCACGCTATCGTGCAGATCCTCGCCGATGCGGCGTTGCTCCAGGGATGCGATTTCCACCACCTCGCGTTCCAGTTCCTTTCGCCGGCTGATGTCGCGGAGAAGACCGGTGAACAGTTTCAGGTGTCCCACCTCACTGACTGCCAGATCCACCGGGAAAGTCGATCCATCCTTGCGCCGACCTTCCACTTCACGACCAATGCCGATGATGTGCTTTTCGCCGGTTTGCAGGTACCTCGCCAGGCAGCGATCATGCTCTTCCCGGTAGGGCGCGGGCATGAGCATCTTCACATTCTGGTCGATCATCTCGGTGGCGGCGTAGCCGAACATTCTTTCGGCGGCGGCGTTGACCGATTGGATGGCGCCATTAACGTCGATGGTGATGATTGCGTCGGCAGCAGTGCTCAAGATGGCCGTGAGGCGGGCTTCCCGGTCGCGCGCCTGTTCGGCCATCAGCCGAGACTGCTCCTCACTCCTCCGCAGCGCCTCCTCGGCCTGCTTGCGGCCGGTGATGTCACGGCCGGTCACCGCGGCGCTCACGACTTTGCCGTCGATATCTCGGATCGGTGAAACCGTCAGCGCCACCTGAATACGGACTCCGTCTTTGCGGACACGCTCCGTCTCTAGCTGCTCGACACACTCGCCGCGCGCCAGCGTGGCCATGATCCTGGTCCATTCCTCGGTGCGGTCGTCTGGGACGAGCATCTTGATCGATCGGCCCACAGCCTCGTCGTGGCTGTACCCGTAAAGACGCTCGGCACCTCGGTTCCAGGTTCGGATGGTCGCGTCGCGATCCTTGCTGAAGATCGCGTCCGCGGAGTTTTCGACCACTGCGGCGAGGCGCCGAACGACCGCGTCCGCGGCCTGTTTACGATGCGTGATGTCCACGAAGGTGATCACGACGCCCTCGATGCGGTTATCCAGGGTGCTGTAGGGCATGATCCGCCGACTGTACCAGCGGCCGTCCTCGGTGCGCACTTCCTTTTCGCTCGGCGTCAGATCGCGCAGGAGCTTTTGGGCCTCGCGCACCAAGTCGTCGTCGGTAAACCTCTTGACGATGTCGCCGATCGGCCGGCCGACGTCCGCGGCGATCAGGTTGAACATGCGCGTGGTGGCGGGTGTGAACAACTTGATCCGCAGCCCAGCGTCCAGGAAGACGGTGGCGATTTCCGTCGAGTGGAGGAGATTGGCCATGTCGTTCGTGGCCGACTCCACCTCCTCGATTTTGTCGTGGAGCTGGCTGTTGACGGTGCTCAGCTCCTCGTTGAGGGATTGCAGCTCCTCCTTGGAGGTCTCCAGCTCCTCGTTGGCGGACTGGAGTTCCTCGTTCATCGACATGACTTCTTCGTTCGACGCTTTGAGTCCCTCGTTGGCGCTCTCCAGCTCCTCGATGGTGCTTTGCAGGTCATCGCGCGTAGTCTCCAGCTCCTGCTCGAGCTGGCGCTGCAGCTCCGACTCTGCTGTCTCGGCACGCGTTCTTGCTTCCGCCAGCGTTTCCCCCGAAGGATTCGGCTGCTCCTGGAACGAGATCATCAGCAGACCTTCGGTCTGTTTGGACAGATTGAGAGGCTCCACCTCGATGTTCACCCGGCGGATGTCGCCCCCGAGTCGCAATTTCACATCTTTGATGCTTCGGGTGGCGTTTTCGCGGATGGCCCGGTGGATGACGACGCGCAGCTTGGGTTCGAGGCCCTGGCGCGCCAGTGAAAACAGGTTCTGGGTGGGTGGGCCGCCCGGCTGAACGAGGTAGTCCTCGGTTGGCCCGGCGAAGTGCTGGACATCGTAATTCCGGTTGATCACAACACAAGCCAAACCAAACCGGCGCAGCAGGGAGTTTTGCGCCAGCTCCGCCAGCTTGGCAGGTGCCTGGGGCCGGCTGGTCGGCTGCGGCGTAGTATGGCGTGGCTCCATCTGCATCATCGGGAACTGCAAGCCATCCGCCCGGGCCGGGCCGATGCGCCGGTAAATGCGCCATTTCTGGGAGACCGCCTCGAACAAGTCGGTTTGCCGGCCAACTGTCTCCGACGGGCCCAGGAACAGGTAGCCTCCTTCTTTGAGAGCGAAATGCAAGAGGGTGAGGACTTTCCTCTGCATCTCCGGTTCGAGGTAGATCAGGACGTTGCGGCAACTGATCAGGTCCATCTTGGAAAAGGGGGCGTCGCTGGTCAGGTCTTGAACCGCAAACGTCACGGTTTCGCGCACTTGGTTGCTGATCTGCCAGGTGGATTCGTCCGCCCGCGTGAAGAAGCGGGCTAGCCGTTCCGGGGAGACATCGGCGGAGATGTCGCCGGAATAGACTCCCCGGCGCGCGACCTCCAGCGCTTGTTCATCAACATCCGTGGCAAAGATTTGCAGGCGGCAGAGGTTCTGCGCCGCCGTCTGATGTTCGAGCAACAGCATGGCGACAGAGTAAGGCTCCTCGCCGGTGGCGCAGCCCGGGACCCAGGCGCGTAAGGGGGCCTCGGCGTTCTTCGCCCGGACGAGCGGAGCGATGACTTCCGTCTCCAGAGTACGAAAGGCGTCCGGGTCGCGGAAGAACCTGGTCACGCTTATCAATAGATCGCGAGCGAGTTGTTTGACCTCATCGGGATGTTCGCGCAGGTGGGCCAGGTATTCCGCGACGTTCTCGAAGTGACTCAGTCCCATGCGCCGTTCCAACCGACGCGCGAGCAGTTTCTTGCGATAGCCGCGAAAATCGAACTTCGTGCGGGCATGCAGGAGAGCAAGCAATTGCTTCAGATAGTCCGGAGCCTCATCGACCGCGGCGACTATCCTGCCCCCGTTGACGTAGAGGTGCCGCACGTATCTGACGAGCGCTTCCGGCATCTGCTCGACGGGCAAGACATGGTCGGCCAGGCCCGTGGCGATGGCGCTCTCGGGCATGCCGGGGGAGGCGGCCGTATTGGGGTCCTGAACCATGGCCATGCCGCCCGCGGCCTTGACAGCTTTGAGCCCCAGCGTCCCGTGCGACCCGGTGCCGCTGAGGATGATGCAGATTGCTCGTTCTAACTGATCGTCGGCCAGCGAGCGCAGAAAGAGATCGATCGAAGTCTGCCAGCCGGCGCGCTCCACCGGCCCGGTCAGGCGGAGCACGCCGTCGGCTATGGTCATGTTCTTGTTGGGAGGGATGATATAGACGCGGTTGGCCTCGACGGCCATACCCTCCGCGGCCTCGACGACCGGCATGGACGTGTGCCGGGTGAGCAGCTCGACCATCAGGCTTTCGTGGTTGGGATCGAGATGCGGGATGAGCACAAAGGCGACACCGCTGTCGGCCGGCATGGCGGCGAAAAACTTCTTGAAGGCGTCGAGCCCACCGGCTGAGGCGCCGATGCCGGCTACGGGTGGTCCCAGCGTGCTCTCCGCTGGGACTGCGTCAGGTGGAGTCGACGGCGACTTCTCGGGTGGTCCGGAGGCCCCAATCCGTGGTTTAGCCGGTTTGGTCTCCCGGGAAGCCTTCGCACGGTTTTTGGTTTTTTCTTCGCAGCCATCACCGGTTCTCCGTCATCCTCGGCTTACAGCCTCTCATTCTACCCAGCGCCGCAAGAAGGTTAAGCCGAACGATCACCGGCACCCATGTCGGGGTTTCCCCCACAACTTCTGTTTCCCTTCCCCGACTATCGGTTCCTCGGCGGTCCGGTTAATCTTCTCCCTGGGCCTATTTCTGAACGGAATTTTATACTTGACAAACCCAGGCTAGGCTCGCTAAAATGATGAACATGCGTCCATTCGTAGGAGTCTATTAGGAGATCTTTCCCTTGGGTGCCTTCTTAGGGATAGGTTTTGCCAAAGCGATCCGGCGCACTGCCTCTTCAAAAGTCAGAGGAGACAGCGAAAGCGGTTTTTCATACTTACGGCCCGGTTGGTCGGGCTTCTCTTGTTTAGGTTTTTTCATGGGAGCGACCCTTTATGGATAAGTTGAAGTTGTTCGTTGTAGGAGAGGAGTCTGGCGATCCGAGCAAATGGGGAGACGGAAAAAAAGTGCTCATATTTGCCGAAACAGAAGATCAAGCGCGTCAAGGATGTTCTTTTGATTACGAGTATGCCAGTGTGTCTGAAGTGAGGCCATTGCAGGCGGGCATTCTCTACGAAGAACGTCCTGATCCTCATTACTGATCCTCCTGCATTATGGGCAGGCGCTTTAGCTCTTTGCGAGAGAGTATCATGGCCGCTAACGCATCATTTGCAATGATGGTGAATTTTTTGCGCGGAGTATTGTAGAAGGCTTTTGCGGGCCGGTCTTCTTCAGCGAAAGGTCGATTTCTAAGAATCAATTTATCGCAAAAGTCAGATACCTCTTTGTCTCCGAAGTCTATTGGAGATTGTGGATGAGCGAATCGGTTGCGGATCTCTCTTATGTTGTCCAGGTTTGTATAGATCCTTTTGGGAATCAGTCCCATGCAATACGCAGTGAGTATTCGTGTCGCAAATGATTCGAGCGCTGGTATACCTCCTCCACGGCCGATCAACTGCTTGGCTTTGTCGGGATCAGCGAGCCTTGCTATAAGCAACGCCGCAAGGGCGTCGTCCAAAAAAGTAGTGGCGACAAGAACGCAGGGGAAATCTTTCTCCTCATTCACCGCTGTCAAAAATGCGCTAATCTGGTGCTCGACATCTGTAAGCTTTTTGCGTGCCATCTACAGTCACTTTCTCTTCTTACAGGAGTCCCTGGAAACCAGGTTGATGATAGAACAGCCTCTTGCCCACTACCCCAAGAATGGCCGCTATCATCCGTTCCCCGTCCGTGCACTTGCGATGGCACCAACGAAAGCTGAACTCCTGCACGTAGCGATGCAAATGCTTCTTGCTCAACTGATGAAAAATCCCATAGTGGCCGCGCTTGATCAGGGCAAAAAAGCTCTCAGCAGTATTCGTGTGCACTTTCGTCCCATCCTGATTCGTGCGCACGTATTCGCCCGCGCCATGATTCACTGTCTGATGGCCAGCAAACCTGTCAGCGAGGCCAGTGTAAGAGGCCAGTTCATCTGTCATGATGACTGCTCCTTCAGCAACATTCTTGACAACCTCTCCTCTCAGGGTTTTCGCAGTCACGTTGTCGATGGGCATGGCGCGTGCCCTGCCATCACGTTCGACAAGCACCATGACAGGCGCTTTGGAGGTTCCCCTGCCTCTCTTGTTCGTGCCCTTGTACCTGGGCTTGCCGCCTACGTAGGTTTCATCAACCTCGACAGTACCACCAAGAGGCTCGTTCGAGGTCTGGCGCATCGCCTCACGAATACGATGAGTCATGAACCAAGCAGATTTGACAGTGATTCCAAGTTCTCTGCTGATCTGAAGCGAGCTAATACCCTTCTTGCTGCTCGTCATGAGGTGAATCGTCATGAGCCATTTCGTGAAGGGAAGCTTGGAGTCCTCAAAAATCGTCCCTATTCGCACTGTAAACTGCTTCCTGCAAGCCTTGCACTTGTAGACCCCCTTGCGCACTGGCCTAGTCGAAGTAGCTCTTGCTGTGAGCGTGTAAGCCTCAGTCGAGCGACAATGAGGGCAGACAGGGCCATGAGGCCATATAAAGGATTCCAGCAGCTCGCGAGCTGCGTCCTCATCAGTGAACAGAGCAGACAGGATAGCAAGGTTCAGGTCTGCAACAGTTCCAGTTGGTGGGTTTTTGGCTGGCATTGTCTCCCTCCTTCTCAACGTCTGCGTTCATTTTAAGGAGGAGGCTTGGGTTTGTCAAGTATAAAATTCCGTTTCTGAAAGAGCGGAGACGGGAGCTTTTTCATGAATGTGAACCAGACCTTGCTGATTGCCGAGGGCGATGCCGAATTATGCGACGTCTACCGGCGGTTCCTCACGGACCGTGGCTATCAGGTGGAAACTTCTTCGGATGGTCTGGACTGCCTGAGGAAGCTGCACCGGGTAAAGCCGGCCGTGCTCGTGCTGGATCTGGAGCTTCGATGGGGAGGAGGCGATGGCGTGCTCGCCCGGCTGCGCGAGGAAAGTATCGCCCCGGTGATGCCCGTCGTGCTGACGGCCACGGCTGGCTACCCATTGGATATGGTCGAATTCAAACATCCGCCTGTCGTGGACTACCTGCCCAAGCCCTTGGCGCTGACCGCTCTGCTGGAGAGTGTCCGCTCTGCCGTGGCAAAAAAGGGACGAAGGGAGCCGTCGAGCCTGAATGGTGTTCCTCGCAACTGAAACCGCCAGGAGGGTTTCCGCATGAGACCGCAACACGGCAAGCTTGTTGAACCGTCAGACGGGATAAGCCAGGCGACCGTGGCCGAGCCCGCGGTCCGGCAGACCTGTGAAAAATCCAGCGTGCTCGTGATCGCTGACGACCACCTCGAGCGGATCATGGTGAAACTGGGCCTGAAGCGAAACGGATTCGATGTCTGGTTGGCCCCCAATGGTCCGGAAGCGATTGATCTCTACCGGGAACACGGCGAACACATCGCCCTGGTGCTGCTCGATGTCCGGATGCCGGGCCTGGATGGACCCAAGACCCTGGAGGCCTTGCGCAAAATCAATCCGGAAGTCCCAGCCTGTTTCATGACGGATAACACGGGCGACTACGAGCCGCAAGAGTTGCTACAGCGCGGTGCCACGTATGTCATCACCAAGCCCTTCCTATTAGACGACCTGGCGAACATCATCCGGCGGTTGGCACCTGGCGTGTCCACCGATCTTCTCCCGTCCGGCAAGGTATGCCAAGGGTGAATCGGGCATGAACCCGCACTCGGGAGACACCGATGCCCACGATCCTCGTGGTAGATGATGACGCCGACACGTGCCGCAACATGGCGGACCTCTTCGGTGATCGCGGCTACCGCGTCGATTCCGCAGAGGGTGGTGATGTCGCCCTGGAGCAAGCACGGCGGCTGCCATATGACGTGGGTTTGCTGGACCTGCGGATGCCGGGCATGGATGGTTTGACGCTGTGCCGGCGTCTCAAGCACTTGCGGTCGGGCATGGTGAACCTGATTGTCACTGGTTATCCCGGCGAGAGACTCGACGAAGAAGCCCATCAAGCGGGAGCAAGACACGTCTTACAGAAGCCTGTTGATTTTGCTTCGTTGCTCGCACTGGTCGAGCAGGCCGTGGCACCCAGCAATTGAGGCGGCTCGCCCAGCTACGGCGAGCCGTGCGCTGTGACCCGCATGCCTGCAAACACTAGCCCATGTTTAACAGGTGCTGAAGGCCCAACTGGCGTTCGCCCTGATTTTTCCGCATCGCAGACCTCCATTTCGCAAAACACATAGTGACAATATCAGCTGCGTTCTCCTGGGATTATCGTAAGATTTCACATGATT
>DATGZX010000074.1:0-60369 GCA_035296965.1 Gemmataceae bacterium
GGCGGCATCGTCAATACCGGCACGCTGACACTCACCGACAGCACGGTCGCGGGAAACTCGGCCAGTGGCGGCGGCGGCATCATCAACACCGGCTCGCTCACGATCACGGGCAGCACCATCGCCGGAAACTCCGTCCAGCTCGACAACCCGGGCATCGCCAACACCGGCTCGTACATGCTCATCGGCAACCTCATTTCGGCCGACTCCGCCAATGGGGCGGGACTGGTCAATGCCGGCGTCGTGACGATCACGGACAGCACCATCGCCGGGAACTGGGCGCAGCTCGATAACGCCGGCATCGCCAATTACGACGGTTCGCTGACCCTCGTGGACAGCACCGTCTCCGGAAACTCGGCCCTCAAGGGCAACGGCGGCATCGCCAACTATGGCGGCGCGCTGACCCTCGTGGACAGCACCGTCTCTGGAAACTCGGCCGTCGGCGCTGGCGGCATCGGCAACTATGCCGGCACCTTGACGCTCATGGGCAGCACCGTCTCCGGAAATTCGGCTGTCGGCGACGGCGGTATTCTGAATACCGGCACAATGACGCTCGCCAACAGCACGGTTTCCGGCAATTCGGCCAGCACCACGGGCGGCATCGCCAACTACGGCGGCACGTTGTCTCTTGACAGCAGCACTGTTACCGGCAACTCGGCCATCGGCGGTGCGGGCGGCATCCTCAACACCGGCTCGCTGACGCTGGCAGACAGCTCCGTCGCGGGCAACTCGGCCGGCAGCGGCGGCGGCATTGTCAACGCCGGCTCGGCACTGATCCAGGGCAGCAGCGTCTCCGGAAACTCCGCCGGCGGCAGCGATAACCCCAACACCGGCTCGCTGATACTGTTCGGCAACACGGTCTCGCCGAACCGCGATAGCGGCGGCGGCATTGTCAACACCGGCACGCTGACGATCAGCGACAGCACCATTTCCGGAAATTCGGCCGAACTCAACAACGGCGGCATCGTCAACTACGGCGGCACGCTGTCGCTCACCGGCAGCACGGTCTCCGGGAACTGGGTAGTCGTGGGCAACGGCGGCAACGGCGCTTCCGGCGGCGCGGTCACCTCCGGCAGCTTCGTCTCTGCCAACACGGGCGGCAACCTCGCCGGGACAGGGACGTCCGACGACCTGGGAAGCAAGGTCATCGGTTCCCCCAATGGCGCTTCCACCCTCTTCTTGCCGAGCTCGTTTTGCAATAGCGGCGCTGTTGCTCCAACCATCGCTCAAACTGCGGGCCCGCAGTCCTTGGCTGGCACTCCGGATGCCTCGGAGGTCGTCAGCGCTGGCTCCGGCAACCCGCTCTCGGCCGGCTCCACGTTCCAGGAAGTCATCACCTCTGCGACCACGACTGGCCAGGATGCTGGCAATCCTGTCGCGATGTTCCTGGCAGCCCCGGAACCGCTGGCAGCGGGAGCGTTTGTAATGCTCGCAGTGCAGGCCGGCATTGGCGACAGCACTGTCGTCCAGGCGAACTTTGCTCCAGGCTCTGTGAGGAGCGAGGCTGTGCACGATGCCCGGGCCCTGGTCGAGCGGCACCTCTCCGACCAAGCCTGGCACGAGAATTTGAAAACGTTGACGAGCGCAGACGAAGCGGACCGGCTGGCGGCGGCCATCAGCATGGACGTGTCGCATGGACGCTTCAACACGCCGGACCAAGCAGCGCGCGAGCATGGGATTGCTCATTTTGCTCGCGAGGGAGACGCCTCTTCGAGTTTCCTGGCTGCCTGCCTGGCGGTGGTCTTCATCGCGCAGAAGAGCGGCCACGACAGGCGCCGCCCTCATCAACATGCCGAGACCCCGCTTGCGGTAACGAGGCTGGGAGACAGCGAGGTCCTTGACTGACCTCGTGCGCTATCACGTCGGAATGGATGAGCAAAGCCCAGGGTAAGCACACGCTGGGCTTTGCTCTCGCGACGCGCGACCGGGCCATAACGCGAGCAGTAGGATGCGTCAAGCATACTCGCGCCGACGCACCTTGCCAAGCAATCAGCACCGCTTCATCGTGCCTCTTCACGATGTACTTTCGACTACTCGAAGACGCTCGTCTTGTTTTCGCCACGGATTGAAACCGACGTGATAGCACCGTCCTCCGCATGGTGCGTCGGCGCGAGTACGCTTGACGCACCTACGGGCTCATGTTGGCTCGTCGCGCTTTACGGGCTGGCCCAGGTAGTTCGCGTGGTCGGTAGCCTGGTTGGGCGCTCCGCGCTCCAGTGCGGCACGAAAATCGGGAGGCAGCTCGCGCTTCTGCAGGGTTACGCTATCGACCAGCACATACACGGTTTCCACGCCGGCAATCGGCCGTTCATCACCCGCGATGCGAAATTCGCTGTGCAACGTGAAGGAGGTGTTGCCCAGCCGCGTGGCGGCGACGGCGACTTCGAGCACCTGGTCGAAACAGGCGGGCTGCTTCCATTCGAATGTCTGCTTGACCAGTTGATAATCGAGCGTGCCCTGGATCACGTCGTCGCCAAAACCGAGCGCCCGCAGGAATTCGGTGGTGGCCAGGTCGACGTAATCGCCGTAACGGGCGTTGAAGACAACTCTCTGCGCGTCGCACTCGCCATAGCGGACGCGCAAGTAGTAGCGAAAGCGGTTGATCACGTCGTTATTCTGCGGGATAAGGGACCCGGCGGAAAGCCCGCAGGCATGCTCGGCGCGTGGAAATGATCCAAGTTCTCTTATCACCCGGCCCCAATTCTGGTAATAGACAGGTCTTAAGAGACTGCTACAACCGAGTCTGCCGCAACCGGGGTCCATGAGCGCCGGTGCCGGCTCCCTTCCAGGGGCCGCCATCGGCGCGGGTGACTGAGTTCTCGTGTTCCCAAGTTTACGGAGGATTGCCAATGCTCCCCGTTCGCATTTTGGAAGGATTCAAGAGTGTGCCGAAGGAAGTTGTGGGTTTGTGTCGCCCGCACACCTGGGAGCAATTGACAACGCCGCCCGGCAACGGGTTGAGGTCGATCCGGGACCTGCTCGTGCATATGCTTGCAGCCGAAAACGGCTGGATCGGTCATGTGATCCAGCGCAATCCGCTGCACTGGTTCGAACCGGCATCGTTCACCAGCCTCGACCAGATCCTGGCCACCTGGACGCCCCAGCGCGAGGCGACGCTCGGATTCATCCGTGGCGTAACCACGCAGGAGCGCCACGCCCGCAGGCCGCTGCCCTGGAATCCCTCCGACTCGGCAACTATCGAAGAGATCCTCTGGCACATCGTGACCCACGAGCAGTACCACCGCGGCCAGATTTCCACCCGGCTGGGAATGCTGGGCCGCCGCGACCTGCCTGATTACGATCTCCTCCGACGGGCTGCCGGGCAAAAAAAATAATAAGGCACGCGAGCGCATTCTCCCCTCTCCCGGTACTCCGGGAGAGGGGTTGGGGGTGAGGGTAACGTTTCGTGGGGAATAGATGAACGCCCTCACCCCCGCCCCTCTCCCGGAGTACCGGGAGAGGGGAGTGAGAATCACTCCCTTCATTACAAGAGGCGGTTCGCCTAATTCCTAGTGGGCATGATTCCCGGCTGCCGGGCTGCCTGCCGGCGCGTCGTGGCCGCGGCCTGCGAGCCGTTCGATCACGAAAAAGAACACGGGCGTCAGAAAAATGCCGAAGAAGGTCACGCCGATCATGCCGCTGAAAACAGCCAGACCCAATCTTTGCCGCATCTCCGCGCCGGCACCATGCGCGACCACGAGCGGGATCACGCCGAAGATGAAGGCGAACGAGGTCATCAAGATCGGCCGCAAACGCAAACGCGAGGCCTCCAGCGTCGCCTGACGGCGCGGCACGCCATGCTCGCGCTGCTGCTTGGCGAATTCGACGATCAAGATCGCATTCTTGCTCGCCAGGCCGACCAGCACAACGAAGCCGATCTGCGTGAAGATGCTCACGTCCATGCCGGCCAGGTCCACGCCCACGACGGAGCAGAGCAAGCACATCGGCACGACCAGGATAACGGCCAACGGCAGCGACCAGCTTTCGTATTGCGCAGCCAACACGAGGAATACAAAGACGACCGCCAGAGCAAACACATACAGAGCGGTGTTGCCCGCCTGGAGCTGCATGTAGGTCAGCTCCGTCCAATCGTACGCCATCTGCGACGGCAATTCCGAGTTGGCAATCTCTTCCATCATGCTTACGGCCTGGCCCGAGCTGATGCCCGGCGCGGTGTTCCCGGTAATGGCCGCGGCGGAGTACATGTTGTAGCGCAGCACCATCACCGGCCCGCTCGTGTCACGCACCGAAAGCAGCGTGCCGAGCAGGATCATTTGCCCCTGGTTGTTGCGCACCTGGAGCTGGCGAACGTCGCGGATGCGGTCGCGGAATTTCGGATCGGCCTGGACGTTCACCTGCCAGGTCCGGCCGAATTCATTGAAGTTGTTGACGTAGTAGGAGCCCAGGTAAACCTGCAAGGTATTGAAGACATCGCTCACCTGCACGCCCAGCGCCAGACACTTGGTCCGGTCGATGTCGAGGTACAACCAGGGCGTGTTGACGCGCGAGCTGTTGAACAGTCCCTCAAGCCCCGGCGTGTTATTGCCGCGGGCGACGATTTGATCGCTGACCCGCTGCAAGTCGCCCAGGCCGAGATTGCCACGGTCTTCAATAATCATCTTGAAGCCGCCCGTCGTTCCCAAACCGTCGATGGGCGGCGCGCCGAATACGGTCACCACGGCGCCGCGGACCTGTTCGGCGCATTGCGTGCGCAGGCTGACGGCGATGGCGTCGGCCGAAAGGTCCGCGCCGCGCCGTTCGGAGAACTCCTTCAGCATGACGTACATGGAGCCGAGGTTTGGGGCGTTGGCATTGAGCAGCAGCGATTGCCCGGCAATACCGACCGTATGTCCGACCCCCGGCGTCTTGCGGGCCAGCTCCTCGATGTGGGCCATGACTCTTTGGGTCCGCTCCAACGACGCGGCGTCCGGCAACTGTACGTTAAGCAGGAGGTAGCCCTTGTCCTGTTGCGGCACAAAGCCGGTCGGAACGCGATTGAACTCGAAGTAGGTGAGCACCAGCAACCCGCCATAGAGCAGCAGAGTAAGCAGGCTCACGCGCAGCAGCACGCCGACGCCGCGGGTATAGAGCGCTGTGCTGGCGTTGAAGGTGACGTTGAACAACTTGAAGAACCAACCCAGCCCCAGATCGAGCAGCCGCGTGAGGGGATCACGCGCGGCAGCGTGCGGCTTGAGCAGGATCGCCGCCAGGGCCGGGCTGAGCGTCAGGGAGTTGAAAGCCGAGAAAACCGTCGACACTGCAATTGTGACAGCGAATTGACGGAAAAACTGGCCGGTAATACCTCCGAGAAACGCGCAGGGCACGAAGACGGCACAGAGCACCAGGGCGACCGCGATAACTGGCCCGGTCACCTCTTCCATGGCCTTGCGGGCCGCCTCGCGCGGTTCGACTCCCTGTTCCAGCCAGCGCTCGACGTTTTCGACCACGACAATGGCATCGTCGACCACGATGCCGATGGCCAGCACCAGCCCGAACAACGAGAGATTGTTGAGGGAAAAACCAAGCGCAGCCATGACGGCGAACGTGCCGACAATGGCGACGGGCACGGCAATCAAGGGAATCAGGGCCGCCCGCCAGTTCTGCAGGAACGCCAGCACGACGATGGCCACCAGGATGACGGCGTCGCGCAAGGTGTTGAAGACCTCGTTCACCGATTCGCTGATGAAGGGTGTGGTGTCGTAGACGATGCGGTAATCGAGCCCCTGGGGAAAGCGCCTCTTCAGCTCCTCCATCTTCGCGTAGACGCCGTGAGCGGTCTGCAAGGCGTTGGAACCGGGCAGCTGGTAGATCGTCAGCGCCACGGACGGTTCTCCGTCGAGCGTGGCCGATTGGCCATACTGCTGCGCGCCCAACTCGACATGGGCGATGTCGCGCAGGCGCACGATGCCGGTCGCTTGCGCCAGTGGACCGGTCGGTGTTGTCTGGCCCACGGCCGTGGTCGAACCACCGATTGCACTCTGGCTGGTCGTGCTGGACGTGCTCGCCAGGCTTCCCTGGTCCGCCTTGATGATGATGTTCGCGAATTGCTCCGGATCGGTGAGCCTGCCCAGCGTATTGATCGTCAGTTGGAACTGTTGACCCTTGGGCACGGGCTGCTGGCCGATCTGGCCGGCGGCAACTTGCAGGTTCTGCTGGCTGATTGCCGTGACCACGTCCATGGCGCTGATCTTCAGAGAAGCCATCTTTTCGGGATCGAGCCAGGCCCGCAGGCTGTAGTCGCGCTGCCCGAGATAGCTGACGCCCGCCACGCCCGGCAGCCGGCCCAGTTCGTCGCGGATGTCGATGGTGGCATAGTTGCTGAGAAAAAGATCGTTATAGCGGCCGCTGTCGGACACCAGGTTCACGATCATCATCGTGTTGGGCGACATCTTTTTGACGTTGATGCCTTCCTGCTGGACCATGAGCGGGATCACCGGCAGCGCCAGCGAAACGCGGTTCTGCACCAGCACCTGGGCCATGTCCGAATCCATGCCCATTTTGAAGGTCACGGTCAGGGTGTAGGAGCCGTCGTTGGTGCACTGCGACGACATGTACATCATGTTCTCGACGCCGCTGACCTGCTCTTCGATCGGCGCGCCAACCGTGTCGCGCACGGTGATCGCATTGGCGCCTGGATAAAACGCCGTCACCAGGACCGTAGGCGGCGTTACCTCCGGGTACTGCGCGATCGGCAGATTGAACACCGCCACCGCCCCCGCCAGCGTGATCACGATCGAGAGCACGGAGGCAAAGATCGGCCGGTCGATGAAAAAGTGCGAAATCACAGTGAAGCTCCAGAGAGCATTAGTCGACGGACCGGGGATCACGGTCCACATGACCGTGAACAATTCCGCCGATACTACATGACGGCGCGTAATTCGGCAGCATTTGTGGGGCACGTTTTCAACGTGCCGGCCGGCGTCTGGGCACGTTACAAACGTGCCCCACAAACCGCAGCAGCCGATTCACGCACGGCCATATAGCTCGAAGCGTTTGCGAAATCCTCGCTAACGCTTCGGGCTAGTATGAGGCAATTCGCACACGGTCATTTGGTTCTCTTCCGGTGCAGCGCGACGATCGCGATGGCACCAAGCATTCCTGTGGCAGTCCCGACGATGGCGGCCCCGGGCATTGGGGCGATGCGGACGCGCCAGAGCAATAAGCCGAATGCCAATCCTGCCAGGCCGCCGAGCAGCGCCGAGCCAATCCATTGCATGGCGGCGGCGCTGAGCAGGCGCATCTCGCTCAGGCTGTCGATCACATAAAAGAATACCGGCGTGAGAAAGATGCCGAAGAGCGTCACACCGAGCATGCCGCTGAAAACCGCCGTGCCGAGCGAACGACGCATTTCCGCCCCGGCACCCGTGGCGATGACGAGCGGCACGACGCCCAGGATGAATGCGAAGGAAGTCATCAAGATGGGCCGCAGGCGCAGGTTGGACGCCTCGCGCGTCGCCTCCCAGCGCGGCCGGCCCTGGCGGCGCAGTTCCTTGGCGAATTCAACGATCAGGATGGCATTTTTGCACGCCAACCCCACCAGCACGACCAGGCCGATCTGCACGAATATATCGATCGACCGATTGGTATACAGCACACCGGCCAGCGAACAGAGCAAGCACATCGGCACGACCATGATCACCGCCAAGGGGAGCGCCCAGCTTTCATAAAGGGCGGCCAGCGCCAGGAACACGAACACTACCGCCAGCGCGAAGACCGCGAGGGCAGTATTGCCTGCCCGGATTTGCATGAACATCAGCTCGGTCCACTCCGTGCTCATGGAGCGCGGCAACGTTTCCTCAGCGAGGGCATCGATGCTGTTGATCGCCTCCCCGGAACTCGTGCTGGGCAAGAGATTCCCCGTGATCGGCGCCGCGCCATAGAGATTGTAACGCGTCACCATGACCGGGCCGCCGACGGTGCGCATGTTTACGAGCGTGCCCAGCGGCACCATTTCTCCCCATTTGTTGCGGACTTCCAGGAGGTTGATGTCCTCGACGCGCGTGCGGTAGTCGCCCTCGGCCTGCACCGTCAGTTGCCAGTAGCGGCCGTAGACGTTGAAGCTGTTGACGTATACCGAACCCAGGTACATCTCCAGCGTCCGGTTCACGTCGTCGAGCGACACGCCCAGCGACGCAATCTTGGTGCGGTCCATGTCCATGAACAACTGCGGCGTGTTGGCGCGGAATTGGGTGAAGACGCCGACTAGTCCGGGCAGGTTCTGCAGTTTCTTGACCAGGTCGTTAGTCTGGCGTTCGAGGTAGTCGACCCCCATGCCGGCGCGGTCCTCGACCATGAGCTTGAAACCGCCGGCCACGCTGAGGCCCGGAATGGGCGGTGCGCCAAACACCGTGATGTCGGCGTCCTTGATCTCCTGCGCCCAAGCGCGGCGCAGCCGGGCCATGATGGCGGTGTCGTGCAGCTCGGCACTCCGGCGTTCTTCGAACGGCTTGAGGATGACGAACATCGAGCCAAAGTTCGAGCTGTCGGCCGACTGCAAGAAGGATAGCCCCGATACAGTAGCGGTGTGCGCCACCCCAGGCGTGTCCAGGACGATCCGTTCGGCCCGCGCGATGATGTCCTGCGTGCGCTGCAGCGACGCCGAATCCGGCAGCTGCACGTTGACGATGAGTCGGCCCTGGTCTTGCTGCGGAATGAAGCCGGTCGGCGCCTTTTGGAAGACCCAGTAAGTCACGACGACCAGGCCGGCGTAGACCAGCAGCACCACCAGGCTGACGCGCAACAGGTGGCCGACGATCCAGGTATAGGCAGCCGTGCCGGCGCCGAAACCCTTGTTGAAAAGATGAAAGAACCAACCGAACGCCATGTCAAGCAGCCAGGTCAGCGGATCCCGGCGGGCGCCGTGCGGCTGCAACAGGATTGCGGCCAGGGCGGGACTAAGCGTCAATGAGTTGAACGCGGAAAAGACCGTCGAAACGGCGATGGTCACGGCGAACTGCCGGAAAAACTGGCCGGTAATACCGCTAATAAAGGCACAGGGCACGAATACCGCGCAGAGCACCAGGGCGACGGCGACCACCGGCCCGGTGACCTCGTCCATGGCCTTGCGGGCTGCAGCGCGCGGGGCCATGCCCTGGGCAAGCCAGCGTTCGACGTTCTCCACGACGACGATGGCATCGTCCACGACAATGCCGATCGCCAGCACCAGCCCAAACAGTGAAATGTTATTCAGGCTGAATCCAAAGGCTGCCATGACTGCAAACGTGCCGACGATGGCGACAGGCACCGCGATCAGCGGAATCATCGCCGCCCGCCAGTTCTGCAAGAAGGCGAGCACGACGATGGCCACCAGCACCACCGCCTCCAGCAATGTTTGCACGACATCCATGACCGACTCGCGCACGAACGGCGTAATGTCGTAAGCGATGTCGTAATCGAGACCCTGTGGGAAGCGCGCCTTCAGTTCCTCCATTTTCGCGCGCACCCGGTTGGCCACGTCCAGCGCGTTCGTTCCCGGGAGCTGGTGAATCCCGAGGCCAACGGACGGTCGGCCGTCGAAGGTGGCGGACAGGTTGTAGTTCTGCGCCCCCATCTCCACTCGGGCCACATCGCGGAGGCGAACGATGCTGACGGCTGGTCCCGCCGGCAGGGGCTGCGTGCCGCCGGGCACGTTGGTGCCGCCTGAAATTCCGCCTGGGGCCGGCATGGCGGTGCTTCTCGAACTGGTGCTCGCGCTCGTACCGGTGCTGAGCATGCTGTTGCCCAGGGAAGTGCCAGTCGACGTGCTGCTCGTCAGCGCGCTGCTCGTTAGCGTGCTGCCCGTGAGCGCGCTCGTGCTTGGCAGGCTGCTAGTGGTGCTGCCGCCCATCGTGACGGCACCAGTTGTGCTGCTGTCCGACATGCTACCAGCGCTCGTCGAAGTGCCGCTGGACATGGAACTGCCCGTGGTAGACCCGTTCAGCATGCTGCTGCTCGTGGCGCTGCTCAAGGTGCTGCTCGTGAGATTGGAGCTGAGCATGCTGGCCCCGGCAAGCGTGCCGATGCTGGCGAGATTGCTCAGAGGCGATCCACTGGGCGCGGTACCGCTGGTGGTGGCCCCTGAATTCGCAGGAATGCCTGCTACTCCAGGAGTGGGCAAGAGGAGTCTGCCCCGGTTGACCTTGACGATGATATCCCCGAACTGCTCCGGATCGCTGAGCCGGCCCAGAGCATCGATCGGCAGGGCGAACGACTGCGTCCGCGGAGCAGGCGGCTGGCCGATCTGGCCGGCCGCCACTTCGACGTTCTGGCCGCGGATGGCATTGGCCACTTCGAGCGCGGTCATGTTGCACGATGCCAGCTTTTGCGGATCCAGCCAGGCGCGGATGCTATAGTCGCGCTCGCCCAGGTAATTGATGTCCGAGACGCCTTCGAGTCGAAACAGCTCGTCGCGCACGTTGATGGTGGCGTAGTTGCTCAGGTACAAATCGTCGTAGCGCCCGTCCGGCGAGAAGAAACTGACGACCATCAAGATGTCGGGCGTCTTCTTCTTGATCGTGATGCCCTGGTTCTGCACGGAGACGGGCAACTGCGGCATGGCCAGGGCCACGCGGTTTTGCACCATGACCAGGGCCGTGTTCAGGTCGGTGCCGATGTCGAAGGTCACGGTCAGCGTGTACGAACCGTCGTTGCCCATCTGCGAGGACATGTACAGCATGCCCTCGACACCGTTGACCTGCTGCTCGATGGGAGCCGCCACGGTGTCAGCCACGACCTGCGAGCTGGCTCCCGGATAGTTGATGGACACCTGCACGGAGGGCGGCGTGATGGGCGGGTACTGAGCGATCGGCAAATACAAGAGGGCGATCCCGCCGGTCAGCGTGATCACAATCGACAGCACGGCCGCAAAGATGGGCCGGTCGATGAAGAAGTGCGAGATCATGGTCGGGCTCGTCTCGTTACTGGCTCGGACCAGCTTTGCTCGGACCAGCCTGCGGCGTCTGGGGGCTGGGCGGCTTTGGGGCCGGCGTGGCCGGGGTCGTTTCCCCTGCGGCAGGGATGCCGAGCGTTGGCATCTCCATCTGCTCCGGCTCGATTACCATGTTGGGCCGTACCTGCTGCAGCCCGCCGACGACGACCCATTCATCGGGCTTGAGTCCGTCCAGGATCACGCGCAGGCCGTCGTCTTGCAGCGGCCCGGTAGTCACGCGGTGGTATTCGACTTTGTGCTCCGAGCCGACCACGTAGAGATATTTCAGGCCCTGGTCGGAGCCGAGCGCCCTGTCGATAACCAGCAGCGCCTTGTGAGGCACGCCGATGGGCAGCCGGATGCGCACGAACATCCCCGGGGTCAACAAGCGTGTGCCTCCCGGCGGTTTCGGATTCGCGAACACGCCGCGAACGGAGATGGTCCCGGTGGACGGGTTGACCTGGTTGTTGACGAAGTTGATCGTCCCCCGGTGCGGGTAGCCGTCTTCACCCTGGAGACCCATGAGGACTGGGATGTCGGCGTTCGGCTGGGGCAAAGGAATCCTCTTCTCGTTGATCGCCCGCTTGATCCGCAGCAATGTGGGTTCGTCCATGTCGAAGTAGGCGTACATTGGGTCGAGAGACACCACGCGGGTCAGCAGCGTCTGGTCCGCGTTCACCAGGTTGCCGAGCGTCAGGTAATAACGGCTCACCTGGCCATCAATGGGTGAAGTGACGTTGGTGAAATCGAGATAAAGCTTGTAGGTTTCCAGGCTGGCCTCGGTGGCCTTGACCCGGGCTTCCGCCTCGTTCACCGCCGCCAGGTCCTGGTCGAGCTGTTGCTGGCTGACGGCGCCGGTGCCGCCGGTGCCGGCGATGGCCAGATCGCGGGCGTAGGTGACCTTGGCCAGCTTGAGCGATGCCTGGTTGAGATTGACCTGCCCCTGGGCCTGGTCGTACTGGGCTTTGTAAGGCCGCGGGTCGACCTGGAAGAGCAGCTCTCCTTTCTTGACGTCGGCTCCTTCCTTGAAGGGCATCTTGACCAGGTAGCCGGTCACGCGCGGGCGAATGTCTACCGATTCGACGGCGTCCGTTTGGCCGGTGAAGTCGACATAGTCGGTCACTTCGCGAACGACAGGCTTGCTGACCGGGATCACCGGCGGCTTGGCCGGCGCCACGGTCTGCTGGCGGCGCTCGCACCCGGCCATAAAGGCCGCTGTCACCAGTCCGGAAGACAACATGGCAAGTAAGGGTCGATAGTTCATGGCGCCCCTCGTGCTCGTGAATCGTGTCTTCTGCTGCAGCAAGTCGCGCACCGGTCGCGCGGGCTCGTCCTTGTTTTAGGGGAGGAGAGACTGTTTGTGCAGATGGTGCAGGAAGTCAAGCAAGCCAAGAGGGAGCAGCAGGCAGACGATGGTAATGTTCTAGAATTGCGTTGCGGGTCGAATCGCCGAATCGCCGCGTTGCCCCTCGACAGTCTCGTGCTGCTAATTTTTGAGACTGGGTATTGCGTAAAGAACGTGTGACCACACCTGGAAAAGAGGTAATAAACCATGGCCGTTAGGAGCGTCCGCCCCAAATTACCGGATACCTACTTCAAACTGGTGAAGCAGTTCCCGCTCACCCGCATCCGGGACAGCGAACACTTGGAAGCGGCCCAGCAGATGATCGACTACTTGCTGCAAGAGAAACTGGACGAGGGTGCCCAGGAGTATTTGGATGTTCTGACGGATTTAGTCGAAGCTTACGAGGACGAACACGAACCTATTCCCGATGCCTGCGAGGCGGATGTGTTGCAAGAACTGATGAGATCGAATGGACTCAGCCAAGCGCGCCTCTCGAAGAAGGTCGGCATTTCACAGTCCACTATTTCCGCCGTCGTGAACGGTTCAAGATCGCTCACGAAGGGACAGATAATCACCCTCGGCAAATTCTTCCGTGTTTCTTCAGCCGCCTTCCTCCCCTCTTGAGGTTCAGCCGCTGTAGCAAAACTGAGCCGCAACGCAAAGCTAGGACACTGCCTAGAAGTTCAAGGCAAACCCGCTCGCGCGCTTGCCTCGCGAGGAGTGCGCCGGAAGTCACGTCGCGTACGCCGGCATCCACTGCGAGGCTTTCACCTTGCCGCGGAGCGACTCCGGGCTTGTCGGAGGCGCTAGCCCTTCGCGCTGGGCCTCCAGTCCGACAGCGGTCGCAATCTCCACGGCAACGGCGCGCAGGTCCCGGACGCTTGGCAGCAGCTGGGCCGATGGGTCACTGGACGCCGGCGAGTTCTCCGACAGCGCCCGGCCGGCGGCGAGCATCATCCCATCCGTGATGCGCCAGGCCCCGGAAGCGACCAACGCCAGGCCAATGGCTGGGAAGATGAACACATTATTGCACTGGGCAATGGCGATCTGCCGGCCCTGGTAGATAACGGGCGGGAAAGGCGAGCCTGTTGCCACGAGCGCCCTGCCCTCCGTCCACTGAATCAGGTCGGAGGGTAAGGCCTCGGAATTCGAAGTGGGGTTGGAAAGCGGTAAGATTACCGGCCGCTCGACCTTGCGGGCCATTTCGCGCACGAGTGCCTGAGTGAAGGCGCCGCCGACCGTGGACAGACCGATCAGAATCGTCGCCTCGACCTTGCCGATCACATCGGCCAGGGCGATGGCCCCATCATGGCTGCGCGGCCAGTCCGCCAGGTCCTCGGCCGGCTGCGCGTACATCTGCTGCCCCGGTGACAGGTCTTGCCGTTGCGTGTGCAGCAGGCCGTGGAGGTCCACTAGCCAGAAGCGCCGCCGAGCCTGTTCTTCCGAGAGTCCTTCCTGCACCATGGCTGCCCGCAGATAATCGGCAACGCCCGTGGCTGCGGAGCCTGCCCCCAGCAAGACGATCTGCTGGTTGCGGATTCTTTGATCGCTGATTCTCAGTGCCGACAGGATCGCCCCCAACACGACGGCCGCCGTTCCCTGGATATCGTCGTTGAACGTCACCAGCTGATCGCGATAGCGCTCGAGAATAGGCCGGGCATGGGCGCAGGCGAAATCCTCCCATTGCAGGCAGGTCCCCGGCAGCTCTTCCTTCACTGCCTGGACGAACTGGTCCACAAAACTGAAATACTCCGCACCGCTCACGCGCTCGTGACGCAGGCCCAGGTACTCGGGATCGCTGCGCCGCTCCAGGTTGTTGGTGCCGACGTCCAGTAGGATCGGCAGCGTTCGCGCCGGGTGGATCCCTCCCACAAGTGTGTAGAGGGACAGCTTGCCGATCGGTATGCCCATGCCGCCTGCGCCCTGGTCGCCAATCCCCAGGATGCGTTCGCCGTCGGTGACGACGATGATGTCGACTTCCTTGTTTGGGCGGTTGCGCAAGAGGGTGCGTATCGAGTCGCGGTGTGGATACGCGATGAACAGCCCGCGGTTGCGCCGGTAGATGTGGGAGAACTGCTGGCACGCCACCGCGACCGTCGGCGTGTAGACGATGGGCAGCATCTCCTCCATGTGGTCGTGCAGCAGGCGATAAAAGAGGACCTCGTTGTTATCTTGCAAGGCGCGCAGGTAGATGTGTTTGCCGAGGTCCGTGTCGTAAACCTGGAAGGCCTCATAGGCACGCACGCATTGCTTGTCGAGTGTCTCAATGACCGGCGGCAGCAATCCGTCGAGTCCGTACGCCTTTCGCTCCGCGTCGGTGAACGCGGTGCCCTTGTTCAACAACGGGTCCTTAAGGAGATGGAGACCTCGATGGTGGTGAACGTCCTCCTCGACCGGCACAGTGCCCATGTGTCCCCTTCGTGAGACTCGCGAGGTTGCGAGCGGAGGCGGTCAGCTAAATCAGCGTGCCCAAATTAGCAGCAGGAGATTGAACTTGGGTGCCATGCTTTCGGGGCCCAAGCATGGACTGAACGCACCCATACTTATCTGTCGGGGCCACGAAAGCATGTCCTGCCCCACGCAAAGGAGCAGTTCGCCGACTGCTCCATGCTTTCGGATTTTGGCACTCGGCAGTCTCCGGCGGTAGTTCGGGCCCGAAAGCATGGCACCCAACACGAGTTTGCTGCAAGAGCCCGCACGGTCATTTAGTGAGTGTCGCACGACTCAAAGCACCAAATCCAGAGAATTACGCCCCGTGATAGTCGATGTCCTTGACTTCCAGGGCGTGTTTCTGAATGAAATCGCGCCGTGGCTCGACCTTCTCGCCCATCAGGATGCGGAACATATCGTCCGCCTTGTTGCAGGTAACATCGAGCTGCACTTGCAGGAGCGTGCGCTTCGCGGGGTCGAGGGTGGTTTCCCAGAGTTCCTCGGGCTCCATTTCGCCCAGGCCTTTGAAGCGCGTGACCGTCATGCCTTTTTCCCCGAGCCGGCGGATTTCCGGCACCAGGTCGCGGAGATGGGGCAGCGTGCGCTGCACGTCGCCGCTGTGGAGCGAGAAACGGGGCAATGGATCGCGGCCTGCAATGCGCGGTGCATCCAACAGACAGGCGCCGTCCAGTCCGAACTCGCCCAACTTTTCTATACCTCGGTTAATGGCGCGCACCTCGTGCAGCTCCTGCACGAAGATCGACTCCCCATGTCCGTTCGTTTGCCCGTTGCTGGGGGCGCGCTCGGGAGACTCATCGGCCACGACCAGCTCCCGGCCGAGCCTGGCTTGCTCGGTTTGACGGAAATTATCCACCTCGGCGGAGTTGTTGAACCAATGTTCCTTGCCGGCAAGCAGTACGCGGTAGGTCGGCAGGCCGGTAGCGCCTTTGCGAGCCAGGAAGGAGGAGAGGGTCAAGCTGCGCCGCTCCAGGATCAGCAGGGGATCTTCCAAATCGCCCAGGAGGCGGACGATTCTCTCGAGGCGCTCGCCTTCCAGCGAGGCTTTCACCTCTCCTGCCTTTTCCGAACTCAGGATGTCCAAACGCGCGCCCGCCAGACCCCTCTTCATCAGCTCGGTGCCCATTTCTTCGACGGTCTGCACGAAACGAACGCTCTTCTTTTGCGTGACCTTGAAGAGGGGCGGCCGGGCGACATAAATGTGGCCCTGTTCGATCAGTTTGCGCATTTGCCGATAGAAGAATGTCAGCAGGAGCGTGCGAATGTGCTGGCCGTCCACATCGGCATCGGTCAAGATCACGATCTTGCCGTAGCGCAGCCTGCCGAGGTCGTCGGTATTGCCGATGTCGACGCCGACAGCAGAAATCAGGCTGCAAATCTCGTCGTTGCCGAGCACTTTCTCCGGGCGCGCCTTCTCGACGTTGAGGACCTTGCCGCGTAGCGGCAGGATCGCCTGGTACATGCGGTCTCGGCCGCTTTCTGCGGAGCCGCCGGCAGATTGACCTTCCACCAGGAACAATTCGGACTCGTCGCGATCGCGCGTAGTGCAGTCCATGAGCTTGCCGGGCAGCCCGCCGGAGTTCAGGATGTTCTTACGATCCTTGAGGGCCTTCTTGGCCTTCGAGGCAGCCTCGCGGGCCTCAGCCGCCAGGATCACTTTCTTCATGATCTTGGTGGCGTCCTTGGGGTTTTCTTCAAGGTACTTGGCCAGCTGCTCGTGAACGACGCTGGCGACGATGCCCTCTACCTCCGGGTTGTTGAGGCGGATTTTGGTCTGGGCTTCCAGCTGAGGTTCCGGTACCTGCACGCTGACGATCGCCGTCAAGCCTTCCCGGAAGTCTTCGCCAATGGGTGCGAGGTTGTTCTTGAAGAGGTTTTCCTTGTTGCCATAGGCATTCAGGGCGCGCGTGAGCGCCGTGCGGAAGCCGACCAGGTGCGTGCCGCCGACCGAGTTGTAGGCGTTGTTCGCATAGCAGCGCACGCGCTCGTCCTCGCGCGTGGTGTACTGCAGAGCCACTTCCACGCGCACGTCATCGAGCGTTTTCTCGATGTAAATCGGCTTGAGCAGGGTTTCCTCGTCCTTGGTCAAGTATTCGACGAACTCGGCGATGCCGCCGTTGTACTTGAACATGTCTTCCTTGCCGGTGCGTTCGTCGGTGAGCTTGATAGCCAGGCCCTTGTTGAGAAAGGCCAGTTCGCGCAGCCGGGCTTCGAGCGTGTCGTAGTCGAACTTTGTTTCGTGAAAAATCTCCGGGTCGGGCTTGAAGGTGATGCGCGTGCCGGTACCCTTGGCGAGGCCGATTTCCTTCACTTCTGTGGTCGGTTTGCCTCGTTCGTATTCCTGGACGTAAGCCCGGCCGCCACGATGAACTTCCGCTTCAACCCATTCGCTAAGCGCCGTGACTGCCTTAGCGCCGATGCCATGCAGCCCTGCGGAGACTCTGTAGGTATTCTTGTCGAATTTTGCTCCCGCGCCGACGGTGGTGAGCACCACTTCGAGCGTGGGGCGCTTGGCCTCGGGATGCTCCTCGACCGGGATGCCCCGGCCGTCGTCGCGCACGCTCAGGCTACCATCGACGTTGATTTTGACGTGGATGGTGCTGCAATGCCCAGCCAGGGCCTCGTCCACGCTGTTGTAGACCAGCTCATACACAAGATGATGAAGCCCGCTTGCCGCCACGTTACCGATGTACATGCCCGGCCTTTGACGGATATGCGCAGCATCGCGGAAGATTTGCACATTTCCCGAGCCATAGCGGTCCGAGGCTTCCGCGGCCGCCTGCTCGACGGCGGCTTGTTCGACGCTGGTTTTTTCATTATCGACAGCGATCGTCTGATCTTCGCTCATGACTTTCTTGTCCTATCGTAGTAACGAGTTCCAACAGCTGTTCCGGTCAAACATGCTCCCCAGATTATCAAGGCGGCCGGGGGCCTGAACCTCCGCGCGGGCTGTCGGCAGACTCGGGTTTGATCACTCCGTTACGAAAGCGGAGGTCGGTAATGGTGGTGCTGGGCAATCTGCGGCGCAGCTCTTCCAGCAGCTTGCGTTTTTGGTAGTGGGCCAGCTCTTGCAACAGGATGCCATTGCCCACCAGGATCTCCAGGACGCCACGCCGCATGCCGCCCACCTGGGTTTGCTGCGCTCCCTTGGGCCCGACTGCTTCTGCCCAAGCCTGCTCGAGCCGCAACCGTTCTTGCCGCCGCCCCCAACCTCGGGCGGTGAAAAGCCGGCTCAGGATCTCAGCCAATAACTCGGGACCCTTTTCCATCAGGAAAGCGGCATGACGATGTAGGAGTAGTTTTCGCCACAACGAAAGAGTGCGACGCTGCCGCCGTCGGTCAACTCCAGGGTCAATGCGTCGTCTGCATTGAGCACGCGCAGCATCTCGGTCAAGAACTTGGGATCAAAGGCAATGTCGATCCCTTTGCCGTCGTACTCGACAGGCAATTCCACCTTCGAGCGCCCCGAGGTCGGCCCGCGCGCCTGCATGGTCAGCTTTTTCTTGGCGAAACTGAATATGACCTTTTTCGTTTCCTCATCTGTCATGATGGCGGCCTGGCGGACAGCGCTGAAGAATGGCCCAACGACCAGGGGCACCTTGACCGTCTGCTTCTTGGGAAACACTTCCCGGTAGGGCGGATATCGGCCTTCCACCAGCCGGCTGTAGATCATAGCGCGCTCGGTCTTGAAGAGAGCATCGTTGGGCCGCAGGCTGACGCGCACTCGTTCACCGGCATCCTGAAGGTTGCGTTCCAAAAGCTGCATCGCCTTGGTCGGCACAACGTGAGTTTGTCCCTTAGTGTCATGCGTCCCTTGAGCGGTCGCTGCTCCCTCGCAAACTGCCAGGCGTCTACCGTCGGTCGCAACCAACCGGGCTTTATCTCCTTCCAACTCCCAAAGCACGCCCGTGACGGCATAGCGCGGGTTCTCAATCGCAGCTGCGAAAATCGTGCGGCGGATCATTTCACGCAACACGCCGGCGGACAGTTCGTGATATTGCTCCTCGGTGAAAGTCGGCACGTCCGGGAAATCGCCCGGATCTTCGCCGCCCATTTCAAATTCGTTGAACTGGCCGCGCACCATGCACGTTTGCGCGTCTGCTTCCACGGATAGCTCCTCGTCGGCCGATTCACGCAAAATGGCCAGCATCTTACCTGATGGTAACAGGGCCGCTCCCGGCTCTTCCACCTTCACGCCACGCACATCCAGACGAATGCCCAGCTCCAGATCGGTTGCCAGCAATGTGCAGTGGTCGCCGTCGGCAATCGTTTTGACGTTGCGGAGGATCGGCTTCAGGTCACGTCCAGATACGGCAATGCTGGCGAGCTGGAAAGCCGACAATAATCCTTCTCGGTGACATAGCACCTTCATGAATGATCCTTGGCGTTAGCCTTTCATGTGCTGTTTTCTTGAAAATGCGGGCTTGAAAATAAATCCTTCTCTTTCAATCCAGCAGTAGTAGTTAGGAAACCTCCGATATCCCTCTGTGGAGGACGGATTGTAGACTCTTCCTCAACTCGCTCCAGGAGTTGCGTCGCTGAGTGACGTGTGGAAAACCGGTTGAGTCAGCGTCGGTCACCTGTGCTTTCCGCTTCGCAAAACAGGTCGTCCCGCGAAGATCCTTGCTTCCCTATGCCTTTGTCACCCGCCGGCGACGGCTTAGCGACGACTTAGCACCAGGTTTTCCACGAGTCGATTCAACTCAGGTCTGCTTGTAGCTGTCGCACTGCTCCCGAAAGAACGGCGTCGCTGGCGAGCGCCTCTTCGATCTTCCGGCAAGCGTGTAACACGGTGCTGTGGTCGCGGCCGCCGAAGTACTCTCCAATTCGTGCCAGGGATAAATCTGTCAGCTTTCGAGTGAGATACATGCCAACCTGGCGCGGCAACAGAATACTCTGATGCCGCCGGCGTGATTGCAGGTGCCGCGGCTCCACCCGAAAGTATCTACCCACGCGCTGTGCAATTCCGTCAATGGTCGGACCGCTGCTGGCCCCCTGTTCGTTAAAATGTGCGGCCACGAAAGCGATGTCGAGCGGCATCCGCCGCTGGCGCGTCAACATTTCCAGTTGCACTAACGCGCCGTCCAGTTGCCTTCCGCCACCTGGCAAGTGCTTCGCTAACCAGCCGAGGACCTCCCGGCTGACGGCAAGCTGGCGTTGCTGCGCTTTCTCTTGCAACACGGCCAGCCGGCTTGCTTCCTGCAGCGCACCCAAACCGACCACCAGCCCGCAGCCGAGCCGGCTGGAAAGACGCAGCGGGAGACGCGGCAGTTGCCCCGGCCCCACGTTTCCCGTAAAGACCATTTGCTTGTGCCGGGCGTACCGAAAGTCGAACAGTCGCACAAACGCTTCGGCAATTGCCTTGCTCCGCCTGTCGTTGTCGGGACAAAGGTGCTGCAAATCCTCGACGATCAAAAGATCGACAAGCCGAGCTTCCCGGAGGTCCTCGTCTTCTTCCGAGGCGGTCCCTTGTTGCTGAGAACGCAGTTGAGCCTCGAAATCCCCAGCCTGCAAGATGGTAATAGCCGCTCCAGGGGCCCGTCGGGATACTTCCTCCGTCAAACGGGTAACTAGAAGCGTTTTGCCGCTGCCCGTGGGACCATGCAGGTAGAGAGGATTGACGGCATTTTGTGGGCGATCCGAGCAGAGAGACGACGCCACGTTGTGCGCGGCAACCTGGGCTGAGTGACTTTCCGGAATCGGTACAAAATGCGTCAAAGTCAATGCCTTGGTTCGATTCTCCCCGGACTAAGACACCAGGGACGGAGGGCGACACCAACTCGGCCGGAAGAGCACAACTACCGACATCTTCTGCTTAGCAGTAACCCGTTTGCTACCAAGGGTTTATTGCCTAATAATCGGCTCGATTCTCAATTTGCTCAACATGGGCGATTATAGCGAATTTAGCAGGAGACGTAAAGGACAATAGAGTGCATGTAAGGATATGAAAATAAACGAGTTAAGATGTGACTCCTTGGGCCTGACCGCCCTGGTAAAATCACCTCGGGCGCGAGCCCGCGCGTTTCACTCCTCTCCAGTCGACCGCAGCCTCCGGACCGTAGCCGCAACCCGTTGCGCCGCTTCGAGTATCTCTTCCTCGGAAAGCAGCGGGCTGAAGCTGAAGCGCATGGACGATCCCAGCACTTCTGGCGGCACCCCCATTGCCTGAAGGACGGGCGAAGGCAGTAGCGACCCGCTGGAACAGGCAGATCCAGTCGAACAGGCGACACCAGCCAGGTCGAGATTCATGAGAAGTGCATCCGCCCGGCAACCAGGGAAGGAAAGGTTTAGCGTATGGGGAACACGTTCTTGGGGCGGTCCGTTCACCACCAGCGGGCCAGCCTCGTCCGAAAGCCGGGAGAGGAACAAATCTCGAAGGCGAGAAACGTAGGCGTAATGGGTATCCTGGCTTCGCTGTGCAAGATCCAGGGCAGCGGCTAGGCCTACGGCGAGAGCCACTGGCTCGGTTCCCGGCCGCAAGCCCGCTTGCTGGTGACCGCCCCAGGAGCGCGCAGGCAACCGTGTGCCGCGCCGCACCAGGAGAACTCCGATGCCTTTAGGCCCGTGGAACTTATGCGCGCTCAAACTCAGCGTCGTCACGCCTAGGTCATGGAACTGCACGCGCACCTTGCCGACGGCTTGCGCAGCGTCGCAATGGAACGTTGCACGTCCCTCCAGTAGGCGGGCTAACGCTGCGATGGGCTGCAGTGCACCGGTCTCATTATTGACGAGCATCACGCAGACGAGGCGGGTCTCAGGGGTCACCAGGCCCGGCAAGGCATCGGCTTGGATGAGTCCAGCGCTACAGACCAGCAACCGCTTCACGATCCAGCCGGACTGACCCAACTGTTGCACCGGTTCGGTCACCGAAGGATGTTCGATCGGGCTGGTGATCAGCTCTCCGCCCGTTGCCCCGGCCAAACCGAGGATGGCGAGGTTATTCGCCTCGGTCGCGCCGCTGGTGAAGACAACTTCATCGGGGAACGCACCCAGCAGATGGGCCGTCCGCTCGCGGGCATCTTCCAGCGCATGGCGCGCGCGCCGTCCCGCCCAATGAGCGCTGGCGGGGTTGCCATACGTCTGAGAAAGGAACGGCCGCATCGCCTCCCACACGGCGGGAAGGACCGGAGTCGTGGCATTGTTATCGAGATAAATCTCATTCATGTGGCGGATGGCCGTCTGCATCGCAAGGCGGAGCCGAGGAATTGCCCTGCCCTCCCCCTCCGGACTGCTATCTACTAGCAGCCGAAACTTTTTGGTACGCTAGTACGGCTTACGTATGCGGCGACTGCTGACTTACTCCTGCTGAGCGAGCAACGTGTAATGATACCCGTCCAATGCCAGAACTGCGGTCTCGTCGTGCAAGTCCCCGAAGGCGGCCGGCGCTTGTGCGGCTGCGGCGCCTGGTTGTCCTCCGAGGAGCTGCCCGTCGTCATCGATGCCGAACCGGAAGAGAAACCGATGGAACTCGTCGAGCGCTGGCCGCAGCTCAACGAAGACCTGGCAGCCATAGAACGGCTGAACGACGGCTATCGGCGCATCTGCAAGGAACTCGCCAAGGTCGTCGTCGGGCAGCAGCGCGTCCTGGAAGAGCTGCTCATCGCCATCTTCGCTCGGTCCCATTGCCTGCTCGTCGGCGTGCCGGGGTTGGCCAAGACCCTCATGGTGCGGGCGCTGGCCGACTCCTTGAACCTCAGCTTCAGCCGCATCCAGTTCACGCCCGATCTGATGCCTTCCGACATCACCGGCACCGAGGTCCTGCAGGAGGACAAGGCCACCGGCCAGCGGATGTTCAAGTTCCTGCACGGCCCGCTCTTCGCCAATGTCATTCTAGCGGACGAGATCAATCGTACGCCTCCCAAGACGCAGGCGGCACTGCTGGAAGCGATGCAAGAGCGTCAGGTCACGGTGGGCGGGACACGCCACGTCTTGCCCGATCCGTTCTTCGTCTTGGCCACGCAAAACCCCATCGAGCAGGAAGGAACCTACCCGTTGCCGGAAGCGCAGCAAGACCGCTTCATGTTCAATGTGCTGGTCGATTACCCCGAGGAAGACGAGGAATATCGCATCGTGGAAATGACCACCACGACCTTGAAACCGGCTCTCGACCGGGTGCTCTCCGCAACCGACATACTGGAGATGCAGGACATCGTGCGCAAGGTGCCGGTGGCACCCTACGTGATCCGTTACGCGATGAAGTTCACCCGGCTGACACGCAAGGACAAAGGCGAAGTCCCCGATTTCATTCGACATTACGTCACGTGGGGCGCGGGGCCGCGCGCCAGCCAATTCCTCGTTCTTGGCGCGAAGGCACGTGCGGTCCTGCACGGCCGCTATTACGTTTCCTGCGAGGATATTCGCGCCGTCGCCCCGCCCGTTCTGCGTCATCGCATCATCACCAACTTCAACGCCGAGGCCGAGGGGATCAAGCCCGACGACATCGTTCGCCGCCTGGCGGACGTCATCCCTCGCGATCCTGAAGAATCCGTGGCTCTGGGTCCCTAGCGATACAGAGCTTGTAGGGCAAGCTGCCAGCTTGCTCTCCGAGAGTTGCGACTTGGATTCGACTCACCCCACTGCTGGCTATGCCAATGGACGACCCGCGACGCTATCTCGATCCGCTGACGCTGGCAAAAGTGCGCGGCCTGGAGCTGCAGGCCCGGCTCGTCGTCGAGGGCTATCTGTCCGGCATGCACAAGAGCCCCTATCACGGTTTCTCAGTCGAGTTCGCCCAGCACCGCGAGTACGTGCCTGGGGACGATATCAAGCACGTGGACTGGAAGGTCTTCAGCCGGACGGGGCGCTATTATCTCAAGCAATACGAAGAAGAGACCAACCTCGTCTGCTGGCTGCTCCTGGATATCAGCGAGTCGATGCAATATCGTTCGGGCCCGGTCAGCAAGTACGATTACGCGTGCATCGTGGCGGCCGCGCTGAGCTATTTGACCTTGCACCAGCAAGACAGCGTCGGCCTCGTGACGTTCGACGACCAGGTGCGCACATTCTTGCGGCCATCGAGCCAGCCGTCCCACCTGAAACAGATCCTGCAGGTCATGAACCTGGGTGCGGCGCGCGAGAAAACGAGTTTGGCTCCTATCTTTCACGACCTGGCGGAGCGGCTTGTCCGCCGATCGCTGGTGGTTGTCCTGAGCGACCTGTTCGATGACGTGCCGGACATCCTGGCAGGACTGAGGCACTTGGGGCACAAGCGCCACGATGTTCTGGTGCTGCAAATCCTGGACGGAGCCGAGCTGGATTTTCCTTTCCAGGAGGCGACCTTGTTTCGCGGGTTGGAGCAGCCCACCGAACTGCTCACCGACCCACGCAGCCTGCGCCAGGGCTATCTTGCCGAGGTGCAGAGGTTCATGGAAGGCTTGCGGCAGGGCTGCCGGGAACAGAACATCGACTATGTGCAGCTCCGGACCGACACGAACCTGTCCGTGGCGCTATCCAGTTACCTGGCGCAGCGGCTGGCGCGCACAAAGTAAGGAGTGAGAGCTGGTGCCCCTGGGTATGCTGCCTCTGCTGGGCTTTCTCGCCACGCCGCTGACGGCGCTCGCGGTTGCGGCAGGCGCCGTCGCGCTGCCCGTCATCATCCACCTTCTCAACCGCAGGCGTTACCGAATCGTCCCCTGGGCGGCCATGCGCTTTCTGATCGCCGCCGAGCGCCAGAACACGCGCCGCATGCGCCTGGAACACATCCTCCTGCTCGCCGTGCGCTGCTCGATCGTGCTCCTGCTCGTCCTGGCCATGGCGAGTGTGATGCCCTGGTCGGAAGAGCTATGGTTCCGGCTATTCCCCAGCAGAGCGGCACAGGCGGCCCGCGGCAGCCGCCGGACGCACAAGATCCTCGTTCTCGACGGCTCGTTCAGCATGGCGACGAGGGTCGGTGACACCAATTTCTTCGAGCGGGCGCGCTCCACGGTCGCTCAGATCCTCCGCGAGTCGCAGTCCGGAGACGGTTTCAGCGTGGTGCTGATGGCAGCGCCGCCGCGGCGCATCGTGCCCGAGCCCTCCGAGGATGCGGGCAAAGTGAACGAAGAAATCCAGGGCCTGCATCTCCCGCACGGCAATGCCGATCTCCCGGCGACGCTCACGGCGGTCGAGGACATGTTGCGGCAATCGCCCGACAAATTCGACGAGCGTGAGGTCTATTTCATCACCGACCTGCAGCGCTCCACCTGGGCTGCTCGCCAAAACGCCGACACGGCGAGCCTGCTGCTCCGCATCCAGGCACGCTCGCGCACAATTTTTCTCGACGTCGGCCAGGAAGGGATCAATAACAGCGCCGTCATCAACCTGGCGCTGGGCGTCCCTTTCATCACCACGGGAGAAGCGACGCCTATCACGGCAACAGTGCATCACTACGCTGCGGAGTCGCGCCAGCATGTGCGCGCTGAACTGCTTGTGGGACGTGCGCGCGCTGCTGCGAGCGATCCCGCTTTCGAGTTCCACGGCGTTGGTCAGCAATTTGTCGATCTGGCGCCGGGTCAAAACATCGTCAGCTTCTCCCATAAATTCACGGCGCCGGGCGACTACGCGATCCAGGTTCGCCTGGAGGGAGATGCACTCGAACTCGACGACAGCCGCACCGTGGTCGTCACCGCCAAGGACAACGTGCCGGTGATGCTTGTGAACGGCAAGCCTGCCGCGGAAGTGTACGATCGGGCCACGGAATGGCTTGCCGATGCCCTCAATCCGTTCCACAAAGGGCTGGCGCCGCGCGACGTTTCTGCACGCCCCAAGATCGTGACCGAAGCACAATTCGCGGATGCCGCATTGGGCGACCTGACGCCTTACGATTGCGTCTTCCTCTGCGACGTGCCGCAATTGAGCGCCGGCGAGGTCCACCGGCTGGAAACCCATCTGCGCCGCGGCGGCGGCGTGGTCTTCTGCCTCGGACCCCAGGTCGATCTGGAAGTATATAACCGGCTGCTCTTCCACAATGGGGAAGGCATCCTACCTGCGCGCTTCTTGAGCAAACAAGAGGCGCCGGCGAAAAGGTTTTTCAATTTCATCGCCGAGGAAGATGCTTATCACGAGCCGCCCCTCGCTGCCTTTGCCGGTGAACGCGACCGGGCGAGTCTGCTCGCGGCGCGCTTCCGCCAGTACATTCGCGTAGAACTGGCTCCGCGCGGCGGGCCGCGCAAGGTGCTGGCCTTTATGCCGGAGGCCATCAGCGATAGAGCCGGGGCGATCCCCGGCGACAGGGGGCCGGCCGCGGCCGGCGGCACAGCTCTGCCGGTAGGGGACCCGGCCCTCGTGGAATGGTCCCGTTATCGCGGCCGCGTGGCGCTCTTTACCAGCACGGTCAACATGGACTGGACTACCTGGCCGATCTCCCCGAGCTTCCCGGCGCTGACGCAGGAGCTGCTCCATTTCGCCGTCGCCGGCCGGCTCCGCGAACAAGCGGCCGTCGTGGGAGACGTGCTGGAGGAATATCTGCTGCCGGGCGAGGCCGGGTTGGAAGTCAACATGCGCACGACGGACGGGCGCACCGAGAGCGCCCGCACCGAATTGCGCGGCGAAGTCGGTGTGCTGCGCTGGTCCGACACGGATCTCAGCGGCGTTTACCGAGCGACTCTTGGCCAGTATCCTCGCGAGCACCTGTTCGCCGTCAATGTGCCGACCAGCGGTGCCGGCCAGCAAAGCTCTGAAAGCGACCTGGCGCGCACCAACCAGACCGAGCTACAGACCGCCTATCCGGGTTGGGATTTTCAGCTGGTCAGCGACCCGCGGCAAGTCGTGCATTCAGTCGGACCATTGCAAGAGGCTTCGGCGGAACGGCCCATTCACGGCATGGGCGCCGTGATCGCTCGCTGGCTGTTGCTGTTGATGGTCGTTCTGCTCGTAGCCGAGGTGATCATGGCCTGGCGCTTTGGCCACTACACGGCGGTGCCCGGCGAAAGCTCACAGCAGGCGAAGCGAAGCGGAAGAGACCTGCTCTTGCTGCTGTTCCCGGGCCTCCTCTTTCCGGTCCTGCTCGTGCTGGCGTTTGTCCTTATTCATGCTGCCTGGACGGGCGACTTCATGGGCTTCCTGCCGGAGAGCGCCCGCCGCGGCATCGAGGCGCGCCTCGGCGTCCCACCACCTGCCGCGGGTGAAGGGACGCGCTGGCATCTGGAGTTCAATCCCTACCTTTGGGATGCGGCGGCCGACCCCTGGCTGGCTGGCGCCTTCGCCCTGGGTGTAGGGATTCTTGTGGGAATTCTCTACGCGCGCGAGGGCAAGACCGCCGGCAAGGGCTACAAGGCTCTCCTGGCCGTACTGCGCATCTGCCTGCTGCTCGTGGCCCTGGCCGTGCTCTTACCGCAGGTACAGCTCCGCTTCGAACGTCAGGGTTGGCCCGATCTGGCCATTCTCATCGACGATTCGCGGAGCATGAGCACCGCCGACCACTACCAGAATCCGGAGATCCGCGAAGCCGCGGCGCGCCTGGGTCAGCAGACGAGCTTGCCGCTACCCGAACGACTCCAGCTCGCACAGGCCCTGCTGACGCACCACAATCACGATTGGCTCCTTACGCTTCTGGAGAACCGGCGCTTCAAGGTCCACGTTTACCATTGCTCCAGCAGAGCATCCAGGCTTGTCGACATCACGGAACCCCGGCAAATGGATGCCGCCGTGGAAGTCGTCCTCGGTCTGCGTGCGGAAGGAGAGGAGAGTCAGCTCGGCACCGTCGTCCGGCAGGTGATCAACGATTTCCGCGGGTCATCCCTGGCCGCGGTCGTCATGCTCACGGATGGCGTGACCACTGAGGGGGAGGACCTGGTCAAGGTGTCGCGTTACGCCTCCCAGGTCGGCGTGCCGCTGTTCTTCGTCGGCATCGGCGATGCCCAGGATGTCCGCGATCTGAAGCTCCACGACCTGCAAGTTGAGGACGCGGTCTACGTCAACGACCGCCTGGTCTTTGAGGCGCGGCTGACGGCACAAGGCTATACGGAGCCACGCACGGTGCTGGCGCGGCTCTATGAAAAGGACAAAGACGGGAAACTGAAAGAGCTGGCCAAGCAACCGGTGACCACCGATCCGCAGGGCAAGCCCGTGCAGTTTCGGCTGATGCACCGGCCCACCGAGCCAGGCGAGAGGACCTATGTCGTCGACGTGCCCGAGCAGGAAGATGAGGTCAAGCCGGCGACCAATAACCGCCTGGAACGGACCATTCTGGTGCGCGACGCCAAGATTGTGAAGGTGCTGTATATCGAGGGTTACGCCCGCTATGAGTACCGCTTCGTGAAGAACCTGCTCGAGCGTGAGAGCGCCCGCGCGGCCCGGAACAAGACCATCGATCTGAAGGTGTTGCTGCTGGACGCGGACAACGAGTACGCCAGCGAGGACAAGAGTGCCATCGCCGATTTCCCCACCAAGGACGAGCTAAACGGTTACGACGTGATCCTCTTTGGCGACGTCGATCCCAAGGATAAGAAGGTCGGGCCGCAGAACTTGCAGCATCTGGCCGATTTTGTCAAGGAACGGGGCGGTGGGTTGCTGATGATCGCCGGCACGCGCTGGAGTCCCCATGCGTTCAAAGACTCGCCATTGGCCGATGTGCTGCCGGTGCAAGTGATCGCCCCGCCGCCACAGGAAACCGAATATCTTACCGGATACCGGCCGGAGCGTACTTCCATTGGCCGCTTCCACCCGATCTTCCGCTTCAGCCCGGACGAAACGGAAAATACCGCCATCTGGAATCACCTGGCCGAGGTTTTCTGGTATTCGGAAGGTTACCGCATCCAGCCGGCGGCCGAGGTCCTGCTTGTCCACCCGCAGCCGCCCGCTGCTGCTCTTGCCAGCCATACCGGCGCTGGCGAAGGCGGCCACCCGCTGCTGGTGCAGCAGTTCGTCGGAGCCGGCAGGAGCATGTTTCTCGGGCTCGACGAGACCTGGCGGTGGCGCTATCGGGAGGATGAGCTGCGCTTCAATCAATTCTGGATACAGACGATTCGCTATCTGGCCCGCAGCCGGCTTGGCCGGGTCGAGCTGCGCGTTGATCGGCAAACACCCTACCGCCGCGGTGAGCCGATCAAGGTGACCGTGCGCTTCCCCGACGACGCTCCTCCTCCCGGTCCCGACACAAAGGTGGAAGTCATTGTCACGCGCACATTGCCCGTACGGGATGCTGCCAAAGGAGAAATCGAGAAAGAAACCTTGTCACTTGCCAAGATGCCGGGCAGCCGGGCGACTTACGAAGGGCTCCTCACGCGCACGCCGGAAGGAGAATACCGCTTCTGGCTCAGCGCACCCGTGGTGGCCGGGTCGAATCCGCGTGCCGAGGCACGGGTGCTACCGCCTGCGGGCGAGATGGAGCGTCTGCGCATGAACCAGTCGGACATGGAGCGGGCCGCCGAAGAAACGCACGGACGATTCTACACCATCGCCAATGCCGAACGCTTGCTGGATGAATTACCCTCCGGTACGCGCGTTGCATTCGACACGCCGCAGCCGCCGCAGCTGCTATGGAATCATTTCGCGATGTTCGCCCTGGTGCTGACACTGCTCGGCTCGGAATGGGGCTTGCGCAAGCGAAAGCATTTGCTCTAAATCAGCCAATACTAGCCCGAAGCGTCAGCGAGGACTTCGCTGCGCATCAACAATCTCCTCGCTGCGCATTGGCGAAGTCCTCGCTGACGCTTCGGGCTAGTATCGGCCGAATCGTGCACGGTGATGTAGCGTCGGGGCTGCCTTCAGCTGTCATTCAACCCGTTCAGGCGGCAAAGGGGTTGCCCCTGGGGGCGGCGTGCCTCTTCCCGCGCGCACGTAAGCTGCGCGACGCCGTTCGTATTCCTCGGGCGTCAGCTGTTCCAGCTCCGTGTCGCCGCCAATGACAGCTTGCTGGTGGAGTTGCTTGAGAAAGGGAATGCACCAACCGCAGCCCGTGCCGGCGCCACCGCACTCGGAAAGCTGGCTGGCAACCTTGGGGCGGCGCAGTCGGATGAAATTGGCCAGTTTACGCCGGCTGACGTGAAAGCAATAACAGACGTTGGCATCCAGATCCATTCTCGCCCCGACGGTCATTGATTTGTCTATCTTAGCGGCTCCCTATGTCCATCGAATGGACGAGTGCTAGGCCGTCGGAGCCGGCGCAACGCACACTGTACAAAAACGCGAATCCGGCGAGAAAACGCAGTAGTAAGCTGCATTCGTCCGCCGGATTCGTGTTTTTCCGCGGCCTGGCTCAGGCCACAGGCTGAGGATCTCTTAAGACTGCGCTCGCCGCCGGCGCCACCGTTTCCACCCAAAGATGCCAGCAGTACCGATTCCACCAATGCCCAGGAGGACCAGAGAAGCCGGTTCTGGTGCTGTGCTTGAAGCAGCCGGCGAAGCAGAAACATCATCCACCGTCACTGTCCCGGTAAGGGATACCCGGCCGGCTCCGCCGCCAAGGATCTGGCCGTCCAAAATCCCGCCGCTAAAAAAGACATCACTGTCCATCGCCAGGAAAGTGCCGGCGTATGTCCCGCTTGAGATAGAGACTGTGCCCCCTTTGTAGACGTTAAATAACACGTGATCGGCAGTGACTCCGCCAAGCAGGTTGATCGAGCTATTTGCCAGCGACAGCGTGGAGGCAATGTTGATGATGAAATAGGAACTTGCGTTTCCGTTGATATTCAGGGTTGCGTTGGTCAGCGATAGGCTAGCTACACTGACTACCGTGTTGCCGCCAGCAACACCGTTTGCATTAATTGTCTTGACGCTGCCTGAACCTAAGATATTGGCGTTCGTTGCTTCACTGGCAGCGAGAGTTGCGAGCGATCCCGCGTCATACACCGCACTTTTTACCTGTGCCACGCCACCACTGACCGTGCCGGTGATTAGCGCGCCGTTCTGCGTAAAATTCTTAGTCGTCACAGAATCATTAAACTGGACGTTCCCGTCCACGATGGATCCGTTGAGAGTCAGCGTCCCACCGGAGCCAATGCCGACATTGCCAATCATGACCGAGCCAGTGCCGGTCGTGCTGCTTCCCGTCACACCGAGCACAGCATAGCCGCTGGCTGCTCCAAGGCTGAAATCAGCATAGGCGCGTGACGGCCCGAGTGCCAAGATGGCAAAGAGCCCGATTCGCAGGAATTTTCCGAGTGTTTTCTGCCTCATCGAAAGTGTTCCGTCCAGTCCCGGGCACCGCGACTGGTATAAGCCCGCCATTCTCAGTATCTACATATAGCCGAAAGTCCATCTGAAAGCAATTGCTGAATTCCAGAATTTTGGATTAACGGGATGTTAATTTTTATTTACAGTGGGTGTTCATTTTTGGAAGCATTTCCAAGGCCCGCGCCTAGAACCTTGCAGCGGCTGCAGTCCGATTCTGGCCCATCAGGTAGGCTTGGGCAAGACGAGATTAGCGCGCAGGCGTTGGGCTCTTCGCCAGCAAATGCCGTCTGGAATTTGTGCCAAATGCGGCGGTGCGGGGCTGGCCTGGACCTGACGTGCCCACGGCTTTAGTTCAACTGATTCCCGGCACCTTGTCCTGCACTTCGCGGTACGCTGCCGCCTTCTTCCGAGGCCTGAAGAACGGCCTGGATCTCCTCCACGGATGCGCCTCGGTCGAGCATCTGCTTTTTCAGACTCGCTGTGAGCTCGGCTTGGCGGAGCTTGCGCCACTGCACGGCTACGGTGCAGCCGACCACGATAATGGTGACGCAGATAAACAAAGCAATGAACGTGATGGCTGGAGCGGCGTGCTCGGTGCTCAAGAATTCTTGCATGGCGACCTCGCGAAACCACTTGCAATGAATCGACCTGCCGGCCAGGGAGCCGACTCGGGAGTTGCTGGTAGCTGCTATCCTATCAGCTGCGAAGCGGAGTGGAATGAGTTGCCCGGCGCGTCGTCATTAAAGTAGATGAGTCCGCACGAATTCGCACGCCTGGTGGATCGCCACGGGCCGCCGCTGATCTTGTACGCGCGGCAATGGTGCCATGCGCCCGAGGACGTGGTGCAGGAGGCGTTCGTGAAGCTGGCTGCCGCGCGCCAGCCGCCACGCGAGGTCGTTCCCTGGCTCTACCGCGTAGTGCGCAATGGCGCTCTCGACGCGGCCAAGATCGCTCAGCGCCGACAGCGGCGGGAGCAGGCGGCCGCCCGGCCCGAGCGTTGGTTTGTCGAGCCTGCCGTCGAGGGCCTGGACGCGGCAACGGCGGTCGCCGCTCTCGAACGCCTGCCGGTCGAACAGCGCGAGGTCATCGTCGCCCGCCTGTGGGGCGGGCTGAGCTTTGAAGAAATTGCAGCGCTGGCGGGTTGTGCGTCGAGCACCGCCTTCCGCCGTTTTAGCGCCGGGATCGATGCCCTGCGCAAGGAGTTGGATGCGCCATGCCTGAACCAATCGTCGAACGATTGAGCCGATTTACGCCCGACGGGGCCAAGCTTGATCGGGATGCCCTGCTCTTCGCCGCGGGCCGGGCCTCTGTGCGGCCGCAACGCGGCTGGGCGATCCTGGCCGGCGCGCTGGCGGGGGCACAGGTGCTCACGCTCGTGCTCCTTTGGCCCGTGCCTTCCGCCCCGGTCCTATCTACGACGGCGACATTGCCAGGCACGGAAATCGTCGAGCACACGCCGCCGCCGTTCTCTCGGGACGCGTCGGAGTTGGGAATGCTTAATCAGTGGGTATCCCAATCTCCCACGGGGGATCTGCCGCCTTTTGCGCCTACTACAGGTTCGATTGCACGCGATGATCCACCGTTATATGCTGCCGCGGCTTGCGCCCCGGCCGATTTGAATTGACCGATCTATTCGTGATTCCCTTTATAAAAGGAGGAGCCACATGGCTCGCATGCTCTTCGTCTGCGCGCTGCTCTGCGCCTGGCCCACCTATTCGCCTGGGCAGGACTCGGCAGGAGACACCGAAACCATCGTCCGCCTCACGGTCCAGCCAATGGCGGCACCGGTGCCGGCCTTGAAATACCAGCTGCTGCCGGAGCTTCGAGAAATGAATCCTGGCAATCCTGTCCAGGGCTATCTCAAATGCTTCATGGAGCAGCAGAATTTCTTCTTCAACCCAGCGTCGATCCAAAATCAGGAAAAATGGTCAACGATGCCGCTTCATGAGCTTCCTCTCAAAGAGCTGCAGGACTACGGCGACGTGGCCCTTCGTCAGGCTGACTACGCCGCCAGGCTCGATACACCCGATTGGCAGGTCCTGCTGCTGGTAAAGCGGGACGGCGCGCACGTCCTGCTGCCGGACGTTCAAAAACTGCGCGCGCTGGCGGCGGCCCTCAAGGTGCGCTTTCGGGCGCGCGTCGCCGAGCGGCGCTTTGACGAGGCCCTGACGACTGCCAAGACCATGTTCGCCCTGGCTCGACACTTCAGCGAGCATCCGACCGTGATTGCCGACCTCGTCGGCTTCGCCTGCGCGACCGTTGCGTTAAATCCTCTGGAGGAGATGATCGCACAGCCGGGCTGCCCTAATCTCTACTGGGCGCTAACAGTCCTTCCAAGCCCGCTGGTCGACATGCGCAAAGGCATGCAGGGAGAACGCTTGATTTCCGACATTGAGTTTGCGTTCCTTGATTCCTCGGCGCCGATGTCGGATGCGCAACTCGAAAAAGCAGTGTCCCAGGAGGACGAGACCCTGCAAATGATGGAAGTGGGCCGAAAATTCAAAGATTGGGTGCAAGCTCGCGTTAGCAATGAAGCGTCTGTCCGCGAGGCGCGTCAACGGCTGATCCAGCACGGGCTCAGTGCGGAACGGGTCAAAGATTTTCCAGCCAAACAAGTGATTCTTCTGGATGAAAAGCGCGACTTCGAAGTACGCCGCGACGACGCCCTGAAATGGATGGCCATGCCCTACCCACAAGTGGAAGCCGGTCTGTCTGTCTTGCAACCGTCCGACAACGAATCGCCGCACTGGAAAATGCTGGTCAGCTACCTGGGGATTCGCAAGGCGCAGGCGCGTCTGGACCGGCGCATTGCCTTGCTGCGCTGCGTCGAAGCGCTGCGCCTCTACGCCGCCGCCAACGACGGCAAGCTGCCCGCGCGGCTCGACGATCTGAGCGTGCCCGTGCCTGCCGATCCCTTCACAGGCAAGCCCTTCGGCTACGAAACGAAAGGCCAGATAGCCATCCTGAGAGCGCCGCCGCCACGTGGCGAAGAGAATATCAAACCGTACAATTTGCGCTACGAGGTGACGATCAAGAAATGAGTTTGTAGGGTGCCGTCAAGCGTACTCGCGCCGACGCACCGCTGCCCTCGAAACGGTGCGTCGGCGCGAGTACGCTTGACGGCACCCTACGGTTTGCAAAAGGTTGCGGTGTAAAACCAAGGTCGGCCCTGGATGGAACGCAGCTGGAAGCCGGCGGCTTCGGCTAGTTGTCGAACCTTGGATTGGGATTGGTAATGGGGGTCGCCCCACAATTCGGTAATCGACAGGATGCCGCCCGGTTTGAGGGCACGGAAACACTGGGTCATGGCCGCGGCACGTTCCGGGATCTCCCCCAGGCAGGTACACAGGAACACGACATCGAAAGATCCCTCGGCGACGTGGGGCTGCGCCGCATCGCCCTGGATGGTCGTCAGGTTCGTGATGCCTTCACGATTGGCGCGATCCTGAAGGCGCTGCAGCATGCGCGGTTGAATGTCAATGCCCACAGCCTCCCCCCCTGGCAGAACGGCACGGGCCGCGGGGATCAGCAGCCGGCCGGGGCCGGGACCGATCTCCAAAACTCTTTGGCCCGGCTGAAGGCCTAGCCGCTCGACAGTGATGCGCGTGCCGTTGAGGCGTTGCACGATCGGATTTTCGAGGAACCACGCCATCCCCGACGGGCACGGCAGCGACCAGATCCGGCTCGCCCAGCGCCAACCGAGGTTGACTAGCACGAAGGTTACGACCAAAACCGCCAGAATCCACAGCATAAGCCACATGGAGCTATCCTGTTACCAAAGTGAACCTTGCCCGGCTACGAGGAACTGCGAACCTTGCCAGAACCTTGGTTGTCACACAGCGAGCGGTAATGCTGCGCGCTTGCTAAATGCTCTTATCCTCTTGATCGGGAGAATCTCTTGGTAACCGTACCACAGGATTGGTGGCGAAGTTTCTTCTCCGGTGTCGCCCTGGACCTTTGGCGCCAGGCAATTCCTGAACAGCATACCCGCGCGGATGCGGATTTTCTCTACAAGACATTTCGGGCCTCGCCGGGAGCCCGGCTTCTCGACGTGCCCCGCGGCAACGGCCGGGTCGCATTGGAGTTGGCAGCACGTGGCTGCCCGGTGACCGGCGTCGATATCGCCCAGAGTTACATCGACGAAGCCCACGCGCGCTCGGCGGAACGAAATCTTCCTGCCACCTGGAAACATGGCGAGATGCGCGACCTGCCGTGGACCGCCCAGTTCGATGGGGCCTACTGCTGGGGCAACAGTTTTGGCTACTTGGAGGACGAGGGGAACGCGGTCTTCTTGCAGGCGGTTGCAGGCGCGCTCAAGCCTGGGGGCCGATTCGTCCTGGAAACCGGTACCGCGCTCGAATCGCTACTTCCGAACTATCAGGAGCGCCGCTGGTATGAAATCGGCGACATCCTGTTTTGCATCGCCAACCACTACGATCCCCTCCGGAGCCGCCTTGACACAGAATACACGTTCGTCCGCGACGGCAAAGTGGATAAGCGCCTTGGCTCGCAGCGGGCGTATAGCTGTAACGAACTCTGCCGCCTGGCGGCAGAAGCCGGGTTCGCGGACGTTGCCTGTTATGGCTCGACTGCGGGAGAGCCGTACGAGCCGTACCGGCTCGGGTCGCCGCACTTGATCCTTGCGGCAACGAAGTGTTGAATGGCAAGAATCGAACACAGGCGTGCAGCAACGGGAATTTTGGCACAAGAACGGAGCAACCCATGGACCTACTGTCTTACTTGCGCCGATCCTTTGCCTACAACGCCTGGGCAAACCAGGAAACGCTCGCCTCGTTGAAACAAGTCGAAGCGCTGCCCCCGAAAGCATTGGGCCGCCTGGGGCACCTAGTCGGGGCCGAGTACCTTTGGCTGAGCCGGCTAGATTCTGCAAGGAAACGCTTGGCCGTGTGGCCGGAGTTGACGCTGGCCGAGTGCCAGGCCGAGTTCGCGGCCCTCGGACAGGAATGGCAGAGTTATTTGAACAAGCTCACCGCACCGCAGCTTTCCGAGCAGATCCGCTACACCAACTCGAAGGGAGAGCCCTGGACGAGCCGCGTCGAAGACGTGCTCACGCACGTTCTTCTTCATGCTGCATATCACCGCGGGCAAATCGCTGCCGACCTTGGCGGCAGCGGCCATACCCCTGCATACACCGACTTCATTCATTGTGTCCGGCAAGGAATCATCGACTGACGGCCTCGCGCGTTATTGAGCTGGATTGCCAAACGTTAGTGGGCCAGGTTCGCAGCGCCTTCCGGCGGCTTGCGATTGCCATAGAAGCTGTACAACACCGGCATCAGGTAGCGATCGAGGAGCAAGGTGACCACCATGCCGCCGACGACGACGATGGCTAGCGGACGCGCCGTTTGGGCGCCGATCTTGGTCGACAGCGCCGCCGGCAAGAGGCCCAGGATGGCGGTCATCGCGGTGATCATGACCGGCCGCACGCGTTTGAGCGCCCCTTGAATGATGGCGTCGTTCAGGGGCAGCCCCTGCAGGCGGTGGACATTGAAATAGGAAATCAGGAGCAGGCCCTCCATGATCGCGATCCCAAAAAGCGAAACGAAACCAACCGCCGCCGAGACGCTGAAGGGGGTACCGGTGAGGTACAAGGCCCAAATGCCGCCCACGGCCACGTCGAGCACGTTGCTGAGAACGACAATCGCGTCCAGGAACGAGCGGAATGCGGCGTAGAGCAGAATGAAGATCAGGCCCAGGGAGAGCGGAATGATCCACAGCAAGCGAGTATTGGCTTCCTCCATCTGCTCGATTTCGCCGGCCCAATCGGCCCGATAGGGGGCCTGGATGAGATCCTTCGTGCGCGCCTTGGCCTCGTCCACGGCGCGGCCGAGGTCGCGGCCGCGGACGCTGAACTTGACGGCGATCAGGCGCTGGCCCTGCTCGCGGAAGATCGCGGCCGCGCCCGCGCGCTCGAACTGGCCGCTGGGGTCCGGCGCGCCGTCCTCGTCCACCGGGGAGACCAGGTCGCGCAGGCGCAGCCGGGGGGCCTGTTGCGAGATGGGGTTGGCCGTGTTGGCCAGCGTGCCGGCGATGGCGGGATCGGGATGAGCGAAGCCTTTCGCACTTGGGACAGCGACCGACCCGCTGCCCGTGCCCGGGTACTGGTTGAGGACCACCTGGTTGTTGACGATGTCCACCGGGATGTCCAGTATCGAGGTCTCGTTGTTCCGGAGCCGCTTGGGCCAGCGTACCGCAATATCAAACAGTTTCTCGCCCTCGACCATGCTGGTCATGGCCTTGGCCCCCAAAGCGCTGCTGACGACGTTGTTGACGTCGGCCGTCATCACGCCCCATTTCTCGCATTTCTGCGGATCGACGCGGAACTCCAGGTGGGACTGCCCCATTTCGTGGATAACAGCCACGTTCTCCATGCCCGGGATTTCTTGCATGACTTCCTTGACCTTGTTGGCCACGAGTTCCAGATGTTCGACTTCGGGGCCGAAGATCTTCACGGAATTATCGCCCTTGAAGCCGGAGAGCGCCTCCATGACGTTGTCGCGAATGTTCTGGGAGAAGTTCCAGACCACTCCGGGGATTTTCCTCTCCAGCTCGGCGTTCATGGCCTCGACGACTTCGTCCTTGCCCCGCGGCCGTTTTGACCCCCCAAGCCAGCTCCGCCAGCCGGTCTGCTCGACCAGGGGCGGCCAGTCCTTTCGCGGCCGCATAGGCACGAAGAATTCGGTGTTTTCATAGCCCTCGATGTCGGTGCCGTCGTCAGGTCGGCCGGACTGCGTAACGATCGCCGCCACCTCGGGGTAGGACGCCATGATGGCCCGCGCCTGTTTGGCGATCTCGATATTGCGCTCCAGCGACTGGTTGAGCGGTGCCGTGCTGCGAATCCACAAGTTGCCCTCTTCCAGCTCGGGCATGAACTCCCGGCCGATATGCGGGATCAGGCAGGCAGTGCCCAGGAACAGGACCGTCATGATGGTCAGGAGCGTCCAGCGATACTTGAGGCAGAGCTTTAGATTCCATAGGTAGCGGACCTTTAACCCGCGGACCATCAAGTTTTCCCGAACGGGCTTGAAATTCTTGAAAAAGAACATGCACAACACCGGAGTCAGCGTCAGCGTTAGGACCAGGGCTCCTGCCAGGGAGAAGGCATACGTCTGCGCCATGGGGGCGAAGAGTGCCCCTTCCGCACCGGACATCGTGAAGAGCGGCACAAAGGCGCAGACCATGATCAGCACCGAAAAGAGCAAGGCGTTGTCGATCTCCTTCACGAAGCACAGGATACGGTCCTTGATGGGCAGGTTGGGGTGGTGGCCCGAGGCCAGGTTGCGATAGATGTTCTCGACCATGATGACCGAGGAATCGACGATGATGCCGAAATCGACTGCCCCGATGGAAAGCAGGTTCGCGGATTTCCCTCGTAAGTAGAGCATGGAGAACGCAAACAGCAAGGCCAGCGGGATATTGATGGCCACGATAATGGCCGTGCGAATGTTGTTCACGAACATGAACAGCACCGTGACAACCAGCAGCACGCCCATCGCCAAGTTTTCCGTCACGGTCTCGGTGGTGACGTTGAGAAGCTCCGTGCGGTCATAATACGGCTCGATTTTTACCCCGGGCAACTCCCGACCGGACGCGGGGTCGTTCAGCTCCTCGACTTTCTTTTTGACATCTTTCAAGGCGGGCAGGGTATCCTCGTTCTTGCGCATCAGCACGATGCACTGTACGACGTTATCCGCGTCATGGCCGACATCGGCGAGCGTTTCGGCCGACCCCGGCTTTCGCTCGCGGTCAGCCTTCCAGTAACCGACTAGCCCGAGGTTCGTCTGGTGGCTGACGACCACGCCTTGCTCTCCGAGCTGGTCTAGAGAAACGCGGCCGCCTTCGACCAGGTCCTCGACACGTACGGGCTGGTTATTGACCGAGGCGACCACCAGGCTGCGGATGTCGCGGATACGGCTATATTCCCCCGCGCGGAGGACGGAGGCAGCGCGAAAGGCGGCTCGCTGCTCGATGGTCTGGACGTGATGCTTTTCTTCCTCGGTCAAGGGCGGGTCCACCTTCCGTAGCGCCAAGCCCTGCAGAATCCGATGCCGTTGTTCGTCGGTGAACTTGTGTTGGGCCAGGTAAGCTGCTGCTTCTTGGCTGCCGAATCCCAGCACCTTGGTCACCGGATCCTTACCGCCGCCAAACAGGCCCACACTGCGCACGGTCAGCGCGAGCTGGCCTTGGTTGACGTAATCTCCGCCCACGGTAGCGTTGCTGTTGGCCAGCGCGGTCTGGAGCTGGGGCAGCGTGATGCCGTAACGCCGTAAGCGATCCGGATCGGGCTGGACTTCATAGCGGCGGATCGTGCCGCCGTAGCTGGTGAGGTCCACAATACGCGGCACCGGGCGGAAGTCACGCTCCATCACCCAATCCTGCATCGCCTTGATGTCGTTCATGGTGTAAATTTCGCGGCCCGAAGCGTCCTTGGGGACCTTCAAGATGTAGCGGTAGATTTCGCCGGTGGGCGACTCGGGCGAGATGGTAGGGGTCACATTGGCCGGCAAGGGCTGACCGATTGTCGAGATGCGATTGATGACTTCTTGCCGGGCCGCCTCGTAGGTCCATTGGCTGCCGTAGTTCCAGTTCATCTTGAGGTCGCTCAGCCCAAAGAGCGACTTGCTATGAATGAACTTCAGCCCAGGCATGCCGGCGAAGGTCACCTCGAGAGGAATGGTAACCTGCCGCTCGACCTCCTCTGCCGACGCGCCGGGGAACTGCGCGTATACCTCGACGATGGCAGGCGCGGGGTCCGGATAGGCCTCGACGTTGACGTTGATGAAGGAATAAGCGCCCACTGCCGCAGCAGCGATTGCAAGCAAAATGATGACAAGCGGGTTATTAAGCGAGAATTCGATGAGCTTGCGAACCATAAACTTCTTCTCCCCGCTCCAAAAAGGTGTCAGGACCCTTTTTCGGCCCGCCGGCATCGACACTTCACGTGCAAGCGCCAGGACCGAAAAAGGGTCCTGACACCTTTTTGATCAGGCTGGACTAGCGTGCCTTAGCCTCGGCAACCCATTGTTCTGCCTCGATACGATAAAATTTGACGGGCGCCAGTTCGAGCTTGGATGCGAAGTGCTGTTCAACCAGCTTCTCTTCAAATGCTTCCAACTTCCGCATCCGCTCCAGGTGCGCGGCAGAAGCCGCGATGCGTTTCTCCTTGGCATTGTCGAGTGCACGCTCGGACTTCAGCCAGCGCCGGGACCATCGATACGCAAATTCTGAATCGTTCGGCGCTGCGACATCTACCTGGCGCCGTTTGAAATAGCCCTCATAGGCGGTCTTGGCTGCCTCCAGGAGAGCCTTGGCTGAGCTGGTATCCGCCGCGGCCGGCGACTTCTCGTCAGCCAGGACCGGTGAAACTGTTCGATCCCCCCAAGCTGCGAGCACGATGCCTGTCGCGACGCAGATGGCGGGCACGAGCAACCGTTGAAACCACATCGGGCTATCCTCCAGCAAGGCCTAACCAAAATCCGCACATCTAGCGCTTGTCGTCCTTCGGCTCCTTCTCCTCTTTACTCTGCTTCTTGGCTAGGGACTCCAGGTTCAAGAGAGCCGCTTTAAGCTCCCCTGCTGCCGTTAGGAGGACGCGCTCGCCCGAGTGAAGGGGCTCTTTGGGCAGCAGGCCCTCCTCGGTTTCCTGGGCTGTCATTTGCTCGGCTTTGGGGATCGGCGTGCTGCGCACGAACACCCGCTGATCGAAGCGATGGGTTACCTGGACGCGACGCATTGTATACTGGTTGGCCGCGTCGGCGGCTTGGACGAAGACCAGGCTTTGTTTGCCATCATCCACCAAGGCATCGACCGGGATCTCCACAACGCCGGGCGGTGGCGGGATACGGACCGTAGCGGATACGGTTTGCCCGCCCACGAGGCGCTGTTCGGGGTTATCCACATACCCCTCAATCACCGCCGTGTGCTGATTGGGGTCGATCAACCAGCCGATTTGCTCGATGGGGCCAGGAAGTCCGTCGGCGGACGTTACCCCAACGGTTCGGATGATCCAGTTCCTTTCGCTCGGGTCGAGAGCTTTCAGCGTCGGCAACTGGTCCTCGGGGGCGTTGGCAATGACGAGAAGCCGGCTCACATCGGCGATCTGAAACAGGTTGACGGTTTGGTCCACCACCATTTCGTCCACGTGGAGATTGCGCTCGACGATCACTCCATCAAAGGGCGCTCGCAACGTAACCCGGGCCCACCGGTCCAGTTCTTCTTTGTTAGGCTCGCCGTTGCCAGGCTTTGCTTGCTTCTCGCCCTTTACCCACCGGCCTTCGGGGGTCTGGAACCATGCATTCTTGTCGGCACTGATCTTGTTGGCTTCTTCATGAAGCACGTCGAGTTCGTCCTGGGGGATGTCCCACACCTTGAGGTTGTTCAGGGCTCGATTGATGGCGTTACGGTCGTGCTGCACGGCAATGCGCTGAGTGAGCAGGACCGCGCCCGAGATAGCACTGGCGTGCTTCTCCATCTCATCAAGAAGTGACTGGTCGAGCTGCAGTTGTACCAGAGCATCCAGAAGGTCGTTCTTCTTCGAGCCCACGTCCAGACTATAGAAAACGCCGAGGACATCGCCCTTCTTCACGAAGTCCCCATTCCCCATCTCGCGGAACACGGTTCTTCCGGTCTTGTGGGAAAAATCTTGGATCTGGGCAATCTGCACCACTCGGGCCGGCGCGAAGCGCGCCCGGATGCGGGCAAGGCGAGTTGGATTCAGGGCCGTGGAACCGGTCATCACCAGCGGCCGCATTACCTCCGGCGCCCGCGCCACAGCGAGCAATTCTTTGTCGCCCTTGCGAATTCCCAGGACCCTGCGCACGTCTTCTGGAACCTCGAGGGTGTGCGGCTTACCCTTCACCAAGGAGACCCCTGGCAGCGGCGGTGGATCGTTGTCTTTATGCTCTTTGGTCCCTTCATCCTTGTCGCGGCCGTATAAGCCCGGGAATTGCACGCCGAGCACGAAGCTGCAAAACGCAGCCAGGATCACGAACACGATCATCCCACTGACGATTCTCTGCCAGAGCGGAGCGTGCGCGACAGTTTCGAGATGGTGGACTGGTGCCGGAGCCAGGGTGCCTGGGATGGGCTGGCCATTGCCCTGGTCAACGGGGGTAGGCGGCGTTGTGGTTTGCATGAGGGTCCTCTTTCAATGCTGCGGAGATCGCTTCCCGAAGGTGCGGCAGCTCCGGCGGCTTCTGTAACACCTGGCGGAAATACTTGGCGCCTTCCGGTCGCTCCCGGAGGCGAAACGGGCACCCCGTCATCAAGATCATGGGCAAATCGGGGTAGCGTGCTCGTAACACCGCAGCCAGTTCCACGCCGTCGCCGTCGGGCAAGTGGAGATCGAGCAGGGCAACTTCAGGTGCGCGTTGGAAGTCGCGGACAGCGGCTGCGGCGTTGACCGCCCATTCGACCTCGTACCCCGATTTTGTCAAAACTCGGCAGAGTACCTGAGCCAACCGCTGGTCGTCCTCGACGAGGAGAATGATCGGCAATCGGCGGTTGGCCAGCATGACGATTGCTCTCCGGCAATGAAGATGAGCCACGCGGGCCGGAGTTATGCATCTCGCGCGCCAATCCGCGGTGCCAGGCGGGAGCGTAACAGAAATGCCTTGTGCGGCTGGCAAAACGCATGCGCTGGAGCAAGGGGACCGCAGAAATGCGCGCCCGCTGTGTGGTCATAATCTGGTCAGAGTGATGACCAGATTGTGACCGCACAGCGGGCCGGATGGGCTTAGCAACGGATGACCGATTGCAAGCGGATCAAGCAAATAAGACGACAGGGGTGGTGGACAAGTTTTCGGCGGAGAAAACCGACAGGTATATGAACGATGTGGTTACTCGGATAAGTATTAGCCGGAGCGCATCCCCTGCCTGTTGGCAAAGGACGTGGTAGGAACCACACCCAGGAGGTGCATCAAGCCTCGGACCGCTCGCCGATTCATGCACATTGAGTAAAGCCGGTGACTAATGATTCGAAAGTGAACTAGAAGCTCCACTCTGCCCGGAACTGGATTCCTTGATCGCTCATTTCCCCGCGGGAGGTGTTCGTGCTCAGCCTGCCGACGTCCCACCAATATTCATAGACGTAACCCAACGAGAAGGAGGCGTTTGGAAGAGCTGGTGGTTTCCAACTGAGACCCAGAAGCACATTAATAATAGGCACCGTCTGCGGATTCGACTCCTGGGTCAATCCTGAAAGCGGCTGGCCGCTGGCATCCAGCGTCGTGGAATTCTCGAAAAAGTGTTGATGGAGTTGGCCGAAAACGAGTGCTCCATCGCATCTGGCAGTCAGCGCCAGCCCGGACCCACCCAGGGAGCGTGTCAGCTCGACCCCGGCGTGCGGCCCCGCACCCGAGAAATTATTGCTGACTCTGGTTTCGAAGATGCCGCTGCCGGCCGCGGCTGCAGCGAAAGGCTCTGCGGCGAGCGAATCGAAAAAGACGTCCGCATAGCGGACTCCGAAAAACCATTTCATGTGACAGTAGGGCCATTGCTCGGTGAAGAATTCCCAGCTGACATAATCCAGATCGACGACATTCACGTCCAGCCGGCTTGTGAGGGAAGCCGGCGCGTCCGGACCCTGGATCGTGCCCGAGCCGTCGGTTGCGAGAAACCGGTAACTAAGAGCGAATGCTCCAAAGCCCGCCGGCAAGCGATAACCCACCTCGAAGCGGGGCGAGGCGGTCCAGTCCAGATCGGCGCTGCCGAGGTGGACGATATCGGGCGGTCTGCTGCCTACGGTTACAGAGTCGGTAAGGCGATTTTTCACGTGCGGCCCCACGATGTCAAGCTCTGCGTCCGTGAACCAGCCCAGCGGCGGCTGGGAGGGAGGGTCGAGGCGCGCGTCGGGTTGGAAATAGGGCCCGGCTAACGGCTCGCAGGTATAAGGCGGTGTGGGGCCTGGCTGCTGAAAAAGCGAACCGGGAATCGCCGGCGGCTGCGGCAGACCAGGCAAAGGATCTGGTTGGGCCTGATCGGCTGTGAGGGCGGGTTCCGTCGTGCCGGACTTTGGAGCCTGGGCAAACCCGCGTGAAACAGACAGCAAGGCTCCCAGCATGGTCAGAACTACCAGCGGACAAGAAGTTCGGATCATGGACGGACTCCTCAGCTTGCGTGGGGTGCGTCGAGTACTCGATGACGCACCACCATTGGCACTCGCAGAAAGTGCGTCATCGAGTACTCGACGCACCCTACGCTTTCACTCAGTTCGCTTTGCTGACAGTCGGCGTATTCCGAGGCGTTTCAGGCACGGTTGTCGAGGTACAACCGCAGCAGTTACTCTTCTGGCCAAGGCCGGCCGGTGGACATTCATGGCAGCAAGGCCACGGTGCGAGCAGCTTATCCAGGTCGGGAAGCGCGGGCACAGCCAATGGTTTCCCGAGCTGAAACAGGTCATCCGTTTGCAGCGGGTCGGCCACGCTGACAACCGACGTCCAGAGCTGACCCAGGATCGTCAAGTAAGTGGTGACGGACGCTGCCAGGGTTTGCTGGGCGGAGACGATGTTGCCGAACGGCACGTTGGCGGGGTTGAGATGGTAGGCATCGAACGTGCCGCGATAGTACTGGACCTGGTCGGGCAGGATATTACGGCGGTAGTATTGCAGCGCCTTGAGATTCGTTGTGTAGCCCATGTAGGCGCCGGCGAGCGTATTGGTCCAGGACTCTTCCACTCGGTGTGGCTCCTCGCTGGCGCGCATGAGCGCCGCTTCGGCAGCCATGATGTTGCCCCGATTTTGGTCCCAGACCGGGAGCGGAAAGCCAAGCGTCAAGGTGGGCGCCCACTGTTTGGGCGGCAGCACGTACTCCTTCAGAGTGGCGACGTTGAAATCCACGTCCGGCACGGGAGTAACCCGCGCCAGCTGTAGATTGTATTTCGCGAAGTCGATGCCGTTGCGGGCGATGAGCACATCGGTGTGGTATTGCAGCACGTGGGCCCGCACGGCGTCATAGTCGTAGTAGGGAATATACGCGTCAATGCGGCCGGCGACTTGCGCGAGGGGCAGAGTGCGGAGGCCGAGCACGGCGACGAGCTGATTCCAGGAGTAAATGTAGGCCTGCATGGACTGCTCGTATGCCAGCCGAGCCGTATAGGCCAGGGAACGCAGGGCGGTTGGCTCGAAAGCGGCAGCCTGTACTCCCAGCAGAAGGTCGATATGTTGGCGGTACACGTCGTCCGTAAAGCGCGCCATGGCCTTGTTCACGCGCATGCTCTCCTGGGCCACCAGCAAGGCGTAATAGGCGTTCCGGACCTGGGTGGCGAGGTCCATGCGGGCGCGCTTAAGGGACAACTCGGCGTTGGCAAGGGTCATCTCCGCGGCGGCGGCCGCCAGTTTGAGCTTGCCGCCGGTCTTGATCGTCTGATCGATGAAGGGGCCAACGACGCCTGACGTACTGCCGTCATTGGACGGTTGGAACTGCAGGCCAACCGTTGGATTGGGATAGGCCTTCGCCTGGATCAGGTTGCCGCGAGCCGCCTCGACATCGGCAGCGGCCTGGCGTATCGTGGGACTGTTGAGTGCTGCAAGTTGCTGCAAGGATGAGAGCGTGTAGGGTTTGCCGTCAGGCCCCGGCAAGGGGACCGGCTCTTTCGGCAATGGTGCTAATTCCGGGTAGATTTGCTTGATCAGGCGCTTGACCGCTTGTGGGTCCTTGGGTAGTGGCGTAATCTCGGAGCCGGGAACTTCCGGCGGGATCGGAATTGACGTCGTCTTGAAGCCCTGCGCGGGAGGTTGAGTCGCCTCGCCAGGTTGCATGAAGGATGTCGTCCGAATGTCGAGTTCCGGCCCTGGCGCGTTCAGGACCTTCTTTACCGTAGCAAGCGCTGAAGCTGAGACCTCCGACTTGGTTTCCACGGACAGGGAAGGAAGCAGGTCGAAGGGTTGGGCGGCAAGATCGCACGCGGCCTGGTCCGCTCGTCGCCGCGCTTCAGTCATGCATCCGCTCATCAGCATCAATCCGCATAGAGCGAGCAGTTGGCTACGCATCATGGGGCCAGACCTCCTTTCGAGGGACACGCCAGCGCCGGACAAGAGAGCATCTGGCATGACCGACGTCCTTGCCCGAGAATAGAGGTTCTATCGTCAGGTCGGGAAAGCGTGCTTCATTTTTTTCGATTTCTTTGAAGAATTCTTAAAGATCCCTGCGCAGATTCTGGTCATTACCTGGCCAGTTTCTGTCCATCAATGATCTCATTACCGTCCCGACGTCGCGCCAATTGGGGTTAACTCATGAATCGCCGCCTGCTTCGGCACCTGACGATCCCGGTGGTTCCGATCAGCGTTTTACTGCTCGCCGTCGGCATTTGGGCTGCTTGGCGGGTGCAGCGCCTCCAAGAGCGCGTCTCACTTGAAGTGCGGGAAAACGTCTCGGCCATGCGGGCTGCCGAGGAACTGGAGATACTGGTCCGCGAGTGCCGGAGCCGCCTGCAGCAATTTCGTATCTCCGGCGATCGCCGTCCTGTGGAGGCCATGGGGGCCTTTCGGGCCGAGATGGACCGTTGGGTGGCGGAGATCGAACACTGGAGCTTTACGCCCCGCGAGCATGAGTTGTCGACTCGCGTCCGCCAAGGGTGGGAATCATTCGGCGGAGAGATGGAGCGGATCACGACAAAGCCCGCAACGCTTACTCAGCAGGATTGCGACCGGCTCGAAAGTCTATTGACCGCTGAAATCCTCATGCCGACACACGAGTTCCTGGATCTAAACGAGGAGGAGGTCGACCAGAGCGTTACCGAGAACCAGGCCGCGGCAGACGGTCTCGTTTTCGGCCTCCTCTTTCTGGGGATATGCGGGGCCGGCGCAGGACTTGCGGCAGGCTTCTGGTTGGCGCGACGGTTTATCGAGCGCTTGGAGCGGAGTGAGCGCGCAGCCCTGCGCGCCGAGCAGCTAGCAGCCTTGGGCCATCTTGCGGCTGGCATGGCACATGAGTTGCATAACCCGCTCACCACGATAAAGATGCTCGTTCAATCGGCGCTGACGGAGAACGAGTTTCCCGTGCGAAAAGGGATGAGGTCTTTCCCGGCGCCCGTTTTGGCGGGTCGCGACCTCGCTGTGGTAGACGAGGAGGTGTCCCGCCTCGAAGGGCTTGTCCGGTCCTTCCTCGATTTCGCCCGCCCTCCTCTTCCGGAGAGACGGATTGTCGACGCTTGCTCGCTGGTGGAGGAGACCCTCGGGTTGATCGCTGTCCGCGCATCGACGGCCGGCGTGACCGTCGCACTGGACCGCCCGGCAGGTTCGATCCGAATCGCCGTCGACCCCGGACAATTCCGGCAGGTCGTGATGAATCTTGCGCTTAATGCCCTGGATGCCGTCAAAGCGGGCGGGCGAATCGAAGTTCGTCTCGGGCAGGACAAGGAGGGCGCACTTATGTTGCGTGTCGCAGACAACGGCTGCGGACTGCCTCACGAATTAGGTCCGCGTATTTTCGATCCGTTTATCACATCCAAGGAAGCGGGCCTCGGTCTAGGACTATCGATCTGCAAGCGGATCGCGGAGGCTCACGGCGGCACCATCACCGCCACGAACCGGCCAGATGGAGGTGCTGAATTCATCGTTCGATTCCCAGCGACAGGCGCGAAGGGCGCGCCCTTAGGCGCGGTTTCCCCATGAAGGGACTCCCACGAGGAAACCATGCCTAAATTGCTAGTTGTGGACGACGAGCCGAACGTTCTCTACTCGATTGAGAAAACGTTTCGCTCGGATACTCTGGAAGTGATCGGCGCCAAGACGGGTCGCCAAGCCATTGAACTGGCAAAATCGATGCGGCCGGACGTGGCCATCATCGATGTGCGCCTTTCGGACATGTCAGGTCTGGAGGTATTTGACCGCATTCGGGAGATTGACCCGCGCTTGCCCGTTATCGTGGTTACGGCCTACGGCGCGACCGAGACCGCCATCGAGGCGATGAAGCGTGGTGCCTACGAATATCTGCTGAAGCCAATCGACGTACCTTACCTTCGGGAGCTGGTGCAGCGCGCGTTGGAATTGAGCCGATTCCGGCATGTGCCGACAGTCTTTGACGAGGGCGAGGCCGGGGGAGATGCAGAGCGCATCGTCGGTCGATCGCCGGCCATGCACGAAGTCTACAAGGCCATCGGTCGGGTCGCGCCGAGTGACTTGACGGTGCTCATCACTGGGGAAAGTGGGACCGGCAAGGAACTCGTGGCGCGCGCGCTGTGGCAGCACAGCGGTCGCGCCGACAAGACGTTCCTGGCCATCAACTGTGCAGCGATCCCCGAGGCGCTTTTGGAAAGCGAGCTATTCGGGCACGAAAAGGGAGCGTTCACGGGGGCCGAACGGCGCCGCATAGGCCGGTTCGAACAGGCCAGCGGCGGCACGTTGTTCCTTGACGAAGTCGGCGATATGTCCGTCTGGACGCAGTCCAAGCTGCTGCGCGTTTTGCAAGAACAATGCTTCGAGCGGGTCGGCGGCGAGGAGTCGATTCGGACCGACGTTCGCGTATTGGCAGCAACCAATAAGGACCTCGAGAAGGAAGTGGCAGCCCGGCGATTCCGTAGCGACCTGTTCTTCCGTTTGAATGTCTTCTCCATCCATCTACCGCCCTTGCGCGAGCGTCGCGAGGACATCCCCTTGCTTACCGATCACTTTCTTCGCTCGCTGGCCCGGACCTTGGGGCGGGCTGTGCACGGTATGGCACCCGGCGTGCGCGAACGACTCGCGGGTTATGAGTGGCCGGGCAATATCCGGCAGCTCCAAAGTGTGCTGAAGTACGCGATGATTCGCGCGTCCGGGGAGATTCTTACGCTCGAATGCCTTCCCGAAAACCTTCTTCAGCCAGGCGCCGTGACACAAGGGCCGGGAGGCCTGGCCAGGCTGCCCGATCTCGCCACGCGCACGGCCGACTTGCTTCGTGCCGGCGAAACAGACCTCTACCGGCAGCTGTGCCTGGAAACCGACCGGACCGTGCTCGATGTAGTCCTTCGTCACGTGAAAGGCAACCAGGTCCAGGCGAGTGAGCTGCTCGGCATCTCCCGCACAACCCTGCGTGCCAAGATGCGCGCCTTGGGCATGACCACCTACGCCTACCTCATCGTGGAGCCGAATCCTGCCAGGCAATGAAGATCAGGAATTCTTTCTCGATCGAAACGCTGGCCAGAAGGCTGCCGGAGACCAACCGCCGATTGGGAAGAGCATTCCTGGCCCAAAGCCTTGGGTAGTGTTTTCCTTCGCCAATCCGCTATCACGTTTCTCGTAGCTCAAGCTGCCAGCTTGAGCCACTACCTGAGTTCACGAGCCACCCCATTTCTGCTTCTGCCCGCGCTGCCTCCGTGCTAAGCTCAACAATGATTCTCGGGGAAGATTCTTGTCCCCCGCCGGCAGGTTCGTTCGTCATGCCTATGAAATGCCGGCTGCAGCGTGCGGCCGGCTTCACGAACACCTGCTGGAGTTCTATCATGGCACGGTCCAAGATCTTATGCGGATTGCTGATGGGCACATTGCTGGCGGCCACTGCGGCCGCGGGTGAGCCGGCGAAAACAGAGAAGAAGGCAGCGGACGACGCCAAGGAAGGCCGTTCCAATCTCGAACGATTCAAAAAACTGGCGGGCGACTGGGTAAGTGCGAACCCAAAGGAGGAAAAGCTCAAGGGAAAGGTCATCTCACGGTATCGGACGACCTCGGGCGGAAGCGCGGTTGTCGAGACGGTTTTTCCTGGTGATGAAATGGAAATGGTCACCGTTTATACCGCCGACGGCGACCAGGTCGCGCTGACGCACTATTGCCACCTGGGAAATCAGCCGCGGATGCGCAGCAAGAACGGCGACAGCAAGGACGAACTCTTCTTCGAGTTCGCTGGAGGCGGCAATCTCAACCCGGCGAAGGACACCCACATGCATGATTGCCATATCCGCTTCGTCGATGCAGACCACATCCAGGGCGAATGGGAACTCTACATGGACGGAAAGCCGGCTGGCAAACATGCATTCGACCTCATTCGTAAAAAGTGAGCGATCGCTGAAATCCTGCTGGGCGCAGATCTTTTGACATCGCCAAGCGGGCTAACCCTCGAAAGGAGCAATTTCATGGCTAATTTCCTGTTTGTGTACCGTGGTAAAAATGAAGCTTTTACCCAGTTTTCGCCCGAAGAGATGCAGCAGCACATGCAGAAGTGGGCTACGTGGATCCAGGAAGGCATGCAAAAGGGCTGGATGGTGAACCCCGGCGACGCTTTGACGCAAGAAGGCCGCGTGGTCAACGCCAAGAAAGTCGTTACGGACGGGCCGTTCGTCGAATCCAAGGAAATCGTGGGCGGCTTCTCCATCGTCGAGGCGGACACCATCGCGGCCGCGGCGGAGCTTGCCAAGGGCTGCCCTGCCCTGCTTGCCGGCGGTTCGGTGGAAGTCCGCGCCCTCGCGGGCTTGAAAGCCTGACACGGCGCGAGGCAAATGGTCCCTCTGAGGCGGACTAGCCATGTCCACAGCACAGCCGGAACCAGTCGCTCCACTTGTCGAGCATTTCTTTCGCCGCGAGGCGGGGCGACTGGTGGCCGTGCTGACCCGGTTCTTTGGTTGGCGGAACTTCGAACTGGTCGAGGAAATGGTGCAGGCCACGCTGGTTGACGCCCTGCAGTCGTGGCGCGTGGGCGGCGTGCCGCAAAACCCATCGGGCTGGATCCATCGTGTCGCCAAGAACAAGGTCCTCGATCAGCTGCGGCGCAGCGAGATCGGCCGCCGCGTCACCCGCCAGTGGGCTGCAGCCCGCCCAGCGCATGACGAGAGCATCGACGACCTGTTCCTCGATACCACGATTGAAGACAGTCAGCTACGGATGATCTTCGCCTGCTGCCATCCCCGGCTGCAGCGTGAGAACCAGCTGGCCCTGACCTTGAAGGCGTTGTGCGGCTTCGGCAACTCCGAGATTGCCCGAGCGCTCTTGCTTGCCGAGGAGACCGTCAAGAAACGGCTCCAGCGCGCCAGACGTGACCTGGTCGATCATCATGTCTCACTCGACCCACCCGAAGCCGGCGAACTCGTGCAACGGCTCGACGTCGTCCACCAGGTGCTTTACTTGATCTTCAATGAAGGCTACAGCTCGTCGAAAGGCGAGACGGCCATTCGCGCCGATCTCTGTGAAGAGGCGGCCCGGCTCTGCTATTTGCTTTGTTCGCACGAGCGCTGCAGCACGCCGCCGACACGCGCGCTCATGGCCCTGATGCTCTTTCACGCCGCCCGCCTGGACGCCCGGCTCGACGATCGAGGCTGCATCCTGCTCATGGAGGACCAGGATCGCACCAAGTGGGATCGCCGGCTGATTCGGCGCGCCCAAGAGTTCCTCGACCAGTCGGCGGAGGGAGAGGTCGTCTCCACGTTTCACTTGGAGGCGGGTATCGCCCTCTATCATTGTTCTGCCGACAGCTATGCCGAAACCGATTGGCCGGCGATCCTGCGCCTCTACGATGCACTGCTTTCGCTGCATCGCTCCCCGGTCTATCTGCTCAACCGCGCCATCGTTGTCGCCGAGATCGAAGGCCCGCAAGCGGGAATCCGCGCCCTGGACGAAGTGAGTGGCGACCCGGCACTTCGTCACTATCACCTGTTCGATACCACCCTGGGTGAGTTCTACCGGCGTGCGGGTGATTTGACGCGGGCCCGGCAGCACCTTGAAGCGGCCAAGCACAAGACCAGCTCACCGCACGATCGTGAACTCATCGAACGTCGCTTGGCAAAATGTTGAGAAAGATATGCGAAGGAGGAAGTACATTTCGTTTAGCCGCGAGCCCGCGGCGAGCGCGTGTACAAACGGCGGCAGTGTGCCTCCGCGTTGACGCGCTCGCCGCGGGCTCGCGGTTAAACGAAAATTGGCCGTTTGAGCAGCTTCAGCGCTCGTTATTGCTGCTCAATCGCCCAGAGCGTCAGCGCATCGTGGTCTTTTGCGAAGATCCGCTTGCCGGAGACGACGGGATACGCGTAGGTGTCCTTGTCCCCAACCTTGTACTTGGCGACTTGCTTGAATTCCTTTTCACCAGGTTCGAAGACGATCAGCTGGGCACTGGGAGTTAGCGCCAAGAGGACCGAACCAGCGTCAACGATGGATCCATATCCGGCTCGTCCGCCGCCGCCACGCATGCCGCCGCCACGTCCAGCGCGACCGCCGCCCTGTCTCCCACCCTGGCCAGGCTGTCCGCCTGCCGCTGGCGGCGCGCCGCCCGTCGCCGTTGGCGCGGGAGCGCTCCATACGGTTTTGCCGGTTTCCGCGTTGAGGCAGAAGAACTCGTTGCTCTGGGTAAGACCGTAGAGCAGTCCATCCTTGAGCACCGGTGTGTTGAACTGGACCGATTTATCCGGATTCTTCCAAAGTTCCTTCGCGGTTATCTTGTCGCCTTCCTTGTCGAATTTCACGGCCGTCGCACCGCGGCCCGATCCGGTGTAGATCAGCGTTTGGCCCTTCACGATGGGCGTGGCGGCATTGTATCCTCCCCGCTGGACCGCGAAGGGTGCCTGCCAGACGAGCTTGCCATCGGCCGCTTCCACAGCCACCAATTTCGTCTCGGTCATAGCGATGATCAGCTTCGTGCCGCCTACAGTCATGAGCGCGGGCGACGAGTAAGCAGGGCTGTCTCCCGTCCATTTCCATTTTTCAGCGCCGGTCGTCAAATCATAGGCAACCAGTTCCCCGTTGTTGCCTCCCCCAAGCTGTGCGATGCATTGACCATCCAGGACAATCGGTGAGCTCGCCGTGAAAAACCTGGGCACGCCTTTGATGTCATCTTTGCGCCAGAGCAATTTCCCGCTGGCCGCATCGAGGCAGGAAAGGGTGCCGCGCACGCCCAGCGTCACGACCTTGCCATCGACCACGGTCGGGGAACTCCGTGGCCCGGGGAACGCGACTGCCGGTCCCGTAGCGCCTTGGGCAGGATACTTGTTCTGCCAGAGTTCCTTGCCCGCTTCCGCGTCGAGGCAGCGGATGATCTCGTCCCCACCCTCGCGGGAAAAGACATACACCTTGTCGCCCACCAGGGCGGGCGTGGCAACACCGTCGCCCACTTTTACTTTCCATTTCTGCGTCAGCTCCTTGGGCCAGGTCTTGGGCGCGTCGAATCCTGTGGCCTTCGCGTCTCGATTGGGCCCGCGCCACTGGGGCCAATCCTGGGCGCAGACGCATTGCGCGCCGAGCAGCACCACGCAGCTCACCATCATTCCTGTCGCTGGCTTTGCTTGTTTCATGGCAGCTCCTGTTAATTCCTGACCTTTCACGCCCGAGCGGGCGGACGCTGGTCATTTGATGCGAAATAACAGGAAAGGCAAGACAAAATCGCGACAGGAGCGCGATGGTTAGCGCGCTATCAAATGAAAATCTTAAAGCCGGAATCAGGCATACTGTTACTCAATCACCCGCGTACTAGCCCGAAGCGTAAGCGAGGTTCTTCTGATCGGACTCCTAAAACTCATTGGCTGGCTTTCAACGCCAGCGTCCTACTCATTTCTAGGGTTTCTTGGCTTCCGCCGGGGCTGTCTTTGTTGCCGCGCCCGCAGCGGGAGCGGCCGGCTTCTCCGGCTTGACGGGCTGCGTGGGCGTTGCCTCGACCACTTTGGGCTTTTCGTTTTTCCATTGCTCGGCATTTTTTTTCGTGGTCACGTACAAGGCTCCGTCGACCGCAACGGAGCGCAGGCCCGCCATGTCGGCCAGCAAGCACACGGCCGTGTCGAGGGGAGCATTGGTCAGGGTAGCCGTCACTGGGGCCTTACCCTTCTCGCCCACGCGCGCATCGAGCACGATATTGATGCCCGTCAGTTGCGCCAGCTCGCGCAAGGCTTCGCTGAGAGGCCGCTTGTCAAACTCAGCATCCACGCCGGGCACCAGCTGGGGATAGCCTGCCTTCCAGTATTCCGGCCGCGTGTGCAGCGGGGTCGTGATCAAGATGTGGTCGGGCCGAGCCAGGTAAGTCCCGTTGAACTGAACCGCGAGCATCCGCAATACCGTACTGAGCCTGACACCAACCATCTTGGGCAGAGAAACCTTGAATTCAGGAACCTTGTCCAACCCATAATCGGTCTCGAACGCCTTCGAATCAATGACGATCGTGACATCGTAGCGGTCCTGAATGAACTCGCAGGCATCCTTAAACGGGATTTCATCCAGACCCTTTTCGAGAGTAATCGGGAGGGCGAGCTTGGCGCGCACCTCTCGGGCCCGCTGGGCTATCAGGTCTGATTCGCGTTGCAAGGGCGTAGAAGGGACCGACGGTGCACTCCCTGGAACCACGGGAACGCCAAGCAGCACAAGGACGCTGGCCCGAAGAAATGTCGTCATCATGCAAATCACCTCCTGGAGATAGGACGCCCGGAGCAAATGGCCGTCTCGGGCAATGTGAACATCTGGTGAAAACGAATTACATTCTCATCGCGAGCACAGCCTGGGAGTCCTCATCGATTCACACAATGCCTTCGCGGTGAAATTACTTCCTGTGTGTCTTAACGGACGCGACCTGGTTTCGTTGGCGCGAGCCTCCTGGAGCCCGGCCATTGCCTCGCGAGAAGACGCAAAGCCTTATTATCAACCCTTCACGTCCTAAATGAATCGAGGCCAAAACAGCCTGCGAGCTTCTCCATCGTCGGAACGCTGGGCACAGGCGGTCCGCTGTCCTGCAGAGTCGCTGGCTCAATCTAGAATTTATGATCGCAAGTTGCTTGTGCTCATGAGATTAGATCAATTTTGGGATGAATACTTGCGTATTTCAGGTTGCGACGTAGATTTCAGGGTACCGCCCCAGATGGGGTGGATTGCTGTTCTGACTGTACACCCGTCCCGCGGAACGTGAGGTCTATCAAGGAAGAGAGGTGTCAGGGTGGAACCCTTAGCTTTGCTCGCCGCATGCTCTCCCATGAGCAAAAGGAACCGGCTCTTCATCACAGGGCTGATCCACGGGATGCGGCACTCTCCACATCGTAGTGATTCCGAGCCCACGACCTCGCAATTGTCCAAAAACTAGGCAGCGACGCGCACGGCGCGATGATATTGCGCCCCGTGCGACATGGCCCGCGCCGAAATCTCCCGTGCCAGGCAAAGAAGCCAGGTCGCCAGGTCGGCCGCTGGCAGGGCCGTTGTTTACGATTTCGCCAGGACGAACTTCCCCCAAAGCGGTAGTTCGTCGGCTTGGGAAATTTTCCGGGATGGCTCCCATGACGACTCGTTCCAAGGAATTGCGACTGGATGTTCCCCAGGATGTTCAGGGCTGCAGATCGGAGCTGGCCAAGGTCCAGGTGCGGGAATACCTGAGGTTTGATAGTTTCCTATCTCGGAAGCTCGTCGCGCTGCTGGGAATCGTCGCGGGTTACGCTTGCTATCTTGCCGGTCGGACTGCCAAGGCAATTCACATTCTGTCGGCCGTGCATCGGGCGGCCTACTCGGAATGGGCCAGCAGTTTTGTCGAGCGGTGGCTAAAGGCGCGGGCTCAGCAGAACGGTCAGGACGCGCACTCCCTGGCGTGGACCTGCGCACGCCACATCGAAGGCCTCTCCAGTACTTCATGGACCGCCAAGTTTCATGATGACCCCGCAAGGCTTCTCGGCACGCGCGCGCTCGTATTGAAGTCGCCGGCTCCGAACGAGAAGGGCGTGCTCCTCATCGACTACACGTTCGCGTTGCCGCTCTTCGCCAAATGCTTCGACCTCGCGCGGATCTCGAAGCAATATCACATTGTCCTCGAGCCAAGCTGGTCCGGTTATTGCGACCTCGACATCCTCTGCTACGCTCGGCTCGACGTGCCTGTTTTCATCCAGGCCCCGGAACCGCGCGACGCCTTGTTTCTCCGCCGGCTTGGTTGCAGCTTCGTCCCAGTGCCCCTGGGCGACAATTGGTGGGTGGACCATCGCGTCTTCCGGCCGTTGCCAGGCGTGGCCAAGGACGTCGACGTGGTGATGGTCGGTAGCTGGGGCCGCTACAAGCGACACTACAGGTTCTTCGCTGCTCTAGCCGAGCTGCGGGCGCGCGGAGAAGCGCTTAATGCGGTCCTGCTGGGTTACCCAGCCGACTACACCAGGGAGGACATCCTCCGACAGGCGCAGCACTACCATGTGGACGATCAGCTGGAGGTCTACGAACGCCTGTCGCCCGCGGAAGTGAATGAACAGCTCAACCGCGCCAGGATCAACCTCGTCTGGTCGCGCCGCGAGGGGTGTAACCGATCGAGCATTGAAGGCATGTTTGCAGGCGTCCCTTGCATCCTTCGCGAAGGCTTCAATTACGGTCAGCCCTACCCGCATATCAACCCCCAAACGGGGAGTTTTTCCTCGGAGGGTGATCTGCCTGATCGGTTGCTCTGGGCGATCCAGCATTTCCAATCATTCTCCCCTCACGAATGGGCGCTGGAGAACATGACATGCCAGAAGGCAACCGCGGTCCTCGAAAACACCATCCGGGAGACTGCACGCGCGCGCGGCGAGAACTGGACGCGGGGGCTGGCCGTGAAGGTCACGTACGTCGACAGGATGCAGTACTGGAATGCAGATGAAGCGAAGGAATTTGCCGCCAACTTCGACTACCTGCGGTCGGCAATCCGCAAATAGTGTTCCCCTTCGATAGCCTTGATTCGGGCAGAGGTGGTCATGGATGTGGATTATCGAGGTGTTTCCACCCGGGAGGAAATGCCAAGGGAAGCTGGAGAGGATTCAGGAGCGCAACCGCGGGCGCGGCGCGATGCGCCGGGCGGTTTCGGCCGGGGCCCTCGCATATCTTTGCTCGCAATATTCTGGCACCAGTACTGCAAACTGGTCCGCGGGCCTTTCCGCACAGTCAAGGCCGCCGTTCTGGGAGCATGTGCAGCTGTCCTCCTGATTCTGGGCGCCGCGCTGATTGTTCCCGGTCTTACGCAGGTGGCCCTTCTTAGCGCGGCAGCCAGTCTTGTCCTTCTGCTCACCCTCGTCGTGCTCTTGATCTCCCGGTTGATTGCCAGGCTGACCGACGTGCAGGCACTCTTTTCTCTTGAATGCGGCTTGGCTCGTTCAGGCTACGTCCTGGACGATTTCTATACGGACGGAGCGGCCGCAAATCCTTCCCTGCAGCTCTTGCTGCTCAAGTGCCTCCGCTTCTCCAGGCCGCAGAGGATTTTGGAGCTCGGCTCCGGACAGACCACCAAGCTCCTCACGTGTTACCAGAAGGCGAATCCGGACTCCCACGTCATCACCCTGGAACAGGATGCCGATTGGGCCAGGCGCATGCGCGCGCTGATCCCCCAAGAGGCACAAGGCCATGACTATCGTTACCGGCCGTTGGAGAAGCGTGTTTTTCTTGATCCGCGCTCTTGCCGGCCGATCCACAGCCTGTGGTACCGGGATGTAGCCGACTTGCGGGCCCGGCGCTTCGGCCTCATCCTGGTGGACGGTCCGGATCACGGCGCCAAGGGCACGGAATTTACGCCCTACTCGCGCTCCGGGATCCTCGAATACATTCCGGGAATCCTGGACGATTCCTGGATCCTCGTGTTCGACGATGCCGAGAGATACGGTGAGATCATGACCACCAGGCTGTGCGAGGCGATTCTAAGTAAGCACAAACGGCCATTCCTTCGCTTCGAGGTCCATGGCGAAAAATCGCAGACCATTTTCTGCTCTCCCTCTCTAGGCTTCCTAGCAACCAGTTGAGTGCGCCGCCTTTCTGCTCCCAAAGTGGGTTGATGTTTTGTTTAATCGCGACCCAGCGGGGAGCGCGAACAGAAGGGACACTGTATCCTGTCTGTTCGCGCTCCCCGCTGGGTCGCGGTTAAACGAGTCGTTCCTGTATTCGCTTGGTCGCCGGCAAACGATTTCTACGGATCAGAATCGGGAAAACTCGCACCAGAGTCTACTTGATCGGCAGCTTCCGTCGGTTATGCTACTCTAGGGCCTGTTCGACGCGGGGCTGTACAATCCTCAATGTTCGCATGCACCAGGAAATCACCGATGAAAAACCGTAGCACCTCTACTTGGAATGCTTATCTCATCATCGTCTGCGCAATCCTGCTCGGCGGCTTGCCGCGCAGCGCAAGCGCGCAAGACCGGCTGCAGCACATGCCGGGGTACGAGCAGTACAAGAAAATGAGTCCCGCGATCCGCGACTCCGTCAAGTTGGGCACGCTCGCGGTGACCTGGGTCGAGGACGGCAAAGCGTTCGAATACCAGAAAGACGGCAAGCGCTATCGCTACAATGTCGCCGCAGGTAAAGCAACCGAACTACCCGGCTCGACCGGCACGCAGGGTCCCGGCCAGCGCGGCGGCGGCCGCGGTCGGCGCTTCCAGCAAGGCGGGCCCGCGCGCGGCCGGCAGTTTGCCTCGGCGCTGTCGCCCGACGGCAAGCTCAAGGTGTTTTATCGCGACCGCAATCTCTGGCTAAGCGATCCCAGCGGCGTCGTCGAAACCCCCATCACCACGGACGGCAGCGAGAAGACGCGCACCAAGTACGGCATCGCGAGCTGGGTCTATGGCGAAGAGCTGTTCCAGCGCACCGCCATGTGGTGGTCGCCCGATAGCGGCAAGATCGCCTACTATGCGTTCAATGAGAGCCGGGTGCCCGATTATTACCTGTCCCTGAGCCAAACCAAGCTGCACGACACGCTCGACACCGAGGCCTATCCCCTGCCTGGCGACCCAAATCCGGTCGTGGAACTTTTCGTTTTCGATGTCCACAAGAAGAACGCCGTCCGGGTCGATGTCCGCGACGGCAAGCCTTTCGACAATCACGTTCTCGGCCACTACGTCTACAACGTTTCCTGGTCGCAGGACGGCAAGGAACTCCTCTTTTACCGCACGAATCGCCGGCAAAATATCATGGAGTTCGTGGCTGCGAATCCCGAGACGGGAAAATGCCGGGTGATCGTGCATGAGGAATGGCCCTCGAGCTGGGTGGAGAATCTGCCCGAGATGCAATTCCTCAAGGACGGCAAACGCTTTATCTGGAGTTCCGAACGGACCGGCTGGAAGAACTACTACCTCTACGATCTGACCGGTAAACTGTTGGCAACGCTCACCGGGCATCCACTCGACGTTTCCAATATCGTGCGCGTCGACGACAAGGCCAAGCTGCTTTACTATCGCGCGCACAGCGGCGACAACCCCATGAAGCTGCAATTGCACCGCGTCGGCCTCGACGGCAAGGGGGACAACCGGCTGACCGACCCGGCGTTCAACCACACTGTAAACGTGGCGCCCGACGGAGCCCACTTCATTGACGTGGCGGAAGCGCACGATACCCCGCCCACGACGCGCCTGCTGGATGCGAAGGGCAAGGTCCTGGCGGAGCTGGCAACGAGCGATATGACGAAATTCGAGAAGCTTGGACTGAAGCGCGTCGAGCTGCTCAAGTACAAGGCCGCGGATGGGCAAACCGACCTGTACGGCTTGCTGTACCGCCCGTCGCAGTTCGACCCGAACAAGAAATACCCGCTGCTGGTAAGCGTCTATGCTGGGCCGGCTACCAACGGCGCGCGCGAGTCGTTTGCACTGCCCAATGCGCTGACGGAGTATGGTTTCCTGGTGGCTTCGCTCGACTCGCGCAGCGCTGCCGGGCGCGGCAAGCGCTTTCTGGACGCCATTTATTTGAAGCTGGGCCGCACGGAGATCGACGATCAGGCAGCGGGCGTGAAGTCGCTCTGGAACCGCCCGTACGTGGACAAGGAGCGCGTGGGCATGTTCGGCACTTCCTACGGCGGCACGTCGTCGGCCCTGAGCCTGCTGCGTTACCCGGACGTTTTTCAGGCAGCGTGCGCGTCCTCTGCCGTCACGGATTTCCGCAACTACGACAGTATTTACACGGAGCGCTACATGTGGCTGCCCGCCGAAAACAAGGAAGGCTACGATGCGGGCAGCTTGATGAAATATGCGGACAAGCTCAAGGGCCGGCTGATGCTCTTCTTCGGTACTGCCGACGACAACGTCCACCCAAGCAACACGCTGCAGCTCATCCAGGCGCTGCAAAAAGCCGGCAAGAGCTTCGACGTGCAAGTCGGCCCGGATATGGGCCACTCGGGCTTGCGCCAGGAGCGCATGATGGAGTTCTTTATCGAAGTCCTCGGAACAGCCAAGCAGCGACCGCAGCTTTAGGGAAGGCATGCTTCTGAGCGGGGGACGTTCGTCTCCAGAGGTCGTGATCCTCGGGGGCTCACGCCCCCCGCCCAGTGAGGTTTGATGGGGCAAGTTTCAGTCGTTTCCGCTACGGGCTAACGGTGCCAGCGGTAGTTGTACCGGTAGTGGTAGCCCCAACCGTAGTAAGCGGGATAGCAGCCTCGATAGACGTACACCCGACCGTGATGGCCGGGGGCAGCCGTGGCTGTGGACGGCGCGAAGGCCAACCCGCCCAGGATCATCGCCCCTGCGACCAAGCTTAGTAAGAACTTTCTCATAGGAAACTCTCCTCTTTTTCCCCAACTCTTTCACCCTGCATATTCTTAACGTGGGCTTCGCCCACCGCCCTGCAATGTGCGCAGTTTGCTTGCGCCCGGCAGGAGGGTGATGGGGGAGTTGATCCTCATATTGCAAGCCAGCGATGTTCTTTTCCCTGCCTGCTGGCCCGCTTGATAGAGTGAGGTTTTCCCGGAAAAACCGGGAAATAATCGCCAGTGCGGCATTTGT